>CAYXBJ010000044.1:0-67154 GCA_964463175.1 uncultured bacterium
GGGGTGCTGCTGGCGCTCTTGCTGAACGAGATCACGCGCGGCCGCGAGGTCATTCGCACGATCCTGATCGTCCCGTGGCTCCTGTCCGGCGTGGTGACCGGGCGCATCTGGGCCTGGCTGCTGAACGGGGACCTGGGGCCGATCGCGCATCTGCTGCAGGGGATCAGCGTTCGCATGCCAAACGCGGCCACCAGTCCAGTACTGGCCATGCCCGCCGTGATCGTCGCCCATGCGTGGTCGGCGTATCCCCTGGTCATGGTGCTGACTCTCGCGGCGCTCCAGACGATTCCCCGGGACGTGTTGGAGGCAGCCCGCATGGACGGTGCGGTGGGCCTCCGTCGCTTCCGCTTCATCGTCTTCCCGCTGATCCGTAGCACCGTGCTGGTGTTGATCGTGCTGACCTCGATCCACGCGTTCAACCACGTCACGCTGATCTTCGTGATGACTGGCGGCGGGCCGGTCGGCACGACCGAGGTGATGGCCCTGCGCGTCTTCATGGAGGGCTTCCGCTTCTATCATCTGGGCCTTGCGTCGGCGGGCGCGGTGATCATGTTCCTGCTGAACGTGGCGTTCACCGTCGGCTATGTCCGGGTGCTGCGGCCGGAGCGCGCGTGATGCGTGGACAGCGCAAGACGCGCCTCACCGCCTGGGTGTACGCGATCCTGCTGGCGGGGTGCGCCTTCGCCCTCGTGCCGATCCTGTGGGCGGTGTCGACCTCGCTCAAGGACGTCGCCGATGCGACGGCCTTTCCGCCGACCTGGGTCCCGCGGCGTCCGACCCTGGCGAACTACCGCGCCATCCTGTTCAGCCATCGGTACGTTCACTACCTCGTCAACACTGTATTGATCGGGGCCGGCGCGGTGGCACTGAGCGTGGTCATCGCGACGCCTGCCGCGTACGCCGCCGCGCGCGGCCGGTTTCGCGGCAAGGACTCGATGCTGTTCGTGCTGTGGGCGACGATCATGATGCCGGGGGCGGCGATCATCGTGCCCCTGTACCTCGTCACAGTCTACGTGGGACTCTACGACACCTACGCCGGGCTGGTGCTCGTGTACAGCGCCGCGATCGTGCCGACGCTGGTGTGGCTCCTCCGCGGGTTCGTTCAGCGCGTCTCGCCGGAACTCGAGCATGCGGCGATGGTCGACGGCTGCGGCCGCTGGGGCGCGTTCTGGCGCGTCACGCTGCCGCTGATTCGCCCCGGGCTGATCGCCGGCGCGATCTTCGGGTTCGTCACCGTGTGGAACGAGTTCCTGATCGCGTTCAGCCTCACCCTGCACGACGAGCTGCGCACGATCCAGGTCGGCATCTACTTCTTCGTCACCGACGTGGGCATCGAGTGGGGCCGGATGATGGCGGCGGTGATCGCCTCGATCGTCCCGATCGTGATCCTCTACGCGCTGCTGCAGCAGCGCTTCGTCGAGGGCATGACCGGCGCGATCAAGGAGTGAGAGGGAACGGCCGCCTTGAAGGCGGCCGCGATAACCGGGAACCAACAAGGAAGGGAGGCCACGATGACCATGCTGAGGCGGCTCTCCGGCGCGCTGGTGGCGCTGATGATGCTGCTGCCCTGGAGCGCCCAGGCGCAGACGACCCTCGATTTCTGGAGCTTCATCGATCCAGCCGGCGACAACGTGCGCTCGAAGACGCTCGCCCACATCATCGACACCTTCGAGAAGGCGAACGCGGGCGTCAAGGTCAAGACGACCGTCATCCAGTGGGACCAGATCTCAAGCCAGCTGCTGCGCGCGGACAAGGCGGGGGCGGTCCCCGACGTCGTGATGCTCTACTCGCCGAACTTCCAGACGAACGTGCAGGCGGGGAACCTGCTGCCCCTCGACAAGTACCTGGCTGCCTGGCCGGAGGCGGATCGCAAGGACATCATCATGCTCAGCGTTGCCAAGAAGGACGGCAAGATCTACGGCCTGCCGTGGGAATTGCGCGTGCTGGGCATGGCCTACAACGCCAAGGCGCTGCGCGAGCGGAACATGCCGGTGCCCGCCACGCTGGACGAGCTGGCGACCGAGGCCGCGGCGCTGACCAAGGACGGCCTCGTCGGCCTCGCGTTCGGCTTCAATCCGGCTGACGCGACGGGCTCGGCGGAGTGGTTCATCCCGACGCTCAGCGGGATGGGCGCCAAGGTGCTGAACGACGACGGCACCGCGGCGTTCGACAGCCCGCAGGCGCGCAAGCTCGTGCAGTACATCTACGACCTGGTACACAAGTACAAGGCGGTCCCGATGGACGTGGCGCTCTCGGGCGACGAGGCCATCCAGCAGCTCGCCGAGTCGGGCCGGGCTGTCTTCGTGCGCACTGGCACCCATCGGATCGCTGCCATGCGCGAGAAGTCCAAGCTGGGCAACGATCTCCAGTTCATGCCGGTCCCCAGCTTCGAGAAGGGCAAGCGATCGCCGGCGCTCCTGCAAGGCTGGCACGCGGCGATCCCCGCCAAGGCGAAGCACCCCGATCAGGCCTGGAAGTTCATCGAGCACTGGACGTCGAAGGACATCCAGACCTATCAGTCGCAGAGCGCGGGCTACCTGCCGGTGCGTGAGAGCGTCGCCAAGTCGGACGCCTTCAACACGCCGGAGCGCATGTACGTGCGCGAGGCGATCGTCTGGGCGCACCAGGATCCGCTGAACTTCAACTGGCCGGCCAAGTCGGACTACCTGATCAACGTGCTCGCGCGCATGTTCGAGCAGGTCGTGACCCAGAAGATGCCGGTCCCCGACGCCCTCAAGTGGGCGGAGGTCGAATACAACAAGCAAGTCAAGCCGTAGGGCGCGACGTTGGCGTCGACGCGGTGATCCGACACGGGGGCGGGGCGCGACCGCACTGGGCGGTGGGCCCCGTCCCCGGCCCCTCCGGGCCTGGCAAGATGATGATGCGTGACCAACGTGGGTGCCCATGATCGGCGTCGCCGGTCATGAGCGGCCCGTCCGTGGACGGAGCGCCGCGATGAAGATCGTCAGCCTCGATGCTATTCCCGTCAGCGTGCCGTACCGCTTACGCGAGACCAGCGCGATCATCGACCGGGGCGGCGTGTCGGACGTGATCGTGAAGCTCGTCACCGACAGCGGCCTCGTCGGATGGGGCGAGGCGTGCAAGGCAACCGACACGTTGGCGCTCGAGCGCGGGATCCGCGCCTGCGCGCCTCTCTTGCTCGGCCGCGACCCCTGGGAGCACGAGGCGCTCCTGGCCGACATTTACAAGCGCGGCCTGTGGTATCTCCAGCCGATGTTCGGCAACTCGATCCTGGCCGGAATCGACATGGCGCTCTGGGACATCTGCGGCAAGGATTGCGGCCAGCCTCTGTACCGGATGCTGGGCGGCGCACGGCGCCAATCGGTCAACTACGCCCATTACGTCCGTTGGGACCAGAATCCGGCGACCGTCGCCGACCACGTGCGCGACGGCGTCGAGCGCGGCTATTCGGTCTTCTACATGAAGGCGGGCGTGGACGAGGCGGTGGAGGAGAGGACCCTGGAGACGGTCCGCGGCATCATCGGCCCCACGCGCAAGATCCGCATCGACTGCAACCAGGCATGGTCCGTGCCGACCGCGATCCGCCTCATCAATCGCTGGCACCGGGCCTTCGATCTCGACTTCGTCGAGGCGCCGGTGCCGCACGAGCCGCTCGAGAACATGACGGACGTGCGCCGCGCGGTGACGGCGCCGCTGGCGGCGAACGAGGGGCTGTGGCGCGAGAGCGACGTGGTACGCATGATCCGTGCGCGCTGCGCCGACTACTTGTGCTTCGGTCCGCACCTGGTGGGCTCGATCCGGCGCTTCGTGGCCCTGGCGCATCTCGGCGACCTGGAGGGGATGCAGATCTGCAAGCACAGTCGCGGCGAGCTCGGGATCTGCGCCTCGGCCGCGCATCAGGTCATGCTGGCGGCGCCGAACGCTTGCGCCGGGCAGCAGCAGAACGCGGGGCGGCTGAGTGACGACGTGGTCAAGGCGCGCATTCCGATCCGCGACGGCCCGGATTGGGGGACGATCGACGCTCCCGGAATCGGCGTCGAGGTCGACGAGGACAAGGTCCGCGCCTATCACGAGAACTTCCTGCGCACCGTCGACTTCACGCCGTTCGGCGATCAACGGAGGTAGGGCGCCGGCGTCCGGTCCCGGCTGCCGGCTCGACACGTTGCCGCCCGCCCCGCTCGAGATCGAGTAGCCTGACGGAGGAGGAGCGATGCGACTGCACGATCTCGGGATCCCCGACACCCCCGCGGCGCGGGCCGCCCTCGAGGTGGCCACGGCCTACTGCTCGCCGGCCCTGTTGAACCATTCGGTGCGAGCCTACCTCTGGGCCGCTGGCTACGGCGGCGCGCGCGGCATCGCGTTCGACGCCGAGCTGCTCTACGTGGCGGCGATGCTCCACGACCTCGGGCTGGTGAAGGCGTTCGACAGTCACCGGGTCCCGTTCGAGGAGGCGGGTGGACACGTCGCCTGGGTGTTCGCCGCGGGCGCCGGCTGGCCCGCGGCGCGCCGGCGGCGGGTGGCGGAGGTGATCGTCCGGCACATGTGGGACGCGGTCGATGTCGCCGAGGATCCCGAGGGGCACCTCCTGGAGCTCTCGACCGGCATGGATATCTCCGGCCGCCGCACCGAGGACATTCCTCGCGACCTCCGCGCCGACGTGCTCGCGCGCTACCCGCGGCTCGGGCTCGCCGGAGAGTTCGTCGCGTGCTTCGAGGACCAGGCCGCCCGCAAGCCGGACGGCCTGGCGGCGAAGCTCGTCGGCCGCGGCTTCGCCGCCCGCGTGGCCGCGAACCCGCTCGATCGCTGATGGCCCCGACGTGGGAGCGACGATGACTGGACAGGCCACCGGCGCGGTGCTGTGGGAGATCGACGCGCGCGGCGTCGCGACCGTCACGTTCAACCGACCCGAGGTGAACAACGCCTACGACGGCGCGGTCCTCGAGGGCCTGCTGGCGGCGCTCGACGCCCTCGAGCGGGCGCGCGGCGTCCGCGCCGTCCTCATCCGGGGGCGCGGGAAGCACTTCCAGGCGGGCGCCGACCTGCGGTGGATCGATGCGGTGCGCGCGGGGTCGCCCGAGGAGAACCTCCGCGCGTCGCGCGCGACCGCGCGGGCGGTTCAGCGGCTCAACGCGTCGCCGGCCCCGACCGTCGCCCTGGTCCAGGGGGCGTGCTTCGGCGGCGGCACCGGCATCGTCGCGGTCTGCGACGTCGTGGTCGCGGCGGACAATGCGCAGTTCTCGATCGCCGAGGTGCGCTGGGGGCTGACGCCGGCGCCGATCGTGCCGCAGCTCGCCGACGCGATCGGCGTGCGGCAGCTGCGCCGCTACGCGCTGACCGGGGAGCGCTTCGGCGCCGAGGAGGCGCGACGTCTCGGGCTCGCCCATCTGGTGGTGCCGCTGGCGGAGCTTGCCGGCGAAGGCGCGCGGATCGTCGATCAGCTCCTCCAGAACGGCCCCGAGGCGATCGCCGAGACCAAGGCGTGGATCCTGCGGTCGGCCTGGAGCGATCTGGACGAGACCACGTTCACCGCGCTCGTCGAGAGCCACGCCGCCCGGCGCCAGTCGGCCGAGGCTGCCGAGGGGCTCGCCTCGTTCGCCGAGAAGCGTTCGGCGCGGTGGCGCGCTCAGAAATGATAAGCTTCCTGGCGGTGAGACGAACAGGTCGAAGGATCGCGGGGCGGGGCGCGGCGATATGGCCCTCGGCGGGGATCCTGGGGACGGCGCTCCTCCTGACCCTCGGCTGCGAGGACAACTCGACGACCGGTCCGAAGGCGAACGGCCTGATCGTCGAGAGCCAGGAACTCACGCCGTCGGGCGGCAGCTGCAAGCTCAAGGTCACCCTCGTGAACCACACCGGTGCAGACCTGAGCGGCCAGATCGCGTACCAGCTCCTGGACGCCCAGAAGAACATCATCGGGGCGGCCACCGTGTTCCCCACCGTGCCGGACGGTACCCGGCGCACCGCCACGTCGGACTTCCTCCTGGCGGACTCCGATGGGCATCGTCTGGCGTGCGCCGACATCGTGGCGGTTCAGCTCCTTCCCGTCGGCACCTCGGTCCCCATCTTGGCGAACTGAGGTAACGACCGATGCTGATGCGCGCGCTCGGCCGTACGGGTCTGAAGGTCGCCGCCCTGTGTCTGGGCGGCAACACGTTTGGCTGGACGACGGACCAAAAGGCCTCCGAGACGGTGCTCGACGCGTACGTCGAGGCGGGCGGGAACTTCATCGACACCGCGGACGTGTACTCGCGATGGGCGCCGGGCAACAAGGGCGGGGAGTCGGAGTCGGCGCTCGGGATCTGGATGGCCGCCCGGCGCAATCGCGCGGCGGTGATCGTGGCCACCAAGGTGTGTGGCCCGATGGGGCCGGGGCCGAATGACAAGGGCCTCTCCCGCCACTACATCGTGCGGGCGGTGGAAGCCTCGCTGCGCCGGCTGCAGACGGACTACATCGACCTCTACCAGGCGCACTGGGACGACCGGGAGACGCCGCTCGAGGAGACCCTGCGCGCGTTCGACGATCTGGTGCGCCAGGGCAAGGTCCGCTACATCGGCGCGTCCAACTACGTCGCGTGGCGGCTGACCCGCGCTCTCTGGGAAAGCTCGCGCCACGGCTACGGGCGCTACGAGACCTTGCAGCCGAAGTACAACCTCGTGTTCCGCGACGAGTACGAGCGCGAGCTGGAGCCGCTCTGCCTCGAGCAGGGCGTGGGCGTCATCCCGTACTCGTCGCTGGGCAGCGGCTTCCTCTCGGGCAAGTACCGTCGCGGCGCGGATCTGCCGGCGACCGCGCGCGCGGCTGGCGTGCAGAAAGCATACATGACCGAGCGCGGATTCGCCGTCATGGCGGCGGTCGAAAAGGTGGCGGCGAACGCCGGGGCGACGGCAGCCCAGGTCGCGCTGTCCTGGCTCGCCCATCGTCCCGGCATCACGGCGCCGATTGCGAGCGCGACGTCGGTCGTCCAGCTCAGGGAGCTCGTCGGCGGCATCGAGCTCACGCTCGACCCCGACGCGAGGGAGACGCTAGACCAGGCCAGCGCGTGGCGCGAGGCCTGATCGAGAGGAGGATCGATGGGGCTCCCGCGGGCCAGGAGCGAGAACATGATCGTCGAGACGCTGTCCGGCGAGACGCTCGTCTGCGATCCCGAGCAGAACCGCGCCCACTCCCTCCGACCGCTCGCGGCGGCGATCTGGCCGCGCTGCGACGGCCTGAGGGGCCCGGCCGAGCTGGCGGTGATGGCGCGCGGTCTGGGCATCGAGGCCAACGAGGAGCTGGTCTGCCTCGCGCTGGACGAGCTGGCGCGCGCCGGGCTCGTCGAGGGCTGGGAGCGCCGGAGCCGTGCGGCCGGCCTGGCGCGGCGAGCCATGCTGAAGACCGTGGCCGCGCTGGTCGGCGTCTCCACCATCGTCGCACCGGCGGTCGGCGCAACGGGTGACTAGCGCCGTCGATCCTCGGCCCGCGCCCGGCGGGCCGAGGATCACGGTGATGATGCCGGTCTTCAACGCGACGACCTTCCTGGAGGCGTCCCTTCGCAGCGTCCTCGCCCAGACATTCCGCCCCTTCGAGATCGTGGTCTACGACGACGGCTCCACCGACGGTACCGCAGACCTGATACGCGCGTGCTTCACGGACGAGCGGATTCGGCTCTACCGGTCTGCGCGCAACCGTGGCGTCGTGCACGCGCGCAATCGCATCCTTCGGCTCGCCCGGGGCCAGTATCTCGTGCCGCACGACCACGACGACCTGATGTGGCCGGGACGACTGGCGACGCAGGCGCGCTGCCTCGACCGGCATGCGGATGTCGGGGTCGTTCTCGGAACGTTCCGGGTGACCGGCCGGGACACGCACGGCCGGCCGCCGCGGATGGTCCCGTGGACCGAGGTGGCCGCCGGCCGGCGACGGCTTCGCGGCGCCGCGGCTCCCGGGACGCTCCCGCTCGGTGTCCACCACGGCGCCGCGATGATCCGGCGGACGCTGCTCGCCCGGGCCGGCGGCTACGACCCGCGGTGGGAGGGGATCGAGGACTTCGATCTGCTGGCCCGGCTCGCGGAGCGGTCGCGGTTCTACTTCCTCGACCACGTGGCCTTCGTCTACCAGCGCCGCCCGGGGAGCCTGACCGACCGGCTGCGCGCGCGGAGCGAGACGATGGGCCCGGTCCTCTCGCGAGGCGATCGGCCTGCGCGCGTCGTCGTGGGCCCGCTTGGCTCGGAGGTCGCGATCGCGGCCGATCGCGCGCGCGTCCTGGCCGTGATCCGAGAGGGCCTGCCCGCCGGGAGCCATCGTGACGGAGGCCGGGAGCCTGACCTCGCGATCGAGGTGCGCACGCGGGGGCGGCCTCGCCACTGGGCGGACCTGGGCCTCGACAGCCAGGCACTGGCCCAGCTTCGCATGCACGGTGTGACACACCGGGTGGATCGAGCGAAGCGGCTCGCGACGGTCGTTCTCGATCCGACTCGGCGACTGCCCGACGAGATGGTGTACCACGCGGCGTTCCTCCATCCGTTCTCCCACCTGCTGCACGAGACGGGCGCGACGCTGGCGCACGCGGCCTTGCTCGCTCGAGGTCTGTCGGGCGTCCTGATCATGGGCGAGAGCGGGTCTGGCAAGAGCACGTTGTCGCTTGCTTTCATCCGTCGCGGCTACGCCTACTTCTCCGACGAGCACCCGTTGCTGTCGCTCGAGGGCGACACGATCGTCGGCCACGGCTTCGGCAATCCCATCGGCGTCTCGGCCCGGTCGCTCCGGAGCTTCCCCGACCTCCGGGGGGCGGCCCGGTGGAGCGCGCATCGGCGCAAGTGGTATCTGGCGCCGGACGCGGTTCGGCCCGCCTCCGTGGGGCGCGCGTGCCGGATCGAGACGGTGCTCTTCCCGCGGTTCCGCCCGGCGGCGCGCTTCCGGGCACAGCGGCTGAGACCGCTGGAATTCCTGAGAAGGCTTCAGCGGGACGAGTACTACGTCGGGCTCGCCAGGCTCGCCGACGGCGCCCGGGCCGCGCGCGACGCGCACCTTCGCCTGCTGCTGAAGCTCGTTCGGTCGGCTCCCGCCTTCGCCGTCACCTACGGGGCGAGGGACATCCTGCGTCTTCCGGACTGGCTGGACCGACTGCGCGGACACGACACGGAGTTGCGACGATCGACGCACGTGTCGCCCGCGTCGGCCCTCGGCTGAGCCGGGCCCGGCCACCGGGCGACGCGCCTCGTGGCCGTCGTGGCGGCGGAGGCGATCCTCAGTATTCCGTCAGGAGCCGGTCCACCAGCGCGTCCGCCGCCGTCCAGTCGTACGCGCTGAACACGCGCCGGTTCACGACCGGCTGGTGCGCCGAGTAGAACATCTCGTACTGGAGCTGACGCCCCCCGTACTCGGTCCCGATCAGGTCCCAGATGAGCTTCAAGAGCTTGATCCGGTCGTGGGCGCCCGTGGCGCTGGATCGGTAGTAGCGCTCGGTGTCGGCGCGCGTCTCCGCCGAGAGGAAGCTGGCCTCCGACGACGGCATGTTCTGGAACGCGCCGCCCGCCAGCTCCCGGACCGTCCGGTAGATGTCGACAATGAGGCGCCGCTGGAGGCTCATGCCGGCGTAGACGTACTGGGGATGCGGCCGGGCGTAGCCGTGACTCACCACCGGGAAGCGCTCGGCGGCCTTGACCATGGCGTCGAAGGCCACGCAGTAGGCGGCGAGGTCGCCCCCCAGGGTGGCCTGGACGATCGGATCGCCGTCGCTCCGCTGGGTCGCCACGAGCTTGTGCGCGAGCCCGGCGATGAACTCCAGCTTGACCCCGAAGCGGACGAGGGCCTGGAAGTTCGCGGTCACGTGCGCCGGCGACTCGCGAAACTGCGCGGCCACGAGGTCCACGTTCCGGTAGACGAAGACGTGCTCCCAGGGCACGAACACGTCCCCGAAGACCACGGTCGTGTCCACCTCGTCGTAGCGGGCCGACAGCGGATAGTCGTAGGTGCTGGTGGCGACCGTCGCGTAGGGCCGGCGCGGGTAGAGGCGGAGCCCCTCCGCGTTCACCGGCACGACCAGCGAGATCGCGTAGTCCGTGTCGCCGGGGGCGAGCGGAGTGATGTAGCTGACGTAGAGCCAGTCTGCCATCGTCACCGACGTCGCGATGGCATGCGCGCCGCGGATCACGATGCCGGCGTCGGTCTCCTTCACGACGCCCGTGTGGAGGAACGGCTCGGGATGCTGGTGCGCCGGCGTCGACCGATCGATCTGCGGGGGCACGATGGTGTAGGCGACGTACAGGTCCTCGTCCCGCGCCTTCTCGTAGAAGCGCACCACGTGATCGCCGAAGCGTGCGCCGCCCCGGTCGAAGAGCTGGCGCCAGCCCGCGAAGCCGGTGAGCACGGAGGCCACGTGGTCGGGCGTCCGTCCCATGAGGCCATAGGAGCCCTCGGCCCAGAACCGGTGGACGGCGCGCCGCCGGCCGAGGTCGTCCGCCGACCGGGGGATCAGCCACATCGCACCGATCCGCCGCCCGGTCGCGGCATCCACGCACTCGGTGACGTCGGGCGCGTCGTGCGCGGCCTCGTAGCGCTCGGCGACGCGACGGATCGGCTCGACGAACGCCGGATGCGTGGTGACGTCGGCGACGCGCTGGCCGTCGAGGAACACGGCGCGGCCGTCGCGCAGGCTCGCGACGTAGTCGGCCGCCCGACGCATGCGGAGACTCTCGCACATCGCACCGACCCGGACAAGGCGACGCGCCGGCGGGCGCGCGGATGTCGCGGCGGACCGTATACACTGCGGCCCGGGAGGACGCGGGGTGAAGTTCGACGTCGGCATCCTGGGCAGCCAGCCGGTTCCCACGATCGTCAAGCAGGCGCAGCTGGCCGAGTCGCTCGGTTACGACACGGTCTGGATCACCGACACCCATCTGGTCTGCCGGGAGCTGTGGGTGACGCTGACCGCCTGCGCGCTCGGCACGTCGCGCATCCGGCTCGGCCCGGGCATCGCCGTGCCGCACACGCGCCACATCTCCGTGACGGCCAGCGCCATCGCCACGCTCGCCGAGCTGGCGCCGGGGCGCGTCGTGCTGGGCGTGGGAACCGGCGGGAGCGCCGCTCAGACGATGGGGCTGACGCTCCGCGAGACGGCGAGGGTCGCGACCCTGGAATCGATGGCGCGCTCGGTGCGCCGGCTGCTCGCCGACGAGCCGATCCGCTTCGACACCGGCACCGATGGGAAGATCGCCTGGCTCGGCGGGCCGAGGCCCGTTCCCATCTATGCGGCCGGGTCCGGGCCCCGGATGCTGGCCGCGGCTGGCCGCGTCGGCGACGGCGCCATCATGTACGCGAGCGTCGATCCCGAGATCCTGCGGGCCGGCGTCGCGTGCGTGGCCGCCGGTGTCGCCGAGAGCGGGCGGCGGCTCGACGCCGTGGACATCGCCATCTGGGCGCCTGCCTCCGTCGGGCGAGACGGGACTCTCGCCCGCGACCACGCCCGGGGCCGCGTGGCGTCCGCGCTGCGCCACCCGCTACCGGTGCCGTTCCGGCCGGAGGACGTGCCGGCCGTCGAGCGCCTCCGGCGCGAGTACGACGCGTTCCAGCACGCGACGGCGGCGTCGACGCACCGCGCCCTCGTGCCGGATCGACTGGTCGACCTGATGGCGCTCGCCGGCACGCCCGAGGAAGTGCGCGAGCAGGTTCGGCGCGTGATGTCGGTGCCGGAGATCGGGCGCCTCATCCTGCTGCCCCAGGTGCCGGGGACGGGTTTCGAGTCGCGGGAGCACATCCTCACGCTCTTTGCCGAGGAGGTCATGGCGCGCGTGGCGTGAACGCGCTCGCGCTTCCGCGCTCACGATATGATGAGCGCGGTCGTCGCGAGCTGACCGGCGTGCGGGCCGTCGCGCCCGGAGAGGAGAATGTCCGATGTCCGAGGTGCCGATGCCCCCGCGAGCCGTTCTGTGGCAGAAGCTACGGCGAGGGGAGGTCCAGACCGCCGCGGCGGCGGGAGGCCTCGTCCTTCTGCCCATCGGCGCTGTCGAGCAGCACGGTCCGCACCTACCCCTGGACACCGACAGCATCACCGCGTTCGCGATCTGCGGGAAGGCCGCCGAGCTGGTGCAGGAGTTCCCGATCCTCGTTCTGCCGCCGATCTGGTGGGGGCTCTCGCCCTACTGGATGGCATTTCCCGGGACCTTGACCCTCGCGCCGGAGACGCTGCTGGCGCTGATCGCCGATCTCGCGGGCAGCGTGGCCGCCCACGGATTCCAGCGCTTGATCGTGGTCAATGGCCACGGCGGCAACGACGGCCTGATCCAAGCGGCGGCGGTCAAGGCGACGGTCGGAAGGCTCCAGGTCGCGGCCGTCTCGTACTGGAGCCTCATCCGTGACGTGCTGCAGGAGCTGTCGGAGCGCGACGGCGGAGACATCGGACACGCCGGCGAGCTGGAGACCTCCATTCAGCTGCACCTCCAGCCGCAGTCCGTGCGTCTGTCCGAGGTCACCCCCCGCCAGTGTCTCGACCTTCGGGAGTACGCGGCGGGGCAGGAGGCACTTCCCGGAAACGCCTACGTTCCGCCGAATCCGGGCGCCGAGTCACCGCACGGCGTCTACGGATTCGCGCCGGCCGGCACGCCGGACAAGGGCCGGCGGATCGTCGAGTCCGCCGCGGCACGGCTAGCGGAGCTCGCCCGTCGCTTTCGGGCGGTGGGTCCGAGCTGAGACGGGAGCCTCCAAGTCCTGAGAGGAGAGGCCACGATGCTCGATGTTCCGTTCCGGTCGGCCAAGCAGCTCGCCGCGGCGATTCGCCGCAAGCAGGTCGGGTGCCTGGAGCTCCTCGAGCTCTATCTGGCGCGAGTCGCCAAGCACAACCCGGCGCTGAACGCCGTCATCGCCACCGACGTGGAGGGCGCGCGCAAGCGGGCGCGGGCGGCCGATCGCGCGCTGGCCAAGCGGCAGGCGTGGGGACCGCTTCACGGCGTGCCCATGACCGTCAAGGAGTCCTACGACGTCGTGGGCCTGCCGACGACGTGGGGGATACCCGCGCTGAAGGATCACCGCGCGACGAAGAACGCGCTCGTCGTGGATCGCCTCCTCGGTGCCGGCGTCGTGGTCTTCGGGAAGACCAACGTTCCGATCTACCTGGCGGACTATCAGAGCTTCAACACCATCTACGGGACCACCAACAATCCGTGGGACCTGACCCGGGCGCCCGGCGGCTCGTCGGGCGGATCGGCGGCGGCCCTCGCCGCGGGGTTGACCGGGCTCGAGGCCGGCAGCGACATCGGCTCGTCCATCCGCAACCCGGCGCACTACTGCGGCGTGTTCGGCCACAAGCCGACGTGGGGCATCGTGCCGCCGCGGGGCCACGCCGTGGGCGGGCGCGTCGCGATGACCGACATCTCCGTGGTCGGCCCCCTCGCGCGCAGCGCCGAGGACCTGGCGATCGCGCTCGACGTCATGGCGGGCGCCGACGAGATCGACGGCGCCGGCTGGCAGCTGCGTCTGCCCCCGCCGCCCCGGAAGCATCTCCGCGACTATCGCGTGGCCGTGATGCTGACCGACCCGAACTCGGCGGTGGACGCCCCCGTGCAGGATCGGCTGCAGGCCCTGGTCGAGTTCCTCGCGAAGAAGGGGGTGAAGGTCAGCGACCGGGCGCGACCCGACATCGATACCCGGGACGCCCACCGCGTCTTCATCCGGCTACTGCGGTCCGCGACCTCCGGTCGGATGTCGCCCGCGGAGTTCGAGCAGAACCTGGCGACTGCCCGCGCGCTCGCGCCCGACGACGAGAGCTACTTCGCGCAGATGACGCGCGCCAACGTCCTCCACCATCGCGACTGGCTGGCCGCCAACGAGGCCCGGCACCAGATGCGCCGGAAGTGGGCCGAGTTCTTCAAGGAGTGGGATCTCTTGCTCTGCCCGGTCGCCGCCTCCGCCGCGTTCCCCCACGATCAGGTGGGCGAGCGATACCAGCGGACGATCGAGGTGAACGGGCGGCGGGTGCCCACGACCGACCAGCTGTTCTGGGCCGGGCTGACGGGCATGGTCTACCTTCCGGCCACGGTGGCGCCGGTCGGGCTCACGCCCGGCGGGCTCCCGGTCGGCGTGCAGATCGCCGGGCCCCAGTACGGGGACCGCGCGTGCATCGCCTTCGCGCGCTTGCTGGAGCAGGACTACCAGGCCTTCGTCCCGCCGCCGGGCTACGAGTAAGCCCGCCGGGTAGGGCTCGCGCTCGCGGCGCGCGTCGGACCCCGCTCGCCCTTCGGATCGGCGCCCGGCGCGGCGCTCGTTGCGGGTCGCCCCGCCGTCGTCGAGCGAGCGGGACGGCCGATCAGCGCCGGCGGCGGGGTGACTCGAGCGGGACGACCAGGCGCGGGCGCACCGCGGGGGCGTCCATCCGGGCGGTCTGGTACACGTACCGGACCTCGCCGGTGGTCACCGTGGTGAAGCCCACGTGGCCGCCGCGGGGGCTGACCGCGACCAGGTTCATGCGGGGCGGGAAGGGGACGGTGAGGTGGCGGAGGTCGGTCATCGCCTCTCGCGCCGCCCGGTCGAGCGAGCGCCCCATCTTCATGTAGAGGACGAGCGAGCGTGCGGTGGAGCTCCGGATGGCCATCTCGCCGTAGCCGGTGCAGGCACAGGCGCCGTACCGGTTGTCGCAATAGTTGCCGGCGCCGATGAGCGGCGAGTCGCCCACGCGGCCCGGGTACTTCCAGGCCCACCCGCTCGTGCTCACGCCGCTCGCGAGATCGCCCCGCCGGTCGATGGCGATCACGTTGACGGTGCCGAAGTAGTCCTTGCTCGACGCGGCGATCTCGGGATCGCGGGTGGCGGCCCGGACCCGGTCGATCAGCCGGCCCCGCCGTCCGAGCCGGTGCGTGACCTTGCGCGCGTAGGTCGCGCGGGCGGTGCGCGTGAGCAGCGTCCGGCGCCGCATGCCGAGCTCGCGGGCCAGCCGCTCGGCGCCCGCGCCAGCGACCAGTACGTGGGGCAGCCGGGCCATGACCTCGCGAGCGAGCGAGATCACGTGCGGGTAGCCCCGAACGGCGCAGACCGCGCCGGCCTCGAGCGTGCGCCCGTCCATGACGCTCGCGTCGAGCTCCACCTCGCCCACGATGTTCGGGAGGCCGCCCAGGCCCACGCTGTGGTCGGCAAGGTTCGCTTCCACCTGGCGGATGGTCGCCTCCACCGCGGCCATCGCGCGCCCGCCGCGACGGAGGATGCGCATCCCGTCCGCGAATCCCACCTGGGCGTTCTCACTTCCCACCAGCAGCATGTTGGCTCCTTCAGCCCTGAGGGGTGACCGTCAGGGGCACTCGGACAGATCCCGCTCGATCGCTGCGCGATGCCCCTCCTCGCTGAAGCACCCTGCGGCCCAGGTGCCGGCGATCACGATACCGTTGATCCTGGCCACGCCGAAGCCGTCGGGCCGCCCCTCGCGCCACGCGCCCTCGTACCGGGTGCCATTCGGCCACACCTGGATTCCTCGACCGGAGCGTAGGTCGTCGCGCCAGTCGCCGGTGTACTGGACGCCGCTGGGCCAGACCAGAGTCCCGCGGCCATTCTTTTCCCCGTTGCGCCACTCGCCCTCGTACCGTCCTCCGTCCGCGTAGGTGAGGATCCCCAGGCCGGCCTGCTCCCCCTCGCGCCACGCGCCGTCGTAACGGCTCCCCCCCAGGTTGGTGAAGACCCCTCGGCCATCGCGCTTGTTGTCGCGGAATTCGCCTTCGTACCGGTCTCCGTTGGCCCACAGGAAGACCCCTCGGCCGTGCCGCTTGTCGTCGCGGAATTCCCCCTCGTAGCGATCCCCGTTGGCGAAGGTGTAGACACCCTGGCCTTCCGCCTTGCCGTCCCGAACCTCGCCCTCGTAGCGGCTGGCCTGGCCCTCACTCCGCCATTCCTCGATGCCCTGGCCGATCGCCAGCCCGTCGGGGCCGCAGGCGCCGGTCCAACTGACGGTGTCGTCCGGTCGGGGATCGCCGTTCCACACCCAGCACCCCGTCCCGGCGTCGACCGACCAACCGGGGCGTCCGGGCGCGGCGCGCAGGTACACCGGCGGCGGCGCAGGCCGTGCCTGGGCGCTCGCGAGGATCGGCAGGAGGATCAGGAGCGTCAGCGCGCGCCACGATCGACGCCGTGCCGGCACGGCAGACCCGACTCGCGCCCCGAGGATCCGGTTCGTCATCGCACCTCTTGTTCGGGAGTGACCCGCGTTCGGATTCAGACCCTACCAGGAGGCGGGGCCGCTCGCCAGACGGCGAATGTCCCGTGCCGCCCGCGCACGGCCGAGCACGGCGCCGTCGGCCGCGCACCTCCGGCATCGGGCGGAACACTTCCTCGTCGGGGAAGGTCCCGATTGGCGGCCGTGTCGGTGATTGGTAGCGTGAGCGACCGGGCGCAGGGGGCGATGAAGGTCTATCCGCTACTGCTCGGGCGCACGAAGGTCCCGTACGGGCAATTCTACGGTGGCCTGTCGGGCTGGCAGGGTCTGGGCGCGCTCGCGCGGTTCGTCACGGACAAGAGCCACTACATCTGGGTGCCGATCCACGGATATCTCGTCGAGCATCCCCGGGAGGGTGTGCTGCTGGTCGATGCCGGGATCTGCGCGGACCAGGCGCATCGGCACAGTCAGTACTACCGCGGCGTCATGCGGCTTGTCCTCGACGAGGACGAGTACGCGCAGGAGCCGCATGAGACCCTGTCGTCCCAGCTGGAGCGCCTCGGTATTCGCCGCGAGGACGTGCGGGCCATCGTCCTGACGCATCTCCACGAGGATCACGTCGGCGGACTGCGCGACCTCCCCGGGGCGACCGTCATCGTGTCCCACGCCGAATGGGACGCGCGACGCATGAAGCTGTTCGGCTTCCTGCCGATGTTCTACCAGCCGTCCTTCGACTTCGTGGAGCGCTGGGAGCGCGTGAGCTTCGACTCGGGGCCGTTTCACACATTCGAGCGGAGCCAGGACCTGTTCGGGGACGGATCCGTCAGGCTGCTCCCGACCCCCGGGCACACGCCCGGACACATGTGCGCGATGGTGGACATGGGCGGCTATCAGCTCCTGATCACGGGCGATTGCCTCTACACGCTCCGGCACCTAGCCTCCGGCCAGATCCAGGCGGTCCGCTTCAACCAGATGATGGGCGACACCCAGGTGGAGTCGATCCGGCGGATCGCCGGCCTGAGGAGGCGCCTGCCGGAACTCCACCTGCTGGTCGGGCACGATCACACGGAGTACCAGTGGACGCACCTCGCTCCGGGACTCTCGAAGGGCTGGCTGAGCGAGGACGAGCGGCGCGCGCTATCGGCGTACGAGACGGGAGTGTTCGACGGTGACGGCAACCTGCGACCGTCCGCGATGCCTCGGTTCTGGCCCGGCGCGAACGGAAGCCGTGTCGGAACGGTGAGCGAACCAAGACGCGACTCGTAGCTCTCCGCGACGTGGGCGATCGAGCCGCGCTCGCCGGCCGTCGCTATCCGCGCTCCTTGAACGCATGAGGTAGCTCCGGCCGCGCGGCCGCACCGAGCCGCCGTGTCCCGCGGCCCCGTTGTTGTCGGTGGACCGCTGCGCTAGGATACCGTGACGGAATGAGGCGATACCTTGTCGAGCGAGTCGTCTCGGCGGTGTTCGTCCTCGTCGGCGTGTCGTTCATCGTGTTCGTGCTGTCACGGCTCGTTCCGGGCGACCCCGCCCAAGTCATGCTCGGGCCCCTGGCCACCCCGTCGGAGCTCGCCCGCCTGCGCGAGGAATTCGGGCTCGATCGGCCGATCCTCGTTCAATACGGCCGCTGGATCTCCCGCGTCGCCCAGGGCGATCTGGGACGGTCGATCATGCTCCACCGCGCGGTCCTGCCGGAGGTCTGGGAGCGTTTCCGGGCCACCGCGATCCTCGCGGCGGGCGGCATGCTCCTCGCGTTTCCGCTCGGCATCCTCGTCGGCGTGCTCGCTGCGGTCCGGCCCGGATCGCGGCTCGACCGACTGTCCCGGATCGTGGCCACGCTCAGCATCAGCATGCCGGCCTTCTGGATCGGTCTCTTGCTGGTCATCGGCTTCTCGGTCCGGCTCGGCTGGCTTCCGGGAACCGGCATGTACTCGCCGGTCGGCGACGGGGGACTGCGCGACCTCCTCACGCATCTCGTGCTGCCGGCCATCACGCTGTCGCTTGTCCCGCTGGCCGTGGTGTCTCGCCTGACTCGCTCCAACATGCTGGACGCGATGGATCAGGACTACGTGCGCACGGCGCGCGCCAAGGGCGCGTCCGAGGGCCGGGTCGTCGCGCGGCACGCCTTCAGCAACACCCTGGTGTCGCTCCTCACCGTGATCGGGCTCCAGGTCGGATTCCTGCTCACCGGTGCCGTGTACGTGGAGGTCGTGTTCAGCTGGCCCGGCATCGGCTTCATGATGGTCAACGCGATCCTCACCCGCGACTTCCCGCTGGTGCAGGGGGGCGTACTCCTCATCGCGACCAGCTACGTGGCGATCAACCTCGCGACCGATCTCCTGTACACGTGCGTCGACCCGCGCGTCCGGTACACGTAGGTGCGGCCTTCTCCCGAGGTCGAGCATGCCGGCGCGGCGGCGGCCGCCGGGGACGGGCCTCGTGCGAGCCGCACCGAGGGGCTCGCGCGCCTGCTCGGCAATCGCGCGGTGCTCATCGGCGCTCTCATCGTCGTCGTGATCGTGGCCGCCGCCCTTCTGGCCCCGGTGCTGCCCCTCGGCGACCCGAACCGGACCCAGCCCGGCCGGCGGCTCGCCGGCCCGCTGTCCTCGGGCTTCCTCCTGGGGTCGGATCATCTCGGGCGCGACCTGCTGAGCCGCATCGTCTGGGGCTCGCGCATCTCGCTGACCGTCGGCGTCCTCGCGACCGTGCTCGCCATGATGGCCGGCACGACCGTCGGGCTCTTCGCGGGCTACTTCGGCGGACTCGTGGACCAGGCGGTCATGCGGGGGATCGACCTCATCATGGCCTTTCCGTACATCCTCCTGGCCATCGCCCTGGTCGCCGCGCTCGGCCCGGGCCTGTTCAACGCGATGCTGGCGGTCGCCGTCGTGAACGTCTCCTTCTACGCGCGCGGGATTCGCGGCGCCGTGCTGACGCTCCGCGAGCAGGAGTTCGTCGAGGCGGCCCGGGCGGCGGGCGCCACCGACGGGCGCATCCTGCGTCAGCACGTGCTCCCCGGGATCGTGGCGCCGCTCCTGATCTTCGCCTCGATGAACGTCGGCATGATGATCGTCGAGACGGCGGGGCTGAGCTTCATCGGCCTCGGCGCGCAGCCGCCGACCGCCGACTGGGGCACGATGCTGGCCGACGGCCGGCAGTTCATCACGGTCGCCGCGCACGTCGCGGCCGTTCCGGGCCTCGCGATCTTCATCCTCGTCCTCGGTCTCAACCTGGTGGGCGACGGGCTCCGGGACGCCCTGGACCCTCGCCGGCGATGACACTCCTCGTGCCGGATGCGCCGGCCGCGCGCTGGGCCGACGCCGATACCCCCCTGCAAGGAGAGCGGATCATGAAGAGATTTTCGATGGCGGTCCTGCTGGTGGTGGCAGTCGCGTGGACGCTCGTGGGAGCGACCGGGCCCGCGGAGGCGGTGACCGCGAAGACCCTGGTCGTGGGGCTGGTCGCCGAGCCGACCTCCATGGATCCCGGGCAGCTCAACGACATCAACTCGATGCGCGTGCTGTCGAGCGTGTACGACACGCTCGTCCGGTTCAAGGAGGAGTCCTTCACGCTGGAGCCCGGGCTGGCGACGGCCTGGACGATCTCGCCGGACGGGTTGACCTACACGTTCACCCTGCGCCGAGGCGTGAAGTTCCACGACGGCTCGCCGTTCGACGCCGCGGCCGTGAAGTACACGTACGATCGGCTCCTCGATCCGAAGCATCCGGACGCCGATACCGGGCCGTTCCCCTTCGCGACCTTCTACTACGGTCCGATCAAGCAGGTGACGGTGGTCGATCCGAACACGGTGCGATTCACCCTCAAGGAGCCCTTCTCCCCGCTGCTCAACAACCTCACGCTCAACACCGGGCGGATCGTCAACCCCGCCGCGGTCCGGAAGTGGAAGAAGGAGTTCGCCAGCCACCCGTCGGGGACCGGCCCCTTCCAGTTCGTGAGCTGGCAGAAGAACGTGCGCATCGAGCTCGCGGCGAATTCGGCCTATTGGGGCGGGGCCCCCAAGCTCGAGCGGCTCGTGTTCCGGCCGCTGGTCGAGGAGCAGACGCGGGTCACCGAGCTCCTGTCGGGGGGCGTGGACTTCATCGTGGACGTGCCCCCGGACAACGTCGACCAGCTGAAAAAGGACGCTCGCTTCACGTACTACAGCCAGCCGGGTCCCCACATCTGGTGGGTCACCTTCAACACTCAGAAGAAGCCGTTCTCGGACGTTCGCGTCCGCCGGGCCCTCAACTACGCGGTCAACCGGGACGCGCTCGCCCGGGACATCCTCAAGGGGACGGCCACGCCGGCGGTGGGTCCGATCCCCCCGGCGATCACGTGGGCCTTCACGGACCAGGTGACGAAGTATCCCTACGATCCCGATCGGGCCAAGAAGCTCCTGGCGGAGGCCGGCTTCCCGAATGGATTCCCGGCCGTCTTCTGGATCCCGGAGTCGGGCTCCGGCATGCAGTCGCCGAAGACCATGGCCCAGGCGATCCAGGCCGACCTGGCGGCCGTCGGCGTGAACGCCTCGATCCAGACGTTCGAGTGGGGCGCGTACCTGGGCAAGTACGGGAAGGGATTCGGGCAGGAGGCCGACATGGGCGCGATGTCGTTCATGCTGGATCCCGGCGACCCGGCTCCGATGCTGAGCCTGGTCATCGACGGGCAGGGCGGCTTCCGGGGCGGTTACTACCAGAACGCCGAGGTCGACAAGCTGCTGGCCGACGCGAACCGCACGGTCGATCCCAAGAAGCGGGGCGACCTGTACCGGCAGGTCCAGAAGCTCGTGGTGGACGACGCGCCCTGGATCTTCGTCGACAACGCGATCCAGACGGCGGCCTCCGTGAAGGCGGTGTCGGGCTTCAAGCTCCACCCCTCCTTCTATCTCTTCTTCAACCGGGTGGGCGTGACCCCGTAGCCCGGGGTCGAGTCCGCAGGGGAGAGACGATGGGCCGAGAGCACGTCATGCCGGCGGACCGGGTGCACTACCGGTGGGACCACTCGATCCCCCCGGTCCTCGAGATCGAGCCGGGCGACGTGGTGGTCTACGACCTGCGGGAGGTGAGCGACGGACAGATCAGTCCGTCGGCCACCGCCCGCGATCTCACTCGGCTCGACATGGCGCGCGTGTATCCCTTGGCGGGACCGATTGCCGTCAAGGGTGCCCGCCCCGGCGACGCCCTCGCGATCGAGATGCTCGAGTTCACGGGGGGACGCTGGGGCTGGTCAGGCATCAATCCGGGACTCGGGCTCCTGCCGGAGGAGGCAACCGAGCCCTACCTCCACATCTGGGATCTGTCCGCGGGGACCACGGCGACGCTCCGGCCGGGGATCCAGATTCCGCTCGATCCGTTCTGCGGCACGATCGGGGTGGCGCCCGAGACGCCGGGGTCGCATCCCGTGATGCCGCCCGGCCGCTTCGGCGGCAACATCGACATCCGGCACCTGACCCGGGGCGCCACGCTCTTCCTGCCGGTCGGGGTCGACGGCGCCCTCTTCTCTTGCGGAGACCCGCACGCCGCGCAGGGCGATGGCGAGGTCTGCGTCTCGGCCATCGAGGCGCCAATGCAGGCGCGCCTCAGATTCGGCCTCCGGAAGGGCTTGTCCATCCCGAGCCCCCAGTTCAGCGTGGCTGGCCCGCTCACGCCGCAGCAGGACCGCCGGGGGTACTATGCGACCACCGGCGTCGGGCCGGACCTCATGGAGGCCAGCCGGGATGCCGTTCGCGCGATGCTCGATCATCTCGTGCGCACCTACCGACTCAGTCGTCAGGAGGCCTACATCCTCTGCAGCGTGGCCGTGGATCTGAAGATCTCCGAGGTGGTGGACGCGCCGAACTGGATCGTGTCCGCGTACTTGCCGCTGGCGATCTTCGGCTGACGCGCATGCGGTCCGACGCGTCCCGCGGGGACGGGCGCCGCGTCGCCAGGCGAGGATCGACGGACGTGAGTTGCCTCGCGCACCCGAAGACACAGGAGGGGTAGATGAAAGCGGTCCTCGGTCTCATCGCCATCTTGGCCGTGGCGTGGGTGTCCACCGGCCCGGTCGAGGCCCAGGCGCTCGACGCCGCCTCGTCCACCGCTCTCGCGGCGACCCTGCGCCTGCTGCAGGACCCGGCGCAGCGGAGCGCCGCGATCGCCGGTAGTCCGCAGGCTGCCGAGACCGACCGGCAGATCCAGACGATGCTCGCCAATCCGGCGCTCCAGGAGGAGTTCTACGCGCTGACCGCGTCGATCTTCACGGAGCTCGTGCAGAGCTCGGGCGGTGACGCGAGCCGGATGGCGCAGGCGCTCGCGGCTGCGCAGACCGACCCCGCGGGCTTCGTCGCCAGCTTGAGCCCGCAGACGGCCGAGCGTCTCCGCGCCTTCGCCAGCAAGATCTCCGACCAGAAGCCCTGACGGCTCCTCACCCCCAACCTCGAGAGGACTCGACCCGATGAGCCGGACCTACCACGTTCCCGGCGCGATCCTGACCGAGCGCGAGCACTCGGTCCCCCTCGATCACGGTCGCCCGGATGGGGCGAAGATCACCGTCTTCACCCGGGAGGTGTCAGCGCCGGACGGCGCAGCCCGGCCGCACCTGGTCTTCCTCCAGGGCGGTCCCGGCATCGAGGCGACGCGCCCGACGAGTCCCCCGTCGGGGTGGATGAAGCGCGCCATGCAGGACTACCGGGTCCTGCTCCTCGACCAGCGCGGGACGGGGCGCTCGACGCCGGTCGGCCCCGAGATTCCCGGCGAGACGCCCACGGCCCAGGCCGACTACCTCACGCACTTCCGGGCGGATTCGATCGTGCGTGACGCGGAGCACATCCGCCAGGAGCTCGGGATCGATCGGTGGACCATCCTCGGGCAGAGCTTCGGCGGCTTCACCTCGATGACATACCTGTCGATCGCGCCGGAGGGTCTGCGGGGAGCGATCATCACCGGAGGCCTGTCGCCGGTCGGGCGCCCGCCCGACGACATCTATCACGCGACGTCGCTCCGGCTCATCGAGAAGAACCACGCGTACTTCGCGCGCTATCCGGACGATCGGGCCCGGGTCCGCGAGATCCTCGCCCGGCTCGCGGCGGAGGACGTGCGACTCCCGTCGGGCGATCGGCTCACCGCCCGGCGATTTCGCCAGCTGGGGATGTGGTTGGGCGACAGCGCGGGCTTCGAGCTGCTCCACCACGTCATCGAGCTCCCGTTCGGCTCGCCGGCCTTCCTCTACGACGCGGAGGCCGGCATCCGCTGGGGTCGAAATCCGATCTATGCCACGCTGCACGAGTCGAGCTACGCCGACGGCTTCCCGACGCGCTGGTCGGCGGCCCGCGTCCTGCCCTCGGAGGTCGACGCGGAGGCCTACTTCACGGCCGAGCACGTCTTCCCGTGGATGTGGGAGGACTACGGCCGCCTCCGGTCGCACCGGCCCGCCGCGGAGATCCTCGCCGAGCACGCGTGGCCGAAGCTCTACGACGCGGACCGGCTCCGCCACAACGAGGTCCCGGTGGTGGCGACGATCTACGTCAACGACGTGTACGTGGAGCGTGACTACGCGATGGAGACGGCCAGGCTGATCCGGGGCCTCCGGCCGTGGATCACCGACGAGTACGAGCACAACGGCATCCGGGCCGACGGGGAGCGCGTGCTCGACCGGCTCCTCGCCATGCTGAAGGGCCGCGCGTAGCCGACAGCAGCCGCCGCGGCAATCAGCCGCGCGTCACTTGGCTAGGCAGGGCGGGATCTCGATCGTCGCCGGTTGATCGTAGTCTGAGTACCGCATGATCATCGTGCCGCGGCCGTCGGGGTCCGCCAGCACGAACCGCGTGGGCAACCCGGTGCCGCGGGCAACGTCGACCTCCACCGGGCCGTTGTATCTTCCCTGCTCCCGGACGAAGAACGTGTAGCCGTGCACTGGGACGTCCCCGTCCGTGCGGTCGCCGAGATCCACGACGTCGGTGAACGTGACGTTGTCACGTGAGCGCGCCTGGGCATCTGCCGGCCGGTCCGAGCACGACCACTCGAAGAACTCCCGCGCCTTCTTCATGCTCGCCGCCGCCATGCTGTGCCCGGCGGCCACGGCCATGATCGTCGTCGCCGCCCCCGCGGCACCCAGGGGGCCGTTCGCCAGGGCCTGGACGAGGGCCATCCCAGCCATCGCGTCCATCTGTGCGAGCTGCTTGTCGACTTGGGCTTGCTGATAGGCGAGGATGCGGTCCTTCTGCGGAGAATCGAACCGGCGTGCCATCCGTCTGCCCTTGATGACCGCGCTCACCTCGAAGTCGTCGTTCTGGCCGGGGGCCTCGACCGCCGGCATGATCATGTGGAACGAGACGAGCTGCGTGTCCGGGCGAACGACCGCCTTGTCCATGCGGCCCATACCCGTCTGCTGCATCATCTGTCGCATCCGGGAATCCGTCGTGGTCATGTCCATGACCACGCGGTAGGCCTGTGCGGCGTCGAGACGCTCGAAGGCCTTGATCAGAGGGGAGTCCGCGGGTGCCACGACGCCAGGTGGGGCCGGGGCGGCGGGTCGCCCCGCGCGGCCGGCCGGCGGTCCACCGGGGGCGCCCACGCCCTGCTGGCGCATCATCTCCTCCAGGTTCGGCATGCCCGGAGGGAGCTGCGCCCAGGCGATCGCCGGCGCGAGTGCCACGATCGCCGCGATGAGAGTCGACCCGGCCCGCGTGACCATGAGACCTCCTCGACGAGGCGTCACCTCGGTGTGTTGCCCGGGCCCCCACACCGCGTTCGCGGGCCGGACGACGACGCAAAGTGTAGCGCCGATCACGCGCTCCAAGAGGAGGGGAGTCCCCGACGTTGAGAGGGGAAGCGGTCCCGCCGGACGGTGCGACGACGGAAACGGGGACCGCCGCCACTCGGGTGCGGCGGCCCGCCGGAGGACGCCGGCGATCGGGGCCCGAAGACCCCGATCGCCGGCCCCGCGACGTCAGCGGCGACCGTGCTCCTCGAGCAGGAGCGTACGGACGTCCGCAAGGAGAAGCTCCGGGTCGAGGAAGTCGAGCCCGTAGATGTTCCGGATCCGCTGCTGAGGATCGATGAGGTAGACCCGTAGCCGGTGCGTCAGGGTGTTGCCAGCCTGGACGCTGGCCGGCCGGGTGACGATCTGGCCGTATCCGGCGAGGATCGGCGCCAGGGCGCGGTCGGAGGTCGTGGTCAGGCGGTCCCACTCGCTGGCCCGCGCCATGGGCTCCGACGGGCGCGCGTAGCGCGCCATCACCGCCGGTGTGTCGTGGGCCGGGTCGAAGCTCAAGGTGATGAGCTTCAGGCGCTCGGCCAGCACGGGGTCGGATGCGGTCGCGCGGTGGATCTGGTAAAGGACGGCGGTCGCCAGGGGGCAGCCTCGCGGGTCGCTGCACTGGGTGTAGACGAAGCTCAGGACGACGACCTTGCCGGCCATCAACCGGTGCAGCCGTCGCGGGACGCCGTTCGCGTCGAGCACCGCGCCGTCTGGCGCGGGCTTGATCACGGGCAGCTGGTAGGTTCCGGGCACGGGCGCGTCGAACTCGATGCGTCCCTCGGCCGGGGCCTGGACGGCCGCGGCGTCGGGCGCTCCACTCGCGCCGTGCCCGGGGTGGGCCCAGGCGCCCGATCCGGGCGCGCCGGCCAGCGTCGTGACCATCATCGCGAGCGTAATCCGGCGAGCGATCCAGGTGCGCATGCCGCGCTCCTCTCTTTTGATCGTCGGGTCGTTAGCGTATCGAAGGGGCCGGGCGGCCGGCGAGGCGGGCGTCGAATCCCGCCCCGCCGGGAGCCCGGCTCCAGGGTTCAGTTCCGGTAGAGCTCGCGGCTGCCGAACCGCATCACGTGCGGACGGCCGAGCTTGAGTGCCGTGAAGTCGAGGGCGAAGCGCTCGCGCAGCTCCTGGCCGTCCCAGGTGAAGGCCTTCAGGAACTGCTCGTTGTCGGCGCCCTGCTTGTCCCAGTTCGCCAGGAGCGAGCTCGTGAAGTACAGGCGCTTGCCGTCCCAGCTCTGGGACACCATGTTGAGCTGGCGGCCGATCTGCTTCTCGTAGATCACCTTCGGGTGGAACGGATCGGACACGTCGAAGGCCCGGGTCGTGCCGTCCATGAACGAGTCGACCCAGAGGATGCGATCGTCCACCGAGAGGCTGATGTCCACCGGCAGCGGGATCTTCTTCGGATCGGCGATGTCGGCGACGGCCTTGGCCTGCCACTCGCCCTGCTCGTCCTCGTAGATCAGCCAGATCTGGGAGGCGAGGGCGGTCGTGGTGAAGGCGTAGTTGTGAGTCGGCCCCCACGCGATCCGCACCTCGAGCGGCGCTCCGGGCATCTGGAAGACCTTCTTCGGCTGCCGGGTATGGAAGTTCCACACCGCGGCGGTCTGACCGAACCGCTTCATCGCTTCCGGATCCTGGATCACCTCGCCCAGGCTCCGCATGTAGTTCCCCCGGCCCGTGAAGGACGTCGTGAACATGACGTTCTTCCGCGGGAGGACGCGGGCGTCGTACCCGTAGCCGTCCGCCACCTTTTCGATGACCGCGCCGTGCGGAGCGGCGTCCGTGGGCATCCAGTGCGTGGTGATGTACTGGCCCTCGTTCGTGTACTCGACGAGAGCGGTGCGGCCCGTCTGGTCCTTCGCGTTCGACAGGCCGCCGATCAGCATGCGGCCGGGGAGCGCGTAGAAGCCGTGGGGGCCGACCACTCCGCCCGACGCCTGGACGAAGTTGTCGATCGTCTTCACGAGGCGCGGCTTCGCGGGGTCGGTGTGGACGTCGAAGACGAAGATCTGGCTCGTGTCGATTCCGCTGGCCCAGAGGAAGCGCCGGTCGTCCGTGAAGTCGGCGTGATGGGCCTCGTACCGGCCGCCGACCGACACCGAATTGATCACCTGCCCGAAGGTGGGCGATCCGCGGCGGCTGTCGACGGTGACCAGCTTGTCCGACCCGTCGCCCAGGCCCTCGACCCCGAGGGTCCAGACGTAGACGAACTCCTCCTCGCCGGTGATCTTCGGCATGTAGGGCGACTGACAGGTCTCGTCCGCCCGCGCCGGGCGGCCGGTCACCGCGAGCACGATGGCCATCGCCATCGTGGCGGCGAGCAGGGCGAATCGGTGGTTCCAGGTGGTCTTCATACGTGAGCCCTCCTTGAGGCAGTCACGGGAGGCAGGTGCGTGGCTTCCCGGGGCGCCGCCGAGGCGACCCCGAGGCGGTCGGCCGTCCAGCCCAGGACGCCGATCAGGAGCAAGCCGAGGTAACCCATGACTCGATCCACTCGTTGCGCTCTGGTGTCCATCGTTCGGCTCTCCCTTCCGCCAGCGATCGTCTCGCCGGCATCGTGTGTCGTCGCCTGAGAGGAGAGCAAGCGGACTGCCAGGATCGAACGCGTTGAGAAATGGGCACTTACGTTCGCGTGCTGGGTGGTGGTGGACCGCCCAAGCTGTCGGATTCGGCAGTGTTCGACACCCGGGGGGCCGCGATAGGATTGGGGGCGTGTCCCCCCTGACCGAGATCTTCGGGGAGAGTCCAGGCATCGGCGCGGTCCGAGACCAGGTCGCGCGGCTGCTCCAGCGACAGGCCGGCGCCCGTCGCCTGCCGCCGATCCTCATCCTCGGCGAGACCGGGACCGGCAAGGGTCTCCTGGCGAGCGTGATTCATCGCGCCGGCCCGCGGGCGGCGGGGCCGTTCATCAGCGTCAACTGCGCAGCCATCCCCGAGACCTTGCTCGAGGCCGAGCTCTTCGGGTTCGAGCGCGGCGCGTTCACCGACGCCCGGCAGGCCAAGGCCGGACTCTTCCAGGTCGCGCACGGGGGCACCCTGTTCCTCGACGAGGTGGGCCTCCTGCCCGAGGGCCTCCAGGCGAAGCTTCTCAAGGCGCTCGAGGAGCGCGCCGTCCGTCGACTGGGGAGCACGCGGAGCGAGGCCGTCGATCTGTGGCTGATCGCGGCGACGAGCGAGAATCTCGAGGCGGCGGTCCAGGCGCGGCGGTTCCGGCAGGACCTCTATCACCGGCTCGCGGTGGTCACGCTGCGCTTGCCGCCGCTCCGCGAGCGGGGCGAGGACATCCTGAGCCTCGCCGAGCACTTCCTTCGCCGCGCGTGCGAGGAGTACGGGCTCCCGCCCAGGACGCTGACCGGCGACGCGCGCGCGGCGCTGCTGGCCTACCCGTGGCCCGGCCACGTCCGGGAGCTGGCCAACGTGATGGAGCGCGTGGCTCTCCTCTCGGAGGGCGCCGCCGTCACCCCGGCCATGCTCGGGCTCCGGTCATCCGGTGGTCCGGGCGGGACTCCGCCCAGCGCCGCCGACGAGCGCCGCGCGAGCCGCGAGACGGACGCCGAGGAGGAGCGGGAGCGGCTCCTCGGCACGCTTCGCGAGGTCAAGTGGAACATCTCGCGCGCGGCCGCCCAGCTCGGGATCCCCCGGAACACGCTTCGCTATCGCATGGAGAAGCACGGGCTGAGCCCGAGCAACCCCGCTCCCCGCCCCCCCGAGCCCGGACTGCGGAGCGACGGCCCGACCGAATCCTCCGTGGACGCGGGTGCTCTGCCGGCCGGGCTCGACACGACCGCGCCGCCCGCCGGGATCCGCTGGGAGTCGCGTCGAGTGACCTTCCTGCGCGCCCGCCTCGACCCGCCCGCGGAGGATCTCCGGGCGTTCGAGCTCAGCCGCGCCATGGAGGCCATCATGGAGAAGGTCCAGAGCTTCGGCGGGGCCGTGGACGAGCTCAGCGCCACGGGGCTCGTCGCGGCCTTCGGGGTCGCGCCGGTCGAGGAGGCGCTCCAGCACGCGGCCTTCGCCGCGATCGCGCTGGACAAGATCGCGCTGCGGGCCCGGCATGAGAACCAGGCGCGCCTCGTGATGACTCTCGCACTTCACACCGAGCTCGTCCGGGTCGGCCGGCATCGCGAGGGCGTGACCGTCGACGGCGACGCCAAGCGATCCGCGTTGGTGGTGCTGGAGGCGGTGGAGCGTGTGGCCGAGACGGGCACCGCGGCGGTGAGCGCCCAGACGGCGGCTCTCCTGGCCCGGCGGTTCGATCTGGTCCCGATCGGCGCCGGGACCGGGCTGGCCGCCGGGGCGTGCCGGCTCGTCGGCGCGAGGGACGTCGAGCACGGCTTGACCGCGTTCGTGGGCCGCGAAGCCGAGCTCGGCCTCCTGCGAGAGCGCTTCGATCAGGCCAAGGCCGGACGGGGCCAGCTCGTCTCGATCGTCGGCGAGCCGGGGATCGGCAAGTCACGGCTCCTCCGGGAGTTCCGGCATCGCGTGCGCGAGGGCGCGACGTGGATGGAAGGACGCGCGCTGTCGGTCGGGCAGACGATCCCGTTTCGCCCGCTCATCGATCTCGTCCGGCGCGGCTGCGGCATCGACGACGGTGATCCCCCGGACGTGGTCGTCGCCAAGATCGAGCGGGTGGTGCTCCGGCTGGGCGAGGACCTGCGGCCGACGCTCCCGTTCGTGCGGTATCTCCTCTCCGTCGATCCCGGTGATCCGGGGATCCTCCAGCTGGACCCGAAGCTCCGACGGGCGGAGATCTTCGACGCCATGCGGCGGCAGTTCGTCCGGGCGGCCGACCAGCGGCCCATCGTCGTGGTGTGGGAGGATCTCCACTGGGCGGATCGCGCGACGGAGGAGTTCATCGGGGGGCTGTCGGACAGCCTCGCGGCTCACCGGAGCCTCATGATCGTCACGCACCGGCCCGGGTACACGCCGCCCCTCGGCGACCGGCTCTCCCACACCCGGCTCACCGTGGGACCTCTGTCGGCGGCCGACAGCGCGAGGATGGCGCGGGGACTCCTGTCGACCGACGAGTTGCCGGAGCCCCTGCAGGCGCTGCTGGTCCACCGGACGGAGGGCAACCCCTTCTTCGTGGAAGAGGTGCTGCGCTCCCTGCGGGAGTCGGAAGCGATGAGCCGTCAGGGGGACCGCCTGGTCCTGGACCGCGATCCGGAGGCGCTCGTCGTGCCGGCGACCATCGAGGACGTGATCCGCGCGCGCACCCAGCGGCTGGGTGACGCCTCGCGGCAGGTCCTCGAGGTGGCGTCGGTGATCGGGCGAGAGTTCAGCCGGCGGCTGGTGGAGCGGGTTCTGGGCTCGGCAGAGGGGAGCGAGCGTTCACTGCGTGAGCTCACCGCGGCCGAGCTGGTGCAGGAGAAGAGCCCGTTCCCCGAGCTCACCTTCGCGTTCACCCACGCGCTGACGCAGGAGGTGGTCTACGGCTCGCTCGATCCGGGGCGCCGGGCCGACCTCCATCGCCGGGTCGGGCTCGCCATCGAAGCGCTGTACGCCGACCGGCCCGGGCAAGAGGAGGTCCTGGCGCATCACTTCTCGGAGGCCAGCGAGTGGCCCAAGGCGCTCGCGTACCTCGCGAAGGCCGGCGCGAAGGCGGCCCGCGCGTTCGCCATCCGCGAGGCGCGAACGCTGTACGACCAGGCGCTCGAGGTCGCCGGGCGCCGGGACGCGCCGGCGGCCCCCGCGACGATCGGCGAGATCCGCGAAGCCCGCGCCGGGCTCTACTTCGTCGTGAGCGAGTTCGACCGTTCTCGCGCCGAGGCGGAGCGGGTCATGGAGCTCGCCCGGCAGACCGGGGATCGGGCGCGGGAGGCCAACGCCCTGGCCGCGATCGGCTGGGCCGCGATGTGGGCGCGTGACCTCGACGGCGCGGTGGCGCACGCCCGCGAGGCGATCGCCGTGGCGGGACCGGACGGCGGCGACACCCTGGCGCGCGCGCAGTTCACCCTGGGGTTCGCGCGGGCCGTGAGCGGCGGCCTGGACGAGGCCCGCGGGGCGATCGACCAGGCGCTCGTGACGAGCCTCGGGAGCCAGGAGTGGACCGCCCGGTCCCTGTCCCTGTCCGCGGCGGGACTCCTGAAGAACTGGGAAGGGGAGTACGACGCCGCGTCGCGGCTCCAGACCGAAGGCTTGACCCTGGCGCGGGAGCACCACCTCCTCGTGCCTCTGCTGTTCAACTTCTTCCTTCAGGGGATGACGCTCACCGGCAAGGGCGACTACGAGGGCGCGCTGGCGCTCTACCGGGAAGGACTGGGCTTCGCGGAGAAGGTGGGCGACGAGGCCATCCACCATCGCCTCCTCAACTGTCTCGGCTGGCTGCACGCGGAGCTCGGCGATCTCGACGGCGCCATCGACTTCAATCGCCAGAGCGCGGACGTCGGCAAGCGGCGCAACGATCCCGGCACCTACCCGAACGCCGAGGTGAATCTGGGAGAGGTCTATCTCGCGAAGGGCGATCTCCCGGAGGCCCAGGACCATCTCGAGGGCGCGTACCGCTACTGGGACAACCCGCGCACGAGCCAGTGGATGCGCTGGCGCTACTCGATCCGGCTCTTCGCGAGCCTCGGCGAGCTCTGGCTGCGTCGCGGGGACTACGCGCGGGCCACGGAGTTCGCCGACCGCTGCCTGGACGTCGCGACGCGCACGAGCTCGCGCAAGAATCTGGTGAAGGGCTGGCGGCTGCGGGGGCAGATCGCCCTCCAACGCCGAGAGCTGGACGACGCCGAGGCGGCTTTCCGTCAGGCCGTCGCGATCGCCGAGACGATCGGCAACCCGACGCAGCTCTGGATGTCGCACGCCGCCCTGGGGCGACTCCACGCTGCGCGACAGCGGCCCCTTCCGGCCGGCGAGGCCTACCGGGCCGGGTGCGCGGTGCTCGACCGGGTCAAGGGGAGCCTGAAGGACCCGGCGCTGCGCGCCGCGCTCGAGGGCGCGCCGGCGGTGCGCGAGCTGTACGCGCTCGCGACGATGTCGCGAGGGTAGCTCCCGGCACCTGGCGTCGCACCACGTCCCGCCCGGCGGGCGGTGCGGGGGACGACGTACCGGCGTGGCGGCGCCGATTGAGCGGGCATCGAGCTGGACGCGCGGCGCGCGACGCGAAACGTCGGTGCCCGCGATGGAGCGGGGTACTCTTGAACGCGGCCGGCGCGACGATCGGAACGCGACAACGGACGGAGGAGCGCGAATGAAAGCTCGGGTGGCGGTACTGGGAGGATCTCGGATCTTCCGGGGATTGCTCGGTGTGGGAGGCGCGATCCTGGTGCTGGTACTGACCGCGGGCGAGTCCCGCGCTCAGCTGCCCCCGGCCGTCCTCGACCAGATTGACCACGTGATCGGCAGCCGGATCGAGACCTTCGCGATACTCGACACGCAGAGCGGGGCCAGCGGCGGCACCTACGCCTCGAAGATCAACGACACCGACATCGCGATCACCCGAGTGACCGGGCGAGGGGATGTGGGGCCGAAGCGCCCGATCGGAGACTCCGGGATCCTGTGGAGCCCAATGCTCGAGGGCGGCGTCGGCTACGCGACCTTCGACAATCATTTCACCGGCGGCGCGCTGCAGGGCAACCAGAGCACCGTCACCAGCATCGCCGCGTTCATCGGCGGTGGCGCTCGCTTCACGGTCTGGGACGACTGGAGCCTCGCGCCGACTTTCGGTGTCATCTACGCCCACAGCGACAACGACTTCGACGCCCAGAACGACCTGGGTCGCCAGGTGGTGCAGCTGGCCGGCAGCCGGGGCGCCAACAACATCCTCAACTGGAGCGCCGACACGATCACCATCGTGCCGGGCATCGAGGGACGCTACCGCCACCTCTTCGGTCCGGTGCAGGTGACGGTGAAGTCGCTGTTCAAGTACTTCGACACCCACCCGGTCGAACGGTCCACGACCGCGCTCAGCTTCGAGAGCTCCTCCGAATGGTGGCTGAACGAGCTCGACGTGGAGTGGCGGATGCCGCTCTACCTGTGGACCCGGCAGCTCCGGACGGGCGCGTACTTCAGCCGCTCCGAGCTCTCCGGCGGGGTCGAGGACGCGTTCGGGAGCGACTACATGTACCAGGCCGGCGGCCGGCTCGTGATCGACCTCCAGGGGCTCCTCTGGCACGTCGAGTATGTGGGCATCGGAGGCGGCTACTTCTGGAACGACAAGTTCTCGGGCTGGTCGATCGGGGCCGAGATCAGCTTCGCGTTCTAGGCGACTCCGCGGTGTGACAGGACTGGCGGGAGTGCCACTCCGGCCGATTCGCGTGAGCGTGATCGCCGTCGGGAAAGGCCCGGACGCGTGGGAGGTTGCCGAGGTTGATACCCTCGGGGAGGGGTGCGCTCTCGACGAATGACCCGAGTCCGAAGCATCCGTAGCCCCTACTCGCGCGCGCAATGATCCTCGGTCAGGACATTGCCGCCGCGGTGGGCCTGTCCCGCGCACTCCCGCGGTTCCTCGCTCACCCGGTCAGCCTGGAGGAAGCGGTCGCCGCTCAGCGACAGCGGCTCGAGACGCGCGAGGCGTCGTGGCTCGGCGTGATGCGGGCAAGCGTGTACGGCGACTCGCGGAGTCCGTACCGGCGTCTCCTCGACCACGCGGGGTGCCAGCTGGGCGATCTCGAGCGTCTGGTTCGCCAGGATGGGATCGAGGGCGCGCTCCGCCAGCTGTATGCGGCAGGCGTCTACCTGACAATCGAGGAGTTCAAGGGTCGACGGGCCGTCGTGCGGGGGCGCACGCAGTTCGTCGTGAAGCGCCGCGACCTCCGAAATCCGCGGTCGGCGGTGCACGCCATCGCGCGCAGCGGGGGGAGCCGAGGCCCGGGGATGCCGGTGCCGATCGACGTCGGGTTCCTGCGCGAGCAGTCGACCAATGCCTGTCTCATGGTGCACGCCCACGGCGGGGGCGCCGGCTGGCGCAAGGCGAACTGGACGGTCCCCGGTGGCGGCGCCATCATCATGATTCTCATCGCCGCGGGCTTCGGCCAGCGACCGTCCGCATGGTTCTCGCAGCTCGATCCGGCCGGACCCAGCAGCTCCCCCCGCTACCGGTGGAGCGCGCGGTGGGTCTGCCAGCTGAGCCGCATCGTGCGACGTCCGCTTCCCCGGCCTCGGCACGTGCCACTGGACGAGCCCGGGCTTATCCTCGACTGGATGACAGACACGCTCGGGCGCGGAGAGGTGCCGCTTCTGCAAACGTTCACGAGCTCGGCAGTCCGCCTCTGCCAGGCGGCGGCCGCGCGCGCGGTCGATCTCCGCGGGGCGCGGTTCATCCTGGGCGGTGAGCCGGTGACGGCGGCGCGGCTGGCCGTCATCAGCCGGGCGGGCGCGAGCGGCATCGCGCACTACGGATCGGCGGAGACCGGCAGCACGATGGCGTACGGGTGCCTCGCCCCACGCCGGCCCGACGACAGCCACGCGACTCACGACCTGTTCGCGTTCATCCAGCCCGGGCCCGGGCCGGCCCCGTCCGCCCTTCCCCCTCGCGCGCTCCTGATCACGACGCTGCGGCCGCGCGCGCCATTGATCTTCCTGAACGTCTCCCTCGGCGACGAGGCGGTGATCGAGCGCCGTGACTGCGGGTGTCCGCTCGCCGAGCGAGGGTGGACGACCCACCTGCACGGCATCCGGAGCTTCGAGAAGCTCACCGCGGGCGGCATGACGTTCCTCGACACGGACGTGGTGCGCGTGCTGGAAGAGGTCTTGCCGCGGCGGTTCGGCGGCGGGCCCGCCGACTACCAGCTGGTCGAGGAGGCGGAGGGCAGTGGCGGCGAGTCCCACCTGGCGCTGTACGTCCATCCGCTGGTCGGCGCGCTCGACGACGCGACCGTCGTCGACGCATTTCTCGACGAGCTGGGGCGGGGTGACGACGCCCGGCAGGTCATGGCGCAGTCGTGGCGGGAGGCGGCCCTGATGCACCTGGAGCGAAAGCCGCCCCTCACGACCGAGACCGGCAAGATCCTGCACCTCCACCGCGGCCTGACCTCCTCGAGCTCGTGAACGGCCGGTTGCTTCCCCGCGCGTGCGATCCGTGACCCGACGACCCGTTCGAGCGTGGTGACGAGCGCCTGGCCCGGATATCCGCCGATGGTGACCGGCGGCGGATTCTGCTTCCTCTCCGGCGTCCTGGGGTTGAACGACGATGGCCAGCTGGTGGGCCGCTGGTCGGAGCTTCCGGCCGAGGGGCGGGCGCTGGGTTCCGGCTTCGCGCAGGTCGACGCGCTGGAGGGGGCGCCCGGCGCGCAGGCGTGGGCGGCATTCGCGAGGGCTCGGTCGCTGCTCCGCGATCGTGGCGCCGACTTCGGCGACATGCTCCAGCTGCACCTCTACCAGAAGGACAAGCGGTTCTTTCCGGTGTTCGAGCGGATCCGGCAGCGCTACGAGCCTGATGCGCCGGCGCCGGCCAGCGGCATCGGCGTGGGCATCGGGGGCGGCGGCCGGAGCGCGTGGTTCGCCCTCGACGGGATCGCCGTCGATCCCGTGGAGTGGCGCTTCGGGGAGCGGCGCCGCGTCCTCCGGCACGTCGGCGAGCAGGCTCCGGGCTCCCACTACTCGCAGGCGGTGCTAGCCGGACCCTACGTCTTCCTGGCCGGGCAGCTGCCCCTGGATCACAGCCGTCATGGCAACCCCATGGTCCAGGGTTACGACGATGTGCCCGAAGAGGGCCGCTTCCTGCGAGTCGGGCGCTCGCATCCTGATTTCCGGGACGGTCCGATCGCCGCTCAGACCTGGTTCACCTACGCGAAGATCGCGCGCATCCTGGACGCGGCCGGTTGCGGTCCGGAGGACGTCGTCGCGGTCACGGTGTTCCTCCAGGACATGCGGGACTACGCCACGTTTCACCGGGTCCACGAGCGCAGCCTGGCCCGCGCGTGCCCCGCCCTGACCGTGGTCGAGGTGGGAGAGGTCGGACACAAGGGGACACGCGTCGAGGTCGAGGTGACGGCCATGCGCCGGACGGAGGGTCTCGCGCATCGCGCCGTCGCGCCGCGGCGGGTCGTCCCCGGGGCGCATTGCGCCCCGGGGAGACTGGCAGGCCCGCTGCTCTTCATCTCGGGCCAGCTGGGCTTGAATGCGTCCGGGGACGCGGTCGCGCAGCTGCCGGATTTGCCGCCAGCCATTCGGCCGCACGCGGCGGCGGTCGCTCGCATGACCGGCCGCTCGGCCGCGACCGGCCAGGCATTCGCGATCTTCGAGCGAATCGGAGCGATCCTGGGCGACGTCGGGCGCACCTGGTCGGCGGTGGCTCGACTGATCCTGTACGTCGAGGACGAGCGCGACCTCATTCCGTTCGACCTGACGTGTCGGCACTACTGCCCGGATCGACGGCCGGCATTCTCGTGCGTGATCGTGGGAAGAGCCGGGCCCGTGCCGGGCGCGCGGCTGTGCCTCGAGGCCATCGCCGTCCTCGACTAGCTCCGACGGCACCCGCGCGGAGGGAGAAACATGGGGATGCGGTGGCTGTCGGCTGCGCTGCTGGTCGGGCTCGTGGCGGTTCCCCTGGGGGGCCACGCGGCCACGACGCTCCGGCTCGCGCACAACAACAACCCCGGCCATCCCATCCATGCGGCGGCCGCCCGCTTCGCGGAGGTGGTGGAGGCGCAAAGCCACGGCGAGGTGCACGTCACGATCTTCCCGTCCGCCCAGCTCGGCCGGATGAACGAGACGTGGACCGGGGTCAAGCTGGGCGCCATCGACATCGACGGCGGCACGCCCCTGGGGACGTTGGCGGATCTGGTGCCGGAGTTCTCGATCTTCGACGCGCCATACATGTTCCGGGATCTCGACCATCTCCGGCGCGTGGCGTTCGGTTCGATCGGACAGGAGCTCGGACGGAGGCTCGTCGAGAGGGCCGGCGTTCGCATCCTCTACTACACGTACTTCGGAGCCCGGCACCTGACCACGACGAATACGCCGGTCCGCAAGCCGGAGGACGTGAAGGGCCTCAAGATCCGCACGGTGCCGACCCCGATGCTGATGGCCACTGTCGAGGGGATGGGCGCCCGACCGACGCCGATGGACTTCGCGGAGGTATACCAGAGTCTCCGGTCGGGCATCGTCGACGGGCAGGACAATCCGATCGCGACGATCTACACGTCGAAGTTCTACGAGGTGCAGAAGTACCTGATGCTCACCGGACACATCCACGCCATCGCCGCCGCCGTGATGAACGAGAGGGTGTATCAGGGGCTGTCCCTCGCCGGCCGGACGGCCGTCGACCAGGCGGCCGGCGAGGCCGCGGCGCGCGGCGCCGCCCTGGCGCTTCAGCAGGAAGCCGAGCTGCTCGCCGAGCTCCAGAGGGCCGGGATGACGGTGATCGGACCGGAGCAAGGGCTCGACCTCGACGCGTTTCGAGCGCGCGTGCGCGAGTCCGTGTACCCGAAGTTCGAGGCCCAGTGGACGAGGTCGCTGGTGGAGCAGATTCAGGCGCTCGGGAAGTAGCCGGTCGCGGGATGCTCGCGCAGCGAGTGGCCCGGCGGCTCGTGGAGGGCGCCAGCTGGGCGGCTGGCATGTGCCTCGCTGGCATTGCCGCGGCCGGCGCGCTCCAGGTGTTCTGTCGCTACGTGTTGAACGCGCCGCTTCGATGGCCCGAAGAGGTGTCCCGGCTCCTGCTCATCTGGCTCACCTACCTCGGCGCCGTGGTGCTGCCGGAGACGGCACTCCACGTCGCGATCGGCGTCGTGCACGACGCGCTGCCGTCTCGCTGGCGACGCGCGGTGGATCTGCTCGCTGATCTGCTCGGCGCGCTGTTCTTCGCAGTGCTCGCCGTGGCGGGGGTGCTGTTGATGGTCGCCGTGCGCGGCATTCGTCTTCCTGCGCTCCAGGCCCCGCTCAACCTGCTCTTCGTCGTGATCCCGCTGACCGGCGCGGCGCAGGTCTACGTGCATGCGGTGGCCGCGGTCGGTCGCTTGCGCGGGGAGGCGGTCGAGACCTCCTGAGGCGAGCGTAGCGTGCCCGTCGTCGTCCTGTTCGTGGTGCTGCTCGGTCTCATGGCCGTGCGCGTTCCCATCTACCTGGCGATGGGGATCGCCTCGCTCGTGTACTTCCTCCAGACGCACACGCCTCTCACGATGCTCGCCCAGCGCGCGGCCCTCGTGCTGGACTCGTTTCCCCTCGTGGCGATCCCGTTGTTCATGCTGGCCGGGCGGCTGATGAACGTGGGCGGCGTGACGCGGCGGATTTACGCCTTCTGCCACGATCTCGTCGGCAGCATCCCGGGCGGGCTCGGGCACGTCAACGTTCTGGGCAGCCTGGTCTTCGCCGGCATGTCCGGATCGGCGCTCGCCGACCTGGGCGGCCTCGGGCAGATCGAGATCAAGGCGATGCTGGAGGCGGGATACGAACGCCGCTTCACGCTGGGGGTCACGCTCGCGTCCTCGATCCTCGGACCGGTGATCCCGCCGAGCATTCCCGCCGTCATCTATGCCATGAACGCGGACGTGTCGGTCACCGCCGTCTTCCTGGCGGGGATCGGGCCGGGACTCGTGATCGCCGCGGTGCAGATGATCTTTGTCTGGCTGATCGCCGTTCGGCGGGACTTTCCGCGGGCGCCCCGCCCCAGCGCCGGGCGGCTGGCGCGCAGCGGCGTGGCGGCGCTCCCTGCGCTCGTGGCACCGCTCCTGCTCGTGGGCGGGATGACCCTCGGGGTCTTCACCCCGACCGAAGCGGCGACCGTCGCCGTCGCGTACTCGCTGCTCCTCGGGCTCGCCGTCTACCGGGAGCTGACGGTGGGCGCGGCGGTCCGCATCACCGTCGAGGTGGGACAGGAGGTCGCGGCGTTGACCGTGATCATCGCCATGGGCCTGATCTTCGGCTGGATCTTGACGCTCGAGCAGCTTCCTCAGTCGATGGCCGCACTCATCTTCCGGTTCGCAGGGCAGAAGGCACTCGTCCTGCTCGCCATCGACGCGCTCGTCCTATTTCTCGGATGCTTTCTCGAGGGCCCGGTGTTGCTCCTGGTGCTCCCGCCGATCCTGGTGCCGCCGCTCGCGCGCATGGGGGTGGATCCCATCCACTTCGGGATCGTGCTCATCATCGCGATCGGCATCGGCATGTACATGCCTCCGCTGGGGGTGGCGCTCTACGCCGTCCAGCGCTTCACGAAGCTGGAGTTCGGCGAGGTCGTGGCCGCGGCGCTGCCGTGGCTCCTTCCGCTGGTGGCCGCGCTCATCATCGTGACCTACGTGCCGTGGCTGGCCTTGGCAGTCCCGCGCGCGTTCGGGTTCTGAGGGGTGACCACCTCCGCGCGGGGTCGCGACGACGACGGTCACTGCGGGGTCCGTCCGGCTCACCGGGGACTCGCGGACGGCCTGCTCAGGAGAGGGGAGGCTTCGGGACTGTCCAGCCTGGGGCGTCGGTCTCGGCAGTGTGACGGCGCCGTGTTCCGGCGTCAATCCATCGGACCCCCGGGGTAGCGGCGTTCCGGTCCAATCGGTATGGTGTAGACATCGCGCTCGCCCGCGGCAGCTATCGGCGTGTGTGCCCGACTCGGTAGGCGGGCGATCCCCGCAACATCAGGCGGCGAGCATCCGAGGAGGACAGGACATCACATGAGCACGGTCACGACGAAGGACGGCGCGCACATCTACTACAAGGACTGGGGCAGCGGGCAGCCGATCGTGTTCAGTCACGGCTGGCCGCTCAGTGCGGACGACTGGGACGCGCAGATGATCTTCTTCGCCTCGCGTGGGTTTCGCTGCATCGCCCACGACCGCCGCGGCCACGGACGCTCGACCCAGACGTGGGACGGCAACGAGATGGACACCTACGCCGATGATCTGGTCACGCTGACCGAGAAGCTCGACCTCCGGCAGGCGATTCACGTGGGACACTCGACCGGCGGCGGCGAGGTGGCGCGGTACATCGGCCGCCACGGCGCCGGCCGGGCGCGCGGTCGCGTGGCCAAGGCGGTTCTGGTGGGCGCGGTGCCCCCGCTCATGCTGAAGACGGCGGCCAATCCCGGCGGGCTGCCGATCGAGGTCTTCGACGGCTTCCGGGCGGCGCTGCTGGCGGATCGGGCCCAATTCTTCCGAGACGTTCCCACGGGGCCGTTCTACGGGTTCAACCGCGCCGGCGCGAAGGTGTCCCCGGGCCTCATCGACAACTGGTGGCGCCAGGGGATGATGTGCGGGGTCAAGGCCGCCTACGACTGCATCAAGGCCTTCAGCGAGACCGATTTCACCGAGGACCTCAAGAGGTTCGAGGTCCCCACGCTCGTGATGCACGGCGACGACGATCAGGTGGTTCCCATCGGCGCCAGCGCCGTGCTCTCCAGCAAGCTGGTCCGACACGCCCAGCTCAAGGTGTACAAGGGCTTCCCGCACGGCATGGCGACGACCTCCCACGACGTGATCAACGCGGACCTGCTGGCATTCATCAAGTCCTAGGCGCGAAGGGCCGACCATGACGGCGAAGGGCAAGCGTGGACGGACGACCGCCGCGGCGCGGCTTCCGAAGGGCTTCACGGAGCGGAAGGCGCGCGTCAACGGCGTGACGATCAGCTACAAGATCGGGGGACAGGGGCCGGCCGTCGTCCTCCTCCACGGCTACGCGCAGACGAGCCACATGTGGAGACCGCTGATGCCGCTGCTGGCGCCGTCTCACACCGTGGTCGCGCCGGACCTCCGAGGGGCCGGGGGCTCGGCGCGTCCGCCGGCTGGCTACGACAAGAAAACCATGGCGCGGGACATCCACGGTCTCGTCCGCCAGCTGGGTCATCGGCGCGTCACCGTGGTGGGGCACGACATCGGCCTCATGGTGGCGTACGCGTACGCCGCGCAGTATCCCCGGGAGGTCGAGCGGGTGGTGCTGATGGACGCGTTCCTGCCGGGCGTCGGGAAGTGGCAGGACGTCTGGCTGCTGCGCGACCTGTGGCACTTCCACTTCTACGGCAAGACGCCGCTGGCCCTCGTGAAGGGGCGCGAGCGGATCTACTTCGAGCACTTCTGGAACGACTTCGCGGCGGACGCGACCAGGTCGATCCCCGAGGCGGACCGCCGGGTCTACGCCGCCGCCTACGCGCGGGCCGACGGGATGCGCGCCGGGTTCGAGTTCTTCAGGGCTTTCGAGCGGGACGCCCGGGACTTCGCGGCCTTCTCCAAGACCAAGCTCTCCATGCCCTTCCTCGTGCTGACCGGCGAGAAGGCTTCGGGCACGTTTCTCATCGAGCAGGCGAGGCTCGTCGCCACCAACGTGTCCGGCGTCGTGGTGAAGGGCTCGGGTCACTGGCTCATGGAGGAGGCGACGCGACGGGTCGTCCCCGCCATCGCCCGGTTCATCGGCTGAGTGGATCACTCGGCCTGACTCGGCACGATCGTGGCCGATAGCGTCCAGCTCCTGGAGCGGTACAGCGTGGTCGTCCTGCCGATTCTCGTCGTCGCCGAGCAGGTCGGCGTGCCGCTGCCGGCGGTGCCGGCCCTCTTGGGGGTCGGAGCGCTGGCGGCGCAGGGGCGTGCGAGCGTGCTTCTGGTCATCGCGGCGATCGCCGCCGTGGCCCTGCCGGTGGACCTCGTCTGGCACGAGCTGGGGCGACGCCGGGGCGCGCCGGTGCTCCTGCGGCTGTGCCGGATCTCGCTCGAGCCCGACGTGTGCGTGCGCCGCACGGAGAACCTCTTCCTCCGCCATGGCGTGCGGGCGCTCCTGGTGGCGAAGTTCCTGCCGGGGTTGACCACCGTCATGCCGCCGCTGGCGGGGGTCTTCGGGGTGCCACGCCTCCGGTTCGTGCTCTACGACCTGGCGGGCGTCGTCCTGTGGGCCGGTCTCTGGATGGGCCTCGGCTACGTCTTCAGCGACGCGATCGAGACGGTGGCCCTGCGGGTCGCCGCGCTGGGGCGTGCGGCGGGCCTGGTGGTCGGGGCGGCTCTCGTCGCCTACGTCCTGCTGAAGTATCTCCGTCGCCAGCTGTTCCTGAAGCGTCTTCGCGTCGCCCGGGTCTCCCCGGAGGACCTCAAGCGCAAGCTGGACGCCGGCGAGGATGTCGCTATCCTGGACGTGCGCAGCAAGCTCGACGTCGCCGCCACGCCGCTTGCCATTCCGGGCAGCCGCTGGATTGCGGCCGAGGCGCTGGACGAGCATCTTGCGGATATCCCGCGGGACCGCGACCTGGTCGTGTACTGCTCCTGACCCAACGAAGCGACGAGCGCCCGGGTGGCGCTCCGGCTCCAGCGACGCGGGATCACCCGCGTCCACCCCCTCGACGGCGGATTCCCGCGCTGGCTGGCGCTCGGCTTCCCGGTGAGCGGGCTGACCCCGCCGCCAGTGCCCGCGGTCGACACGGCCCGCTCGTGAGCGGGGCCCGTCGCGAGCATCTCGTCCCGAGCCGATGCGCGCAACGCAGAACAGCCTCCTGGTTTCCCAGGAGGCTGTTCGTCCGGCGGAGACCGGCGGGACGACCCGGCGTCAGGCCGGCTTGATGTTCTGGTTGACCCGGAAGAGGTTCTTCGGGTCCACCGCCTTCTTGACCTGCGCCAGCCGCGTGTAGTTGTCGCGGTAGGCGGCCTTCACGTTGTCCAGGCCCTCGTCCATCATCATGTTGATGTAGCCGCCGCCCGCCGAGAGCGGGTGGAGCGCCGTCCAGTAGTCCCGGGCCCACGACATCAGCCGCGGGTTGTTGGCCGGATCCGGATCGACGCCCACGATGACCTCCGAGAAGTTGGCGTCGCGGAAGCTCCACGCGGTGTCCCCCTTCGCCGGCCGGTGGGCCGCGCCGTCGATCGGGTAGAGGTGCATCGTGGAGTGCATCGACGGCAGCTGCGCGGCGTGCTTCATGTGGAGGCTGATCGCCTGGTCGTTGATCTCGCGGAAGAAATCGGCCTTCCAGTACCACTGGAGCCCCGCCGGGTACAGACCGTCGAACAGGCTCTGCAGCACCGGGAAGGGGATCGGGCCGGCGAAGTCCATCACCGGCTTCAAGAACCCCCGGATCGGCTTGAAGACGTCGGGGGCCTTCGCCGGGTCCCCGGTGTAGCACCACACGATCGCGCACATCTTCTTGAGGTGGTGCTCCTGCGGGAACATCGGCGCGGGCGGCACGGTGACGAAGCCGAACCAGCCGTTGAGATCCTCCGGCGCCTTCAGGATGAACTCCCGCCAGAAGCGGAGGACCTCCGGTCCCTGCTCGAGCGGCCAGAAGATCGGCCCGCCGTAGACGGTGCTGACCGGATGGCCCTGGAACAGGAAGGACGTCACGACGCCGAAGTTCCCGCCGCCGCCCCGCACCGCCCAGAAGAGGTCCGGGTGCTCGTGCGAGTTCGCGGTCACCTGGTGGCCGTCGGCGAGCACCATGTCGACCTCGAGCATGCTGTCGATGGTGAGGCCGTAGCGGCGCGTGAGGTAGCCGACCCCGCCGCCCAGCGACAGACCGCCGACGCCGGTCGTGGAGATGAACCCGCTCGGCACCGCCAGCCCGAAGGGATGGGTGGCGTGATCGACCTCGCCCCACACCGCGCCGCCGCCGACGCGGACCGTCCGGGTCTTGGGGTCGACGCGGACGCCCTTCATCGGCGAGAGGTCGAGGACGAGGCCACCGTCAACGGTCCCGAGGCCGGGCCCGTTGTGGGCGCCGCCGCGCACCGCCAGCGCGAGCCCCTCGTCGCGAGCGAAGGCGACGCCGGCCATCACGTCCGCGGCATCGTGGCATCGGGCGATCAGCGCGGGACGCCGGTCGATCATGCCGTTGTAGACCTTGCGGGCCGCCTCGTAGCTGGCGTCGGCCGGCGTGATCACCTCGCCGCGGACCTTGCCCCGCAACTCCTTGACCTTGGACTCGTTCATGGCTTCCTCCCGTAGAGCCCCGACCGCCCTTCGGTCGGTGGCCCGTCAACGCGCTGCCGGTCTCGCGGCCCGCTGGTCCGATCCAGCTGTGGGCCTAGGAGAGGGCAGTGCGGCATGCCCGCTGCCGGGTGTAGCATCGGTGAAGGCCGATGGCCTGGGTCCCGTCGGTCGCCACATCGCGTCGGGTCTCGGGACCATCGGCAGGTCGCCGGCTCCCGGCATCCATGCGAGCAACCCTACCGACGGGGCCGGTCCAGGTGAATGACCGGGCGTCCGTCGTTCTTAGCCGGCCGTCCGGACCGAACCGAGCGGGGCGCGGTGTCCGGTCGCCCGGACGACCCGTCGCCGGGAGTGATTCCATGCGGGTTTGCGCGAGCTGGCCGGAACGTCATTCGGGCGTCCATCCCACCGGGGAGGTCCCGTGAGCACCGATCCGCTGTCCGACGTCCTCCGGGCGGTGCGGCTCGACGGCGCCTTCTTCTACGCCGTCGAGGCCCGTGAGCCCTGGAGCGTGGAGGCCACGGACGCGAAAGACCTCACGACCCGCGTCCTGCCCGGGGCCGAGCATCTGATTCCCTATCACATCCTCACCAGTGGGCGGTGCTGGGGTCGACTGGTCGGCGGGCAGCCGGTGTCGCTCGGGCCCGGGGACGTGATCGTCTTTCCCCACGGCGATCCGCACATCATGTCGGGGGATCCGGCGTCCGGCGCCGAGAGCGTGGCGGCCGTTCCCGGCCGCTATCCCGAGACGGTCAAGGTCGGCGATCGCGGACCCGTCACGGCGACGCTGGTGTGCGGCTTCCTGGGCTGCGATCGGCGTCCGTTCAATCCCCTGCTGGCCACGCTTCCGCACCAGCTTCACCTCCCGGGGCTGTCGAGCGGCTGGCGCCAGGCTTTCGTCCGCCAGGTGCTCGAGGAGTCGGGGACGCATCGGATGGGCGCCGACTCCGTGCTGACCCGTCTCGCCGAGCTGATGTTCGTCGAGGTGCTCCGGCGCTACCTCGAGATGATGCCGTCGGGCCACAAGGGCTGGCTGGCGGGCCTCCGCGACGACGTCGTGGGCCGCGGGCTCGGCCTGCTCCACGGCGCGCCGGCGCACCCGTGGACGATCGACGAGCTGGCGGATGGCGTGGCCATGTCCCGCTCCGCGTTCGCCGACCGGTTCACGGCGCTCGTCGGTCAGCCGCCGATGCAGTACCTGGCCCACTGGCGGATGCAGCTCGCCGCGGGACGCCTCGCGATGGGCAACACGAAGGTGGCGGCGATCGCCGAGGAGGTCGGGTACGATTCGGAGCCCGCCTTCAGCCGGGCGTTCAAGCGCCTCATGGGCGTGTCGCCCGCCGCCTGGCGGCGGGCCCGGGTCGGCGGCCTCGCGTAGGGCGCGGGTCATCCCAGCCTCCTCTTAAGCCTCCCACGCGCCGTGGAAGTACTGCCGGCGGCGCGATTTCTGCGTGTCGCCGAAGTGGTCCGCCACCCAACTCGAGTCCGGCCGGAGGTACCCGCTGCCGGTCTGCTTCGCGCCCGGCTTCGGCTTCGCCTGCTTCCGCGCCTTGATGATCCGCGCCAGGTAGCGCGCGTAGAGATGCTCGAACAGGCGCATGAACTCGCCGAAGTACACGTCGGCGACGCGCTGGTCGCTGCGGACGATCAGCATGTTCTCGTCGTTGTTGACCTGCGACGACGGGCTGAAGTTGGCCGAGCCGGTGATCGTGGTGGGGTCGTCGCCCAGGGGATCGATCAGCATGAACTTGTCGTGAATGTATGGGACGTGCCCGCTGAGGCCGGTGAGCTTCTCGGCGACGAAGTTCGGCAGCTCGCCCTTCTCGAATTTCGCGCCGGCGGCGTACACCACGTCGCGGTCCTTCGTGATGAGGGGCCCTTGCTTCAGCTGCTTGTCCGACAGCACGAACCGGAGGACGTTCGAGTCGGCCTCGAGGAACGGCTCGAAGCTCGGCGCGAGCGTGAAGGCGACCATGAAGCACACGACCTGCCGGGCCTCCGCCATGCGGTCCGCGTACCACTGGAGGGTGGCGCCGTTGCGCGGACTGAAGAGCGCGGTGATCGTGTTGTTGGCGGGTTTGCCCGCGGGCGTGGGGCTTTCCGCGTCGTCTCGCGCGGTGAGGCTGCTCTTGCCGGGATCGGTCCGCGTGTCCTCGAACGGCTTCGCGCCGGCCGGCGGCGGCGTGATCGGGTTGCAGAGCGCCTCCCAGTAAGCGAGAAACTGCGAGGCGACCTGGGAGCTCTGCACGAGGTGCCCCACGTTGGAGTGGCCGAAGATGCCGCTGTCCGAGATGTTGGTGGAGCCCGTCCACACCGCGGTCGGGTTCCCGTTCTCGAGTAGCACGATGAACTTGTTGTGCTTCTGGGCCCCTCCCGACTTCCGCGGCGCGCAGACCTTGGACAGGCCCACGTGGTTGATCATCTTCACGTTGAGCGCGCCGAAGTTGGGCTCGTCGTAGAGGATCTTCACGTCGACCCCGCGGCCCAGAGCCGCCTTGAAGGCGGCGCCGACCGGGTCGTAGTGAAACTCGTAGAGCGCGGCGCGCAGGGCGAAGGTGCCGTCCTTCGCGCGATCGATGAACTCGACCAGGGCCTCGTACAGACCGCGTGACAGCCACACGTTCTGCGGCAGCGCGGGATTGCTCGTCTTGGGGACGGGATCCTGGAACTCCCGGGCATAGGCCTGAGAGCCGGCCGCGCCGCGGTTGAAGAAGATCGAGTGGACCGGGCCGTACAGCGGCTCGGTGTCGATGTCGACGGAGATGGCGAGGTCGTCCCGCAGGGTCAGGGCCATCGGCGTTCCGGTGGTCGGCACCAGGCGGTACGTGTACGCGGTCGATGGGTCGACCGTGTAGTCGCCCCACAGGAACGACTGGATCGGGTGCTCGGAGGTCGGCACCGGGGTGCCGGCGGCCAGTCCCTTGTCCTTGTTCTCGAAGCGCTTGATGCCCCGCAGGAAGTAGCGCTCCTTCACGGTCGCGCGCGCGGGACTGTCGAACTTCGTGCGCTCGACGGCGAAGCCCAGGAGAGCGGTCGTGTCGAACGTCGCCCGCTTGAGGTCCCAGGCGAGCGTCACCACGTGGCTGCCGGCGATGGCCCGGATGGAGAGATTGGAGCCCGAGTGCTTGTTTCTCATGGGGGCCACCTCGCTGCGCGACGGAGTGATGTGTTGCGCTCGACCCTCCCGACCCCACGGTCGGCATCGAGACATCCTGGGCCGGCCCGGGTGACATTCGCGTTACCGCTCGAACACGATCGTCGGGGCGAGATCGTCGGGAATGGGGTCGCCGGGGCGCCCGGCGTCGCCCGGACCGGTGGTGAACGTCGGAGACGGAAGTCTTTCATGGGCCCACCTCGACCCGGCGGTAGTGTACCGCCGGACCCCGTCGGAACCCACCCTGCCAGCCCGGCGTTCTCCTTGCGAGAGCTCACCGGAGGAGGTGCGCACTGTGCGATGGCTGCTGGTCACGATCGGGCTCGCGCTGGTGCTGTGTGGCGGGTGCTCGTCCGGGATGGGATCGTCGTCCATGACCGGCCCGTCGTCGTCGACGACGACGCGACCCGGCGGATCCGACACGGGAGGGACTCGGTCGGGCAGCGAGAGCGGCGGCAACCAGATGATGTAGCCCTCCGCCGCGTCGGCCGGAGGCCTGCCCATCGCCTCGTCCCCCCGCTTTGACAGCCGCGCACGGAGTGGGGCATTGTTCGCAGGGTCATGCACTTCGGAATCTTCGTCGAGGAGCGGCGGCGCGGGAGCAGCGAGGCCGCGGCCTTCCGCGACGCCGTCGAGCTGACGGACGCGGCGGAGGCCGGGGGTCTCGACGGCGTCTGGTTGGGCGAGATCCACTTCACACCGAGCCGTTCCGTGCAGTCGGTGCCGATGACGCTCGCGGGCTTTCTCGCCGCCCGGACGACGCGCGTGCGCATCGGGACCGCCGTGACGGTGCTCCCGCTGGTCCATCCCCTCCGCATCGCGGAAGAGGTCGCGACCGTCGACCAGCTCAGCCAGGGTCGCTTCGATTTCGGCATCGGCCGGAGCGGCGCCGCGACCACCTACGACGTGCTCGGCATCCCCTACGGCGAGAGCCAGGCGCGCTTCGAGGAGGCGCTGGCGATCATCCGCGAAGCGTGGAAGGGCGAGCCGTTCTCGTACCAGGGTCGGTTCCACCGGATCACGAACACCGTCGTGACGCCGCGGCCGTACCAGGTGCCGCACCCGCCGCTCCGGATGGCGGCCAACTCGCCCGAGACGTTCCCCTGGGTGGGCCGGGCCGGGCTGCCGCTGTTCGTCGGCGTGCGCGACCTGAGCCTCCCCGAGCTGGGCGCGCACCTCGCGTCGTATCGGGCGGCCTGGCGCGAGGCCGGGCACGCCGGGGTCGGCGACGTCTGCCTGCGCCTGCCGGTGTACGCGGCGGCGACGGAGCGCGCGGCGCACGAGGAGCCGCGCGAGAACATAATGTACTTCTTCCAGCGTCACACCGAGCTGACGCGGGCCCGCCTGGGCCGCGCCGGCGCAGGGCCGTCCGATCGGATCCAGGCGCGCCTCGGCGAGCTGGAAGAGCTCTCGTACGAGCGGATCCTCGAGACCCGGGTGGCATTCGGGACCGCGCCGAGCCTCGTGGCGCGACTCGGCCGCTTGCGCGAGGAGCTGGGCCTGGACGGCATCCTCGCCGAGCTGAACCCGGGTGGCCTGCTTCCGATGGACCAGATGCGCCGCACGCTGGACATCCTGGCCCACCAGGTCATTCCGGCGCTCCGGTGACTGGCCGCGCTGTGGCGGCGCCGATCGGCCGAGGGTCGCGTAGGCGGCGGGATCGATCTGGCCGCTGAAGCGTGGGCGAAGGTCTTCGAGGCCCCGAGGAGGCGTCATGTGTCGGAACATCCGGACGCTCTACAACTTCGACCCGCCCGCCACCGCGGAAGAGATCCGGGCGTCGTCCGTGCAATTCGTCCGCAAGCTGAGCGGCTTCGGCCGGCCCTCCAAGGCGAACCAGCCCGCGTTCGATCGCGCGGTGGAGCAGGTGAGCCGGGCGGCACGCGAGCTCCTCGACGCGCTGGTGACATCGGCGCCGCCCCGCGACCGGGACCGCGAGGCCTCGAAGGCCCGGGCTCGTTCGGCGGAACGGTTCCGGACGTCCCGAACCCCTTCCGCCGCGGCCGGGAGTTAGGCGCGAGGGCCGGCCGGGTTGCGCCCGGCCGCGCCCGGTCGGCTCATCGAGACGGCGACACCCGCGCCGGCAGCCGCTCGCGCAGGAGGCGGATGTGCTCGGAGCCGAAGCCGCCGCAGCCGCCGATGACCTGCGCCCCCTGACGCCGCCGGCCCATGGCCTGGGCCACGAGATCCTCGGGCGCGATCACGTCCACGAACTGCCAGCTCGGCATGACGAAGTAGCCGCTCTCGGGGTACGCCGCGAGCGGTCCCCTGCGAACATGCGGACGCTCGCGTCGGAGGCCCGCCGGCAGGAGAACCCGATCCAGACCGGCAGCCCGGTCGCGCGCGCGGCATCGACGGCGCCGGCGGCGTAGTCCACGTCGCGCATCCTCTCGAGCACGATCAGGTCGACGCCGGCACGTGCGAGGATGTCGGCCTGCTCGCGCAGCATCTCGCTCAGACGCGCGACCGATGGTCGCCGCGACGGATGTCGAGGCGCCGATCACCGGACTCTCGGCGCCGCGCGGACGGGCCTTCCGGAAGCCGACGCGGTAGGATGGGCGCCGTGACGGGGCCGACCAGTTCCTCGACCGCCGGCGGGAGCATCCCCACGCGAGATCGCCGGCCGCGGCTGCGAGTCCTGATCGCCGCCTTCGACGGGCTCCAGCCGTCCCAGGTCACGGCGGACCGGACCCCGACGATTCATCGCCTGGCGCGGGACGGCGTCACCTTCGCCCGGCATCACGCGGTGTTCCCGACCGTCACGCGGGTCAACGCGGCGAGCATGGTGACCGGACGGCAGCCGGGCGGGCACGGGCTCCTGGGGAACACGCTGGTGATGCGGGACTGGGACCCGCATCGGGCGATCCCGGCGCTCGCCCCCGAGCTGCGCGCGGTCGCCGAGGCGACGGGCCGGGTGCTGCTCGCGCCGACGCTCGGCGAGATGCTGCACGCCCACGGCCTGACGTTCGGGACCGTGGTCGGCGGGACGAGCGGGAACGCGTACGTCCAGCACCCGAGCGCCGACCGGGTGGGCGGCGCGATCCTCCATCCGGAGTTCACGCTGCCCGCCGAGCACCACGGGCCCATGGTGGCGCGCTTCGGGAGCTGGCCGCCGAAGAGCTCGCCGGACCTCGCCCGGATTCGCCTCGTGGCCGACGTCTTGCTGGATTACCTCCTCCCCGAGGTGGATCCCGACGTCGCGCTGGTGTGGTTCCCCGAGCCCGATACCTCGCAGCATGCGGCGGGCGTGGGATCGGCCCCGGCCGCGGAGGCGCTGGCTGCCGCGGACGCCCAGCTCGGCCGCATCCTGACCGAGCTCGGCCGCCGCGGCGCCGAGCCGGATGTCCTGCTGGTGTCGGACCACGGTTACTCGACCGTGGCGCGGCGAATCCAGATCGAAGACGTCGTCCGGGAGGCCGGCTTTCCGCCGGGACGCGCCCCCGGCGGCGTCACCGTGGCGGCGAACGGCGGGGCCGTCCTCTTTTACGTGCGCGACTCGGCCCTGGACGTGCTCGACCGGCTGACCCGGTGGCTCGTCGCGCAGCCGTGGGCCGGCGCGCTCGTCGCCGGCCGCGCGGAGGGCGCGGCGCTCGGGCTGCTCCCGGGCGACCTGCTCGGTGTGGGCGGGGCGCGCGCGGCCGACATCGTGCTGTCGTTCCGGTGGGACTCGGCGGCGACGGTCCGCGGCTTCGCCGGATCTGCCGACAGCGCGGAAGGCGCCCCCGGCCTGGGCACGCACGGGTCCGGCAGCCCGCACGAGCTCCGATGCACGTTGATCGCGCAGGGGCCGAGCGTTCGCCGGGGCGTGGTGTCCGAGCTGCCCTCCGGGAACGTGGACGTCGCGCCCACCGTGCTGCGCCTGCTCGGGGTGACGACGGGTGTCGAGCTCGACGGGCGTCCGCTCGTCGAGGCGCTCCGCGTCGCGACCGGTCCGCTGCCCGCCGCCTCGGCGCCGCAGACACTCGACGCCATCTGCGCCCTCGCCGGCGCCCGTCGCGTGCACCGCGCCGTGATCGAGCGCGTCGGTCACGCCCGCTATCTCGCCTCGCTGTCCGCCGAGCGACTGTAGGCGGGCGCGCCGCTCGGGGCCTCGTCTTTCCCGTGTTTCGCGGACTCGCTAGTATGGGCGCGGTGATGAGCCAGGGCTCCGCGGTGAGAGAGCCGTGACCGGTCCCGGGACGCCGCCCGGGCTCCGTGGCCAGACCGCGGTGGTGACCGGCGCCGCTCGGCGCCGCGGCCTCGGGTTCGCCATCGCGACGCGCCTGGCGGCCGAGGGCGCCCGGGTCGTGCTGTCGGACCTGGGGCGTCTCGCGGATGAGCTCGGGGACCGCGTCGCCGAGCTCCAGGCCCGCGGAGCGAGCGCGATGGCCGTGTGCGCGGACATCACCTCGGAGCAGGAGGTCGACGGCCTCTTCGCGCGCGCCCTCGAGGAGACCGGCCGGCTGGACATCCTGGTGAACAATGCCGGGATCATCGTCACGAAGCTCGTGACCGACACGAGCCGCGCCGAGTGGCAGCGCTGCGTCGACGTAATGGGGCTCGGGACCTTCCTCTGCGCCCGGGAGGCCGTGAAGATCATGGCGCGGCAGGGGACCGGCGGCCGCATCGTCAACATCTCGTCGATCAGCGGGAAGCGCGGGAACCCGTACTTCGGGGCCTACACGTTCGCGAAGTTCGGCATCATCGGCTTCACGCAGACGCTCGCGCGCGAGGTGGCGCACCTCGGCATCACCGTCAACGCGGTGTGTCCGGGGACCGTCGAGACCGACATGATCGACGAGGTCCGGGCCGACCGGGCGGTGCACGGCCGTCCCGAGGTGCCCCCGTGGGCCGAGCCGATCCCGATGGACCGGCTCGCGTCGGCGGAGGATGTCGCGGCTGTCGTCGCATTCCTGGCGTCCACCGATGCGGCCTACCTCACGGGACAGGCGCTCAACGTGGACGGCGGCCGGGTGACGGACTGAGTAGGTGGAGCCGTGCGACTTACTTCGTGCGATCGCTTCCCGCGTCTTGGGTTCAGCACTAACGTGTCGAGCGCCGGACGTTCCCTGAAACGGGGAGGAGGATGACGATCACGGTGGCGCGCTTCCTCGATGTGGCAAACGGTAACGCGCGCCGTTGTCGGTACCGACCTGGAGCAGGGGTTGGTCTGAGAAATGTCTGGCGCCGCCGTCGCCGCGACTGCCATCGAAGCCGTGGCCCGGGCAGGTACGGAGAAGCCCCGGGGGAGGCAGGGGATAGCTTTAACCCGGACTACGCACGAACCGCCTGCGGACTACTTTCTTCTTAAGAGACCCACTATGACGGCCACGACCAGCTCTTCGAAAGAGTTGACCTTGCTCCGGAAACATGTCGGGTATTTCTCGATGAGATCGACGTGCTTGTAGGTGGCCATCTCGCGGTAGTCCAGTTTCAAGAGGCGCGAGGCGTGGAGATGCCAAAGACGGCGATACTGTGCGAGGGACCATTTGTTCACATCCTCGACCTCTAGTCGAGTGCGGTTTCTCGATTTCACGAACCTCTGCAGGAGATCGATTGGAAAGAGGTGCTGTCGGTAGGGGATCGCGAGCTTTTGCCGGCTGTGGAGACCTCGCGGCGAGTTATAGATGGGGCCTAGCGCCAAATAGAGAAGGCCCCCGGGCCGGAGAACGCGGATCGCCTCCGCCAATGCAGAGGCGGGGTCGGCAAAGTGTTCGAAACTGCCGAAGGAAAAGATACAATCAAAGCTGGCGTCGCGGAATTCGAGCGCGGCAACGTCCATTTTCACGAAGGACGCGCCGGTCGCCCGAGCCCGGTTTGAGAAGGCGTCACCGTCGATATCGATACCTGTCGCTCTCCTCCCCTCCAGGGCCAGAGTCTCGCAGACGGTCCCGTCGCCGCAACCGAGCTCGAGGAAATCGTCGATCCCTTCGTCGTTCCCTCTGATCGCACTGAGTAACCGCTCGGCCTTCTCTCGTCCCGCAATGGATCGATATTCTTCGTCCTTCCTCGCACCCGCCTCGGGGGGGTAGAGCCGATCCAGCTCATCGAGGAGATGGGCATCCAGCCACTGCGGCGACTTTCCCGCCTCGTCGAACGCCCGCATGGCGGCCCGCACTAGGTCGTGGGGGTCAGGAGAGGTCATCGACGTCTGGAATGCGGGACGTTCCATGTTTCGCCTCCGCGTCAGATCCTCGCTCCTACCAAGCCTCCCCTGGAAATCTTGCACAGGATCCAGCCGAGGAGGAACCAGGTCCTGTGCCGCGCAGTCCGACGCGCCGAAGCGCTTACGGGACCAGGACGATCTTGCCGAACGCGCCGGGCTCCAGGATCTCCCGGTGGGCGCGCGCGGCCTCGGTGAGCGGCCGCTGCTTGCCGACCACCGGCCGCAGCGTGCCGTTCTCGAGCCCGGCGGTCACCCCGGCGTGAATCGCCGCCTCCTCGGCGGCTTCGATCAGCCAGAGGGTGAAGGCGCGCACCGAGGCGCGACGGGACATCAGGTCCCGCGGATTGATCGTGATCTCTCCGCGATTGCCGATGACGATGACCCGGCCCCTCGGCGCGAGCAGCTTCAGGTCGCTCGCGAGGTTCACGTTGGCGAGCATCTCCAGGATGATGTCGAGGCCGCGGCCGCCGGTGGCGTGGAGGATGCTCTCCTGGTAGCCGGGCGTGCGGTGATCGAAGACCGCGTGCGCGCCCTCCCGCGTCACCAGGTCGAGGCCCTCCGGGGTGCCCGCCGAGCCGAACACCGTCAGGCCCATCGCGCGAGCGATCTGGACGGACGCGAGCCCCACGCCGCCGCTGGCGCCGTGCACGAGCACGGTCTCCGACGCCCGCGCGACCGCCGAATGATGGAGGGCGTGATACGCGGTGCCGTACGGCACCCAGATCCCGGCCCCTTGCGCGAAGGAGACCTTCACCGGCAGCGGGTGCACCTGGCTTTCGACCGCCAGGGTGTACTCCGCGTAGCAGCCGGTGAGCGTGTTCGCGGTGTAGACGCGGTCGCCAGGCTTCACGCGGTGGACGCCTTCCCCGACCGTCTCGACGACGCCGGCGGCGTCCGACCCCGGCGTGTACGGCAGCGGCGGCTTGATCGCGTAGGTGCCGGCCCGCATGTACGTGTCAAACGGATTCACGCCCGCGGCGTGGACGCGAACGAGGACCTGTCCGGCGGCCGGCGTGGGCGTCGGCACGCTCTCCAGGGTCAGGACCTCGGGTCCGCCGAACCGATGCACGAGGATGGCTTGCACGTGTGCCCTCCGGGCGCCGTCATGAACCGGTGTCTCGCGTGACGCCGTCCGGGGTCGACGATACCGCAGGCCGGATCAGCGCGCCAGGACGCGCAGCCGTCATCGCTTCTCCAGGCGGGCGCGCCGACGGCCCGTCTCGCGGGGCGCCTCGAGCCGGTGCGGCGCGCGCTCCTCGGCGGCGATCGCCGAGTTGCGGCCACCGCCGGCGTCAGGCTTGACGGCGCAGCGCGGGCGCGGCGGAGCCTCGCGGGGCGGGCGCCGCGTGACGGCGGAACTCGCGCCGCGGCAGGGGCCGTTGCGCGAGGCCGCTCCGGCTCCCGGGCTCGAACACCGGTCGGAGCGCGTGCATCGCGCGGGTCACCGTGGCCCGCTCGGTCTCGGACAGGGCGCCGAGTATCTCCGCCAGGCGAGCCTGGGTCCGGGCGCGGGCCGTGCGCAGGGTGGCCCGGCCGAGCGGCGACAGCGCCAGGGTGACCTGCCGGCGGTCGCGGGTGGAGATGCCGCGGCCGACCAGGCCCCGGGCGACGAGACCGTCGATCATCTTCGACATGGACGGCAGCGTCAGGCCCACGTGCTCGGCGACGGCCGACAGCGAGGCGCCGGCCTCGCGCGAGAGGTACCCCAGAGACCGGAACTGGGGCACGGAGAGATTGGTTCCTCGGTGCTGCCGCATCGTGGCCCGGAGCGTTCGGACCACCAGCGGCACGACCTCCAGCATGTTCCGCGCGCAGTCGTCTGGCGACGCCATGTGGCCCCCTATGTCGTCACATTGAAATAGTGTCATAGTCTAACTATATCCGTTGACACCCGCAAGGGGCCCGGGTATCGTGCAGCGAAGAATCGACGGGTGTTTCGCGTCATACACGAGGGAATGGAGCCGATGGCGCGTCTTCGACAGCACTCCGCATTGCTCGTGGCGGCACTGATCCTGGCCGGCGTCGGGTCCGGCTGCTCGGATCCGGCCGGGGGAAAGGAATCCGCGCACCCGCCGGGTCCGCCCCCGGTGCCGGTCGTCGTCGGCACCGCCGTCGAGAAGCCGATGCCCACCCAGATCCGCGCGATCGGGACGGTTCAGGCGATCTCCATCATCCAGATCAAGCCCCAGATCAGCGGGCAGCTCATGACCGTGCACTTCCGCGAGGGCCAGGACGTCCAGAAGGGCGACCTCCTGTTCACGATTGACCGGCGGCCGCTTCAGGCCGCCCTCCAGCAGGCCCAGGCCAACCTGGGGCAGGCGCAGGCCCAGCTGCGCCAGGCGGAGGCCGCCGTGGTCCGCGACCGGGCGCAGCTCGAGAACGCCCGGGTCGAGGACCGCCGCTACGCCAAGCTGGCGGAGCAGGGATACGTCGCGCGCGAGCAGGCCGACCAGATCCACACGAGCCTCGAGGCGATGGCCGCAACGGTGGACGCCGACCAGGCGGCCGTCGAGAATGCCAAGGCATTCATCCTCGCGGACGAGGCCGCCGTGGAGAGCGCGCGACTCCAGCTGGAATACACGGAGGTGCACTCGCCCATCGACGGCCGTACCGGCAACCTGATGGTCCAGCCCGGCAATCTCGTGAAAGCAAACGACGTGCCGGTGCTCGTCACGATCGCGCAGACGCGCCCGATCTACGTGGCCTTCGGCGTGCCCGAGCGGTCGCTGCCCGATATCCGTCAGCACATGGCCGCCGGCCCGCTCGAGGTGGAGGTGCAGCCACAGGGCGCCGGCATGGCGTCCGCCCGCGGCCGGGTGACCTTCGTCGACAACGCGGTCGACGCCACGACCGGCACGATCCAGCTGAAGGCGACGGTGCCGAACACCGAGGGCGCGCTGTGGCCGGGACAGTTCGCGAGCGTCGTCCTCACCCTGACGATCGATCCGCACGCGGTCGTCGTGCCGGTCCAGGCCGTTCAGACCGGCCAGAACGGCCAGTACGTGTTCGTGGTGAAGCCGGATGACACGGTCGAGGTCCGCCCGGTCGTGCTCCGGGCCACTCAGGGCCCGGAGGCCGTCCTCGACCAGGGCGTCCGACCCGGGGAGCGCGTCGTGACCGATGGCCAGCTGCGGCTGGTACCGGGGGCGCGAGTCGAGATCCGGCCCGCGCCGGCCGCCCCGGGGGGCGTCCCGGGCGCGGCGCCGGCGTCCGGATCGAAGGTCAACGGATGACCGAGATCTTCATCCGCCGGCCGGTCATGACGACGCTGATCATGGCGGGCATTCTCCTCTTCGGCATCATGGGCTACCGGGTCCTCCCGGTGAGCGACCTCCCGAACGTGGACTTCCCGACCATCCAGGTGTCGGCGTCGCTCCCTGGCGCGAACCCCGACACCATGGCCTCGTCGGTGGCGACGCCGCTGGAGAAGCAGCTCTCCACGATTGCCGGCATCGACAACATGACGTCGACGAGCTCGCAGGGCACCACCCAGATCACGATCCAGTTCTCGCTCGACCGCAACATCGACGCTGCGGCCCAGGACGTCCAGTCCGCCATCTCCCTCGCGCAGCGGCAGCTCCCGCCGGGCATGCCGACGCCCCCGTCGTTCCGCAAGGTCAATCCGGCCGACCAGGCGATCCTCTACCTGGCCCTCAGCTCACCGACCCTGCCGCTCTCGACCGTCGCCGAGTACGCGGAGACCCAGCTGGCTCAGCGGATCTCCATGGTCAATGGCGTCGCCCAGGTCCAGGTCTTCGGCTCCCAGCAGTACGCGGTGCGGGTGCAGCTCGATCCCACGAGGCTCGCCTCCCGGGGGCTCGGGATCGACGACGTCGAGCAGGCGCTCGAGAGCGGCAACGTCAACGTCCCGACCGGGGCGCTGCAGGGTGCGCACCAGACGGTCACCGTGCAGGCGAGCGGCCAGCTCCTCAACGCCGCCGCCTACCGCCCGCTGATCGTCGCCTACCGGAACGGCAACCCCGTCCGCCTGGAGGAGCTGGGCCGCGTCATCGACAGCGTCCAGAACGACAAGGTGGCGAGCTGGTTCGGGGACACGCGGGCCATCGTGCTAGCCATCCAGCGCCAGCCGGGGACCAACACGGTCGCGGTGGTGGACGCGATCAAGAGCCTGCTGCCCGCCTTCCGCGCGCAGATCCCCGCGGCGGTGTCCCTGGCGATTCTCTACGATCGGTCGCAGTCGATTCGCAACTCGGTCGAGGACGTCCAGTTCACCTTGCTCCTGGCCATCGGGCTCGTCATCCTGGTCATCTTCCTCTTCCTGCGGAACCTCTCCGCGACGGTGATCCCGAGCCTGGCCCTGCCGATGTCGATCGCGGGGACGTTCGTGGTGATGTACCTCCTCGGCTACAGCCTCGACAACCTGTCTCTCATGGCGCTGACCCTGTCGGTCGGGTTCGTCGTGGACGACGCCATCGTCATGCTCGAGAACATCGTCCGCCACATGGAGATGGGCAAGGACGCCATGACGGCGGCGCTGATCGGCTCGCGGGAGATCGGCTTCACGATCGTCTCGATGACGGTCTCGCTGGCCGCTGTCTTCATCCCGCTGCTGTTCATGGGCGGCGTGATCGGCCGGCTCCTCCACGAGTTCGCGGTGACCATCGGCGCTGCGGTGCTGGTGTCGGGGCTGGTGTCGCTCACGCTCACCCCCATGCTGTGCAGTCGCTTCCTCCGATCCAGCCACGGACAGGCGCACAGCCGCCTCTACCAGGTCTCCGAGCGCTTCTTCGACGGGATGCTGGCGACGTACCGCTGGACGTTGGGCCTGGTCCTCGCGCACCGCGGGATCACTATGCTCGTGTCGGGGGTCGTCCTCGTGGCCACCGGCTACCTCTTCGTGGCGATCCCGAAGGGCTTCCTCCCGAGCGAGGACACTGGACGGATCATCGGCTTCGTGGAAGCGCCCCAGGACATCTCCTTCGCCTCGATGGTCGAGCATCAGCGGTCGGTCGCCGCCATCGTCGCGCGAGATCCCAATGTCGACGCGTTCATGTCCTCGGTGGGCGCGGGTGGCGGCAACACCGCGAACACGGGCCGCCTGATCATCTCGCTCAAGCCGCGGACCGAGCGTCACCTCTCCGCCGACCAGATCATCCAGGCGCTGCGCCCGAAGTTGACCGTGGTGCCGGGCGTGCGCGTGTACCTCCAGAACCTGCCGACGATCCAGGTCGGCGGCCAGGTGACCAAGAGCCAGTATCAGTACACGCTCCAGGACGCCGACACCACGGAGCTGTACCACTGGGCGCCGCTGCTCGAGGCGAAGCTGCGGTCGATTCCCGGCTTCCAGGACGTCACGACCGATCTCCAGATCACCAGCCCCCAGGTGGTGGTCGACATCGACCGCGACCGCGCCTCGGCGCTCGGCGTGACCGCCGACCAGATCGAGAACGCGCTCTTCGACGCCTACGGGTCCCGCCAGGTCTCCACGATCTATGCGCCGACCAATCAGTACTGGGTCATCATGGAGCTCCTGCCGGAGTACCAGCGGGATCCCGCCGCGCTCTCGCAGCTGTACATCCGCGCGCTGAACTCGGCGTCGCTGGCCCCGGCCGCCAACGGTCAGCTCATCCCACTGGGCGCGGTCGCGCGCCTCCGGCCCGGCCTCGGCCCGCTGACCGTCTCGCATCTGGGGCAGCTGCCGGCGGTCACCCTCTCGTTCAACCTGGCGCCGGGCGTCGCCCTGGGCGACGCGGTCGCCCGCGTGGAGCAGGCGCGCCGCGAGCTTGGCATGCCGATCACCGTGACGTCGAGCTTCCAGGGGACCGCCCAGGTCTTCCAGTCCTCGCTCCGCGGCCTCGGGCTGCTGCTCATCGTCGCGGTGCTCGTCATCTACATCGTGCTCGGGATCCTCTACGAGAGCTTCCTCCATCCGCTGACGATCCTGTCGGGACTGCCCGCCGCCGGCTTCGGCGCCCTGCTCACGCTTCTCGTCTTCCGGCTGGGCCTGGACCTGTACGGGTTCGTCGGCATCATCATGCTGATCGGCATCGTCAAGAAGAACGCGATCATGATGATCGACTTCGCGCTCGAGGCGCAGCGCGAGCACGGCAAGGCGGCGCGCGACGCCATCTACGAGGGCTGCCTCCTCCGCTTCCGGCCGATCATGATGACGACCATGGCCGCGCTCATGGGAACCCTGCCGATCGCCCTGGGCCTCGGCGCGGGGGGCGAGGCGCGGCGCCCGCTCGGTCTGGCCGTGGTCGGCGGGCTGATGTGCTCCCAGCTCCTGACGCTCTACATCACGCCGGTCGTCTACACGTATCTGGAATCGTTCCGGGAGTGGCTCGGCCGGCGGCGGGCGCCGGTGGCCGTGCCGCCCGCCTCCCAGCACGCCGCGCCCGCCTCCTAGCCCCGCGGCGCCCGCCGCGCGCAGGGCCCTGTCGATCCGGCGCCGCTCCGAACGACTATGGAGTGATCGCGCCCCGCGGCCGTCGAGCCCACGAGCGCGACCAGGGAGGGAGCCATGCGGTACCTATGTCTGATCTACGACGACGAGAAGCGAATGAGCGCCCGGCCCACGCCGGAGGCCGAGGCCTTCACCAAGGAGTACTTCGCCTTCACCGAGGGGATCCGGAAGAGCGGCCACTACCTCGGGGGTGAGGCTCTCCAGCCCGTCCACACGGCCACCACGGTCCGCGTGCGCGGCGGCCGAGTGTCCGCCACCGACGGTCCCTTCGCCGAGACGAAGGAGCAGCTGGGCGGGTTCTATCTGATCGAGGCCCGGGACCTGAACGACGCCATCCAGGTCGCCTCCCGGATCCCGTCGGCGCGCGTCGGCAGCGTCGAGGTGCGGCCGATCCGGGAGTTCAAGCCCCAGTAGCCGCGGGATCGCCGGAGCAGGCGGGCGCCGGTCCCGGGGCGCGCCTCACTCCGGGGCCCGCGCGCTTACCGCTCGACGTACAGGGCGGGGAACTGCTTCCGCAAGTGGTCGATCTTCGGCCAGTCGTTGTACACGATGTAGGGCTCGTTGGGATTCCGGTTGAGGTAGTCCTGGTGGTAGTCCTCGGCCGGGTAGAACCCGGCCAGCGGGACGACCTGCGTCACGATCGCGCGCGGGAATGCCTTCGACGCCGCCAGCTGTCCGATGTACACGTCCGCGCCCGTCTTCTGCTCCGCCGTGGCGTAGAAGATCACCGATCGGTACTGGGTGCCCACGTCGGGGCCCTGCCGGTTGAGCTGCGTGGGATCGTGCGCCACCGTGAAGAACACCTGCAGGAGCTGCGCGTAGGAGACCCGCGCCGGGTCGTAGGTGACCTGCACCGACTCGGCGTGGCCCGTCGTGCCGCGGCTCACGAGCTCGTAGTGGGCCGCGGCCGCCGAGCCGCCCGCGTATCCGGACACCGCGCGGGTCACCCCCTTGACTCGCTGGAAGACGCCTTGCACGCCCCAGAAGCACCCGCCGGCGAGCACCACGGTCTCCTCGGCCGCGGCCGGGATCGCCGCGCTCGCGACCAGGCCGAGAACGGTCAGCAGGAGGAAGAGGCCGGCACGGAGACCATGGCACCGTCGAGTCATCGCGCACCCCCCTCGAAGATCGCCCGCGGGTTCTCGATCAGCATCTGGTCGAGCTGCGACTGGCTCACGCCCGCCTGGCGGAGCGCGGGCAGGATGTCGTCCGGGATGTGGTTGTAGTGCCAGGAGGGCCGCGTCCGTCGCTTGTCGTCCTCGGAGAGCGTGTCGCTCCAGCAGTTGGCGTCGTGCGAGAGCACCATGCGGCCGGCATAGCCCTCGGCGCAGAGCCGGGCGATGACCTCGACGCGCTTGGCCGTCGGCAGGTAGTGCTCCAGCCCGAACCGGTCCATCCCGATCGTGCTCCCGCGCTCCATCAGCGCGCGCAGGTAGTCGAGATCCTCGCTGTCGCCGCTGTGACCGATGACGACCCGGCGGAGATCGACGCCCTCCTGGGCGAAGATCGCCTGCTGGACGAAGCCGGTGCGCCCCGCGGCCCAGGTGTGGGTCGAGATCGGGACCCCGGTCGCCTTCTGGGCGCGAGCGGTGGCGCGCAGGATGGTCTCGATGACCGGCGTGACGCCCGCGGTGTCGGTCGCGCACTTGATGATGGCCGCCTTGATCCCGCTGGCGCCGATGCCCCGGGTGATGTCGCGGACGAAGAGGGCGGCCACCTCGTCCACGCCGTGGGTGTTGAAGAACCGCGGCGGCATCCACCAGACCCCGGTCGCGACGATGACGTGCACGCGCGAGCGCCGCGCGACGTCGGCGATGAGCTCGATGTCCCGGCCGAGGTCGACGGTCGTGAGATCCACGATGGCGCGGATGCCCCGGGCGTGGAGGTCCGCCATCTTGCGCTCGGCGATCGCCAGAATGCCCGCGCGGTCCCAGAGGTGCGGCCAGTTCTCCTGCACGCCCGGCGAGCGGGTGACGATGTGCTCGTGCATCAGCGTCGGACCGAGCTCGGACGTCGGCAGCGGTCCCCGCGCGGTCTCGACGGTCGCCGTCATGGCGGAACGGCTAGCCGAGGAGCTGCTCGCAGACCTCGAGCCAGGCCTGCGTGGTGAGCGCGAGCGACTCCACGTCGACCCGCTCGTCGTTGCCGTGGAACCGCCCGCTCATGGCCTCCGCGGTGAGGGCCCGCGAGAACAGGCCGAAGCCGTAGGCCACCGCGCCCTTCTGCCGGAAATAGGGCGCGTCGGTGAATCCCACGATCATCCGGGGCAGGAGCCGCGCGCCCGGATAGTGCGCGCTCGCCACCCGGCGGAGCACGTCCCAGAGCGGGGTGTCGGTGGGCGAGACGGAGGCGGGCTTCGAGAAGAGGGGCTCGAACTCGACGTCGTCGACCAGGCCGCCGAGCGCCTTGTCGAGATGGCGCCGCACCTCGTCGTCGGTGTCGCCGGGGACGGTCCGGATATCGACCTCCACCTCGATCGTGTCGGGGATCACGTTCGTCTTCACGCCGCCGTGGCAGACGTTCGGCGAGAACGTCGTGTGGGTGGCCGACCAGGCGAGCCGGGCCAGATTCGGGGACAGCTTCGCGATGGACTCTTCGACGCGGTCCGGGTCCGTCAGCGCCGCCTTCATCTCCGGATCGAGCGGCAGGGTGTCCACGAATGTGCGCCACAGCTCGTCCACGTAGGGCGAGGGCCGGTAGTCGGCCAGCCGGCTCACGACCTGGGCGGCCTTGACCAGCGCGTTGTCCGACCCGTAGGGCATCGAGCCGTGACCGGGCGTGCCCTTGACGCGCAGGCGCCGCCAGGCGACGCCCTTCTCCCCGACGTGCACCGTGACGGCGTCGACACCGTCGGGGCCGCGGCTCACCGTGCCGCCGTTCTCGGTGAGGCAGTAATCGGCGCGGAGCGCGTCCCAGTGCCGATCGACGACGTGCCCGGCGCCGAGCGCGCCGCCGGCCTCTTCGTCGGCGCAGGCGAGGTAGACCAGCGTGCCGCGAGGCCGCCACCCGCCGGGTCTCCGCGCCAGTGCCCTGAGGACGACCGCCTGCGAGGCGGTGAGATTCAGCATGTCGATCGCGCCCCGCCCCCAGACCTCGCCGTTGATCAGCTCGCCCCCGAACGGGTCGTGGGTCCAGGTCTTGGGATTCACCGGCACCACGTCGGTGTGGCCCATCAGGCAGAGCGTCGGCGCCGTGGGATCGCGGCCCTCGATGCGAGCCACCAGGCTGGTGCGCCCCGGCGCGTGCGCCGGCTGGTAGACCTCCACGTCCAGGCCACTGCCCTCGAGATAGCTGCGCAGCGTGTCGCTGTTGCGCACCTCCTGGCCCGACAGAACGGTGCCGTCGTTGATGCACCGGTTGCGGATGAGCTGCTGCAGGAGTTCCACCGTCTCGCCGGTCAGGGTGGCGTCCATTGATCGCTATCCTAGACAGGGGGTTGCGTGTTGTCGAGGCCGAGGGCCCCGGAGAAGGCCGGCGCGGCGCGATTCCGGGATCCGCCGGGTGGGGGGGCGTGGTCGGGGCGGTCGCCTCCGTCCGCCGCGGCTCGCGCTCAGGTGGAAGCCCCCCCGAGCTCCCGCCTCGCCGGCGTGCGGTGGCCAGTTGCGAAGGTCTTGACCTTTCCCCCGCCACCGGGGGACCATCGTTACCGACGCGGCCGGATGCCTGAGGTTTCACCCACGTTCCGTATAGGGGGACATCCATGGCACAGCCCGCTCGGACCAAGCCCACCCGTCGCCAGTTCCTGACGCTTGCCGCCGGAGCGGCCACCATCAGCGGGGCCCCTTGGATCGCCCGTCGGGTCCAGGCCAAGCCGGTGTCCATCACGTTTGCGCGCGAGAGCGCCTACGTGAAGAACTTCGACGAGCACTTCATCAAGGTCGTGGCGCCTGCCTACGAGAAGGCGACCGGCATCAAGATCGAGTACCTGGTCCAGGCCGCCGGGGGCGGCGCGGTGCCCCAGCTGGTCTCGATGGTCGAGAACAAGTCCGGGGCGGACCTGGCCTGGACCCAGCAGGAGTGGCTCTATCGCGAGGCTTTGGTAGACGTTTCGGATATCGCCGAGGGGGTGGGCAAGGAGCAGGGTGGCTGGTACGACGAGGTCAAGGCCCTCTCCATTGACAAGGGCAAGTGGAAGTCCGTGCCCCACGGGAACATCGGCCAGCTGATGGTGTACCGGAAGGACTGGTTCGAGGAGGCCGGGATCAAGACGTTCCCCGATACCTGGGACGAGTTTCTGGAGGCGGGCATCAAGCTGAAGGCCAAGGGGCACCCCTTCGGCATGTCGATGGGGCATGGCTTCGCCGACAATTACTCGTGGCTCTACCCGCTGCTCTGGTCACACGGCGTGACGGTGATGGACAAGGACGGCAAGAGAGTCGCGCTCGACACCAGCGAGACTGCGAAGGTCGTCGAGTACGTGAAGCGCCTCTACAAGGAAGCCTGCATCGAGGACTGCATCGGGTGGCTTGATCCGGGCAACAACAAGGCCTTCCTGACCAGCCAGATCTCGTGCACCAACAACGCCTACAGCATCATGGTCTCGGCGAAGCGAGACCTGCCGGAGATGGGCAAGGTGATCGACCACGCCCTCAACCCGAAGGGGCCCCACGGCCGCCATCACGCGCTCGTGCCCGTGACGCACGGCGTGTTCGCCCACAGCACGGACGTCCAGGCCGCCAAGGACTTCCTGCGGTGGACCATGGATCCCAAGATCTACCGCCCCTGGATCGCCTCGGGGGACATGTACTACGCGCCGTTCCTGCACGGCTTCGACAAGGTGTCGGAGTGGGACATCGAGCCGCGCGTCAAGCCGTTCCAGAAGGTCCTTGAGACCGGGAAGCTGACGTCGTGGCCGGCGCCGCCCACTCGCCAGCACGGGGAAGTGATCAACCGCTGGGTGGTGATCGACATGTTCACCAAAGCCTGCACGGGCGCGTCGACCAAGGGCGTCATCGCGGAGGCGGTCGCCCAGCTCAAGCAGATCTACGGGTAGAATGAGCCGAGTCATCGGGGCGTCTCCGGCGACCGCGCTGGAGACGCCGGCCCACCATCGGCTCCGACTGGGGCGGCTCTCCGCGTTCGTGGAGCGGGAAGCGGTGTTCAGCTGGCTGATGCTGACGCCGCCCCTGCTGTTCCTGCTGGGCTTCCTGGGCTATCCGTTCTTCTACGGGGTGTACCTGAGCTTCTTCCACCGGGAAGTGGCCCAGTCCGCCACCTTCGTGGGCCTGGGCAACTTCAGCAAGCTCTCGAATGACCCCATCTTCTGGCAGGCGGTCCGGAATACGCTCCTCTTCACGTCGGTTGCGACCGTGCTGAAGGCCTCCGGCGGGCTCGGCATGGCCCTCGTGATGAACCAGAACTTCCGACTGAAGGCCTTCACCCGCGCGATGCTCCTGCTCCCGTTCATCGTGCCCACGGTGCTGAGCACCGTGGCCTGGCAGTGGATCCTCGACCCCGGGATGGGCCTGTTCAACCGGCTGCTGGTCGTGAGCGGGCTGGCGAAGACGGGACCGTCCTGGCTCGGCACGCCGGCCCTGGCCATGACCTCGATCATCATGGTCAACACCTGGCGCGGGTTGCCGTTCTTCGGTATCTCGATCCTCGCGGGCCTGCAGACCATCCCGACCGAGCTGCACGAGTCGGCGACGATCGATGGCGCCGGGACGTGGGGCCGGTTCCGCTACGTTACGCTGCCCTCGCTCTTGCCGGTGATCTTCATCGTGACCGCCTTCTCGGTCATCATCACTTTCTTCGACTTCCAGCTCGTCTACGTGCTCACCGGCGGCGGCCCCGCCAATTCCACGCATCTGATGGCCACCTACGCCTACAGCCTGAGCATGGGGGCGGGGAAAATGGGTCTCGGCTCGGCGGTGGCGCTCAGCATGGTGCCGGTGCTGGGCCTGATGCTGGTGTGGCTCACCTTCTACGTGCGCAAGGACTGATCGATGGTCGGCGAGCTGACCTGGCAGAGGCGGCTCTTCGGGCTGTGGCTGCCGCTGGCGCTGTTCCTCGTGCTGGCGCTGTTTCCGTTCGCGTGGATGGCCGCGACGTCGCTCAAGACCAACGCCGAGCTGTACGATCCCAAGGCCATGCCGCTGGCCATCCGGCACCCGTCGCTGGTGCACTACATCAGCCTGCTCCAGGAGACGAACTTCCTGATCTGGATCGCCAACACGATGCTGGTGGCGGTGGTCGCGACCCTCATCTCGCTCCTGCTCGGGACCATGCTCGCGTATCCGCTGGCGCGACTGCGCTTTCGCGGCGCCCCGCTGCTGGCGGTCGCCGTCGCCGTCACCTATCTGATCCCGCAGACGCTGCTCTTCGTTCCCATGGCCGACCTCGTCGGCCGGCTGAAGCTGGGCAACACGCTCAGCGCCGTGATGCTGACATACCCCACGCTGCTCGTGCCCTTCATCGCCTGGCTCCTGATGGGGTACTTCAAGACGGTGCCAAAGGAGCTGGAAGAGCAGGCGCTGATCGATGGCGCCAGCCGCTGGCGCGCGATGACCCGCGTGATTCTTCCTCTCTGCACGCCCGGCTTCCTGTCCGCCGGCATTTTCGCCTTCACGCTGTCCCAGAACGAGTTCCTGTACGCGCTGCTTTTCCTCAGCCGCTCGAGCGTGCGCACCGTGCCGATCGGCGTCGTCGGCGAGCTGATCCGCGGGGACGCCTTCTACTGGGGGCAGTTGATGGCCGGCGCGCTGCTCGGCTCCGTGCCCGTCGCCCTCATCTACTCGTTCTTCGTGAAGTACTACGTCGCTGGCCTCACCGCCGGCGCCGTCAAGGGGTAGCGCCGCAGACACGCCTTCCGGCGACTCGCGGTAAGCTCCTGCCGCTGCCGGCGCGCCCCTGCGCCGGGTACCTATGAGGGGAGCGGACGAGCAACCGACGCCGAGCGCGGCCTACGGGCCGTGACGTTGGCCCGCGCGGCGCGTTCAGCCGAGTTCCGCGCGAACCAGGGCCGCGCCGAGCCCGAGGGCTCGGAGCTTGCCCCGCGCCACCTCGCGGGGGAGCGGCGCCATCCCGCAGTTGGTGCACGGCAGGAGCCGCGACGCCGGCACGTGCTTCAGCACCCGGCGGATCGTATCGGCCACCTCCTCGGGCGTCTCGACGCGATGGCTCGCGACGTCGATCACCCCAGCGAGGACGTCCTTCCCGTCCAGGAGGCGCAGCAGCGTGAGCGGCACGCGCGAGGCCGCGCACTCGAGCGAGACCTGGCCGATCCCGCTCCGGGCCAGCAGCGGAAACGTCCGCTCGTACTGCCGCCATTCGTCGCCCAGGGTGGCCTTCCAGTCGACGTTCGCCTTGATGCCGTACCCGTAGCAGATGTGGACGGCGGTGTCGCACCGGAGGCCCTCGATCGCTCGCTCGAGGGCCGGAATGCCCCAGCTCTCGACGTCGCGCGCGTACGCGTCGACATTGAACGCGGGCTCGTCGAACTGGATCGCGTCGACGCCGAGCGCCGCCAGCTCGCGCGCCTCCGCGTTGAGGGCCGCGGCCACGTCGAGGGCGAGCCGCGCCCGGTCCCCGTAGTGCGTGTCCGCCACCGTGTCGACGAGGGTCATCGGTCCTGGGAGGGTCCACTTGAGCCGCCGGGTCGTGCTGGTTCGCGCGAACGCAGCCTCCGCAGCGTGGACCGACACCGGACGGCGAACCGGGCCGACGACCGTCGGCACCTCGGCGACGTAGCGGTCGCCTCGGATACCAATTCGGGTCCGGCGCGTCGGATCGATGCCCTCGAGCCGCTCGGCAAAGCCGTGGACGAAGTGGCGGCGAGTCTGCTCCCCGTCGGTCACGACATCGATCCCCGCCTGTTCCTGCTCCCGAAGCGCGAGCACC
>CAYXBJ010000045.1:0-34706 GCA_964463175.1 uncultured bacterium
AGCGATCCTCTACCACCGCCCCGGCTGAAGCTCCTGCGCCAAGACGAGAGAGTTGCTCTCGTCATGGGGAGTGACGTTCGACTCCGTCGACGTCGCGGCCGAGCCGGGCGCCCGTGCCGAGCTCGATCGGCTCGGAGTGCCCACGGTCCCCGCGGTCGTACTCGGCGACGCCGTCGTGCACGGCTGGAATCCCCGCGCGGTGGCGGCGCTCGTCGGCGTCCGCTACGACGGCGGCGAGCGGCTCTCCCCGCGTGTCCTCGCGGAGCGCCTCGATCGCGTCCTCGCCGCGGCCGGCCGTCTCATCGAGACCGTGGAGCCTCGCCATCTCGGCCTGCAACACCCGGGGCGCGACCGCTCGCTCCACCAGCTCGCCTATCACCTCTTTCGCGTGGGGCTCTCGGTGCGCGATGCCATGTTCGAGCGTCGGCTCCCCTCGACGTGGTTCGGGGAGATGGCCCCGGACGGGTTGCCGGACGGACCCGCCGTCGCCGGTTACGGGAAGGCCGTCCGGGCCGCGCTGCAGTCGTGGCTCCAGACCGAGGACCCGATCGCGGGGACCGTCGAGACCTACTACGGGCCCCAGACGGGGCACGAGCTCCTCGAGCGCACGACCTGGCACGCGCTCCAGCATCTGCGCCAGCTCCACGCGCTGCTCGAGGACGCCGGAGCGCCTCCGCGCGCACCGCTGGATCCGGCGCTGCTGGACGGACTTCCGCTGCCGATCTCGGTCTGGTGAGACGCCGCGCCGCGCCCGCGGCGTGACGGGCTACTTCGCGAGGGCCTCCCAGAGGAGCTCGGCCGGGTGCTTCGGCACCCGTCCCGCCGTGTGCTCCACCTGCTGGCGACAGGAAATTCCCGGCGCGCAGACGGCGACGTCCGCGCCCGCGGCCCGGACGGCCGGCGCGAGGCGGCGTTCCGCGATCTTGATGGACAGATCGTAGTGCTCGGCCTCGAACCCGAAGGATCCCGCCATGCCGCAGCAGCCGGCGTCGACCTCGGTCACGCGGTAACCTGCCGCCTTCAAGACCGCCACGGTGGGAGCCGTCCCAACCAGCGCCTTCTGATGACAGTGACCATGGAGGAGCGCCGCGCGTCCTTTGGCGTCGAATCGCGGGCGCTCGCCCTTCGCCCACTCACGCTGGAGGAACTCCTCCAGCAGCAGGCTCTGGCGCGCGACGATCCGGGCGTCCTCGGTCCGGACGAGCTCCGGGTACTCGTCACGGAGCGTGAGGAGGCACGAGGGCTCGAGCCCGACGATCGGCCGGCCCTGGCGCGCCTGGCGGGCGAGTCGGGCGATGTTGTCGGCGGCGACCCGGCGCGCCTCGTCCAGCATGCCCTTGGAGATCATCGGCCGCCCGCAGCATCCGCGATCGGCAAGCACCACCCGGTACCCGAGCCCCTCCAAGAGGCGGGTCGCAGCGATCGCGACGCCCGGCGTCTGGTAGGTGTTGAACGTGTCGTGGAAGAGCACGACCTCCCCGCGCGATCCGGCGCCCTCGGGCGTGTGGCGCCGAAACCATCCCTCGAACGACTGCGCTGCGAACGTCGGCAGCGGGCGCCGCCGGTCGATGCCGGCCACGCGCTCGAGAAGCCAGCGGTGAGGCGCGGAGCGCATGATCCAGTTCGAGATGGGAGCGAGCGCCGACCCCACCCGGGCGAGCGCGTGGATCCGCCCGAACAGTCGGTTGCGCAGCGGGAGACCGTTCGCCCGGTAGTAGTGGGCGAGGAACTCGTACTTGATCTTGGCCATGTCGACGTTGGCGGGGCACTCCGCCTTGCACGCCTTGCACTCGAGGCAGAGGTCGAGCACCTCGTAGAGCCGGCGGCCGGTGAACTCGGACCGCGGCACCTTGCCGGACAGCACCGCGCGGAGGGCGTTGGCGCGCCCGCGCGTCGAGTGCTCCTCGTCGAGCGTCGCCATGTACGAGGGGCACATCGTCCCCTCGAGCTTCTTCCGGCAGACCCCGATGCCGTTGCACATCTCAACCGCCCCGGCGAATCCGCCGGGACCCGAGAAGTCGAGAAGGGTCTCCGGCTCCCACGCCCGATAGTCCGGCCCGTACCGGAGATGCTCGGTCATCGGAGGCGCATCCACGATGTTCCCTGGATTCAGGATGCCCTTCGGATCGAAGGTCCGCTTCACCTGGCGGAAGGCGTCATAGAGCCGGGGGCCGTACAGCGTCTCGTTGAACGGGCTGCGGGCGCGTCCGTCGCCGTGCTCGCCGGAGAGCCCGCCGCCGAACTCCATCACCAGCGCGGTGATCTCCGCGGCAATCGCCTGCATCTTCCGGATCTCGCCCGCGTCCTTCAGGTTGATCAGGGGGCGGATGTGCAGGCACCCCACCGAGCAGTGGCCGTAGTAGCCGGCGCGCGCACCGTGCCGGTCCAGCACCCCGCGAAATCGATCGATGAACGGCCCGAGCTTGGCCGGATCGACGGCGGTGTCCTCGACGAACGCGATCGGCTTCCGGTCGCCCTTCGTCCCGAGGAGGAGGCCGAGCCCCGCCTTGCGGAGCTTCCAGATGGACTGCTGCTCGGCGGCGTCGTAGGCGATGTGGGCGGCGTAGCCGATGCGCTTCCGCGCGCGAAGAGATTCGAGCGCCTCGACCTTGGCGCGCACCTCCGCCTCGCTCTCGCCGGAGTACTCGACGATCATGATGGCGGCGGGATCGCCCTGGACGAACCCCATGCGGGCTCGCTGCTCGATGTTTTCCCGCGCGAGGTCGAGAATCATCTTGTCGGTGACCTCGACCGCGTACGGTCCGGTCGTCAGGAGGTCCACGGACGATTCCAGCGCGGCCTGGAGGTCGTCGTAGTGGATCACGTCGAGAGCCGTGAACTTCGGCCGCCGGACCAGCCGCATCTTCATCTCGACCACCGCGACCAGCGTCCCCTCCGAACCGACCGCCAGACGGTGGAGCCCGAACGGCTGGGGCTTCACGAACTCGTCGAGGTTGTATCCGGACACCCGGCGCATGAGCTTCGGGTATCGCGCGCGGATCTCGTCGGCATGCTGGCCGACCAGCCGCCGCACCTCCCGGTAGATCTGACCCTCGAGGCCGTCGGCCCGGCACTTGGTCTCGAGCTCGGCCGGCGTCAGGTCCCGGAGGACGATCTCCGACCCGTCGGCCAAGAGACACGTGAGCTCGAGCACGTGGTCGATGGTCTTGCCGTAGGCGATCGAGTGAGAGCCGGCCGAGTTGTTGCCCGACATCCCGCCGATCGTGGCGCGGTTCGAGGTCGAGGTGTCCGGCCCGAACAGGAGACCCATCGGGCGCACGTGGGCGTTCAGCTCGTCCTGGATCACCCCGGGCTGGACGCGGCACCAGAGTTCCTCCTGGTTCACCTCCAGGACCCGGTTCATGAACTTGGAGAAGTCCAGCACCACCGCGTGGTTGACGGTCTGCCCGATGAGGCTGGTGCCCCCGCCCCGCGGCAGGACTGGAACGTTGTACCGGTTCGCCAGCTCGAGGACGGCCTGGACATCGTCCGTCGAGCGCGGCAGGACGACTCCGATCGGCTCCACCTGGTACATCGAGGCGTCGGTCGAGTAGAGGAGCCGGGAGTACGTGTCGAAGCGGACCTCGCCCTCGACGACCGCGCGCAGCTCGCGCTCGAGATCGCTGCCGATCGGCGTCGCCGTCTCGCGTCCGGCCATGTCAGGCGTCCATCGGCACGATTACGGCTTCGCCTTGTCGATGGCCGCGCGAAGCTCCGCGGCCTCCTTCTTGTCGAGCGGCTCGAGCCGGGCCAGCACGGCGCGGGCATCGTCGAGCTTGCCCATCTTCACGTAGGCCTCGCCGAGGTACTCGAGCGCCTCCGCGTAGTCGGGGCGAAGCTTGAGCGCCCGCTCGTAGGCTTTGATCGCCTCCGGGTACTTCCCCTGCTGGCGGAGCGAATACCCGAGGCCGTTCCACGCCTCCGGGAAGGCGTCACGCTGCTTGACCGCCGCCTCGTACGCCTGGGACGCCCGCCGCCAGTCCTTCTTCTTCTGGGCGTCGAGGCCCTCCTGGAATTGGCGCTCTGCCGACGGCGGCCCGGGTGGCGGGGTGGTCGACGGCGTGGGGCCATCGCCCCACGCGGTGGCGCCGACAAGGAGAAGCCCCGCTGCGACGGCTCGCCCGATCATCGCGCTTCGCATTGTCTCGTCTCCTCTGCGCCCCGCCGGCGCAACATGCGGCCGGTTCCCGCATCGCCGCGACTCGGCGGTCATTGTCGCACAGCCTCCGCGAATCCCCCCGCGGGCCGCGCGTAGCCGACGAGCTCGACGTACCCGGAGCCGCCGACAGCGCGACCGTCGAGGGTTCCCGAGACACGGACGGCCCCTTCCCAGTAACGGACGGAGAGGTCCAGCTCCTGATCGCGGAGAAGTGGTGTCACCACGACGTCGAGCGCCGCGCTCGGAACGCGAATCCGCCAGAGCCCGGGGTACCGCGTGCCGCCACGCGGGCTCGTCCACTGATCCATGACGAGCACCTGGACCGCGTCACGGTCGAGCGCGCGCGCCGTCCCCTCCGCGTCGACGAGCGTGCCCGCGCTCTCGGGAGCAATACCTCCGTCGCGCTGGCGGAACCGATAGAGCATTAGCTCGCGGCCGTCGTCGAGCTGGAGCGCGAACCAGTCCCACCCGACCTGATCAGGACCCAGAGCGCTCGTGCTCCACTCCCGGTCCATCCAGGCCAGGCCCTCGACCGCAGCCGTCTGATCGCCGACTCGCACCGTCCCGGAGACCGGCATGCGGGTGAGCGAGTAGTAGTAGGACGCGTTCCCCGGCGCCGCGCTCTTCCGCGACAGCCCGTGGTCGCCCTGGAGCACCGGGGGCTTCCCCGCCGAGAGGGCGAGGTCGATTCCAAACTCCCTCTCCCCTGCGCGGAGACGCACCGGCCATCCATCGGGCGTGCCGCCCTCGGCGATCCAGTCCCCGACCCACACCCGGAGCGGATCCGCGATGGCGCCGGCCAGGTCGAGGGCACCCCGCGCAGAGCGGTCTCGCGCGCGGAACCGCCCCGTCTCGACGTCCGACAGCGCGAGATGCGCCAGGTAGGCGTCGCGCGCGCCCCATGCCGACCCGCGAGGCGTCACCGATGGCGCGAGCGCCGTGCGGAAGAACGTGAGCTGGAATCCGAAGCGCCGTGGCGCGCCGTCGGGGCCCGTGCCGCGAAGATTCCCCGTCCAGTACCACCACTCCGTCTGGAACGTCGGGTGGGGACCGTGGTCGGCCGGGAACGCGAACCGGCGGGGCGCGAAGGCGCGCTCGAACCCATCCCCGCCTCCGGCCGCGAGCGCCTGGGTCACCGAGAGCGTTCCACCGAGCCCGGTCGCGGACGGCCGCTCGGCGCCAAGTCGCATGATGACGCCGAGACCGGTGCCGAGCGCCGCGACGGTGGCCAGCACCCCGACCAGCAGGCCGGCGCCGGAGCCCCCTGCCCTCATCGCGTCATTCCTCCCGCAGCGCCGGGGCGGGCGGCGTGCGTGCCATCCGCCACGCGGGATACACCCCCGCTGCCAGCGCGGCCAGCACCGCCAGTCCGACGGCCTCGAGCAGGATCCCCGGGGACACGATCGTTTCGATCGACCACCCGAACGCGCGCCGGTTGATCACGTGGACCAGCGCCAGCGCGAGCCCGATCCCGACGGGGACCGCCAGGGTCCCCGCGACCAACCCGAGGAGACCCGTCTCGGCCAGCACGAGCCGCCTGAGTTCTCGCGGCGTGAGACCCTGCGCTCTCAAGACACCCAGCTCGCGACCGCGCTCCAGCTGGAGCGCCATCAGCGCGCTCAGCACGCCGACAACCGCGACCAGCGTCGCCACGACGCGGAGCACCGCGGTGATCGCGAACGTGCGGTCGAAGATCTCGAGCGACGCCTCCCGGAGCGCGCGATTCGGTCGGATGAGCAGATCCTGGTCGTCCCCGACGCGCTGGCGGAGCATCACGACGGCCGCCTCGGGATCGGTGCCCGGCGCGAGCATCAGCCCGAGCGACGACACTCCCCGGTCGTCCCAGTTGGCGTCATACGTCCGGCGACTCACCATGACCACGCCCTGGTCCGAGCCGTAGTCGGCAAAGACGCCGGCGACCAGGAACGGGTGCTCCCCCCGATCGGTGTGGAGCCACACCGTGCTCCCGACCGCGAGATCGTGCCGATAGGCATAGGGTTCGGATACGATGGCCGCGCCCCCCTCGGTGAACGCGGGCCATGCGTCCCGCGACGAGCCGGACAAGAACCGGAACTGACGGAAGCTGGCAGGGCCGATCTCCAGCGCCCCGAGCTGGGTCGGGCCGAATCGCGACGCGACGCGCACCGCGCGGAACGTGCCGACCTCCGCGACGCCCGGAGTCGCGCGGACCCTCGCGATCACGGCTGGATCCAGCGTCGAGTCGCCCAGACGGCCCGCGCCCAAAGTCGGCGCCGCGACGTAGATGTCCGAGACCAGCGACGTCTCGAGCCAGCTCACCACGGTCCCCCGGAAGCTCTGGATCATCACGCCGATCCCAATCGTCGCCGCGACGGCGACCATGAGCGCGGCCACCGCCACGCCGGTGCGCGAGAGCCGCGCGACGACGCCCCGCGCGGCCATCCGGCCCGGCAGGCCCAGAGCTCTGCCGAGGGCAGGGCCCGCCGCGTAGGCCGCACCAACCGTGGCGAGCGGCGTCAGAAGCGCCGCGCCCAGGACGGCGGCGAACAGGCCCCCATAGCTCAAGGCAAGGCTCCGGCCCGCCCACCGGAGTAAAAGTGCGCCCGCCGCGAGCAGGGCGGCGCCGGCCAGCGCCGCGCGCGGGGCCGAGCGCCGCGCCCGGGCCTCCAGCCCGGCGCGCCGGATGGCGGGGCCCGGCGGCGTCACGCTCGCCTCGGCCGCGGGGACGATCGCCGAGAGCAGCGTCGCGCCAAGTCCCAGGGCCGCGCCTTTCGCAAGGGCCGCCGGCGAGACCGCCAGGTCTCGCACCACCACCACGAAGTACAGGTCGTTGATGGTCCGCGTGACGAGACGCACGAGCCCGCTGCCCAGAGCCACGCCGGCGGCGAGCCCGAGCGCCGTCGCGACTGCCCCGACCACCAGCGCCTCGGCAAGAACCGTGGCAATGATCTCAGTCCGCGTGACGCCGAGAGCCCGCAGCATGCCGATCGACGCCCGGCGCTGAACCACTGAGAACGTCATCGTGTTGTACGCGAGAAACAGACCGACCAGCAAGGCGAGCAGCGATAGCGCCGTGAGGTTCACGTCGAAGGCGCGAGTCAGCTCGCCGACGAATTCATTTCCGGACGTCGCGGTGACCACCTCCGCCGCGGGAGGCAGGATCGCCCGAACTCGCGCCAGCATCTCGTCCCCCGCCGGACCCGGCGGCACGATGAGGTCGAGGCGCGACAATCGGCCCGGTCGCCCGAGCACTTCCTGGGCCGTCGACACGTCCGTGACGACGAGGCCGCGGAGCGCCCGCGCGCTCCGGGCGTCCGACGGCTCGATGACACCCACGACGCGCACCGTTCGCGTCCGCCCGCTCGCCCGGAGCGCGACCAGGCCCGACACGCCGACGCCGAGGTCCGCGGCGGCCTCTCGGCTCAGCAGCGCGGCGCCCGGCTCGGTCACGAGCGTCGTCCAGGTCCGTCCGCCCGTTGCCGCCGGACCTCCAAGATAGGGGCGGAACGGCGCCTCGCTGAACGGATCGATCCCGAGCAGCTGGAGCGCCCGCCCGGGCGCAGCCTCGGCCCCCACCCACCCGACGATCACCGGCGCCAAGGGATGCACCCCGGCCTCGCGGACGAGCCGCGTGACCACGCGCTCGTCGAGCCCCGTGGGACCGCTCACGATCTCGTGGGTCGCCCGCCCGGTCACGCCGTCCGCCGCGAGGGCGAACGCCCGTCGCGCGCTCTCACTCGCGAGGTCGACCGATACCACCACCGCCACGCCCAGCGCGATGCCCACGATGGCCAGGCCCGCCTGCCACGGATGTCGCGTGAGATGGCGAACGCTGGCCAGAAGCAGCGTCATCCGGCGGCGGTCTCCGGCGTCTCGACCAGGCGGCCGTCCTGGAGCCGGAAGGTCCGGTCCGCGAGGCCGACCACCTCCCGGCTGTGCGTCGCCATCACCATCGTCCGGCCCGCCTGCCGCGTGAGACGGTCGAGCAGGTCCAGCACCTGCCGCCCGGTCTCGAGATCGAGGTTTCCGGTCGGCTCGTCGGCCAGCACCAGGATCGGCTCGTGCACCAGGGCCCGGGCCACCGCCACTCGCTGCTGCTCGCCTCCGGAGAGGTGCTCGGGAAACGCCCGGCCCCGGTCGGCCAGGCCGACGTCGCCGAGAAGGACGCCGGCCCGCGCTCGGGCCGCGTCCCGGGACACTCCGTTGAGCTCGAGCGGAAGGCGCAGATTCTCCTCGACCGTGAGCGTCGGAATCAAGTTGAAGAACTGGAAGACGAAGCCGACCCGATGTCGTCGGAACATGGTGCGGTCGACTTCCGACGCCTGCCCGAGCCGGAGCCCATCGACGACGACCTCGCCGCCGGTCGGCACGTCGATCCCGCCGATCAGGTTGAGGAGCGTGGACTTGCCGGAGCCGCTCCGCCCGATGAGGACGCACAGCTCGCCTCGGCGGATCGTCGCGTCCACGCCGCGGAGAACCGCTCGCTCGGCGTCACCCTCCCGATACACCTTCGTGACGCCGCGGAGCTCGATGAGCGGGATGTCGGGGGCCGATGCCCTCATCCGGCCGCGTCGAGCGCGCCGAAATGACAGAGCTGGATGCCGAGACGCTCCACCGTCGCCCGGGCTTCAGCGTCGCACAGCGCCGCCAGCTCGATCTCGCGCTGGCGCCCGTAGCGACTGTAGGCCAGATCCTCGTCGAAGACGCCCGGGTGGCACATCAGCTCGGTGACGCCGAGCGGCAGCGTGGCCAGCTGGTCCAGCAAGCGCTCCGCCGTCCAGTACGGCTCGGCTTGGGCGTCCCCCACGAACGCGTCCGTCGTGACGATGCCGCGCCGACGGAGGCCGTCGCGAAATCCCGGATCCTGGCTGCGCAGGGGGAGCCGAGCGGCCAGCACCACGTCGACCACGGCGTCCATCACGCGTGGCAATCGGTGGGCGTGGTGGTGGCTGTCCAGGTGGGTGGGCGGACGGCCGAACCGGCGGGTGAACGTCTCGATCTGCGCCTCACACTCGCGCCGGACCTCGTCCGGGCGCGCGTGCTCCTGGAGCGCCGCGAGATCCCGGCTGAACCGCCCGTCGCCGTCAACGAGCGACGCGACGGTGTCCGCCGGGGACACCGGCCGCCCCCAGGTCAGGTTGAAGTGGAGACCGAGTCCGAGGCCGGACCCGGCGGCGGCGACGTCGAGCTCTTCCTGCGGCGGCAGGCTCGCCAGGACGGTCGTGCTGGTCACCACGCCCTCGCGGTGGGCACGCAGGATTCCCCGGCTCACGCCGGCCGTCAGTCCGAAGTCGTCCGCGTTGACGATGAGCCGCCGCGCCGACTCTCCCCCGCCGACCACCGCGCTCGCCTACTGGCCGAGGGTGCGCCGGACGTACTGGCGCACCTCCTCGGTGAGGAGCGCTTGCCGCCCGCTGTCGGTCACCGCGTCCTCCAGCAGCTCCAGGTCCAGCACGAGCGGCGTCGGCGCCTTCTTGCCGGCGTCCAGCTCGACCGTGAAAACGCACTGCTCATCGGATTCGGTGAAGACGGCCTTCGCTCGCGAGAACGAGCTGTCCTCGAGCGCGACCGTCTCCAGCGCGTGACGCAGCACCCGGAGGATGCCCTCCTGGGCGTCTCCCGGTACGGTGCCGAACGCGCTCATCATCCGGATATCCGCCATGCCGTCCTCCTCCGCTCAGATTCCCATAGCCGTCGCCGGCCGCAGATGATCCACCCCCGCCCTCAACCCGCCGCGGGTGACTTCGATCACCTGTGGCCGCGCGAAGTAGAAGCTCGAGTACGTCTCCGTGAGCGGCACGACCGCATGGCCGCGCCGCCGCAGCTCTCCAATCGTCGTCACGCCCAAGCGATCGTCGACCTGGACCGCGTCGCCCTCGGTGTGAAGCCGCGGCGCTTCCACCGCCGCCTGGGGACCCAGTCCGAAGTCGATCAGGTTCGAGAGCACCTGCGGGACAGCGGACACGATCTTGCGGCCTCCCGGCGCGCCCACCGCCAGGTACGGCGTGCCGTCCCGGAGCGCGAGGAAGGGCGTCATGTTCACCAGGGGCCGCTTGCCGGGCTCAATGGAGTTCGGCCGGCCCGGCTCCGGATCGAACCAGATCATTCCGTTCGAGAGCAGCAGCCCCGTGTCCGGCACGACGACCTTGGAGCCGAACAGGCTGACCGCCGTGTGGGTCAACGACACCAGGGTGCGATCGCCGTCGACCGCGCACACGTGCGTCGTGCACTCGTCGGCGGGCCCGGCGGCCGGTGTCCCGGCAGGACGCGGGCGACCTCGCTCGAAGCGCCACGGATCGACGCGCCGTCTCGCGTGGCGGCGGCCATCGGCGCGAATGCCCGCGGCCACCGCGCGCGCATAGGGCTTCCCGGAGAGCGCGGTCCACGGCGCCCGAACCCGCACGGGATCCCCCAGCCAGCGGAGGCGGTCCTCGAAGGCGATCGCGAGCGCCTCCGCGCGGAGGTGCGCGGCGCGCGGTCCCGCCGGTCCCTGCGCTCCAGGCTCGAAGCACTCGAGGACGTTGAGCATCTCGACCGCCGTCACGCACCCGGTCGCGCCGGGCATCCCGAGGAGGGTCGCGCCCCGGTAGTCGCTCGCCAGCGGCGCGCTCGTCCGGACGCGATACCGGCCGAGGTCCGTCCGATCGAGGACGCCGCCGCCGCGCCGCATCTCCGCCTCGATCGCCTCCCCGATCTCTCCGCGATAGAAAACGCTCGCGCCCTCTTTTCCGATGAGCTCGAGGCTCCGCGCGAGGTCCGGGTAGCGGACCCGATCGCCACCCTCGAGGTGCGCCGGCCGCGGGGGCCACCGGCCGTCGCGGAGATACGTCCGCGCGGCCTCGGGGAATCGCGCGAGCTCCTCCGCGTACATCGACACGACGCCGGCGACGTACCAGTCGACCAGGACGCCGCGGCGCGCGATGCGGGCCGCCGGCGCCACCACGTCACGGAGGTCCCACGTGCCCCACCGCTCGAGGGCGGCCGTCAGGCCGGCCACCGAGCCCGGCACCGCCACGGAGAGATGGCCGTGGACGTTCGCGTCACCCTCGACCGCACGCCACGGGAAGAGATCACCGCTGCGTCCCTTGCCAAGCGGGTACATGTCCGCGCGCGCACGCCGCGGCGCCTCGACGTTGAAGTCGATCGCGACCGAGGCGCCGGTCTTCGCGCGATGGATCAGCATCGAGCCGCCACCCGCGAGACACGACATGAAGGGCTCGACGACCGCCATGGCGAACGCGGTAGCGACGGCGGCATCCACCGCATTCCCGCCGCGGCGGAGAACCGCGGCACCCACGCCAGCGCCGATGGGATGGCCCGCGGTCACGCAGGCGCGCGGGACCTCGAGCTGACTCTTCGTGACGGAGAGGCGGGAGGTCTTCACGGCGCGCTCATTCTCCCATGCCCTCCGAGGAGCCGCCAGCGCGGGACGGGTCTGGCAACCTCAGAAGCGAACTTGGGGAACCGCGCGCTCGGCGGGATCCTCGAGCTCGAAGAACTCGCGGCGCGTGAAGCCGAACATGCCGGCCAGGATGTTCGTGGGAGCGCTCTCGATGCGCGTGTTGAGATCCCGCACGGCAGCGTTGTACCCCTGCCGCGCGCCGGCGATCATGCCCTCGGTATCGGCAAGCGCTTGCTGGAGCGACAGGAAGCTCTGGTTGGCCTTGAGGTCCGGGTAGTTCTCGGCGACCGCATACAGTCCGCGCAGCGCCTGCGTGAGGGCTCCCTCGGACTGCGCCATCTGGGCCGGGCTCGTCGCGCCCATGGCCCGGCTCCGAGACGCGGTCACCTGCTCGAGCACTCCCTTCTCGTGGGCGGCGTACCCCTTCACGGTCTCGACGAGGTTCGGAATGAGATCGTGCCGGCGCTTGAGCTGCGTCGCGATCCCGGACCACGCCTCGTCCGCCCGCACGCGCGCCCGGACCAGGCTGTTGTAGAGCCCGACGCCCAGCAGGACGAGGACCGCGACGATCCCGAGGACGATGAGTCCCGCCATTCCGATCTCCCTTCGATTCGGCCCATCCGCGGGCCGACGGCGCTGGACCCGGGCTCGGCTCGCTCCGCCGATGGTAGCCGAACCGTGGGAGCGCCGATAGCGCGAACTCTGCTACCATGGCCGACGAGACCGGCGGGCACCGCTGGGCATTCCCATGCGTCAACGAGTGCTGATCGTCGAGGACGATGCCCTGGCCCGAAAGGGCATGGCCGACCTCCTCGCCCTGTGGGGGTACGAGGTCGCGGTCGCGGCTGACGGCGCCGAAGCCCTCGACCGCACGGCGGAGCAGCTGCCGGCGGTCGTGGTGAGCGACCTCGTCATGCCGGGGATGGACGGCCTCACCCTCTTGTCAGCCCTTCGGGTCGACCATCCGGAGATTCCGGTCATCATGCTGACGGGCCAGGGCTCCATCGAGAGCGCCGTGCAGGCAATGAAGGACGGCGCCTACGACTACCTCACGAAGCCGCTCGACCCCGCCCGTCTCCAAGTGCTGCTGGAGCGCGCGCTCGACCGGGCGGAGAGCGCCCGCGAAGTCCACCGGCTCACGCGCGAGCTCCGGCACCGCGGCGCGTTCGGCAGCCTGGTCGCCGGGGCGCCGGCCATGCAGGAAGTCACCCGGCAGATCGAGCAGGTCGCGCCGACCGACGCGACCGTCTTGGTCCTCGGAGAGAGCGGGACGGGCAAGGAGCTGGTGGCGCGGACGATCCACGACCATTCCCCCCGGCGGCGGGCACCCTTCGTCGCGGTGAACTGTGCGGCCATTCCGGAGACCCTGCTGGAGAGCGAGATCTTCGGACACGAGAAGGGCGCGTTCACCGGCGCCACCGGACGGCGTCCCGGGTGCTTCGAGCTGGCCGACGGCGGGACGCTGTTTCTCGACGAGATCGCCGAGATGAACCCGGCCACCCAGGTGAAATTCCTCCGGGTCCTCCAGGATGGCCGCTTCCGGCGGGTCGGGGGCCAGGTGGAGATCGTCGTCGACGTGCGCGTCGTCGCCGCGACCAACAAGAATCCGCTGAAGGCGCTCCAGGACGGCGCGCTCCGCGAGGACCTGTACTACCGGATCGCGGTCTTCTCGCTCGCACTGCCTCCGCTGCGCGAGCGCCTCGAGGATCTCGACGAGCTGGTCCGGGTACTCCTCGAGGAGATCGACGAGCGCCACCACCGCACCGTGCGCGGAGTGGACGAAGCGACCCTCGCGGTGCTCCGACGCTACGCGTGGCCCGGGAACGTCCGCGAGCTCCGGAACGTGCTCGAGCGCGCGGTGATCGTGTGCCCGGGCGAGCTGATCGGGCTGGCGCACCTCCCGTCGCCGCCGGCCGCCGCGGCGTTGTCCGCGGAGGCGAGAGCCGACCAGCCCGCCGACGACGTGCGGCTGGAGCTGGGCACCACCGTGGACGAGGCCGAGCGGCGCCTGATCCTCCGCACGCTCGACTACACGGGGAACAACAAGACCCGGGCGGCCGAGATCCTGGGCATCAGTCTCAAGACCCTACACAACAAGCTGAACCGCTACAGCCGGTCCCCGTGATGCCGGCTGGCGCGCGGTCCGGGACGCGGCCCCTCCCATGGCCCTGAGCGCGCGGGCCCGCGAGCTCCTCGGCCTCACGCTGGTCGTCCTCCTGGTGGTCGCCGTCGCGACCGCGGCGCACCTGGCGACGCTGGCGCGGCTCTCCCTCGGCGGCGCGGCCGACGAGGGCCGGCTCCTGTCCCGTCAGCTCCTTCACCAAGCGGCCTACGTCCTCCAGGCCGCCGGGCCGGCGGGGCCCGCCGCATTCCAGGACGATCCGAGTCTCCGGGCGCTCCTCGACGGGCTCGTCGGATACTCACGGGTCGCCGTCTACGGGGCGATCGTCGATGCGAGCGGGCGGACCCTGCTCCACAGCGACCCCTCGCTCCAGGGCCAGACGTTCCCCGATCGCCCGCTGCTCGACGACGCGCTCGCGGCGGGATTGCCACAACTGGCCCGCATGCTCCTCGGCCCCCCCCAGATCTACGAGGTGCGGCTCCCTGCCCGGCTCGGGGATCAGCCCTTCGGCACGGTTCACGTGGGCGTGTCGACCAGCCTGGTCCGGCAAACCCTGCGCGACGCGCTCCTGCGAAGCCTCGCACTCGGCGCCGGAGCGCTCGCCCTGGCGATCGCCGTCGGCCTCGGGGCCGGCCGCGTGCTCCTCGGATATCTCCGGCGCATCGCTCGCCGCGTGGAGCGTCTCGCCCGACGCGACCTCGGGGACGAGTTCGGACCCGGTGACGACATGGGGCGGCTCGCCGAGCGCATGCGGGGACTCGGCGAGCGCATCCAGGCGACGACGGGAGGCCCGGGAGACCCCGGCGCGGATGGAGTCGAACGGCTCCAGAACGCGGTCATCCTCCTGCGCGGGGACGGCGCCGTGGCCTTCGCCAACACCGCCGCGGAGCGGCTCTTCGGCCGCGCGCTGGCCGGAGGCTCGCTGACGGAGTTCCTGGCGCCCGGACACCCGCTGAGGAACCTGGCGGCGTCTGTCCTCGACGGCCGCGCCGCACCGCTCCACGAGACCGTGGCCCTCCCGGGGGGGGTCGGTGAGCCGCGCGAGTGGGCGGTTTCCGGATATCCGCTGCGCACCGGAGGGGGAACCGCGGGTGGTCTCCTCGTCCTGCGCGATCTCGAGCCGGTCCGGGCCGTGGAGTCGCTGCTTGGCTACTCTCAGAAGCTGGCGGCGCTCGGTCGCCTGACCTCTGGCGTGACCCACGAGGTCAAGAACCCGCTGAACGCGATGCGTATTCACCTCGAGCTCGTGCGGGCCCGACTGGCGATGACCGGCCAGCCGACGCGGCCCGACATCGCGGAGAACCTGGAGGTCATCGCGCACGAGATCCAGCGGCTGGATCGCGTGGTGCAAGGATTCCTGCGGTTCGTCCGGCCCCAGGATCTCCGGCTGGCGCCGGTCGACATCAACGCGGTCCTGGCCGACCTGGCCCGCGTGGCTCGACCCGAAGCGGCGAGGGCGAGCGTCGAGATCATCGTCGAGCCGGGCCGCGCCTTGCCGCGCGTCACCGTGGACTCGGAGCTCATCGCGCAGGCGAGCGCCAACCTCGTCACCAACGCCATCCAGGCGATGCCGAGCGGAGGCACCTTGGTCGTCTCGAGCCGCCGCGGCGCCTCCGGCGGGGTGGAGATCCGCGTCGTCGATCAGGGCGTCGGCATTGCGCCCGAGAATCTCGACAAGATCTTCCGCCTCTACTACACGACCAAGCCGGGAGGATCGGGAATCGGGCTGGCCATGGTGTACCGCATCGTCCAGATGCATGATGGCCGCGTGGACGTGGAGTCGACGGTGGGCAAGGGCACCACCGTGACCCTCACTCTGCCGGCCGCGCCGGATGCGCGATGAGGACCCTCGCGGCGGCGGTTGCGATCCTCGCGCTTGCCGGATGCAGCGCATTCCGTCGGGATCTCCCGCCGTGGGCTCGGCCGGTGCCCGCGTCGGCCAGTCCCGCGGCGACTCCCCCGGCTGAAGAGCCGGGCGTCGCGCCGCCGACCTCGTCCGCCATGACCACGCCCGAGTCACCGGCGCCCAGTTCGCTCCCGCCCGTCGTCGCGCCTCCGCCGCCCCCATCGGTCGCCCCGGCTCGGCCACCCTCGCCGCCGCCCACCGCGCCCGTCGCGGCACCGCCGCCGCCCACCGCACCGCCGGCCACGCCACAGGCGTCCCAGAGCCTGCCGCTCACCGCGAGCTTGCCGCCCGCCGAGATGCGGCGGCTCCAGGACGAGGCCCAGCGCGCGATCGACGAGACCGAACGTCTTCTTCGCCAGCTCGACGGCCGGCCGCTCGTGCCCAAAGATCTCGAGACGCTCCGTCTCGCCCAGGGCCTCGTCGAGCAGGCGAAAAAGGCCCTCGGCGGTCAGGAGTACGAGCGTGCGGCGAACCTGGCGGCGAAGGCCCGAACCCTCGCGGACGACCTGAGCACGCACCGCTAAACCCGCCGCCGGGCAAGTAACTTTTTACATCTTGCCGGCGCGACCTCCGTGGTAACTCTTACATCGCGTCAGGGCTGTGTCGCGCCCGGACGGGGCAGGCAGGGTCCAGCCGACAGGGCCTACTGACACGGAAAATCGTGCGGAGGTCTGTCGGTCAGGTCATGCGGGAAATGCCCGGCACGCCCTTTGCGTGGGCGAACGACGGATTGATCCGTCACATAGCGGGGACTGTCCCGCACAGAGGAGGAAGTCGCATGCGGATACGCTCGTTGGCCATTCTGGTGGCGTCCCTGTCCCTCATGACCGTCGGCTGTGCAACGAAGAAGTTCGTCCGCGAGGAGATCGGCAAGAGTGAGGTGAAGACCGGCTCGGACATCGGCCGCGTCGACAGCGCCCTCACCGAAGAGAAGGCGCGCACGACCGCGCTGAATGATCAGCTGGGGCAGACGAAGGTCGCGGTGACGGAGGCCGACACCAAGGCGGTCGAGGCGACCAATCTCGCCAAGACGGCTCAGGGCCGCGCCGACGAAGGCGTCGCCCAGGCCACGAAGGCCCAGGCGCGCGCCGACGAGGCGAACACCACGGCCGGCCAGGCGATGGCCAAGGCCGACGAGACGAGCGCTCGGCTGACCCGCCTCTGGGCCAACCGCAACAAGCGCGTCCCCGGTGACACCGTTGCCATCCTCTTCCGGTTCGACAAGGCCGAGCTCGATGATCGCGGCCAGACGGCGCTCCTCGACGTCGCCAAGCAGCTCCAGGAGAATCCGAACCTGGTGGTCGAGCTCGAGGGCTACACCGACAGCGTCGGCGGCTCGGACTACAACGTCCAGCTGAGCCAGCGGCGCTCCGAGACGGTGCGGCGTTTCCTCGTGGAGAAGGGCATCGAGATGCACCGGATCCACTCGATCGGTCTCGGCGACATCCGGCCCACGGCCGACAACAACAACCCCAAGGGGCGCGAGCAGAACCGTCGTGTGATGGTGAAGCTTTTCGCGCCTGCCGAGTAGCGGACCAGCGTTCGCTGGAATCCACGCTCAGATCAGCGCGGATTCCAGCACGATCCCCCGGTCCAGGACCCGGGCGGCGGCTCCGGCCACGCTGGCCACGCCGCCCGGGACTTCCGGCCCTTCCGCGATCTGACGCAAGAGGTCGATCAGCCGCCGCATCGCCCTGATCAGATCCCCCTCGTGGCCGCCGAACGCGTGCGCCACGATCCGCGCCCAGTCGTCGTCTCCCGAGGCCCACCGGAACACCGCGGCCACGAAGCCGCCCTGCACCCGCGCCGGTCGATGGAGCCCGACCCGCCGCTGGACCGCCTGAATCGCCTCGGCCGCCTCCCCCATCTGCCGCACCCCGCGCCGGAGCCGGGGCCGTTCGCGGAGAAGACGCCGTGACGGCTCGTCCTCGGCCGACCGGGCTTCTTCGATCAGGCACGACACGAGCGCCGCGACCTCGGCCGGGGACGCGTCGTCGAGGATCCCCCGGTGGACGACCTCAGCGACCAGCAGCTCGTGATCATGCCGCAGCGACGCCACCAGCTCGCCCTTGGGCCGCAGCACGCCCCGCTGCACGGCGTCGAACGCATCCAGCACCTCGAGGACGCGCCGGTACTCCTGCCAGATCGCGTCGCGGATCGCCTCCAGCGCAGTGCGCCGATGGCCGAGCTGTCCCTGCGCCTTCTCGAGCGCCTTCCAGGCAACCTCGCAGCGCGGTCGGGCCTCCCATGGACATGCGTGACACTCGATGCGCTCCAGCGCGTCCTCGGGATCGCCGCGACGCTCGCGCTCGACGAGCGCGTGGAGGTCGAGCTCGCCCAAGCGCGCGAGGAGCGGCCCGCCGTCCCGAGTGAGCGTCTCTCGGAAGTCCCGTCCCCAGCCGTGATGATGGGCGGCCAGGTTCCGGATCGCGGGAGGCAAGAGGAGCGGCGCCGTCGCCCAGAACACCCGCTTCACGTTCCCCGCTTTGTTCCGCACGAGCGAGCCGTGGGGCAAGAGCGTGTCGAGCAGCACGCGATGGCCCTTCAGGCGGTGCACCCCGATCACCACCCCGAGCCCCGTGCCGCTGCCGCGATGACGCAGCAGGACGATCCGGCCGGGCTCGACGTCATCCAGGGCCTGGGCTCGGGCGGGGCGCGACCGCGCCCCCGCCGCCCGGCGCCGTGCGTCCACCTCGGCGCGCAGCTGGCGGTACCGGCCGATCCGGTCGAACTCGCCGCACGGTGCCTCGTACCGCTCCGCCTCCGCGAGTGGCGCCTCGGCCTCGGCCACATCGCGCTCCAGCTGACGGATCCGGCGCAGGCTCTGATACTGGCCGAACGACGACTCGACCACGCGTCGGATGGCCGCCTCGTCGCGCACGGTCTCGACCAGCAGCGCCACCGACCCGAACCCCAGGCGGAACTGGCTCGCGATGGGCTCCGGAGACCCGTCCACGACCGACAGCGCCTCTTCCAGGCTGTCTCGGGCATCCAGCGCGATCACGCAGTGGCCCTCGGAATCGATGCCCCGCCGGCCGGCCCGGCCCGCGATCTGGGTGAGCTCGTTCGTCGCGAGCGCGCGGAATCCCCGATCCGTCCGCTTGGTGAGCCCCTGGAGGACGACGCTCCTGGCCGGCATGTGGATGCCGAGGCTCATCGTCTCGGTGGCGAATACCACCCGGACCAGCCCGCGCTCGAACAGTACCTCCGTCAGCCGCTTCAGACTCGGGAGGATCCCCGCGTGGTGGAGGCCAACCCCCGACCGGAGCGCTTCGAAGATGCTCTGGTTGAGCGCGGACGCGGCGAGCGTCGGGCTGTCCTCGATCGCATCGGCGATCGCCTGCTCCACTTCCCGGCGACGAGCCCCGTCGAGGAGCGACCGCCCCTCCTCCAGGACCTCGTCCATCGCCCGCTCGCACCCGGCACGGCTGAAGATGAAGTAGATCGCCGGCAGCCAGCTCCGCGCCTCCAGCTCCTCAAGCACCGCGGGCACCGCGGCCACCCGGCGCGCGTAGAAGCGCCCGCGCCCCTCGTCCCGCCCCCCTTCGATGCCGACCAGCTTCGCGCGCCGCGCCCGCACGCTCTCGATCGAGTGAATCTCGGCGGCCAGATCGGCGACGTGGTACCGGAGCGGTACCGGCCGATGTGGATGGACCACCGCGTGGATGGGCCGGTGCACGAGCCCGATCCAGTCGGCGATCTCGCGCACGTTTGCGACGGTGGCCGAGAGGGCCACGAGCGTCACGTCCTTCGGCGCGTTGACAATGATCTCCTCCCAGACCGTGCCCCGACTCTCGTCCCCCATGTAGTGGCACTCGTCGAGCACGACGTGGCGCAGCCCCTCGAGGGTCCCGGTATAGAACATGTTGCGCAGGATCTCGGTCGTCATGACCAGCACCGGCGCGCGCGGGTTCACCTTGACGTCGCCGGTCAGGATGCCGACCTCGGCGACGCCGAACTGCCGGCAGAAGTCGGCGTACTTCTGGTTGGAGAGGGCCTTGAGCGGCGTGGTGTAGGCGACCCGCCGCTTCGCGGCGAGCGCGTCGTGAATCGCGAACTCGGCGACTAGCGTCTTGCCCGCGCCGGTCGGCGCGGACACGATGACCGAGGTCCCTTCCAAAATGGCCAGGATCGCGGCGACCTGGAAGTCGTCCAGGGGAAACGCGTAGCGTCGCGCGAACGCCCGGAACAGATCGACGGCGTCCTCGGTGATCCGGCCGGCGTCGAGGGCCGCCTGGATCGGCGCGGGCGGCTGGTAGGACAACGGGTGCGGGCTCCCTCCCGTCGCGCATTGTACACTGATGGTCGATGCGCGGCGTTCCGGTCATCGCGCGCTCGGCCCTCACCCTGGCCGCGCTCGCGCTCATCCTGGCCTCGGGAACTGCGGGGGCGACGCACCTGCCGGACCACCGCTTCCTGGTGCTCGGCTTCGTGACCGATGGCGAGGGTCATCCGCTTCCCGGCGCCCGCGTGGTCGTGACTCGCGTCAAGACGGGGTACGAGTACCCGACGTCCACCGAGCGGGACGGCTTCTATCTCGTCATCCTCCACCTGCACGACGAGGACGAGGGAGAGCGGCTCGCCATCGACGCCAAGGGCGTGAAGGGCGAGCTGCGCGCCCGCTTCGACGTCAGTGACAAGAAGGCCGAGCGCGGCACGCGGGTGGACGTGCGCGGCGACCGGCTCGTCGAGACCCCTTCGGCCTTTGCCGAGACTCTCCGCGACTACCTGAGTCGCTAGACGCGCGCCAGGCGCGCGTTCCTTGACAGTCAGGCGGGGCCGACGATGTAATGCTTCTCAGCTCCGGTCGATGGGGAGGTGCCGCGATGAAGGCGTACGTGCTGGTCGAAACGAATGCCGGCAAGACCAAGGCGGTCAAGAAGGCGCTCGGCAAGCTGAAGCCGGGCAAATGCCGCATCCACTCCCTGGACGCGGTGACCGGTCCTTTTGATTACATCGCGGTTCTGCAGGGACCGACCCTCGACGACATCGGACAGCTCGTGACGGAGGGAATCGGGGCCATCGAGGGAGTCACCCGCACGACCACCTGTCTCGCGGTGTCGATCGGATGAGCCGCCGCGCCCGCGTCCTGATCGTCCTGGCGGCGGGCTTCGCGAGCCTGATCGGTCCCGCGGCCCGCTGCCAGACACCACAGGCCCCGGCGCCGCAGTACCTTCCCTTCTCGGAGTTCGCCGCCGGGGATTCCGACGCGCAGCGATCCGCGCGGCAGGGCTACAACGACTCGGTCGAGCGGTACAACAAGGCGCTCTACGACTACCACGTCACGCTCGCGCAGATTAATCAGCTCGCCGACGTGCACAACAGTCCGACCGCGACGGCGGCCGAGCGGGACAAGGCGCGCGCCGACTCGGCGCCGCTCCGCACGAAGCTCGAGGCCCTCCGGCGCGACGTGACTACCCTGGCGGCCGCCGTGGACCAGGCGCGCCGCCAGGCGTCCCAGGCCGGAGTGACCACCACCCGCTGACGAGCCCCTCCGGGGTCGGCCCGCCGGCGGTGCCGAAGGGCGCCGAATCCGGCCGGGAACCGGGGTACCGACCGGTTTGGTGACACTTTCTGCGCGGTTATACCGCGCCCCGTGTTATTATTCGTCCCAATGCCGCCGAAGGGTCCGGTCTCGGTCCTGGTGTACCACCCGGACGAGGCCCAAGCCTATGCGCGGCTGATCCGGGCCCCGCGCGGGCAGGTTCGAATCCGCGTCGCAACCACCCCCGAGACCGCCATGCCTTTCGTGGAGGAAATGGACGTCCTCTACACCTGGGGTTTCCCGGCGGAGCTCCTGCCCATGGCCCGGCGGCTCCGGTGGGTCCAGGTCATGGGCGCCGGCGTCAACGCCTTCCTCGACGTCCCCTTCCCGCCGAAGGTGGTCCTGACGCGTGTCGAGGGGGTGTTCGGACCCTGGATGGCCGAGTACGTCTTCGGGTGGCTGCTCTACGCTTCTCAGCGAACCGAACCGCTTCGGGCGGCCCAGCGACTGCGGCGGTGGGAGCCGATCAATCCGGTCCTGCTGCGTGGGAAGACGATCGGCATCGTCGGCGTCGGCTCGATCGGGCGAGTCATCGCATCGGTGGGTCGAGCGTTCCAGATGCGTGTGATCGGCCTGTCGCGCACCGGGCGTCGGATCCCCGAATGTGACCGCGTCTACCGCCGCCCCGCCTTTCACGAGTTCCTAGCGGCGAGCGACTACGTCGTGCTGGTCGCGCCGCTCACGCCGGAAACCCGCGGAATGCTCGGCGAGCCAGAGTTCCACGCGATGCGGCCGGAGTCGTGGCTCGTGAATCTCGGACGGGGCTCCCTCATCCAGGAGCCGGCGCTCATCCGAGCCCTCCAGGAGCGCTGGATCGCCGGCGCGGTGCTCGATGTCTTTTCCGAGGAGCCTCTCCCGGCCGAGCACCCCCTGTGGGGCATGCCGAACGTCGTCGTGACGCCCCACATCTCCGGCCCCAGCCTCCCGGAGGAAATCGGCCCGATCTTCAACGAGAACCTGCGGCGCTTCCTCGCGGGGCGTCAGCTGGTGGGCCGGGTGGACATCCGCCGAGGGTACTGAACGCGGGAGCCCCGAAGGGCCCCCGCGTCCCGCTCTAGCGCTTCACCAGGGCTTTCACGATCTCCCGGCAGAAGGCCGGCAGGTCGTCCGGCTTCCGCGAGGTGATCAGGTTCCCGTCGACCACGACCTCCTGGTCGACCCAGGTCGCGCCGGCGTTGACCATATCATCCTTGATCGAGTAGAAGCTGGTCGCCCGCTTTCCCCTGAGGATGCCGGCCGACGCAGGCACCCAGCCGGCGTGACAGATCGCGGCGACGACCTTTCCTTCGGCGAACGCGTCGCGCACCAGCTTCACCATGGCCGGCGAGCGGCGCATGAGGTCGGGCGCGAAGCCGCCGGGGATCACCACCGCGTCGTACTCGACGGCGCTGGTCTGCTCGGCGTGGACGTCGACGTTGACCGGATAGCCGTGCTTCGAGGCGTAGCTCTTGGCGCCACCACTCCCCACCACGTGGACCTCGGCGCCTTCTTCCTTCAACCGGTAGTACGGGACCCAGAGCTCCATCTCCTGGTACAGGTTCTCGGCCAGAATCGCCACTCGCTTACCCGTGAGCTGCATCGCTCCTCCTCTTCAAGCGGGGATCGCCTCTCTGCCGGTGCTGATCCCGAGGATACACGGAACGACGATCGGGTGCGCGTGAGCGCATCGGGCCGAGCGGCCCGCCAGGAAGGATCGCCGGAGGACTCGGGACGACCTCGCGCTCAGTGAGACTGCACGACGCCCAGTGCCTTGGCCACGACTGCCTCGAGGCGGTCGGGGTCCGTGGGCTTCTGCGCGTAGTGGAGGATGCCGATCTGACGCGCCCGCATCTCGAACTCGGGACGGTAGTCACCCGCGGTCATGAGGACATGCACCCGCGGGTCGATCTCCTTGAGCCGGGCGACCAGCGCGTGGCCGGACATGTCCCGCAGGGCGACGTCCACGATGGCAGCCCGCAGGCGGCCCGCATGGGCCAGATCGAGGGCATCCTGTCCCGACGCCGTATGCGTGACACGGAAGCCCCGTCGGGTGAAGTGGTCGGCCAGGATCCGCCCGGCCTCGTCGTCCGCGTCGACTATCAGGAGAAGCGTGTCGTCCCGCTCGGAGCTCGTCGAGTACGCCATGGCGAGAGGCATTGTGCAAGGCCGGTGCCATGGGGGACCTCATGGCGGGACGGTCCGCGAAGCGCTCCCCTTCGGACCCGGTGACAGTTCTTAGACGTGAGGTGAGAACAAATTCCAGACTGGCGCGGCTCCGCACCCTCCTGCCCGCGCTCACGGCGTCCCCTGCCTGTCACTTTGGCAGGGCGCGGGGTCAGTTGATCCCGTACTCCTTCAGTCGCCGGTACAACGTGCGGCTCGAGAGTCCGAGCGCGCGCGCCGCTTTGGCACGGTCGTTACCATGAATGTCCAGAGCGCGCATGATCAGGTCGCGCTCGGCTTGCGCGAGGGTCGGCACCGCCCCGCTCGTGGCGACGGTCGGCGCAACGGCATCCGGCGCCGGGGCGCTCGGGGGCGCGCCGCCCAGCGCGGGAAGGTCCACCAGCCGGATCTGATCGCGCGCGCCGAGCGCATACGCGCGCTCGATCAGGTTCTCCAGCTCCCGCACGTTTCCGGGGAACTCGTACGCGACCAGCGCCGCCATCGCGTCCGGGGCGATGCCCTTGATCTCCCGGCTGAAGCGCTGGTTGAACTGCCGGATGAATGCGGTGACCAGCGCCGGGATGTCCGGCTTTCGCTCGCGGAGCGGCGGCACGTGGAGGCGCACCACATTCAGCCGGTAGAACAGATCCTGCCGCAGGCTGCCGTCCTTGATCGCGGCCTCCAGGTTCTTGTTCGTGGCGGCGATGACCCGGGTGTCCACGGAGTAGCTCCGCGTGGACCCGACCGGCCGCACCTCCTTCTCCTGGAGGACTCGCAGCAGCTTGACCTGCAGGGTGGGCGGGAGCTCGGCGATCTCGTCGAGGAAGATCGTCCCGCCGTGAGCGGAGCGGAACAGACCGAGCGTGTCCGCCACCGCTCCCGAGAACGCGCCGCGGACGTGTCCGAAGAACTCCGACTCCAGGAGGTCCGAGGGTACCGCGCCGCAGTTCACCGTGATGAACGGCCCGCTCGCCCGGGCCGACAGCCGGTGGATCGCCGCGGCCACCAGCTCCTTGCCGGTGCCGCTCTCGCCCTCGATCAGCACCGGGGAATCCGCCGGCGCGACGCGGACGATCATGCCCTTCACCGCCTCCATCGCGGACGAGACGCCGACGAGCTCGCTCATCCGGAGTTGCTCGCCCAGACGGCTCCTCAGCGCGTTCACCTCCTGCCGCAGGAGGCGCCGCTCCAGGATGTGGTCCAGGAGATGACGCAGCTCCTCGAGCACCAGTGGCTTCGTGAGGTAGTCGTACGCGCCGAGCTTCAGCGTCTCCACCGCGGTGGCCACCGTGGGATCGCCGGTCATCATCAGCACCTCGATCGAGGGATCGTGGCGCTTCATGTGCCGCAGGAGCTCCACGCCGTCCATCTCCGGCAGGTGGATGTCCACAACGGCGACCTCGAAGAGCTGAGTCTCCAAGAGCTCGACGGCCCGGCCCCCGGACGACACGACGACCGCCTGGTATCCCCATCCGCGGAGGACCTCGGCGAGCAGCTCCCGGAGGGTGTCGTCGTCCTCCACCACCAGGACGTGCAGCCGCTTCATTGCTGGAGCTGGGAGAGCGCGGGCGGCAGGGTGAGCGTCAGCGGCTCGCCGTCACGATCGATGCGGAGCCGAACCGGGTCTCGCAGGTACAGGTCCTCGACCCGGCGACGGAAGGCCTCGGTTGTGTCCACATCCACGCCGTTGACGGCCAGGATCCGGTCCCCCGGGCGAAGTCCGCCCTGCGCCGCGGAGCCTCGCTCGGCCACGCCCGCGACGACCGGGACCGGCGGCGCGCCGGCCACGCGATCCTCGGCCGCATCGCGGATGTAGAAGCCGAACTCGAAGACCACCCGGTCGGCAACCGCCTCGGCGGGCATCGTCCCGACCTTCACGTGCACTTGCTGGCGGTCCCGTTCGCGGAGCACGACGATGCTGAGCTCACGCCCCGCCGCGGTGGCCCCGACGAGACGCTGGAGGGCTCGCGTCTCGACGATCGGGCGGCCGTCGATGGCGACCACCAGGTCGCCTTCGTGGAGACCGGCCGCCTCGGCCGGGGTGTCCTTCATCACCTGGGAGATCACCACGCCGTAGCCCTCTTGGACCCCGACCTTCTTCGCGATCTCCTCTCCCTCTTGCTCGGTCAGATCCCGGATCCGGACCCCGAGCCAGCCCCAGTGCTCCCCCGCGGTAGCCACGGGCGACAGCAGGAGAAGAAGGGCGAGCCCTGACAGTCCGGCGAGTCGCCTGGCCGCCCGCCGCCCGGAGTCGCCCATTCCCGTCTCAGGCGTCATCGGCCTCTTCCTCGTCCTCCTCGCCTTCCCGACCACCGACCATGGTCAAGAGCTCGCCGAGCGCGCCCACCGCGAGGTCCAGACGCTCGCTCACGTCGGTCGCCTCGAGCAGCCGCTGGCGCACCTCCGCATCGGGGATGACCGCCGCGACGATGCGATCGATCACCGCGCCCGGGGATGCGCCGGCGACGGTGAGACGCCCCACGACATCGGGGTGAGACTGTCCAAGCGCCAGCAGAAGTCGCGCATGCGCCGCTCGCAGCTCCTGGAGCCGCCCCGCAAAGGTCCGGTCACTCGGGGCCGGCCCGCCGTCCACGAGGCGCTCGGCCCGAGCCACGCGGTACAGACACCCGTTCGGCGGCTCCTCTCCGAGGATCCGCACCCGCGCGCGCCCGTCCAGCAGGATGTTGAAGCGCCCGTCGGCCAGCACCTCGGCCTGGAGGATCTCCCCCGCCCCGGCGACGTCGTGCACGGGTGGGCGTCCCTGATAGTCCTTCTCCCAGCCCGGGCGCAGCATGGCCACACCCAGCCAGCGATCCCCGGCCAGACAGTCCGCGATCATCTGCCGGTAACGAGGCTCGAAGACGTGAAGCGGAAGGACGGTATCCGGGAAGAACACGACCTCGGGCAGCGGGAAGATCGGGATCCGGAGCTGAGGCACGGGCGGCCGTCCTACGCGGGAGCGACCCGGCCCGGATGACGCCTCCGTTGCCCGAGCTCCGGCATCAGCGGATGACCGGCAGCCCGGGCGCCGCGGCCTCCACCAGGCGGTTCCGCACGCCCGCCGCAACCCGCCGGAAGGCGTCGGCCTGCGGGGACGAGGGTCGGGCAACGACGATCGGCTCGCCGCTGTCGCCGCCGATGCGCGTCTCCGGGTCGATGGGGATCGAGCCCAGCACGGGGACATCGAACTCCTGGGCGAGCTTCTGCCCACCGCCCTCGCCGAATATGGCGGTGGTGTGCCCGCAATGCGGGCACGCGAACCCCGCCATGTTCTCGACGATGCCCAGCACGGGCACGTTCATCTTCCGGAACATCTGGAGACCCTTCCGGACGTCCAGCAGCGAAACTTCCTGCGGCGTCGTGACCATGACGGCACCCGACAGCGGCAGGGTCTGCGACAGCGACAGCTGGGCGTCGCCGGTTCCTGGCGGCATGTCGAAGATCAGGTAGTCGAGCGGCCCCCACTCCACGTCCTTCAGGAACTGCTGGACGGCGGAGTGGATCATCGGCCCGCGCCAGATCACCGGATCGCCTTCCTTCACGAAGAAGCCGATCGACATGACCTTCACGCCGTACGCCTGGACCGGCATGATGCGGTTCGCGACCATCGACGGTCGCCCGCGCGCCCCGATCATCAGCGGAACGTTCGGCCCGTAGACGTCCACGTCCACGATGCCGACCTCCGCGCCGTCACCGTGGAGCGCCAGCGCCAGGTTGACCGCGACCGTGGATTTCCCCACTCCGCCCTTCCCGGAGGAGACCGCGATCGTGTGTCTGACCTCCGGAATCAGCTCCTGCGGCGTGGGCGCCCCGGGTCGCCCGGGACCGTGACCGTGGCCAGCCGCCTGCCCGCCCTGGGGACGCGAGCCCATCGTCGCCTTGACGTCGGAGACGCCGGGAAGCGCCTGGACCGCCTTCCGAGCCCGACTGTGAATCTCCGCACGGGCGAGCGGCGGCTGATCCCCGGTGAACTGGAGGGCGAATGCAACCTGACCGGCTTCGACGGTGAGCCCCTCGACGAGGCCGAGGGTCACGATGTCCTTGCCGACGTTCGGATCGATGACACCCCGGAGGGCGGCGAGGACTGCGTCCTTCGTGACGCCGCCCGCCTTGCTACCGCCGAAAAGTCCCATCGCGCCTCACTATACGGAAGGGGTCAGAGGGGGTCAAGCAACGCGGGCCTCACCGAGCCGCACGATCGGCCAATCCGCAGGAGTTTCATGACAGAAGCGCGCCCGGATTGATATAGTGCGCGCGATGCTAGAGCGGCTGCCGACCTGGCTCAACTGGGCTCGGGACACGGAGCACGCGCGCCGGGTCGGCATTCTCGGCCGTACTCCCGTCTTCGCAGGCCTTCCCCGGCGGCTCCTGGCCCGCCTGGCGGTGCAGCTCTTCGAGAAGGCGTACGCGCCCGGGGAGGCCGTCTTCTCCGAGGGCGATCCGGGCAAGGGGCTCTTCATCGTCCTGGACGGCGAGATCGAAGTCGTTCGCGACACCGGGCAGGGTCCGCAGCGGATCGTCACGTTCGGACCGGGCACCGCTTTCGGCGAGCTCGCCCTGATCGACGATCTGCCGCGGTCCGCCAGCGCCCTGGCGACGACGCCCACGCGGCTCCTCATCCTCTATCGGAGCCACTTCGAGGACCTGGTGGCCGGCGACCGCGTCATCGCCCTCACGGTCTCGAAGAACCTCCTGCGTCTGCTCGCGGGCTACGTCCGTGCGGCCAACATGACCCGCGCGAAGGCGGAGACGGCGCCTGCCGGCGACGGCGCAGCTCCTCCGGTCGCCCGGTGAGCAACGCCGCCGTCGCTCCGGACGCGATTCAGGCACCGACCCCGGCGCCGACAGCGCCCCCGATCCTCGCCCCCCCGCCCGCCACCGCCCGCGGTCCCTCCCCTCTGGCGTGGTTCGCCCTGCTCGGGGCAGTCGTCGGGCTCGGGTTCCTCCTCCGCGGTCTGGTCATCCCCATCGCGCTGGCCGCCCTCCTCGCATACTTCCTTAATCCCCTGGTCGCCCGGATCCAGGGGCTCGGAATCCGCCGCATGGTGTCGGTGACCGCGCTGTTCGCGGGGTTCGGGCTGCTCGTGGTCCTCCTCGCCACCGTGGTGGCCCCGCGCTTCCGCGCGGAGGGGGTGGCGCTGGTCTCGAACCTCCCGGAGCTCGCGCGGACGCTCGAGACGGGCATCGACGGCCTCCAGGTCGAGATGCTGAAGAGCTATCCCCAGGCGCGCCGGTTCCTCCCCAAGGAGGAGCGGCCGCCCGGCTGGCTCTTCGAGCTCATCGAGGAGCGCATGGGGAACGCGTCCGAGCTCTTGGCCCACGTGGGGCTGATCGCGTTCATCGTCGCGCTGACGCCGATCTTCGCGTTCTTCTTCCTGCGAGACAGCGGGGCCATCGTCGCCTACCTGATCGACCGGCTCCAGCCGATGCACATCGAAACGACCGTGGCCGTCTGGTGCGAGATCGACCGCATCATCGGCCGATACCTCCGCGGCCTCGCCCTCGACGCGCTCGTGATCGGCGGCCTGGCCACCGTCGGGCTCTGGCTGGTGGGCGCGCCGTATCCGTGGCTTCTCGGCGCCTTCACGGCGCTCGTGAACCCCCTGCCCTACCTCGGCACCATCTTGAGCCTGAGCGTCGCCGCCATCGTGTCGATCGCCAACGGGCAGCCCTTCGGCCGGATCGGCTGGATCGTCGCCGTCTACGTGATCATCCGCATCCTCGACGATCTCGTCGTGGCCGCGGTCACCATCGGTGGCAGCGTCCACATGCACCCCATGCTGGTGATGGTGTCGATCCTCGTCGGCGAGCAGACGCTCGGGCTCCTCGGCATGGTGGCGGCGGTGCCCGTCGTGACCGTCGTGAAGGAGAGCGCACGCCTGCTGCTCGAGCATCGACGGAATCTGGCGCGGCCCCACGTGCCGGCCTCCGGGCGGGCGGGGCGCATTCCGCAGTATGTCTGCTGACCTCGCGCTTCCCGCGAGGCTCCTCATGGGGTCCGGGCCGACGAATCCGGATCCGCGCGTTCTCCAGGCGATGGCGACCGAGATCGTCGGCCAGTTCGACCCGGCCTTCACTGCCATCATGGCGGAGACCCAGGACCTCCTGCGCCGAGTCTTCCGGACGCAAAATCGCGCGACGTTTCCGGTCTCCGGCACCAGCCGCGCTGGCATGGAGGCGGCGGTCGTCAGCGTCGTCGAGCCCGGCGAGCGCGTCGTCGTCGTCGAGAACGGGCGCTTCGGGCTCCTGTTCGAGGACATCGCCCGTCGGGCGGGCGCCGAGGTGACCGCGGTCCGTGCGCCGTGGGGCGTGCCGGCGGACCCGGACGACGTCCGCCGCAGCCTCGAGGCCACCGGCGCGACCGTGGTCTTGGTCGTCCACGCCGAGACCTCGACCGGCGCCATGAATCCCGTGCGGGAGATCGCCCGAGAAGCACGGCGCCAGGGCGCGATCGTGATCGTGGACGCGGTTTGCTCGTTCGCGGGCGCGCCCCTCGAGACCGACGCCTGGGATCTCGACGTGGTGGTGGCCGGCACCCAGAAATGCCTCGGCTGCCCGTCGGGCCTCGCGCCCGTGACTTACACGGACGCGGTCGCGGCGCGGATGGCCCGGCGCCGGAGCCCGATTCGCTCCAACTACCTCGATCTCACCCAGATCGACCGGTATTGGAGCCCGGAGCGGCTGAACCACCACACCGCGCCGACCACGATGGTCTACGGCGTCCGGGAAGCCCTGAGGATCGTGCTGGAGGAAGGTCTCGACGCGCGGATCGCCCGGCACCGGCGCGCCGGCGAGGCGATGGCAGCGGGGCTACGCGCGCTTGGCCTCGAGCTCTTCGGCCAGCCCCCGGGCCCGGCGAAGATGCCGATGCTCGCCGCGGTCAGCGTCCCGGAAGGGATCGACGACCCGGCGTTCCGATCGCGCCTCCTCGAGACCCACGCGGTCGAGATCATGGGCGCGTTCGGTCCCCTCGCCGGCCGGATCTGGCGGATCGGGACCATGGCCGGCAACGCCAGCCCGGGACCCGTCTCGCGGGCTCTCCAGGCGCTGGCGACCACGCTCGGCCCGCGAGCGCGCGGTACCCTCGGTGAGGCGCTCGCTGCGGCGACCCGAAGCTTCCGAGACGTCGCGCCGGCCGCGGTCTCCGCCTGACCCGACTCGGTCAGGACTCGCCGCGCAGGGTCGGGTCCAGGACGTCCCGCAGCCAGTCGCCGGTGCGGCTCACGACGAGCGACGTCAGCATCAGCAGCACCCCGGGGCACACCGAGATCCACCAGGCCGAGTCGAGGTACTCGCGCCCCTCGTGGATCATGCCGCCCCAGGACGGCGTCGGAGGCTGGATGCCGAGTCCGAGGAACGAGAGGGTCGCCTCGAGGACGATGGCGCGGGCCAGCTCCAGCGTGGCGATCACCATGAATGTCGAGGCCACGTTGGGCAGGATGTGCCGCAAGAGCACCCGCGACACCGAGCCGCCAAGCCCCAGGATCGCGCTCACGAAGTCTCGCTGGCGGAGCGAGAGGACCTGCGACCGGAGCACGCGCGCATAGGTCACCCACCCCGACAGGCCGACCACGACGACCAAGTTCGGGAACGAGGGGCCGAGCACCGCGATGATGCCGATCGCGAGGAGAATGAACGGGAACGCCAGCTGGGCGTCGGCCACCGTCATGATCACCTCGTCGACCCATCCGCCGCGGAAACCCGCCACGAGCCCGAGCAGGCCGCCGACGAGGCCGCCCACCGCCACGGCCGCGAAGCCGATCGTCAGCGACACCCGGGTCCCGAACACCATGCGCGACAGCACGTCGCGGCCGAGGTGATCGGTGCCCAGGAGATAGGCCTTGCCGTCGGCGGCCTCGAGCGTCGGCGCCTTGAGCCGGGAACGAAGCGACCCGCGCTCGGGGTTGTGCGGGGCGAGGACCGGTGCCGCGAGGGCGACGACCACGAGGAGCCCGACAAACAGCCCCGAGGCATAGAGTGGCCACGGGATCCGAACGCGGCGCGCGGGCTGCGCCATCGGCAGCGCGAGCGCGATGCTGCCGGTCGGAGCGGCGCCGCCGCCGCTCATGCGCGCGCCCGCGGGTCCAGGAACCCGTAGAGGATGTCCAGCACGAGGTTGATCGCGATGAACAGCACCGCCGCGATGAACACCGTCGACTGCACGACCGGGTAGTCGCGGTTGTAGATGGACTGGATCGCAAGCCGACCGATCCCCGGCCAGGCGAACACGGTCTCGGTCACCACCGCGCCGCCCAGCAGGGTACCGAACTGGAGCCCCGTGATGGTGAGGATAGGGAGCGCCGCGTTACGCAGGGTATGCTTCGCGACCACCCAGAGCTCGGCGACCCCCTTCGCGCGCGCCGTCCGCACGAAGTCCGCCCGGAGGACCTCGAGCACCGCCGACCGCGTGATGCGCGCGATCGACGCCATCGTGAACGCGCCAAGGGTGAGGGCGGGCAGCACCAGATTCCGCCAGTCGCCGCGCCCGGACGTCGGGAACAGGTCCAGACGCAATGAAAGGGTCAGGATGAGCAAGATGCCGATGAAGAACGTCGGGGCCGACTGGCCGACGAGCGCCAGGCCCATGGCGGCGTGGTCGAGAAAGGAGTTCCGCCGCACGGCGGACACGACCCCGATCGGAAACGCGACGACCACTGCGAACACGAACGCGACCAGGCCGAGCTCGAACGTCGCCTCCAGATAGGAGCGCGCGACGGTCATCGCCGGCTGCCGGAAATGGATCGAGCGCCCGAAATCGCCGTGCGCCACGTTCTTCAGGAACACCCCGTACTGGACCGCCAGCGACCGATCCAGGCCGAGATCGTGGCGGACCCGCTCCATCTCCGCGATCGGGGCGTCGGGCGGCAGCAAGAGGGGTACGGGGTCGCCCGACAGGCGCATCACGACGAACACGACCGTCGAGACGAGCCACAGGGCGACGAAGGTCCGGAACAACCGGTAAGCGAGGAAGCCGCCGAGGCCTCGCATGAGCGACGGCGGCCGGTCCCGGACCGCGAGCCCCGGGACCGGCCGGATGCCGTCGCGGCGCTAGGCGCGCCGCATCTTCAGGTTGAAGCGACGGACCTCGAACTGCTGGTTGGGGTTCGGCGTGAAGTCCACGTACTTCTGCAGTCCGTAGTCCTCGTAGGGCTGCATGATGATGACCCAGCCGAACGCCTTGTCCAGCATGATCTTCGTCATCTTGCGATAGGCCTCGCCGCGGAACTTCTCGTCGAGAGAGAACCGCGCGGCGTTGCCCAGCTCGTCCCACTCGGCGTCCCGGTAGTAATCCTGGGGACCGCCCGGAGCCAGAAGCCGCCACATCATTCCATCCGGATCGCGAAGCGTCGACGTCGGATCGGACCACCAGAGCCCCTTGAAGCTCCGGTTGCGGTTCTTCTCCGCCCGCACCGAATATTCGACGACCTCCACCGCGGCCCCGCTCAGGCCCACGTCCTTCCACATGCCGACGATTGCTTCGGACATCGCCTTGTCCTGCGCGACGTAGCCGATGGACGTCTCGATGATGATCGGCTCGTTCTTGTACCCCGACTTCTTGACGAGCTCCCGCGCCTCGCTGGGATCGTAGCGAAGCGGCGGCAGCGACGCGTCGTAGTGCCGGTCACCCTGGGCGATCGGTCCATTCGGGACGATCGCCCGCCCGCCGTAGAGCTCCTTCACGATGGACGCGCGGTCGACGGCCAGCGCCATCGCCCTGCGGACCAGCTCGTTGTTCAGCGGCGGGTTCTTGGCGTTGATGCCCAGCACGTACAGACCCGCGTACAGGGCCCCCACACCCCGCGTAGTGGCGTTCTGGTTCACGCGGTCCCAGTGGTCGGAGGACAGCTGCGTGATCGCGTCGACCTCGCCCTTGAGCAGGGCGGCCACACGAGGGGCCGTTTCCGGGATCGGCCGCCACACGATGCGATCGACCTCGATCTTCCCGCCCCAGTAGTCGGCATTCGCCTCGAAGAGCGCCTTGTCATCCTTGGTCCAGGACGTCAGGCGCATGGGCCCGCTTCCCACCGGCTTGTCGTTGAACGTATCGGGGCCCACGGTCTCCAGGTACTTCTTCGGGACGATCTGGCCGCCGTAGAAGGCGAGGCGGTCCGGCAGCAGCGGATCCGACTTCTTCGTATGGATCACCAGGGTGTACGGATCCGGCGCCTCGATGCGGTCGATGGTGGTGAACACCGTCGAGACCATCGTTTTGGCAGCCGGATCGAAGGTCCGCTCCAGGCTGAACTTCGCGTCGGCCGACGTGAAGGGATCGCCGTTGTGGAACTTCACGCCCTGGCGGAGCTTGAACGTCCAGGTCGTCGGCCCGGTCGCCTTCCACTCGGTGGCCAGCGCCGGGTAGAGCTTCTGGTCGGGGTGCCGGCTGGTGAGGTTGTCGAAGATGTTGAACGAGACCCGGATGTCGTTGGACGACGTCGAGAAGTGCGGGTCGAACTTCGAGATGTCGCCGCCCTGGGCGACGACCAGCTCGCGCTTCTGCGTGGTCTGGGCGCGCGCCCGCGCGGGGGCCGCGGCGTCGACCAGCGCGGTCGCGCCGGCCGCGGTCAACCCGAGCAACCCGGCCCGGCGGAGGAAGTCGCGCCGGGACACGGCGCCCCTCTCGAATGCGTTCACCAGTGCCTCGACCGTCGGGGTGTCCGCCTGTCGCTCCTCGTTAGGCATCGTCAGCCTCCTGGCCATTACGTGCGGGTTGGCATACCGAAACCGTTCGGGTCGCGTCGTTGCGGGGTACGCCAAAGGTAGGAGAATGGTCCAACGCTTGTCAAGCCTCGGAGGCGCATGGTAGGGTCGTCGCGGGTCTGATGGCGCTCACCCCGACCGAGTTCCGCACCGCGCTGCGCTCCTTCGCGGCGGGCGTCACGGTCGTGACGACCCGCGATCGCGAGGGACAGCCCTCGGGCCTGACGGCGAGCGCCTTCACCTCCGTCTCCCTGACTCCGCCGCTCGTCCTGGTGTGCGTGGACCACGCGGCGACCGCCCATCCCGACTTCCGGGCCCACGGCTGGTTCGCGGTCAACGTCCTGCGCCGCGAGCAGGAATCCCTGTCGCGGCGCTTCGCGGTGTCCGGCGGCGACAAGTTCCGCGGCTTGGCGTACCACGACGGCTCGAACGGGCTGCCAATCCTCGACGGCACCCTGGCGACCCTCGAATGTCGCATCGTCGCGGCGCACGAGGCGGGGGACCACACCATCTTCGTCGGTCTCGTGGAGTCCGCCACCGTCGCCGCGGGCCACCCTCTCGTCTATTTCCACGGCCTCTACCACAGCGTGACCGCCGACACGATCGCGCCGGCGGGCGAGGCCAGTCAGCCGTGACGCCCTTCCGGCCGAGCGCCTTCCCGGCCGGCGTCGCGCGCGGGCGCGCGCCCGGGCCGGGCGAGCGATGGCGTCGCGATACGCCGCCGTGCGTCTCCAGCCGAGCGATCTCAACGAT
>CAYXBJ010000046.1:0-17971 GCA_964463175.1 uncultured bacterium
TGAGCTGGTCCGTGACCTTGGGGTTGTGCAACCGGCGGCGGTGCGCCGGGATGTCAGCGAGTGTCGTTAGCACTCACCTCAAGCGAGTGCTAATATACCGGCGCTCCGGAGCCCGGTCAACCCCGGGCGGCCTCGACCCCCTACCTTCGCCCCGACGGCACCCCGGGCTGATCCCGAAACAGCTTATCTGACAGGCTGTTACGGCGATGCTCTCGCAGGGCGGAACCATCCCGGCTGGGGTCATCCGCCGGCCCTTCCTTATATCTAGGTATATCTAGGTCGTGGCGAGCAGGAGCTCCTCCGAGCTGGACGGCCGCAGACCATCCGACCGGCCGCTGAAGTAGCGCTGGGTGAGGCGGGCGGCCGACACGTGCTGGACTGTGGGGAAGCCGGCGACGCGAGCGAGCGCCAGCATGTGCGGCAGGGCGAAGAGACTGCGAAACGGCGTCCCCGCAGCTCGCGCGGCGCGCTCCATCGCCTCGCGGATGGGCCGCTCTTCCGGCTCGATGAGCGGAACCGGCAGCATGAACGTCACGGCCAGTGTCGAGCCCGGGGCGAACGCCGCGATCTGGTGCAGCGTCGCCGCGGTCGCGTCCCGGGCCAGGTACATGATGACGCCGGTGGACGCCACGACCGCAGGCTGGCCGGCATCAAAGCCGGCGAGCCCGAGCTGGTCCCACCAGGACTCGTCCACCTCGAAGTCCACCGGCACGAGGCGCAGCCACGCCGGGATCCCGAATCCGAGCTCGATCAGGCGCTGCCGCTTCCAGGCCTGAGGGCCCGGCCGGTCGACCTCGAACACCCGCAGGCCGAAGGCGAAGTCCGGCCGGCGCTGGGCGAACGTGTCCAGGCCGGCGCCGAGGATGACGTACTGGCGGACGCCACGGCCCGCTTGGTCCGCGACCAGATCCTCGATGAAGCGCGCGCGGGCCACAATGGAGGCGCGGGAGCGGCTGGTCGCGCGGGGATCCATGTCCGGGCGGTGGCGCCACCCCTCATCCGGGGCCAGGAGCCGGAGGCCGATCTCGTCCTCCAGCACGTGGGGCGGCGGATCCACCTGGACGTGAAGAGCGCGCCACAGAGCGACCCGCGCGGCCGTGCTGTCGGGGGCGGCAGGAAAGGTGTGACGCATACGTGCCGGGCGACGGGAGGACCGGCGCGTTCGAACGAACGGAGCCGCAACCGGTTTCCGCCTTGGGGCGGCCAGCGGCCGGGCTATTTCGTTGGGTTGTACACCCAGATCTTCGCGGCGGCGGCGAGACCGAGCACGACCGTGCGCCCGTCGGTGACCGTGGTGATCGTCCCCGCCCACGGCGCGATTTCCTGGACGGCCAGGCGCGTGTCCGGGCGGACCCCGCTCCGCCAGAGGTGCTCGAGGAGCTTCCGATCGGACTCGGCCTCCTCGGTGATCCGCTCGACCGTGACCGTCGTGCCTTCGCGCGCCTGGTCGAGCGGGAATGGATGCGTCCCGGGCCGGGGCGCCATGCCGGGAATCGGATTGCCATGGGGGCACGTGCTGGGCATCCCGAGCATCGTCGCGAGGCGATCCTCGACTCGCGGAGACAGCGCGTGCTCGAGGCGATGGGCCTCCTCGTGCGCGTCCATCCAGTCGAGACCGAGGATGTCGGTCAGCCAGCGCTCCAGCAGGCGGTGCCGTCGCGCCATCACCTCGGCGAGGGCGCGGCCGCGTTTGGTGAGCATGATCTGCTTGCCGGGCCCGATCCGGAGGTAGCCGTCGCGGGCCATCCGCTGGAGGGCTTCCGTCACCGCCGGCGGCGACACCTTCACGTGGCGCGCCAGCCGGGCGCCGATCACGGGCCCGCCGCTCCCCATGAGGTCGTAAATCCCCTCGAGGTAGTCCTCGATCGAGGCCGTCGTCGGGCCGGTGCGGGCCCGGGCGCTGGGCGATCCGGATTTTCGGACGGCTACGCGCGGCATGCTTGCGTTACCTGATCTCCACCGGTGCGGACTGGAAAAGTATAGCCGCGCGGTCCCACACGGCGCAACGGCGTCACGCCGAGCGGGCGGTCCGCGGGCGCGGTCGCGCGACGATCAGCCGCCCGTGGCCGTACGCCGCGCCTCGGCCGCCGTCGCGGCGCGCGCCAGTCGCCGGGTCAGCCGGTCCGCCCGGCGCTCGAGCGCGTCCACGAGATCGTCGCCCGCCCACGCCTCCACGGCCGCCAGGGCGGCTCGCGTCAGATCGAGGGCCGCGCCGTAGTCCCGCGCATGATGCTCGTGGAGCTTCGCCAGGTCGATCAGGAGCCGGAGCGGCGGGCGCTCCGCCCGGGCCACCGCATCGGCCCAGAGGGCGCGCGCGTCGCCGACTCGGCCTGCCCGGCGCCAGAGCCAGCCGAGTCGCCAGGCCACGCCGGGCGCGAGCGAGCCAGGCAGGCCCGCCCGGAGGGCTGCCTCGTAGAAGCGCGCGCTCCGGTCGGGGGCCCGGCGCTCGAGCCAGCGACCGGCCCCCATCCACTCGACGGGATCGTGGCGGGGATCCGGACCCTCCAGCAGCGCCGCGGCCCGCTGGTGCAGGCCGGCGAGGGCGACGAGATCCCAGCTGTTGTGACGGAAGACCCGCGGCAGTGCGCCCGAATCGCCGCTGCGGAGGTAGCGGAAATAGACCTGGGGCACGAACGCGCCCGGTAAGTCGTCCCCCCGGTCGAGCCCCAGCAGGGCGCCCTCGAGCGTCGACAGCCGGCAGTCCGCGGCCCGGCCGCGCCAGAGGGCCCGCGCGACGGGGTAGAGATCCTGGTGCGGCAGCTCGGCGCCCCACCAGCGGGCACGGGCCAGCAGGTACCGGGTCTCCAGCAGCGGCAGGTCGAACGTGCGCCCGTTGAAGGTGACCAGCTCGCGCGCCGGCGCGACCGCCGTCTCGACCGCGTGAAGGAACGCCGCCTCGGCGCCGAGGTCGCCCAGGAAGTACTGCGTCACCGTCAGCGTGCGGGGCGTCGCCCACGTCGCGAGGCCGACGAGAAACACGTACGTGCCCGTCCCGCCCGCGAGCCCCGTCGTCTCGGTGTCAAGGAACACCGTCCCGGAATCCGGCGGGATCGCCTCGGCGAGCGCGGCCGGCACCCGCACCGTCTCGACCCGGCGGAGCGCCGGCCCGTGGGGCGTCGCCACGGTCTCGAGGGTGAGCGGGTCGACCGGCGGTCGACGCTCGCCCGCGTGACGGGCCGCGAGCCGCTTTAGGCTGGCGCGGAGCTGCGCCAGCTCGAGCTCGCGATCGACGACGGCCCCGCCGGCCACGCGGGGACCCCAGAGCGGGGGCGGCGTCATGCGGGCGAACCGTGCACGCGCTCAGCCGATCAGGCGGTCGAGCAGCGCGACCGCCATCGGCTTGGCCCGACGCCCGACCTCGTTGACCGGCCCGACGCACGACGGGCATCCCGCCCGGCAAGGGCAGGTCCGGAGCGTCTCGCGGGCGCGCGCGAAGAGCGGCGGGACCAGCTCGAACAGACGCTCCGTGAGCCCGACGCCGCCCGGCTGGCTGTCGTACAGGTAGATGGTGGGCTCGAACTGCTCCGCCGCGAGGAGCCGGGCCCGCGTGCGCTCGGTGGTGAGAACCCGCGAGCCGCGCGGCGCGTCGCGGCTCGGATCGGGCGGCGCGGCGTCACCCAGCCACGAGCCGAGATCCCGCACGTCGCACATGAGGAAGAGCGGCGCGAGGTGATGGAGGAGGTACGCGAGCCCGCGCAGGCCGTCGACGAGGGCGTCGCGATCCGGGGAGATGGTCGCCAGAACCTCGGGACGGAGGGTGAGCCACAGGCCCTGGGTCTGCATCTCCTGCTGCGGGAGCTCGACCTCGCCGGCGCCGACGTTCTCCATCGTGTCGAACTTGATCTTCTTGAAGCCGACCACCTGCTCGGCGACCAGGAGCTCACCCTGCTCGACCCGCCCGGCCCCCGCACTCCCGGTGGCATCGCCCTGGAACCGGTCGAGCGCCCAGACGCCCTTGGCGGTCACCGCGTCGGTGAAGTAGTCCACCTGGACGCGCTTGACGTAGGCGACCTTCTCCTCGTCCTCCCGGAAGCGCAGCTCCTGGACCTCGAACTGCTGACCCTCGATGAGGTAGATCGCCTTCGGATGCACCATCGCGAAGGCGCTCTTCCAGTCCACCTCGGCGATGACCTCGCGCTTCCGGGTGAGCCGGCGGACGGCGTCGACGGGCTCGAGTTTCTGATGGGTGGAGTCGATCACCACGAAGTTGTCGCTCGCCACGCTGCGGAGCGAGAGGTGGTCGGCCGGATAGCTCTCGCTGGTCCAGTGGTAGCGGCCGCCGGTCCGGTGGAGGAGCCCCTCCTCCTCGAGGAGCCGGAGATAGCGGCCGACGTCCTCGCCGCCGAAGCGCTCGTCCTCCGCGAAGGGCAGCTCGAACGCCGCGCACTTCAGATGGCTCGCCAGGACGTAGGGATTGTCCGGATTGATCAGCCCGTGCTCGGGCGGAGAGCCGAAGAAGTAGTCCGGATGGGTCACGATGAACTGGTCCAGCGGCGCCGACGACGCGACCAGCACCGCCGCCGAGAGGCCGGTCCGACGCCCGGCCCGGCCCGCCTGCTGCCAGGTCGAGGCCACCGTCCCCGGGTAGCCGGCCAGCATCGCCACGTCGAGCCGGCCGATGTCGATGCCGAGCTCGAGCGCGTTCGTCGACACGACGCCGAGCACGTCGCCCGCGCGCAGGCCGCGCTCCACCTCGCGCCGCCGGTTCGGTAGGTACCCGCCTCGGTACCCGCGGATGACGTCGGTGAACGCCGGCGGGCGCTCGACGGCGGCCTTCAGATCGGTGAGGACGACCTCCTCCGCCAGCCGGCTGCCCGTGAAGACGATGGTCGGGACACGGGCCCGGAGGAACGGCGTCGCCAGCCGGCTCGCCTCCTTGAGGTACGGCCGACGGATCCCGAGCTCGGCGTTGACGACCGGCGGGTTGTAGAAGACGACGACCTTCTCGCCGGCGGGGGCGCCGTTCTCCACGACCAGGCTCACCGGGGCGCCGATCAGGCGCTCCGCGAGCTCCTGGGGGTTCGCGATCGTCGCCGACGTGCAGATGAACTGCGGGGCGGCGCCGTAGTGCCGGCAGATGCGCTGGAGCCGGCGCAGCACGTTTGCGAGGTGGCTCCCGAAGACGCCGCGATACGTGTGGAGCTCGTCGATGATGACGTACCGCAGGTTCTGGAAGAGCCCGATCCACTTCGTGTGGTGCGGCAGAACCCCCGAGTGGAGCATATCGGGGTTCGTCAGCACGACGTTGGCCCGGGCCCGGACGGCGCGGCGGGCGTCCTGCGGCGTGTCCCCGTCGTAGGTGTGGATCCGGAGCGCCGGCAGCGTCCGCGCCAGCTCCTCCAGCTCCGCCAGCTGGTCCTGGGCGAGCGCCTTGGTCGGGAAGAGGTACAGCCCGCGTGTGGCCGGCTCGGTCAGGAGTCCCTGGAGGACGGGGAGGTTGTAGCAGAGCGTCTTGCCGGAGGCGGTCGGCGTCACCACGACGCAGTGTCCGCCCTTCCCGAGGAGCTCGAGCGCCTGGGCCTGGTGCGTGTACAGCGCGCCGATCCCCCGCGCCCGGAGCGCGTCCGCGAGGTGGGGATCGATCGTGTCCGGAATCGGGACCGTGCGCGCGGGGCGGGACGGCAAACGCCGGAGCGCCGTCACGGCCCCCCCGGACTCGGCGACGAGGCGGTCGATCAGGTCGGCGAGGTCGACGCGCGGTTCCCCGGGCCCCGCCATCTCGGGTCATCTTAGGAGTCGCGCGCAAATGTTGTCAACGTTCGGCCCCTCGCGGTTGAATGTGGCGACCATGTCCGGCGAGCCTGGACCTCCTCCCCGTCGCCCCGCGACCCGCTTTCTCCCCCCGGTGCTCTGGATGGCCGTCATCGCGATCGGCTCGTCCGGCTTCCTGTCGGGCGACCGCACCGGCCAGTGGATGCTGGGCGTGCTCGGCCAGCTCGCGCCGGGGGCGAACCCGGGCCTCTTGGACGCCGCCCACATCGGGGCACGGAAGGTCGGCCATCTCGTCGAGTTCGGCGTGCTCGCGATCCTCTGGTACCGCGCCCTCGCGCCCTCGCCGACCGCCGTGCCGCTCGCCTTCGTCCTGGCCACCGTCTACGGCGGGCTCGACGAGCTCCGGCAGGGGCTCGTCCCGAACCGCGTCCCCGCCCTGAGCGACGTGATGGTGGACTCGCTCGGAGCCCTCCTCGGACTCGCGGCCTGGACGGAGCCGGACCCGCTCCGACGGGGGGCGATGCGGGTCGCCACCTGGGCGGTGGGACTGCTGGCCGGATTCGCGATCGTCGGCGTCGCCCTCGACTCGGCGCTCGGCCGTCCGGCGGCGGACGTCGGGGGCGTGGCGCTCGGCCTCGGGCTCCTGGCGATCGGTCTCGCGTGGTTCGCGGGGAGCCCGGTGTCCGAGAGCCCACGGTCCCCCGGCTCTCGCTAGACGCCGCGCCGCGCGGCCGGGCCCGCCGCGCGCCCCGGCTTAGTCGGCCCTCAGGCCACCCGGTCGATGCGGACGACCACCTCGATATGGGGCGTGTGCGGGAACATGTCGACCGGCTGGACCTTCGTCACCCGGTAGCCCGCCGCGCACAGGGTGGCGAGGTCCCGCGCGAGCGTGCCGGGATTGCACGAGACGTAGACGATCCGCCCAGCGGCGAGGGTGGCCAGGGTCCGGAGCGCCTTGGGATGGAATCCCGCGCGCGGCGGGTCGGCGACCACCACGTCGGCCCGCACGCCTCGCGCGAGCAGGTCGGGCAGCACGTGCCGCACCTCGCCGGGGAGGAATGTGCAGTTCGTGATCCCGTTCTCCCGCGCGTTGCGCGCGGCGTCCTCGATGGCGGCCGGGACCAGCTCGATGCCGTAGACCGCGCGGGCCTGGCGCGCGAGCAGCAGGCTGATCGCCCCCGTCCCCGCGTAGAGGTCGAGCACGGTCTCCTGTCCGGTGAGCCCGGCGTACTCCCCCACGATTCCGAACAAGCGCTCCGCCTGTCGCGTGTTGGTCTGGAAGAAGGAGTTCGCGGAGATCGAGAACACGAGGTCGCCCAGCCGCTCCCGGATCGTCTCGCTGCCGGCGACCGGATGCTCCTCCACGCCGACGGCGACCGCGGCCTTCTTCGGATTGACGTTCAGGACGATCGACGAGACGTGCGGACACCGCTCGCGCAGCCGGTCGGCGAGCGCGCGCGCGGTCGCCACGTCCGGCGACGCGGTGACGAGGTTCACCATGGCATCGCCGGTCTGCCGGCCCTCGCGGAGCATCAGGAACCGCAGCAGCCCTTCCTCGGTCGCCTGGCGGTAGATGCTCCAGCGTCGCTCGCGCACGAAGGCCCGCACCTCGGCGAGAACCGCGTTCATCCCATCCGACTGGAGGAGACAGCGCTCGACGTCGAGGATCGCGTCGTAGCGCTCCGCCTCGTGGAGCCCCACCACCGGCTCCCCGTCGACCTCCGCGAACGTGAACTCCATCTTGTTGCGGTAGCCGTAGACCTCGGGCGCGCCGAGGATCGGGGACACCGGGACGTCGCCGAGGCCACCCAGCCGCGCCAGGCAGTCGGCGACCTGCCGCTGCTTGAACTCGAGCTGGGCCTCGTAGCGCACATGCTGGAGCCGGCAGCCGCCGCATCGCCCGAAATACGGGCACGGGGGCTCGGTGCGCAGATCCGAGGCGCGGTGCAGCTGCTCGATCGTGCCGCGGGCAAATCGGGGCCGGACCTGCGTCAGCCGGACGTCCGCCCGGTCTCCTGGCACCCCGCCGGGGACGAACACCACGTACCCGCCGGCCCGCGCGACCCCCTCGCCCCCGAACGCCAGGTCGGTCACGTCCACGGTCAGGAGATCGCCGCGCCGCGCCGTGGCCATGTTGCCCTGCATGCTACGGCAGGCGCGCAACGGCCGTCAACGCTCGCGGCCTCCAAAATGAGCGTGTGCTACGATAAAGGGCCTAGCTTTTCATGAGATGAGCGCCCATGGAGCCTCGGCGGTCTCAGCGGGCCGCGCGCGATACGCGCTCGGCGTCCTGTTCACGATCAATCTGTTCAACTACATCGACCGGCAGGTGATCTCGGGCGTCCTCCCGCTGGTGCAGCAGGAGCTCCAGCTCTCGGACACCGCGCTCGGCTGGCTCGCCTCGGCGTTCATGATCCTCTACCTTACGGGCTCGATCCCCCTCGGCGTGCTGGGCGACCGGGTGGCGCGGAACCGCCTCATCGGCGTCGGGGTCGGCGTCTGGGGCGCAGCCACCTTCCTCTCGGGACTCGCCCGGTCCTACGGTCAGCTCTTCGCCGCGCGCGCCGTGGTGGGCATCGGCGAGGCGTCCTACGGCCCCACGGCCAGCGCGATGGTGTCGGACCTCTTCCCGCGCGAGCGCCGGGGGCTGGTCAATGCGCTGTTCAACGCGGCGATCCCGCTGGGGGGCGCGATCGGCGTGATGGCGGGCGGACTCGTCGGCTCGCGCTACGGGTGGCGGACCGCCTTCCTCCTCGTCGGCCTGCCAAGCCTCGCGCTGACGGTCCTCGCGTGGCGCCTCGGCGACCCGCTGCGGGGCGTCAACGACCGCCTCGCGGCCGACCACGGGACCGAGGCTCCCGAAGGGTTCTTCGCCGGCGTCGCCCGGCTGTTCCGCACGCCCACCTTCGTCATGGTCTGCGCGGTCGGGATGCTGGTGGCGTTCTCGATCGGGGCCTTCAATCACTGGCTGCCGCTCTACCTCCACCGGGTGAAGCAATTCACGGTGCCCGAGGCCAGCTTCTGGTTCGGGATCCTGTCGGCGGTCGGGGGACTCCTCGGCGTGGTCAGCGGCGGGCTCGTCGGCGACCTCCTGGCGCGACGGACCCCGGCGGGGCACCTGCTCACGATCGCCGCGGGCTTCCTGCTCGCCGCGCCCGCCGGCATCGTGATGATCCTCGCTCGCGAGCCGGTCATCTTCCTGCCGGCTCTCTTCTTCGCGGTGACCTTCCTCGTGCTCTACATCGGCAGCGTCAACGCCGTCATCCACAACGTCGTCCATCCCGGGCTCCGGGCGACGGCGGTCGCAATTTTCGTGTTCATCATTAACCTGGGCGGCGCCGCGCTGTCGCCGGCGGTCGTCGGGCTCGTGTCCGACCGGCGCCAGTCGCTGCAGACCGCCATGCTCATGCTGCCCTTCCTCGTGTTCTTCGCCGGCCTCATCGCCCTCGCGGCCGCCACCGTCGTCGGCTCCGACATGCGACGGCTGGCGGAGGGGGTCGGGCTCGCCGGGGGGGCGCCACGTGGCTGAGCCGGTCCGGATCGGGGACCTCCTCGGGGAGATGCCGGGGCTGCGCGACCGGCTGGCCGAGGCGCGACTCGTCCAGACCTGGCCGATGATTGCCGGTCCCGCGGGGGCGCGCTCGCGCGCCGAGGAGGTCGACCAGGGCGTGCTCCAGGTCGCGGTGGACAGCTCCGGCTGGCTCCACCGGCTCACCCTGGAGGAGCCCCGGCTGATCGCTCGCTGCCGCGAGATCGCCCCGATCCGATCCATTCGCTTCCGGCTGGCTCCGCCCACGGACCCGGCGGCGCGCGCTGGCCGGAACCCGTTGTCAGCGGTCGAAGGAGAGGTGCGTTCATGATGGTGACACGGCGCGGGCTGGTCGGCGTGCTCGTGACGCTTTTGTTCCTGGGATGCGCGGCGGGGCCGAACACCGGAGGCATCGCTCCGGAATCCGGCACCGCGGCGGAGCGCAATCGCGCGGCGATGGAACGGCCGGCGGACCCCGCCGCCTACCTCCACCTGGTCCGCGCCCACTACCATGCGGAGGCGGCGGAGTGGCCCGAGGCCGTCGCCGAGCTGCGCTTGGCCATCGACCGCGATCCAAAGTCGGCGACGCTCTGGCATCTGCTCGCGCGGTGGCTCGAACGCCAGGGCGCGCACGCTGACGCCGTCACGGCCGCCAAGGAAGCCATCGCGATCGACCCCCGGACCCCGGGGATCTATCTCACGCTCGCCGAGGCGTATCACGCCCAGAAGAACGAGCCCGAGGCGGTTGCCGCCCTCGAGCAAGCCATCAAGCAGAACCCGCAAGCCCCCGAGCCGTACGAGGTCCTGGCGCGCTACGCCGCGGAGCGAAAGGATTTCGCCCAGGCGTCGGCGGCGCTCGAGCGACTCCTGCTGGTCCAGCCGCAGCACGCCCGCGCGCATTTCCTGCTCGGTCGTCTCGCGATCGAGCGAGAAGCCTGGGACGACGCGCTCCCCCATCTCCGGCGGTCGGTCGAGCTTGATCCCGACCAGGACGCCGCGTGGGCCGCGCTGGCCTTCGTCTACGAGCAGATGAAGAAGCCCGAAGAGGCGGTGCGGGTCTACCAGGAGGCGATCGAGGCGAATCCGGACAATCTGGCGCTCCGCGACCGGCTCGGAGAGCTTCAGGTGCGCCTCGGCAACCTGGGCGGCGCCGTGGAGGCATTCCAGGGTCTCGCCGATCAGACGTCCGGCGATCCCCGCGTCTGGATGAAGCTCGGCGCGGTCCTCTACGAGCAGAAGATCTACGACCGCGCCATCGAGGCGTTCCAGCGCGCGCTCGCGCTCGAGCCCGGGAACCTGCGCGCCCGGTTCTACCTCGCGTCGTCCTATCTCGACGCCGGGAAGGAGACCGAGGCGCTCGACGCGCTGAACGAGGTGCTCCGCTCCGACCCGAAGAACGTGGACGCGCGGCTTCAGCTCGGCTTCCTCCACAGCCGGGCGAAGCGCTACGACGACGCGGTGCGCGTGCTGACCGAGGCCGCCAACCTCGACCCGCGCCGCCCGGAGATCTTCCTCTATCTCGGCATGGCCCAGTACCGCGCCACCCGCTACGACCGCGCGGTCCGGGCCTACGAGGAAGGACTCGCGATCGACGACGGGAACAAGGATCTGCACTTCCAGATGGGCGTCGCGCTCGAGAAGGTCGGGAAGTTCGACCAGGCGGTGGGCGAGTTCCGGCGCGTCATCCAGCTCGATCCCAAGAACGCCGAGGCGTACAACTACGTCGGCTACATGTTCGCCGAGAAGGGCATCCGCCTCGACGAGGCGGAGAATCTGATCCAGAAGGCGCTCGAGCTCGAGCCGGACAACGGCTACTACATCGACAGCCTCGGCTGGGCCTACTACCAGCAGGGCCGATATTCCGATGCGGTGCGCGAGCTCCGGCGCGCCGTGGAGCTCACGACCGGCAAGGAAGACGCGGTCATCTACGATCACCTCGGTGAGGCCTATCTGAAGGCGGGAGACGGACAGGCGGCGCTCTCGGCCTGGGAGAAGTCGCTCCAGCTCGATCCGGCCAACGACACCGTTCGCCAGAAGATCGAGCGGGCCCGGCAGGGCGGCTAAGAAGGCCGCACTCCGGTGCGTGGGGAACGGGCGGGCCGGGGCCCGCGACGAGCCGGGATCGCCCTCGCCCTGAGCCTCGCGTTCGCCGGCTGCGCCACGCCGGGATTGCCCCCGCCGGCGGCCGTGCCCGTCCGGCCCGATCAAGCCGCCGAGCTGGCCCGGCGGTGGGCCGCGGACTGGGAGAGCTTCCCAGGCATGCGCGGGGCGATCGAGCTCACCGTCAAGAACCGCCGGGGCAGCGAACACGTCGCGGGGCTCGTCCTCATGGCGCCGACCGCGCTCCGCCTCGAGGTGACGACTCCCTTCGGACTGCCCGCGCTGGTGGCCACCGCCGGACCGGATGACATCACGATCTACCGGGTGCTCGACCGCCAGGCGCAGACCGCCCAGCCCACCCCCGCGGCCGTCGAGCGGTGGCTCGGCATCGCCTTGCCGCCAGCCACCTTGATCCGCCTGCTCGTCGGCAACGTGCCACCCCCCGCGGATCCCCGGACGGTGGTGGTCGAGGACGCGCCGAGCCCGCACCTGGCCTGGACCGAGGACGGGATCCGGCACCGGGTCTGGGTGACGGCGGCAGGGCGCCCCGCGCGTCTGCTGCTCGAGCCGGCCACCGGGGACGGCCGCCGCCTGGCCGCGGACTACGAGTGGAGCAGCGCGGGCGGGCTCCTCTCGGTGCACCTCGAGGCGCCCGGGCAAGGCGCCATGCTGACCGTCCGCTACCTGTCTGCGGAGTACGTCGAGAACCCGCCCGAGGCGTTCCGTCTCGTCCTGCCGCCGGACATTCCCGTCCAGCGCCTTGATTGACAGGAAATCTGCGCCGTGTTAGCTTTTTCCGCGTTCTCCAGCGGTCGGGTAGAGGTCCGGGCGCGGGCCAAGGTCAACCTGGGGCTGGAGGTGCTCGGACGGCGAGCCGATGGCTACCACGAGCTTCGCTCGGTCATGTGGGCCATCGATCTGGCGGACCGCGTGACCCTCGAGGCGGGCGACGGCGAGATCGCGCTCGAGTGTGCGGCACCCGATGTCCCTCGGACTCCGGACAACCTGGCCTGGCGCGCCGCGGAGCTTCTGCGCCGGGAGATGGGCGCGGCGACCGGGCTCCGCATCCGGATCGAGAAGCGCATTCCAGTGGCGGCGGGGCTGGGCGGCGGCTCGACGGATGCGGCGGCCGTTCTCGCCGGAGTCGGGCGCGCCGGGGGGCGGCGGGTCGGGGCTGGGCGGCTGAAGGCCATGGCGGTGGCGCTCGGGATGGACGTGCCCTTCTTCTTGGGCCGGAGCCCGGCGCTGGCGTGGGGACGCGGAGAGGAGATCCGGCCGGTGCGGGCGAGCCAGGACCTGTCGATCGTGCTCGCGAATCCGGGGTTTCCCCTGTCGACCCGCGAGGTGTACGCCCGGCTCGAGCCGGCGGACTACGGGGATGGACGGCAGGTCGAGGCGCTCGTCGCGGCGCTCCGCCGCGGAGCGGAGGCGGTCGCGGCCAGCGTGACGAACGGCCTCGAGCGCGCAGCGGCGCGGCTGTGGCCCGGGCTCGCCGAGGTCAAGGCGGCGCTCCGCGAGGCCGGCTGCCTGACCGCGCTGATGTCGGGCAGCGGGCCGACCGTCGTCGGGATTGCGCCGTCGCACCGCGCGGCGCTCCGGATTCGCGATAGGCTGGCGGCGCGGCCGTGGCGGCTGTGGGTCACGCGCACGGTCACCGGCGCGCCCTTGACGATCCGGCGCGGCGGCGCGGCCCGGGGACGGGGCGACCGCGGGCGGCGCGGGGCGGGCGCGACCTGGGGCGTGGCCAAGTGGTAAGGCGCGGGACTTTGGATCCCGTATTCGGAGGTTCGAATCCTCCCGCCCCAACCATCCGGATGGAAGGCGGGCTCGTGGGGAACGAGCCCGTGAAGGAGTAGCCATGCCGTACGAGCTAAAGCTGTTCTCGGGGAACGCGCACCGCGCGCTGGCGGAGGAGATCGCCGCCTGTCTCGGGATCCCGCTCGCGCAAGCGGAGGTGACCCGGTTCTCCGACGGGGAGATCTTCGTCCAGATCGACGAGAACGTCCGGGGCGCCGACGTGTTCATCGTCCAGCCGACGTGCCCGCCGGTGAACGACTCCCTGATGGAGCTTCTCGTGATGCTCGACGCGGTCAAGCGGGCGTCAGCCGCGCGCGTCACCGCGGTGCTCCCCTACTACGGTTACGCGCGCCAGGACCGCAAAGTACAGCCCCGCGTGCCGATCTCGGCCAAGCTGGTGGCCGACCTGATCACCGCGGCTGGCGCCCAGCGTGTTCTCGCACTCGATCTCCACGCGGGACAGATTCAGGGCTTCTTCAACATCCCGGTCGACCACCTGTTCGCCGCACCGGTCGTGATCGACTACCTCGACAAGCGCGGGCTGTTCGATCCGGTCGTCGTCTCGCCCGATGCCGGCGGCGTCGAGCGCGCCCGGGCGATCGCCAAGCGGCTGCGGGCGGGCCTCGCCATCATCGACAAGCGGCGCGACGGCCCGAACGTCGCGGTCTTCATGCATCTGATCGGCGACGTCAAGGGGCAGGACGCGATCATCATCGACGACATGATCGACACCGCCGGCACGCTGGTGCAGGCCGCGGACGCCCTCAAGCGGGAGGGGGCCCGGCGCATCCTCGCCTGCGGCGTCCATCCCGTGCTCTCCGGGCCGGCGATGGCGCGGATCGAAGGCGCCCCGCTCGAAGAGGTCGTCGTCACCAACTCGATCCCGCTCGGCAAGGACAAGCAAGTTCCGAAGATGACGGTTCTCTCGGTGGCGCCCCTCCTCGCGGAGGCGATCCGGCGCATCCACGACGAGGAATCGGTGTCCACTCTGTTCGTGTAGGCGCCGGACGCGCCAAGGAGACGGTCGACATGAATATCCGTGAGCTGTCAGTCCAGCCCCGCGAGGCCCTGGGCAAGGGCGCCGTCGGTCGCCTCCGCCGGACGGGACTCGTCCCCGCGATCCTGTACGGCGGCGGGAGCCACCCCGTAACGCTCGCCGTCGTCCCTGCGGATGTCCAGCGAACCCTCCAGGGCCACGGCGCGGGCGGCGTGCTCGTGAACCTCCGGCTGCCCGGCGACGCCGAGCCCCGGACGGCCGTCGTGCGGGAGCTCCAGTACGACCCGGTCCGCGACACCCTGATCCACATCGATTTCCAGGCGGTGCGGATGGATGAGGAGATCACGGTGGAGGTGCCGATCCACACGGTCGGCGAGGCGGCGGGCGTCAAGGAGCAGAGCGGCGTGCTGGCGCTTCTCCTGCGCACCGTCGAGGTGTCGTGCCTCCCGTCCTTGATCCCGGAGCGGATCGACATCGACATCTCCGCGCTCCGGATCCACGACGTGGTGACCGTCGCCAGCCTCCAGCTGCCGGAAGGGGTGCGCGTGACGACGCCGGCCTCGCAGCCGGTCGCCACCGTCGCCCCGCCGATGGCCGAGGAGGTCGTTGCGACGGCGGCCGCGCCGACGGCGGAGCCCGAGGTGGTCACGGAGCGCAAGCCCAAGGAAGAGGACGAGGCCGCCCCCAAGGGCAAGGAAGAAGGGAAGGGCCGCGAAGAGGGCAAGGCCAAGAAGTAGAGGCGGCCCGGTCCGCCAACGTCGGGGGGCCCGCCCATGGACGCGGAGGGCGGCGCGGGGCCGCGGGTCATCGTGGGATTGGGCAACCCGGGCTCCGAGTACCGCGAGACGCGGCACAACGTCGGGCACCAGGTGGTCGAGCTCCTGGCGGAGCGGTTCGACGCTCGCTTTCGGCTGCGCGGGCCGGCCCACCTCGCCGAGGCGGAGTGGCACGGGGCGCCCCTTCATCTCGCGAAGGTCGTGAGCTTCATGAACGTCAGCGGACCACCGGTGGCGCGGTTGCTCCGCTTGCTCGACGCGACGCCCGCGGCGCTGGTCGTCGTCTACGACGACCTGGACCTGCCGTTCGGGACAGTGCGGATTCGTCAGCGGGGCCGGCACGGAGGCCACCACGGCATGGAGTCGATCCTTACGACCCTGGGGACCCAGGAGATCCGGCGGGTCAAGATCGGCGTCGGCCGGCCCGCCACCCGGGACGAGGTCGTCGACTGGGTGCTGACACCGTTCTCCGACGAGGAGCGAGAGGCGCTCCCCGGGGTGCTCGAGCGCGCCGCCGACGCGGCCCTCGGGCTCGCCGCGGGCGCGGCATCATGACTGGCCGTCGCAGGGCCCGCGCGTGGACACTGTGGGGGCCCCGTGCTATAAACTATTCGTTTACCCACGCGACCGAGACGGAAGGGGGGACGCGCACGTGACGAAGGTCATCGTGGAGCCCGACGAGTCCTTCGAGAGCGCGCTCAAGCGCTTCAAGAAGCAGTGCGAGAAGGCGGGGCTCCTCTCCGAGCTGAAGAAGCGCCAGCACTACGAGAAACCCAGTGTTCGGCGGAAGCGCAAGGCGCTGGCAGCTCGCAAGAAGGCCAAGCGGCGGGAGCGTTACTCGGACTAGCCCCGGAGCTGGACTGCCGAGGTGGAGTTGATCCGCGGCGACCTCCTGGGTTGGCAACCCTTCCGTAGTCTGCTCGCTCGCTTCGCGGCGACGCCCGCGGGACAGGACCGTGCGCGGGCGCTCGCGCCGCACCACACGCTGACCACCGTGCGCACTGCCCTTGCCGAGACCTCCGAAGCGCGTCGCGCGCTGACCGCCGAAGGCCCGCCCCCCTGGGATGGCACGGGTGACGCCCGACCGATCCTGGCCGAGGCAGCGCCGGCCGGCGCGGTGCTCGACGGGCCTGCCCTCGTCCAGCTGGGCCGCGTACTCGCCGCGGCGATCCGGCTCCGCGCGTACGGCGACCGGATCGCGGCCGTCGCGCCCACACTCGCGACCACCTGGTCCGCCCTGCCCGCGTTCCCCGATCTCGCGCACACCCTCCACGAGGCCCTCGATCCCGACGGTCGCCTGACGGACCGCGCGAGTCCCCGGCTCCGCGCGCTCCGCCGCCAGATCACGGCGCTCCGCGCCGACCTCCAGGCCAGGGTCGAGCGCTTGCTCGATCACCCCACCGTGCAGCCTGCGCTCCAGGAGCGGTACGTCACGCTGCGGAACGGTCGCTACGTCATTCCCGTCCGCGACGACGCGCGCCGCGCGGTGCGCGGAATCATCCATGACCGGTCGCAGAGCGGCGCCACGGTGTTCGTCGAGCCCGAGGAGACGATCCCGCTCAACAACGAGCTCACGCGGCTCTCTCTCGCCGAGCGCGACGAGGAGCAGCGCATCCTGGCCCAGCTGACCGACAGCGTACGCGCGGTCCTCGCCGCGCTGGAAGGCCTCGTCGAGGGTCTCGGCGCGCTCGACCTCGTCTTCGCCCGCGCTGCCCTCGCCGAGCGGCTCGACGCCGCCGAGCCGCTGGTGGAGCCGGGCGGCGACCTCGACCTCCGGCGCGCCCGCCATCCCCTCCTGGTCGCCCAGCGGTGGGGCGCCGCGCCGGGGGCCGGTGAGGTCGTCCCGATCGACCTCCGCGTGCCGGCCGACCGGCCCGGTCTGGTCCTCAGCGGCCCGAACGCGGGCGGCAAGACCGTGGCGCTCGAGACCGGCGGGCTCCTCGTGCTCATGGCCCAGGCGGGCTGCCACATCCCGGCCGCGCCGGGGAGCCGCATCCCACTCGCGGAGCAGGTGCTGGCGGTGATCGGCGACGAGCAAAGCCTCGCCCAGGACCTCTCGACCTTCTCGTCGTTCGTGCGTCAGGCGCGCGAGATCCTGGAGGTCGCCGGGCCCGGCTCGCTCGTCCTCCTCGACGAGCTCGGCGCGGGCACCGATCCGACCGAGGGCGCGGCGCTCGGCGCTGCCCTCCTCGAGGCGCTCCTCGATCGCGGTGCGCGGCTCATCGTCACCACGCACCTCGAGCCGCTCAAGGTGTTCGCTCAGGTGGAGCCGCGGCTCCAGAACGCCACCGTCGCGTTCGACGCCGAGCGGCTCGAGCCGACGTTCCGCCTGGAGTACGGCCATCCGGGACCGAGCCACGCCCTGACCATCGGCGAGCGGCTCGGGTTGCCCGCCGCCGTCATCGCCCGCGCCCGGATGCACGTCGGCGAGGAGAGCCGCCGGCTCGAGACGCTCCTCGCCACGCTCGCCGCGCGCACGCAGGAGGCGGCCGCGCGCGGCGCGGAGGCGGCCCGCCGCGAGGCGGTAGCGGCCGAGGCGCTGGCGGGCGCGACGCGCGTGACCGAGCGCGCCCGCACCGAGGCGCGCGAGCTCCGGCGGGCAGCGGAGCAAGAGGCGCAGGCCCTCCTCGCCGAGGCCCGGCGGCGGGTCGGCCAGGAGCTCGAGCGCCTGAAGACCGACGGGCCCACCCGGCGGCGCGAGGCGCAGGAGGCGTACCGTCAGCTGCGCGCGGCCGAGGCAACGCTCCATCCGGTCGCGTCCGCCCGCGACGAGCCGGCGCCGCCGAGCTTCCCCGGCGAGGTCCAGCTTCGCGGCCTCGGGCTCCGCGGCCGCATCGTGGCGGAGGCCGACGGCCGGGTCACCGTGCAGGCCGGCCAGTTCACGGTGAAGGTCGCCCGGAGCGAGATCGAGCCCGTCACCGAGGCCCGGAGCCGGGAGCGCGGCCCCTCCGTGTCGGTGCCGGTGCGGGAGGACGTGCCGCGCGAGCTCCATCTCCTCGGGTTCACCACGGACGAGGCGCGCGTGGCCGTCGAGAAGTTTCTCGACGACGCGGCGCTGGC
>CAYXBJ010000047.1:0-26868 GCA_964463175.1 uncultured bacterium
CCCCCCGATTGGCCAGCAGGTCCGACAGCTTCACGGCCTCGTCGCCCTGATACCCGCGCAGACCGCACACCGCCTGCCAGAGGACCTCGCCGTCCGAGGTGCGGACCAGCCGCACCCGCACGTGGTGGTGCACGTAGATGAGATCATCCGGCTTTGGCTCTCCGCCGCCCCGTAGATTGCCGACGCCCCACGATCGGGTCGCGAAGTCGAGCACCAGGGGCGACTTGACCGCGGCCCGGATGTCGTCCGGCGCATCGCTCGCGACCATGACCGGCGGCCGCGTGAGGACGGCCGGATAGCCGAGCGGGCCCGCGAGCCGCGTCACCACGTTCTCGCGGACGCGGTCGAGCGGCGCCTCGATGCCCGTCTGATCGCGGATGTCAATCGACCGCTGGTCCACGTAGCCGTTGTAGGTGGGCGCCGGGATCGGGTAGAGGATCACGGCCACATCGGTGGCCTCGCGCAGCTTGGCGCGGTCGGCACGCTTCAGAGCAAGCAGATCGGTCTGCGTGTACTCGACGGCGCATCCCGCGAGAGCAAGCCCGACCGCCAGGGCGATCGCGAGTTTCATCACCGCACCCCCATGGCACGCAGTGCCGGAAGGACCTCTCGGCTGAGCGCTTCGATCGTCTTCCGCTGGTCGACGGACGTCACCTGGATGGTCACGATGTCCGCGCCCACCTCGACGAGCGGCCGGTAGATGTCGACGAGATCCGCGGGCCGCCGCGCCCAGGCGTACTTCCCGATGATCTCGCGCCGATCCATGGCGTCGGCACGGGCGCGCAGCACTGCGGGGTCGACCTCCTCGAGGCGTCCTTCGACGCGCAGCCCCCGCCAGGCCTGGAGGGCCTCCCAGGCTTCGTCCTCGTCCGCGGCGAGGATCGACCAGCGCTGCGCGACGAGAGTCGGCTCGGGTCGCCCGGCCGCTTGCGCGGCGGCGCGGAACGGATCGATGATTTGCTCGCGCGCCTCGGCGGGGACTTTGACGCTCAGGATGAGGCCGTCGGCGATTCGCCCCGCCAGCGTCGCGGACTGCGGACCTCCCGCGGACATGTAGATGGGCACGCCGCCGATGGGAGGGCTGTACAGCCGTGCCTTGTCGGTGTGGTAGTAGGTGCCTGCAAAGTCGAGCTTCTGGCCGGCGAGCAGGCCGCGCATGATGGTGATCGCCTCGGTCATCCGCGCCGCGCGCTCCTTGTAGCCCGGGAACGCGAAGCCGAGCGGCCGCTCGTTGATGCCCTCCCCGGTGCCGACCCCGAGGGCGAAGCGGCCGCCCGACAGGCGGTCGACAGTTGCCGCGGCCTGCGCCACCAGGCCTGGGTGGTAGTGGAACAAGGGGCAGGTGACCGCGGTGGCGATCCTGACGCGTGTGGTGCGCACCGCCAGCGCGCCGAGCCACGCCCACGCGAAGCCGCAGGCCGACGCGTCGTCGACCCAGGGATGGAAATGATCGGACACGGTCAGCGCGTCGAACCCGAGGGACTCGGCGAGGACGGCGTGCTCGAGGAGAACCTCCGGCTGGAACTGCTCGTGACCGCAGAAGTAAGCGAACTGGGGCATGTGGGCCTCCTCAGGCACCGAGCGTGAAGGGAACGGCGACCTCGGCCGAGACCTCTTGCAGCTGGTTCACGAGACCGGGGGCGAGCGGGATGCCCTCGCGTCGGCGCCGCTGCTCGCACTCCCACTCCGGCTCCCCGGCCACGTAGATGCGCTCCTGTCCCTCGGCCTTCGGCGAGTCCTTCAGCGCCTCGAGGAGATCGTCCATGTCGGCCTTGAAGGCGATGAGCCCACGGAATCGCGCGACGTCGATCGCGCCGAAGAAATGTCCGATGTCCGCTCGGGTCCGGTCCGGCTCGCGCCGGGGCCGCACATCCGCGAAGCCGGCGCCGGCCAGGACCCCGGACAGGATATCCACCATGACGGCGAGACCATAGCCCTTGTGGCCGCCCAGTTCCCGCGTAGCGCCGAGCGGCGTGAGGAGGCGCGTCTCGTAGGCCACGTTCGGATCAGTGGTCGGCTGCCCCTCGTCGTCGAGCGCCCATCCCGCCGGGATGGGCTTGCCCCATCGGCGGGCGACCGAGAGCTTGCCGATCGCCACCGTGCTGGTCGCCATGTCGAGGACGAACGGGCAGTGGCTCCCGGCGGGAGCAGCCACCGACATCGGATTGGTGCCGAGCATCGCCTGGCGGCCGTAGGTCGGGACGACGGCGGGTCCCGCGTTCGTCATGCTCAGACCGATCATCTCGTGGGCGAGGGCCATCATGGAGTAGTTGGCGGCCGCGCCGTAGTGATTCGAGTTGCGGCAGGTCACGAATCCCACGCCGTGGGCCCTGGCCTTCGCGATGGCGAGTTCCATGGCGAGCGTGGAGGTGTGGTGGCCGAACGCCTGCTGGCCGTCGACGACCGCGGTCGTACCCTCGTCGCGGACGATTTTCGGCTCGGCGGCCGGCACGATCCAGCCCTGGCGGTGCCACTTGAGGTAGTTCGGCAGCATGCCCACCCCGTGCGAGTCGACGCCCCGGAGATCCGTCCGGACCATGAGGTCGGCGACGAGCTCGGCCACCGCCGGCGGCGTTCCCCAGCGGTCGAAGACCGAGACGATGAAGGCCTTGAGGGCGGGGGCGGGGACGAGGAGTGAACGGTCGGTCATCGGATCGGTCCTTTCTCGGGGGCTGACGTCGGATGCGAGGGCTCCGTCCGCGACCGGGCCGCCTTCCGCCAGCGGCGCGAGGCCGGCCGGCCCAGCCAGAGCGCCGCGAGCCCGGCCGTGACCGCGCCGGCGATCGGCCAGAAATCGGTGCGGAGGTGCGGGATGAGCCGGAACGGCGAGCGCCGATGCCGGGCCTCGAGGCGGCCGTCGAGGAGCCGTTCCGCCCGCGCCGCGGCTTCCGTCACGAGCACCTCGAGGGTGGCCTTGGCGAACGTGACGTCGGCGCGCGCCGGATCGCCGACGTAGCCCTGTCCCTGTCCCCGGAGCGGGTAGTTCGGCCGGATCCGCTGGGAGAGGGGATAGCGGGTCGGCGGCAGGTCGCGATAGCCGGCGTCGACCAGATCGGGACGGAGGAGGAGCATTAGCGACGTTTCCCACCATCCCCCGTGTGCGTCGTCGGCGAAGGCCCGCCGCTCCTCGGGCGTGAGCGAGCGCCCCAGCGCCGTCTCGATGCGCGCGATGTACCGCCCGCGGAAGAACTCCCACGCCATGTGGCCGGTGAAGGACGCCATGGCGATGCCGTGGCGCCGGGACACGATCCCCGCCGCTTCCTCGAGCGCGACCAGGTGGCCGGGACCGGCGTGCGCGTTCGACACCAGGATGTACCGGAAGCCGGCGCGCGCGAGCGCCCGCCCGTAGTCGACGACGGCGTTGCGGACGACACGCTGGCGGACGCCGATCGTGCCGACCGCCTGGAACGTGAAGCTGCCCAGTGGAAGGGTCGGGGTGAGGACGACTGTCCATCCCGGCCGGCGCGCGACGATGCGCTCGCCGATCGCCTCGGCGAAGTGGCGGGCGGCGAGGTAGTCCACGCCGACCGGAAGATGGGGGCCGTGCTGCTCGAGCGGGCTCACGCCCACCACCGCGAGCGTCCGCTCCCGGTCGAGCGCGTCCAGCGCGGGCGCCGTGAGCTCTTCGAGACGGAGCACGCTCATCGCGGCCGCTTCGCCGCCGGGGGTACCCACGGGCAGGATCGCTCGGACTCGCTGTCCGGTGAGCTCGTGGCGACGCCGACCGGGGTGACCAGCGATTCGCCGGCGGGTGTCGGCCCTTGGGCCGCAGAGGCAGCGCCGCCGTGGGAGGCGTCCCGGCTCGCGAGGAAGTCGACTTTGGCGCGATCCAGCGCCGAAAGAATCGCCCGCCGCTCGGCCAGAAGTCGCGCGGCCGCCTGACGGTGGGTGAGGGCGAGGACCGCGAACCCGGTCCGCGCGCGAAGCCGCGCGAGTCCCAGGAAGTAGTGGTAGGCGAGGAGCCCGCTCAGGGGCAGGGAACCCAGGAACGCGGTGGCCCAGCCTGCGCCGAGGGTCTGCCAGACCAGCCAGGTCTCGAGCCCCCAGAAGACAGGGAACGCGACCATGCTCGCCAGGAGCCGGATCGTCGCGTAGTCGGTCTCCTTCTGGGCGAACCGGTGGGCGAGCCAGCGGGGGACCAGGTACGGCAGCGCATTGACCACGGCCCCGTAGAGGAAGATCGGGAGGCCGAGGACCGCCGCTCCCGATGCGCGGAGACGGTGCTGATGCGCCGTGCTTCCGAGCCGAGCGCGTACCGCTTGGTCTCTCACGTGCCACGCGGCGAGGAGCGTACGGTAGTGCTGGATCCGGCGCCAGATGTCGGTCACCCGCTCGGGATCGTGCGCCCGGAAGTGATCGACCGCCTCGACGATGGTGCGAGAGAGGCGGAAGACGTCGATGGCCTCGGCAGGAAGGTTCCGGGCAGCCTGGAGCTGTCGGACGAGCTCGTCCCGGTAGAGCTCCTCGACCGCGCGGACCACCTCTGCGGTGTCGATCCGGTCGACGTGGACGACTGCGCGCTCCATCGCGGTCTGGATGGCCTCGGTCAGACCCTCGACCGCCCCCGCCCGATCCTTCGCTGAGCGTGTCACGTAGGATTCGAGGGGGAGGGGCTCGCCGAAGGCGACCAGCACGTGTCCCCGGAAGGACTTCCGGGACTCGAACGACAGCCCGACCGGTACGAGCAAGAGCGGTGGACGGACGGGGGACCCTCCTTCCGCGCGGGATTCCTCGTAGTCGAGCGCGATCCGAGCCGCGCCGGTCTTGATGCGCTGCACGCGCGCCTCGGCGTGCGTGGTTCCCTCCGGGTAGATGGCGAGCACGTGCCCGGCCCGGAGCGCTTCCCGGGACGCGATGAACATGCCCGCGTTCCGATCGGGCCCGTCCGGGTCGTCCTGCCGCCGATGCACGGGAATCGCCCCGGCGCGGAGGAGGAAGCGGGACAGGACCGGATTGCGGTATAGCGAGGCATTGGCGAGATAGTGCACCTTCCGGGGGAGCACGGCGCCGACGAGGAGAGAGTCGATCAGGTTGTTGGGATGATTGACGCAGAGCAGGACCGGTCCGGTGGCTGGGACCCGATCGGCCGCGCGCACCGCCACCTGGCGGAAGAGGAACCAGAGCCAGAAGCGGGCCACCAGGCGGAGGGCGGCGTAAAAGCGATCCACCGGCTCCGGGTGCTGGCTCATGGCCGGGGCTAGCGTACCATGCGGGCGCGAGCGAACCCGGCCGTCTCGCGCCATCCGTGCGGCGGTGACGCCGCGCCGATTCCCTAGCGGAACAGATCCATGTTCGGATCGCGGAGCAGCTCGCGAGCCGACCCCGCCCCTGGCTCATACCGGTACCCGCGGACGACGGCGACGGGCACCTGATCGAGCTTGCCCATCACGAGCTCTGCCGCCGCGGCCAGTTCGTCCGCCACCGCCAGGATGGTGGCCTGGAGCGTGTAGCCGAAGGCGTCGGGCACGCCGAGAAACGTCTGGAGCGCGCGGAGCCCGGCGACGCCGATGGCCACGTTGACGAGCCCCTCGCGCCAGGGGCGGCCGAACGTATCGGCGACGATCACCGCGACGTCCACGCCCTGCTCGGCGCGGACACGCTCGGCGAAGGCTCGCGCCGAGTCGTCGGGATTCTCCGGCAGGAGGCAGGCCCAGCCGAGGCCGACGTTCGACTGATCGACCCCCGCGTTGGCGCAGATCTGGCCGTGGCGTGTCTCGGTGATCAGGACACCGCGGTCCATGCGGACGATCCGTCGGGACTCGCGAAGGATCACCTCGATCAGGCGGGGGTCCTTCTTGTGGGCCCGGCCGACCTCGAGAGCGAGCGAGGACGGCGTCACGTCGTCGAGCCGGACCAGCCGGCCCTCGGCCTTGGAAACCGCCTTCTGGCTGAGGACGACGACGTCGCCGGAGACGAAGGGCGTGGCCTGCGCGGCGGCCGCGGCAATCGCGAGGCGTGCCAGGTCATCGCCGGGCCGGAGCTCCGGGAGGCCGCGTATCCCGAACACCTCGACCCTCGGCGCGCGGGGTGGCGGCGCGTGCGGCGGCGACTCTAGCGCGCGGGCAGCCCGCGTTTCCGGGCCCGCCTGTCGGAGAGCCTGGAGATCCTCGGGTCGGTCGATGTCGAGGCCCGCACCGGGGAGCGTCAGCACGACGGGCTCGATCCGGCGAGCGCGGGCGGCGGCCAGATGGTTGGTGAACGACGGCTCACCGAAGCGGAGCGGCACCGCGTCGGGCGGCGCGAGACAGGCCGCGTTGGTCCCGAGCCCGCTCCGGGATGGGACGAAGACGGCGGCCGGCGCGGTCCCGCAGGCGTCGAGGATCCGCCGGACCTCCGCGGCGGTGAGGCAGGGGACATCCCCGGGAACGGTGAGCATGACGGTCGCGCCCCACTCCCGGCAGAGCGCGACGCCGTGGGCCACCGCCGCGGTGTGACCGCGGCCCTCGGGCTCTCGCACGACGAGCGCGCCGGACCGCTCGGCCACCGCACCGACCTCGGCGTCCGGCGTGATGACCACGATCCGGTCGACCGGCGCGCTCGCGAGGGCGGCCAGGACGTCCTCGAGCATCGCGCGCGCCAGCGCCGCTCGGGCGGAGGCCGGCAGCGAGTCGGCCAGACGCTGCTTCGCGGCGGTGAACTCCTTGGCTGGGACGACGGCAACTCTCACGCCGCGACTCCGGCCGCCTCGAGGACGACGCGAGCAAGCCGCGCCTCGCCGGCCGCATCACGCATGAGCGCGCTCGCGGCCACCGGCCGCACGCCGTCCCGCTCGAGGGCCGGCCCGAGCGCGGCGTCCACGCTGTCCAGCACCAGCGTGTCCAACCAAGGCCGGTAGGCGCGGGCCACGCCCACCGGGGACACGTCGAGGTCCCGGGCGGCGAGGAGCTTGGCGGCCGGTCCGCTGACCGCCTGGCCGCCGACGATGGGGCTGACCGCCACGACGGGCGCGGGAGTGCGGATCAGGGCGTCGACGATGCCGGGCACCGCCAGGATCGGGCCGATCGAGGTCACGGGATTCGAGCAGCAGACGACGACGGCCTCGGCCCCGCTGATCGCCTGGAGCAGATCGGGGGCCGGTCGCGCCTCGCCGGCCCCCCGGTACGCGACCTCGAAGACGTCCGGGGCGCAGCGCTCCCGGACGAAGAACTCTTCCAGGCTGAGCCAGCCGCGTCCGGTGCGAAGCTCGGTCCGTACGGCATCGTCGGACATCGGCACGAGGCGCGCGGAGATCCCGAGGGCGGAGGCGATCGCGCGGGTCGCGGCGCTCAGGGATGCGCCGGCCCGGAGGAGGAGCGTGCGGTGTAGATGCGTCGCCAGGTCGCGGTCACCGAGGCGGAACCAGGTCTCGCGGCCGAGGCGCTCCATCGACTCGAGGCAGTGGAAGGTGTCGTCCTGGACGCCCCAGCCACGCGCCGCATCGAGGAGGCCAGCCAGCGCGTAGGTCACCGAGTCCAGATCGGGGGACACGTGGAGCCCCCACCATTCGAGGTCGTCGCCCGTGTTGCCGATGATGAACAGCCGGGCGGGATCCGTGATGTGCGCCAGGCCGCGAAGAAGCTTCGCGGCGCCGGTGCCTCCGGCAAGGGCGACGATCACCGCCGGCCACGTCGCCCGGCCGCGTCGGGGCTGGGCAGGGGAACCGCGTAGGTGCCCGGGCGCCGCCAGACATGGAGGCCGCTCCCGGGCCGTCCGCGCAGGGAAGCCGGCAGGAAGGCCGCAGGCATTGGCACGAAGCCGAGGCGCACCCACACGCGATCCAGTCCCTGGGGGCGGGTGAACAGAGAGTCGATCGGGATGCTGGAGGCGAGATCCACGAGCGGCGCCACGAGCTGAGCCGCGACCTCTATCGGCTCCGTGCCGTCCGGCGAGTCCACCACGACGGGTCCGTGGATGAAGCCATGCGCGCCCCTTCGCTCGCACAGGACCCCGCCGACGATGCGGTCGCCGGCGCGGGCCTCCCATGCGATCTCCTCGGGCTCGAGGTCGGGCACGAACGCGCCCGCGAACTGAAACAGCTGCCGTACAGCGGGAGCCCCGGCCTGGCAGGGCTGGTAGACGACGCCCTGCCAGGTACGGGGCTCCAGGACGATCGGTGCCGACCCGGCCGCCGGCGTACCCGGCCGCCGCGCCGACGGTGGCATGTGTCTGGCGCTACTTCTTCGCGCCGAGAATCGCGTCCTTGAGAACCTTCACGGGGCGGATGCGCACGACCCGCTTCGCCGCGATCTTGATCGGCTCGCCGGTCTGCGGGTTGCGGCCCATGCGCGCCTTCCGGTTCGAGAGGACGACCTTGCCGACTCCCGGAATGACGAACGCGCCGCTCTTCTTAGCCTCTTTGACGGCTAGCGACTGAAGCTCATCTAGGAAGCCGGCAACCTGCTTCTTGCTCAGTTCCGTCTTGCTGGCCAAGTGGCCCACCGTTGCCGCCTTCGTCATGACCTTCGCCATAGAACCGCCTCCTCTCAGGGTGTGGTGGTGACGCCACCGTGCACCGGTGGCTGTAGAGCTTCACTGCTCTCTCCGAACTGGTCCGAGGTGCCCGTCCGCTCCGTTCCGCCCCGGGCCGCGCCGGGGGGCTTTAGCTTCACGAAACGGAATTCGCTCGACGCGGTGAGCCGGCGGTACGAGCCGAACTGCTCGTCGGGATTCTCGACGGCATCGAGCGGGCTCGTATCGTCGTCCCGCCCGTCGGCGTAGAGCTTGAGAATACCGTACGTCGTGCTGCGCTCCGCGGGAATTCGGCCAAGGTCCCGCACCAGCCGGCGGAGCTCGCGGGGCGGCACGAGCTGTCCGTGCCCGGCCCCGGCCGAGGTGGAGATGCTCTCGTTGATCAGCGTCCCGCCCAGGTCGTTGGCACCTGAGACGAGGAGCATCTGGGCAAGCTTGGGCCCCTCCTTGACCCACGAGCACTGGATGTTGCGCACCGTTGCTCCGAGCATGAGGCGCGCGAGCGCGTGCACCCGCACGACCTCGGCGCCCGTCGCCCCGGCCCGAACGTCCTGGACGAGGCGGCGGCGGTACATCGGCGCTTCCTGGTGGATGAGCGACAAGGGCACGAACTCGGTGAAGCCGCCGGTGTCCTTCTGAACGTCGCGCAGGAGCGCCATGTGCCGGACCCAGTGGGCCGGCGTCTCGACGTGACCGTACATCATCGTGGAGGTCGTCCGGATGCCCAGCCGATGAGCGGTGGTGATGATCTCGAGCCACTGGCCGGTCGAGATCCGGCCCCGCGAGATCACATCGCGCACGGTGTCGTCGAGGATCTCAGCGGACGTGCCGGGGAGCGTTCCCAGTCCGGCGTCCCGCAGCTCGCCGAGATATTCCGCGACGGACATCCCGGATCGGGTCACGCCGTACAGCACCTCCTCGGGGGAGAACGCGTGGATGTGCAGGTCGGGCAGCGCCTCGTGGACGGCTCGGCACATGTCGATGTAGAAGCGCCCGTCGAGCTTCGGCGCCAGTCCGGCCTGCATGCACACCTCGGTGGCCCCGAGGTCTCGGGCCTCCCGTGCCCGGCGGATCACCTCCTCGAGGGGCAGGAAGTAGCCTTCCTCCTCTCGGTGGTCGCGGCTGAACGCGCAGAAGGTGCAGTGCTTGATGCAGACGTTCGTGAAGTTGATGTTCCGGTTGACGACGTAGGTCACCACGTCGCCCGCCTGGCGGGCGCGGAGATCGTCCGCGACCAGGGCCAGCGCGGTTAGCTCCCGTCCGGTGGCGGCGGCCAGGGCGAGCCCGTCGTCGATGCTCACCTCGCGACCGTCGAGCGCCCGGTCGAGCGCCTGGCGCACGCCCCGGTCGAGCCCCGCCCAGTAGCGAGCCAGGAACGCGTCCATCATTGCGAGATCGTCTCCTCTCGGCCGTCGTCCACGAGGCTCAGATCGCCGCCTGGGCCGCGAGATCGGGGACCAGGCCGTCGGCGTCCACGGACGTGAGAACCCGGTGGCGCAGGGACTCGGGAACGAAGCCCGGTCGGTGAATGTACTCGGGATAGATGGCCAGTCGCTCCCGGAGACGGGCGCCGGCCGCGGCCGTCGCCGCCTGGAGCGCGGCCAGGTGAGGCCACGGAGCCTCGGGGTTGATGTAGTCGATGGTAAGCGGTGACACTCCGCCCCAGTCGTTCAGGCCGGAGGCGATCAGGGCGGGATAGGTGCCCGGCGAGAGGTTCGGCGGCGCCTGGACGTTCATGGCCGGGCCCAGCAGGAGGCGCGCCACCGCGAGGGTGCGCCGGAGGTCGTCGAGCGAGGGCTCCGGCTGGCGCGCCATCGGGATGGTGGGCTTGGCCCGGAAGTTCTGGACGATCACTTCCTGCACGTGCCCGTGGCGCTCGTGGAGCTCGCGGATCGCGAGCAGCGAATCGACACGCTCCGCCAGCGTCTCCCCGATGCCGAAGAGGATGCCCGTTGTGAATGCCAGGCTCGCCCGACCGGCCGCCTCGATCGCGCGCAGGCGCCGGGCCGGCCGCTTGTCCGGCGCATGCTCGTGAGGACCGCCGGGCCCCACGAGGCGGTCCGACACGTTCTCGAGCATGAGCCCCACGCTGACGTTCCACTCGCGGAGCGCCTGGATGTCGCGGTCGCTCATGAGCCCGGGATTCGCGTGGGGTAGAAGGCCCGTCTCGGTCGCGATCGCGCGCGACGCGGCGACCACGTAGTCCATTGTCGTGCGGTAGCCGCGGTGTCGCAGCCACTCTCGATGCTCGGGGAACCGAGCCTCGGGCTTGTCGCCGAGGGAGAGGAGCGCTTCCTTGCAGCCGAGCCGCGCGCCGGCCTCGCAGACGGCGAGGACCTCGTCCAGCTCCATGGTGCGTGCGCCCGGCTGCCCCGGATCGCGCTTGAAGGTGCAGTACCCGCAGTCGTCCCGGCAGAGATTCGTCAGCGGGAGGAACACCTTCCGGGAATACGTTACCGTCCGACCCTTGCCGCGGTCCCGGAGGGTGGCCGCCGCGTCGAGGATCGCGGGCAGCTCGGGCGGGGTGGCCTCGATGAGCGCGATCCCGTCCCCGCGGCCGAGGGGCCGGCCGGCTGCGACCCGGTCGAGCGCGGACTCCACGGCCGGCGACAGCGTGACCGGTGCCCTCACGAGCCGGGACTCCAGCGGACCACGTGGTCGGGGACGATCTTGATGACCGGCGCCTCCGGCGGGAGCGGCAGCGTTCGGTACTGGGGATACTTCGCCTCGAGGAGCGTGCGGGCCGCTTTCCACTCCGTTCCGCCGTCCAGGAGCTCGGCCCGGCCCTGTACCATGACGAACCGGAGCCGCGCCCAGTCCTCCTCGTAGTGGTCGATCAGCAGCGCAACGCGCGGGTTCGCGCGGATGTTCCGCACGCGCTTGAGGCGGGCGATCGGGCTCGTCTTGGGCTTCGCGTCGAGAGGGGAGTAGTAGGCGTGCCCGTTCGTCGCGTAGCAGACCGGTACCACGTGAGGAGCCCCCGCCTCGTCCACCGTTGCCAGGCGCGCCACGCGGCTCTCCGAGCAGAACGTGTCGATGCCGGTCATCGGGCGCGCTTCGTGGAGCGACGAGTCAGGCGCGGCCGGACTTCCCGGGCGACGCGCCGCATGAGGGTGGTCATGACCGCCGGATCCGGCTTCGGAAAGTCGAAGATCACCGTGCCCACGCCGGCTGCCTGGTAGGCGCGGAGGTCCGCGACGACCTTGGCGGGCGGTCCGGTGAGCGGCTGGGACGCGTCCGGCGACGTCGGCTTGCCGCGCGCGGGCCAGAGGTCGAGCGGCCCTCGGAATGCGACACCGATCGTCGAGGGATCGCGCCCGGCCTGGCGGGCGAGCGTCCGGATCCGGTCCATCTTCTGGGCCAGGTCCTCCGGTCCGAGCCCCACGGGGCCGCGGAGTCCGATCGGGTGCCACGCATCCCCCAGCGCCGCGGTGCGGCGCAGAGCCGCCTCGGTGTGACCTCCGACCCAGATCGGCGGATGGGGCTTCTGGACCGGCTTCGGAAACATCGTGACGTCCGAGATCCGGTAGTACTTGCCGTCGAAGTGAGGTGCGTTCTCCGTCCAGAGCGTCTTCATGAGACGGAGGTACTCGTCGGTCGCGGGGCCACGCTCCGCGAACGGGGGGGCCGCGAGCGCGTCGAACTCCTCGGGCCACCAGCCCACCCCCACGCCGACGACCAGACGTCCTCCGGAGATCGCGTCGATGGTGGCGAGCTGCTTCGCGGTGACGACCGGGTTGCGGTACGGGACCACCAGCACGCTGATCGCCACACGCAGCCGCCGCGTGGCGGAGAGGAGCCAGGCGGCCAGCGCGATCGGCTCGAGGTAGTCCTGCTGTGCGCCTCCCGGAAACACTCCGGCCTTGTCATAGGGATACGGCGCCGACGAGCGCGTCGGCAGCACGACGTGATCGGAGATCGTGACCACCGAGTAGCCGAGCGAGTCGGCGGTCTGGGCTAGCCGCGTGAGTATGTCGACTCGGGCGAGCGGTCCGCGACTCGGGAGGCTCCAGCCGAGTTCGAGCCCTCGCCGCGGAGACGACGCGCCGCCCTGCTTCACAGCGACCGATCCTAAGCCCAATTCCCTCGGCCATGCAATAGGCGAATATTCTTACAGGCCTCGCGGAGCCGCATCAGAAGCGGCTCCGCGCAACGACCGCTCCGCCGACTGCCAACCTGTTCGCCTCAGGCGACCGTGCGGAGCGACTCTTCCATGACGTCGAGGGTCCAGTCGACGTCGGCGTCGGTGTGCGCGAGCGAGAGGTAGAGCTTCGTGCCTGGCAGGGTGAAGATCCCGCGTTGCACGCACTCGAGGGCGAACCGCGTTGCCTTGCGGCTGTCGGCGCCCCGGAGCGCGCGGTCGTTGGTCAGCGCCGCGCCGCGGTCGACGAAGAACACCTGGGCGATCGGCCCGTCTCCCAGGACCTGCACCGGCACGCCGACGCGCTCCGCCCGGCGCACGATCCCGCCCCGGAGGCGCTCGCCGAGCGCGTGGAGTCGCGCGTAGACGCCCGGCCGTCCGAGCTCTCCCAGAGCCGCGACGCCCGCGGCGCACGCGAGCGCGTTCCCCGACAGCGTGCCGGACAGGGCGGCGTAGTCGAGGGAGCCCTTCCGCGAGGGATCGGCGGTGCCCATGACGTCGGCGCGCCCGGCGATGGCCGCCAGCGAGAAGCCGCAGGTGAGCGCCTTGCCGTAGACGGCGAGGTCGGGCTGGACGCCGTAGTGCTCCTGCGCCCCGCCGTAGGCGAGTCGGAACCCGGTCACGACCTCGTCGAAGATGAGAAGCGCGCCCAGACGGCGGGTGAGATCCCGAAGGCCGGCGAGGAACCCCGGCTGCGGCCGGATGGACCGCTGGAGCGGCTCGACGATGATGGCGGCGAGGTCGCTGCCCCGCTCGGCGGCGATCCGCTCGGCCGTCGCGAGGTCGTTGAAGGGCGCCACGAGGACGCTTTCCAGGGCGCCCTTGGGCACGCCCCCGACGTCCGGCCCGGGATACGGATACGGCGACTCGGACGGGACGCGCCAGTTGCCGACCATGGCGTAGTCGTGGAGCCCGTGCCAGCCGCCCTCGAACTTCAGGATCTTCTCGCGACGGGTGAAGGTGCGGGCCATGCGGGACGCGAACATCGTCGCCTCGGTCCCGGTCGAGACGAAGCGGACCTGATCGGCGCACGGAACGGCGCGCACGACCATCTCGGCGAGACGGACCGAGGGCTCGGACAGCCAGAAAAACGTGGACCCCTTGGCAACCTGCTCCTGCACCGCCCGCACGATCGCCGGGTGCGCGTGGCCCAGGAGCAACGGGCCGGAGCCGAGGACGTAGTCGAGATACGCGCGGCCGCGAAGGTCGACGAGGCGCGCGCCTTCGCCGTGATCGACCACGAACGACAGCTCCGGGGGCAGCGAGTTCTGACCGAGGCAGGCGCCGGGCAGAATCGCCCCGGCCGTGGAGAGTAGGTCGCGGGATCGGCTCTCCATCGCTTCGAGTTCGACTGTCATCGCGGGGCTCCTCTGGGTGTCTTGTGCGGTCTCGGCTGGTATCTCGACACTAACGGGCCGGGCGCGGGTCGTCAACGGCGCCCGGTCCGGTGCCCACCGCGTGGGCATCTGCCTATCGAATCGGCACGCGATCGAGTCGCCCGCTCTCGAACCTCGCGGATTGCTGTCAGGCGCGCTGCCGGCATGGCGGTTGCTTCTCCGATACCGGACAAGGGAGGCTCGATCGCGCCGGGGCCCTGAGGCTCGACGGTGTGGCTCGGGCCGGTCGAATGGGGTAGACGACGATGAGGAGTGGCTCGCTGAAACTCCCTGCGATCAGGGCGACCCGGGAGACGGCGAGCCGGCGTTCACACCCGAGGACCGTTCCAACGGAGGAACCTGCATGGCTGACGACGTGAAGCCGCTGGAGACGAAGACGCCGAAGGATGTCATCCACGCGGCCAAGGAACGCGGCGCGAAGATCGTGGACCTTCGGTTCATCGACGTGCCCGGCCTCTGGCAGCACTTCTCGATTCCGACGCACGATCTCGACGAGGAGCTGTTCTCCGAGGGCATTGGGTTCGACGGGTCGTCGATCCGCGGGTTCCAGACGATCGACGAGTCGGACATGCTCCTCATGCCCGACCCGACGACCGCGCAGATGGATCCGTTCGCGGCGGTCCCGACGATCGTCCTGAACTGCAACGTGAAGGACCCGGTCACGATGGAGGCCTACACCCGGGATCCGCGGTACGTCGCCCAGAAGGCTGAACTCTTCCTCAAGCAGACCGGCATCGCCGACACGGTCTACATCGGACCGGAGCTCGAATTCTTCATCTTCGACTCGATTAAGTTCGACCAGGGATACAACTACGGCTTCTACGAGATCGACTCGGAGGCGGGGGCCTGGAACACGGGGAAGGAAGGCCTCGGGTACCGGCCTCGCTACAAGCAGGGCTACTTCCCGGTGCCGCCGATGGACCATTTCCAGGACATCCGCTCGGAGATGGTCCTCAACCTCGAGAAAGTTGGCGTCCGGGTCGAGGTGCACCACCACGAGGTGGCCACCGCCGGACAGTCCGAGATCGACATGCGGTTCGACACTCTGACGAAGATGGCCGACAGGGTGATGTGGTACAAGTACGTCACCAAGAACACCGCCCGGAAGCACGGCAAGACCGTCACCTTTATGCCGAAGCCCCTGTTCCAGGACAACGGCTCCGGCATGCACACCCACCAGTCCCTCTGGCGGAATGGCAAGAACCTCTTCTACGAGGTCGGCGGCTACGCTGACATCTCGAAGATGTGCCTCCATTACATCGGCGGCATCCTGAAGCACGCGCCGGCGCTGCTGGCGTTCATCGCGCCGTCGACCAACTCCTACCGGCGGCTCGTTCCCGGCTACGAGGCACCGATCAACCTGGTGTACAGCCAGCGGAACCGCTCGGCCTGCATCCGGATCCCCGTCTACTCGCGGTCGGAGAAGGCCAAGCGCATCGAGTTCCGGACCCCCGATCCCTCGTGCAACCCGTACTTGTCCTTCGCGGCGTGCGTCATGGCGGGACTCGATGGGATCGTCAACAAGATCGATCCCGGCCAGCCGATCGACAAGGATCTCTACGAGCTGCCCCCGGAGGAGCAGAAAAACATCAAGCAGCTTCCGGGGTCGCTCGACGTCGTGCTGGACAACTTGGAAAAGGACCACGATTTCCTGCTGAAGGGCGACGTCTTCACGCCCGACCTCATCGAGACCTGGCTGGAGTACAAGCGGAAGAACGAGGTCGACGCGATCCGACTGCGCCCGCATCCGCACGAGTTCGCGCTCTACTACGACATCTAGCCTCCGATGACCGCGTGGGGCCGAGCGCCATCACGGCGCCCGGCCCCACGTGCCATACTCCGCGCGTGGCCCGATCGCTCGGTCCAACGCTGCCGGACCGGCTGCTCTCCCGCCTGATGGCGCCCCCCGGCGAGCTAGCCTTCGACACCGCGGTCGTGCTCGCCACCATCGATCCGTACGGGTGGGCACACCCCGCGCTGCTCTCGTACGCGGAGGTGCTGGCCCTGGACGCGGCACGACTTCGCCTCGGGCTCCACGCCGGCTCGCGGTCCGCCCGTCACCTGCGGGAGTCTGGTCGCGGGACGTTCGTCTTCGCGGACGCCGAGCTCTGTCTGTACGTGAAGGTCGAGGCGCTGGCCTTGCCCGACGCGCTGCACGCGCCGGAGCTCGCGCGGTTCGAGCTCATCGTGCGGGAGGTGCTTGAGGACCGCGCGGAAGGGGAGGAAGTGGGGGCGCGCCTCACCAGCGGACTCGGGATCAGATGGCCCGACGGGGCCCCGGCGGGGACGGCTCGCCGCGCGCGGCTCCGGAGCGCCCTACTAGCCTGAGCCGAGGACGGGAGCGGTCGCCGGCCTGCTGGCGGAGCCGGCCACTCAGCTCTCGGGTTCGAGGGCGAGCGGAGACGCGCGGACAGACGGGCGGTCGCGGCGGTCGGAGCTAGTGCATCTCGACGCCGCCCGCCACGTTGAGGGCGACGCCGGTGACGTTCTCCGCGCGGCAGAGGTAGACGATCGCCTCGCCGATGTCCTCGGGTGTCTGCTCGCGTCCGAGGGGAGTGGTCTGGCGGACGAAGGCGTCGAATGCCTCGCTGACCGGCACACCGAGGGACTGGGCTCGCGCCGGCGCGACGCCGTCGGTCCACATCGTGGTGCGGAGGAGGCCGGGGCACACCGCGTTCACCCGGATGTTGGCGGGGCCGAACTCGTGGGCGAGGGCCTGCGTGAGACCGACCACTGCGAACTTCGAGGCCGCGTAACCCGCGGTGAACGCGCGGCCCGTCTTCCCGGAGATGGAGGAGATGTTCACGATCGCGCCGCCACCGCGGGCCCGGAGTTCGGGGAGCGCGGCCTGCGTGACCAGGACCATCCCCTTCACGTTGACCGCCATCATGCGGTCGAACTGCGCTTCGGTGAGCTGCTCGAAGGGCCCTCCGACCAGGACGCCGGCGTTGTTCACCAGGATGTCGAGCCCGCCGAGCCCGCTGACCGTCTCCGCCACCATCCGGCGAGCGTCGGCGGCTCGAGTCACGTCGCCCACGACGCCTAGCGACCGGACACCGCGGTGTTGCACACTGCGAACCGTCTCCTCGAGATCGGCCGGCTGGGCGAGACGGTAGCCGATCGCGCCGTCGTTCGCGGCCCCGAGGTCCGCCGCGGCGACGTGCACGCCGTCCGCGGCGAGCGCGAGGGCGATGCCGCGGCCGATCCCGCGCGCCGCGCCAGTGACGAGGGCAACCTTGCCCGTGAGCTTCACGACGCTCTGACTACCATCGATCGCTCCCGGGGGTCAAGCTCACCGCGGCGAAGCGAGACAGTCGCCCTGACCGCGTGTGCGAAGCGCTTGTCGGTGTGCGTGACGGATCGGGCTCGGTGTGCCACGGAGTCAAGGTGCGGCTTGCGTCGGTACCGCGTCGGGAGGCGGTCGTCAGGCCCGGAGGCCGAGGATCCGCTCGGCGTTCCGGAGATACACCTTCTCCAGCACCGCGTCCGGATAGCCCTCGGACTCCCAGTCCCGGAACAGGCGCTCGTGGCTCAGCACCGGGTAGTCCGAGCCGAACATCACCCGATCCTGAAGGCGACCCTTGATCTCCCGCTTCAGCGCGTCCGAGAAGTACTTGGGGGACCAGCCGGACATCTCCATGAAGACGTTCGCCTTGTGGTGGCACACCGCGATCATCTCGTCCTGCCAGGGCCACGACGGGTGACAGGCAACGATCGTGAGGTCCGGGAAGTCGGCGGCTACGTCGTCGACGTGGGGGATGGGGCGGCTGTACTTCAGCTTGAGCCCCATGCCGCCCGGCGTGCCTGCGCCGAAGCCGGTCGTGCCCGTGTGGAACTGGACGGCCTTGCCCAGGGACCGGCAGAGGTCATAGAGGGGATAGAAGCGGTGGTCGTCCGGGAAGAAAGCCTGAGCGGTGGCCTGGAACTTGAGCCCCATGAGGCCGAGCGTGGTGAGACACCGCTCGGCCTCGCCGAGGGCCTCTCGGCCCCGCCAGGGATCGACCATGGCCCAGCCGCCCGGAAACGTGTCGGGGAAGCGGCGGACCAGATCGGCGACGTAGTCGTTGGTGAGGGGCGGCCCACCGGAGCCTGCCGCGGCGTCCCAGCCGATGATGCACGCTCGGACGTCAGCCCGTCGAAGTTCCTCGACCATGTGGGTCTCGGATTTCACGTCCGGCCGAAACTTGTAGTACCGCTCCATCGCCTCCACGTACGGACCCCACGCCTCGTACTGCGGGCGCGTGGAGAGATGGCAGTGGACGTCGATCGCCTTCGTCACCGGTCAGGACCTGGAGGTGGCGGTTCGGAAGAGCGGGGGATGAGCCGCGCGGAGGCCACGGCCTCGCCCGATCAGGCCGACTCGTCCTCGGGCAGGTCCTGGTGCGCCTGGCAGTGGGTACACACCCACCGGCGCCAGACGTGGCGCTCACGGTCGCGCCGGAGGTACCAGGGCACGAGGGTGGAGCGGCCGCAGACCGGGCAGGCGCGCGCCGTGGCGCCCGCGGGGATTATCTGGGGGAAGTAGGTGCGGCGCTCCACCGGGACGTCGGTCATGACGCCCCACATGATCGGGAGCGTTCCGAGGTTCGTCAAGGCCGATTTGATATACTTCGCGCGGAGGGTCGGCGTGCGACAGCTCCGGATCGGCTTGGCCCAGCTGAACGTCACCGTCGGCGACATCGAGGGCAACGCGCGTCGGGTGCTCGACGGGATCGAGCGGGCGCGGGCGCTCGGGGTCGACGTGGTGGCCTTCCCGGAGCTCTGTCTCACCGGGTATCCGCCCGAGGATCTCCTCTTCCGGTCGGCCTTCATCGAGGCGAATCTCCGGGCGCTCGACCGGGTCGCCCGGGCGTCGACCGGCCTCATCGTCGTGGTCGGCTTTGTCGACCGCCGGGACGACATCATGAACGCCGCCGCGGTGTGCTGCGACGGCGCCGTCGCGGGCGTCTACCACAAGCAGTACCTGCCGAACTACGGCGTGTTCGACGAGGACCGGTACTTCCAGGCCGGGGTCGAGACGCCGATCTTCGAGCTCGGGGAGGGCGGCCCGGTCCTCGCCGTGAACGTCTGCGAGGACATCTGGTACCCGACGGGGCCCACGACCGTTCAGACGCTCGCGGGCGCGGAGCTCGTGGTCTCGATCAACTCGTCGCCCTACCACGTCGGGAAGGTGCGCTTCCGGGAGAAGATGCTGGCGACCCGGGCGGCTGATCACGTGGGGTACCTCGCCTTCGTGAACCTGGTCGGCGGTCAGGACGAGCTGGTCTTCGACGGGCAGTCCATGGTGTTCGATCCCGCGGGCGACCGACTGGCACTCGGGCGGGCGTTCGAGGAGGATCTGGTCGTCGCGGACCTGGATCTCGATGAGGTGTTCCGGGCGCGGCTCCGGGACTCACGTCGCCGCAAGGAGAAGCACGTCGCGACCGATCCGGTTCGCCGCATCCGGCTCGCGCCGTTGCCGGAGCGCTCCCGCCCGCCCATCCCGGCGCGGGACACCGCCTTCCTCGACCGAGAGACGGAGGTCTACGCGGCGCTCGTCACCGGGACGCGGGACTACGTTCGAAAGAACGGCTTCAAGCGGGTGGTGGTCGGGCTCTCCGGCGGGATCGATTCGGCCCTGACCGCGGCGATTGCCGTCGATGCCTTGGGCCGCGACGCCGTCGTCGGGGTGTCGATGCCGTCGCCTTTCTCGTCGGCCGGTACCAAGGCCGATGCGCGTCGCGTCGCCCGGAATCTGGGCATTGAGTTCCTGACGCTGCCGATCACGCCGGCATACCGAGCCTTCCGGCGGGTGCTGGCGGCGCCCTTCAAGGGGTTGAAGGAGGACGTCGCCGAGGAGAACATCCAGGCGCGGGTCCGCGGCACGCTCCTGATGGCGCTGTCGAACAAGTTCGGCTGGTTGGTCCTGACCACCGGCAACAAGAGCGAGACCGGGGTCGGGTACTGCACCCTGTACGGGGACATGGCCGGCGGCTTCGCAGTGATCAAGGACGTTCCCAAGACGCTGGTGTACGCGCTTGCCAGCTGGCGGAACGCTCGGGCGCACTCGGCGGTGATTCCAGAGTCCGTGATCCGCCGGGCGCCGTCGGCCGAGTTGCGCCCGAACCAGACGGACCAGGACAGCCTGCCACCCTACGAGGTGCTGGATGGCATCCTCGAAGCCTACGTCGAGGAGGACCGCTCCCTGGCGGACATCGTTGCGCTCGGTTACGACGAGGCCACCGTCCGACAGGTCGTCACGATGGTGGACCGAAACGAGTACAAGCGGCGTCAGGCCCCGCCGGGCGTGAAGATCACCCCACGGGCGTTTGGCCGAGACTGGCGCTTGCCGATCTCGAACCGGTTCCGCCACCCGTAGCACCGACGCCCGGTCCGTCCCCGACACGCTGGCCACAAAGTGACAGCTTGAGGGTGTAAGATTGGCTGGACCGTCGGCCCGGGCTCGTCATGACGGGCCGTGACGGTTCTGCGCAGAAGGTTGGACCGGCCAAGGTTCATCCGTAGTTAGCTCCGCAGTGCTGCGATCTCGGGCGAGGATCCTCGTCGGTGCTTGCCTCTGGCATCGGACTTGTATCCCAACCCACAGGGTGCCTGTAGGGGCCGACACAATCGCATAGGCAAGCCGCTTCCGACAGGGCAAACCCACCGTGAGGTGGGGACGCAAAGCCACGGATCAGGCCCAGTGGGGCCTGAGAGCCGGGTTACCGAAGAAGCAGGGAGGAGCTCGGAGCTCCTCTGGAAGGCGGCTTCCGGAAGGAGCTGGCCTTGGGTCTGTCGAAGGTCCTTCGAGTCCTGACGCCGCTTGTCCTGTTGCCCGTCGTGCTGGGGTGCGCCGACGGCAGCCTGAACTATCGCGACCGGTCGACGGTGACCCAGACTTCGTACGCCACGATCGAGAACTTCTGTGACGAGGAGATCACGGCGGACCAGGTCGACGGTCTCCTGGAAGAGGTCGCCGATATCCTCCACGTGACGCTCGATCCCAAGGTCCCGAAGGTGCGGGTCATGGTTCTGCCCTCCAGTCGGATCTCGGAGCTCTACCGTCAGGTTATGACGGTGGCGCCTCACGGGGCCGATGCGCGGGCACTCTACTGGCCCGGCGCGAATCTGGTGACGATCCCCTACTTCAGCCGGATCCTCCTTGGGCACGAGCTGGCCCACTACCTGACTGACCAGTACCTCAAGTCGACGCCGCGGCGGGACTGGGAGCACATTGCGATGATGGTCGAGGACGCGCTCCCCGACGCGCCGCGCATGGTGGCGCGACACGTGGCCACTCCGGACGACCTGACCGCTCCCACGGTGCTCGTGCCGTTCGGGCATCTGAACAACTAGAGCGGGCGACCCGAGCTCGCCGGCTGGACCGGGTGTGAGAGCGCGCGGTACGTTGCTGCGGGATGTGGCCATGCCGCCAGAGTCCTCCGACGACTGGCGATGGAAGGCGCGCCGGGTCCTCTCGAGGTTCGGGCCGCGCGCGATCCCGGCTCTCGTGGAAGCGTTGTCTGCCGGCGAGGATCCGACGATCCGTCGCTTCGCCGCCGACTCGCTGGGTCGCCTCGGGCCTGAGGCGCGAGACGCGTCGGAGGCTCTCCGGCGCGCCGCCTGGCACGACGAGGATCCGTCCGTTCGAGAGGCCGCCGCGTCGGCGCTCGACGCCGTGGGAGGCACGGAGCCCGAGCGCTAGGGTGGAACCGGCGGCCCGCGCCCGTCCCGTCAGGACGGGCCCGCCGCTAGCTGATTGCGCTTTGTCCGACCGGCTCGGGCATGGCAAGCTCGCGGGCCACGATCCAGGGCTGGGCCATCAGCGCGAAGACGACCATTGCGACCTCGGCGTCGCCGAAGTTGTGCTCGAACAACCCCGCCACCAGGAAGCCCACCACACCGGCCAGACTCGCGCACACCAGGGCACGCTGGACCCCGGACTCACGGGGAACCCTGGCGAGGATCGACCATCCCTCGCGGAAGAAGACGACCCAGAGCCAGAGCCACGCGACGAGGGCCGGCAGCCCGCGCTCCGCGGCGATCTGAATCGCGGAGTTGTGGAGATGACCGGTGCTCGGCCGGATGGCTTCCGGCCGGCGGTAGTGCTGGTACCAGGTTCGGACCTCTCCCGGGCCGACGCCTAGGAAGGCATGGTCGGCGATCATGGAGAGTCCCGATCGCCACATCGCCACCCGGTCCTGGAGCGTGCGGTCCTCGAGGTTCGCTACGGACCGCGCGCGCTCGTTGACCGGACCCGGCATGGTGACGGCGCCCAGGACCAAGAGCGTCACGAGGACCGCGACGATCCGCAGGCTCTTTCGCGCGGTCAGCACGAGCCCGAGCGCGCCGGCCGCCAGCCCGAGCCACGCGTTGCGCGAGTAGGTGAAGGCGAGCGCCGCCAGCGTGACGACGGCTGCCGGAAGCATCCGCCAGGCTTGGCGCCAGCGGACGTTGGCGAGGTAGGAAAGGGAGAACAGCACCCCGAGAAACAGCACCCCGCCGAAGGTCATGTAGATGCTGAACGGTCCGCGCACGCGCTGGGCGTGCGTGCAGATCGCGGACATCCAGGCCGTCGAGACCGACGCCGGGTGAGCCCCGCAGACGTAGGCCTGCCCGAGCCCGTAGGTGGCCATCAGGCTGAGGGTCACCACGAACGCCTGCCAGAGCCGCACCGCATGCCGGCTGCTCCGCGTGCAGAGCAGGACCACGTAGAAGGTCGCGATCCGCAGGAGGTCGCGCGCAATCCAAAAGCTCCACCCGGGATTGCCGGAGAACGTCGCGGACAGGAGGGTCAGCCCGGCAAAGGTGAGGAAGGGCGGCGTGAGCGGGTGGCGTCGGAGCGAGGCGAGATCGCTCCACGGCGAGAGCCCGGTTGCCGAGCCGTCCCCGCTCACGCGGCCGATCGCTCCCGGCGACACGAGCACGAGGACGGACAGGAGCGCCAGCAGCCCCTGCGACAGGCTGATGGAGCAGGCCATCGCGACGAAGAACCCCAGGAGGAGACCGTCGCGAGCCAGCGCCGGCCAGTCCCGGGAGCGATCGAGCGGAAGGTGGTGGGACGCGGCGAGATCCACGGCTATCCGGCGGTCTGGCCGCGCATCCTCAGCTGGCCGCGTCGCCGCCGCCGGTCGTAGCGAACTGGAGCGCGTGGAGGCGCTGGTAGACGCCGTGCTGGCCCATGAGCTCGTCGTGCGTGCCCTCCTCCACGAGGCGACCTTCGTGGAAGACGGCGATCCGGTGCGCCAGGCGGACGGTAGACAGCCGATGCGCGATCAGGACCACGGTGCGCCCCTTGGTCAGGTCGGCGAGAGCCTGCTGGACGATGAACTCGCTCTCGGCGTCGAGATCGGACGTCGCCTCGTCGAGGATGAGGATCGGGGGATCCTTCAGGAACGCCCGCGCGAGCGCGATCCGCTGCCGCTGGCCTCCGGACAGTTTCACGCCCCGCTCCCCGGCCATCGTCCGGTAGCCTTCGGGCATCGCGACGATGAACTCGTGCGCATACGCGGCGCGGGCGGCGCGCTCGATCTCGTCGAACGTCGCCCCGGCCTTGCCGTACGCGATGTTCGCCTCGATCGAATCGTGGAAGAGGAACGTATCCTGCGTGACGATGCCGATCTGGTTGCGGAGCGACGCCTGCGTGTACCGGCGGAGGTCGAGCCCGTCCACCAGGATTCGGCCCTCCGTCACGTCGTGGAAGCGCGGGATGAGGTCCGTCAGAGTCGACTTGCCACCGCCGCTCATGCCGACCAGAGCGACCACCTCGCCTCGTCGCACGGTGAGGCAAATGTCCTTGAGGGCCATCTCGCCATCCTCGTAGCGGAACCAGACGTGATCGAACTCGATCGCCCCGCGGAAGTCGTCCAGCGTGAGCGCATCCGGCGCGTCGGTGACCGCCGGCTCGAGGGACAGGATCTCGAAGATCCGCTCGGCGGCCGGGGTGGTCTGCTGGGCGAGATTGATGATCCGGGACAGCTTCCTCACCGGGCCGTACAGCATCAGGGTGGCGGTCACGAACGAGAACAGCGTGCCCGGCGTCATGGACCCCTGGATGACCCGGAACCCCCCGTACCAGAGGATGGCCATCAGCCCGAGAGCGGCGAGTATCTCCATCAGCGGCTCGGAGAGCTCGTCCACCCGGCGATCCCTCAACGACAGCGCGAGCAGCCGCTGGTTGACCTGTTCGAACCGGCCGTGCTCGTGCGCCTCGCGCCCGAACGCCTTGACGATCTTGGTGCCGGCGAGGCCCTCCTGCAGCACCGTGGTCAGCGCGGAGATCTGCTCCTGGGTTCCCCGGTTGATGGAATAGAGACGCTGCCCCATGGCCCGGATCGTCAGGCCGACCAGGGGGAAGGCGATCAAGGCCAGGAGCGTCAGTCGCGCTTCCTGGAACACCATGACGGCCAGGAGCGCGACGACCGTGCAGACCTGCCGGAACGCCATGACCAGCACCTCGGACGACAGGCGGGCGAGGCGGCTGGCGTCGACCACGACCCGCGACATCAGGTCGGCCGAGTGACGCGTCTGGATGAACGCGAGCGGCATCGCCTGGATGTGCGCGTAGAGGTCCCGGCGGAGGGCGGCGATGACGCGCTCGCCGACCGAGGCCATCAGGTACGACTGGCCGTATCGCCCGATACCCTTGACGACGTAGACCCCGAGAATGAAGACGGGGAGGAGCTTCAACATCGTCAGGTCGCGGCGGATGAAGATCCCGTCCATCGCCGGCTTCACGAGCCAGGCGATGAGGCCGTCGGCACCGGAGACGACGATGGCGAGAAGACCGCCGGCAACGAGCCAGGTCCAGTATCCGCGGACGTACGGCAGGAGTCTCTTGAAGACGCTCACGGCAATTCCGTGGGGGTATTGTAGCAGCGGCGTCCTGCCGGACGAGGTGATTCCGGTGCGCGAAGCCTGGGTGGGTGGCTGGTCCGTCCGGCCGGAGGACTGTCGGCGGGCCGCGGGTGTCAGCGCCTGAACTGCGCCCGACGGAGATCAGGTCAGCGCGGCGGGGAGGCGCGGGGCGCCAGACGCGCGTACAGTCCTTCGAGCCGGCCGATCTTGGCGCGCGTCGAGAAGCCTTCCACGACGCGCCGGCGGCCGGCCCGGCCGAGCTCCCGAGCCCACGCGGGGTCCGCAAGGAGCCGGAGGATCGCCTGGGCGAGCGCCTCGGCGTCCTTGGGCGGAACCAGGAGGCCCTGCTCCTCGTGGCCCACGAGCTCGGGGTTGCCCATCGCGCGGGTGGCCACCACCGGCGTCTCCATCGCGAGGGATTCGCGGAGCGTGCCGGTAATGCCGAGCCCCTCGTAGGACGCGTCGACCGAGACCTGGGTGGCGGCGATGATCTCCGGAATGTCGTCCCGATAGCCCCAGATCGTGACTGCCTGGCCCAGGCCCGCGGCGCGGATGAGGCCCTCGAGGGGCGCCCGCTTCTCGGACCGCGCGCCCACCAGGAGCAGGCGCGCGTCGGGCCGCGCGCCGTGGACTCGCGCGAATGCCCGAAGCAGGTCGTCGTTGCCTTTGGGCTCGCGAACGCCGATCTGGGTCACAAGCGGCGTGGCGGGCTCGAGCCCGAGCTCCCGACGGATGCCGGCGCCGCTTGCTCGCGCGGGATCGAACCAGACGGTGTCGGTTCCCGAGTAGACGACCTCGATCTTGGCGGCCGGGAGCCCCTGGTGGACGAGGTCGTCCTTGATCGCCTGGCACACGGCCACGATGCGCGCGATGAGACGACTTCCGTCCAGCCACCGGCTCGCGGGCGCCATGGGAAAGCTGACGCCGCGGTTGACGACGAGCGGCGGGCGTGGCCCGAGCCCGCGTGCGAGGAGCGTCAGGGTCCGTCCGCCACCCTTGTGAGCGTGCACGACGTCGATCCGCTCGCGGCGCAGGACGCCGGCGAGCCGCGCGGCTCCCAGCGGATCTGCCGGACCGCGGAAGAAGTCGAGGTGGGTGAATCCGGCGGCAGGCGCCTCGGCCGCCCACCGCTCGCTCGGCCGCGTGACGACGATCACGCGGTGCCCCCGCGCCGCCAGACCGCGCGCCAGATCCCGGAGCTGGATGGCGGCGCCGGTGTAGAAGTCGCCCTTGGGATAGATCTCGAGCAGGTTCACGAGGTGCTCACGTGCACGCCCGCTCGGGCCCGGGGCCTCGGGCGACGCGGCACGCGAGCGGGGCGACCGTCGGGCGCGTGGCGCCGAGCTCGCGGCGGCTCAGTCGCGGGCGGTCGGGAGGCCCGCCTGAGCCCAGCCGGTGATCCCGCCCCAGACGTTGACGAGGTCTGTGAACCCCTTGGCGAGGAGCATGCTCCCGACCACGCTCGAGCGCGCGCCGCCCGCGCACGTGATGGCGACCGTCCGGTCCCGCGGGACCTCGTCGATCCGCTGGGCGACCTCGCGCATCGGAATGTGGCGGGCACCGGGCACGTGCCCGCCGGCCCACTCCACCGACTCCCGGACGTCGAGGACGACGAGGTCGCGGTCCTGCTTCAGCCGGTGGGCGAGGTCCTGCGGGGTGACGTTGGCCAGGGTCCCGAGCGGGAGACCGCAGGCCCGCACCGCGGCCGTGCCGATGACGTACCCCGCGATGTCGTCGAGGCCGATGCGGGAGAGCGCGGGCAGCGCCCGGGCCGCGTCCGCCTCGATCTCGGCAAGGACGACGAGCGTCGCGTCCGACGGCACGAACCAGGAGACTCGCTCCGCGAACTGCGGCGCGTCGATCCAGACGTTGAGACTGCCGGCCACGTGCCCGGCACCGAAAATCCGCGGCTCTCGGGTATCGACGAGAATGGCGCCGGCCGACAGGCGATCGTTGAGATCGCTCGGCTGGAGACGCGCGGGTGCGGATCGCGGCGCCATCGCTAGCCCTGATCGCGCGCGCGATCGCACGCGACGCCGGCCGGGA
>CAYXBJ010000048.1:0-25307 GCA_964463175.1 uncultured bacterium
ACTCGACGTCGCATCGACGTCTCACCGGCTTCCCGGCATCGGGACGCGCCTCAGTCGGTCTCGCTCTCACCCCCTTTCATCAAACTCCGGGGTCAGGCCTTAACTTTGATGTCCACGCAATCCGCCCGCGCCCCAGTCACAGCTTGACCCCGAGAACGACGGGGCGGCCGGATGGCTCGAGTCGCTCCACCCACACCGGGCAGCCGTACGCCGCTTCGAGGACCGCCGCGTCCAGCACCTCGCGGGGGGGGGCCAGCCGGACGATGCGTCCGCTCGAGACGAGGAGAAGCCGGTCCGCCAGCTCCCCGGCCAGGTTGAGGTCGTGGCTCACGAAGACCACCGTGATGCCCCGCTCGCGATTCAGCCGCCGGAGCAGCCCGACCAGGTGCCGCTGATGGAGCAGGTCGAGGTGGCTCGTCGGCTCGTCGAGGAGGAGCACGCGCGGCTCCTGGGCGAGCGCACGGGCCAGCAGTGCCCGCTGGCGCTCCCCGCCGGCGAGAGTGTCGACCGGATGGTCGGCGAGATCGAGCACGCCCGCCAGGGCCATCGCCTCGCGGGCACGCACGAGATCCTCGGCCCCCTCGAAGAGGCGCCCCGCGCCCAGCGGGTACCGCCCCATCAGGGTGAGCTCCTCGACGGTGATCGAGAACGCGAGCGGCTCCTCCTGCGGGACGACGGCCACCTCGCGCGCGAGCGCGAGGCGACTCACGGCGTCGAGCGGCCGGCCCCGGAATCGGATCTCGCCGCGGCCGGGGGCGTGAACCTTCGAGAGAAGGCGCAGCAGCGTCGTCTTGCCGGAGCTGTTCGGCCCGACCAGCCCGAGGATCTCGCCTTCGCGCACCTCGAAGGACGCGAGGTCCAGGCGGAACGCCCCCCCGTAGCCGAACCCGACGTCCCGCACGGTGAAAACGGGCGGCGCGGGCTGCGCGGCGTCGGCGGCGCGGGAGCGGACGGCGGACTCCCGGCTCACGGGCTTCGCCGGCGGAGCCGCATCCGTAGGAGGTAGACGAAGAACGGCGCGCCGCAGAACGCGGTCACCACCCCGACCGGCAGCTCCGCGGGCTGGATCACGAGGCGCGCGAGCGTGTCCGCCAGCACGAGGAACGTCGCGCCCGCGCCGGCGGCCACCGGCAGGAGGAGCCGGTTGTCGGCGCCGATCACGAGACGCACGCCGTGCGGCACGATGAGTCCGACGAAGCCGATCGGGCCCGTCTGGGCGACGATCACGCCGGTGAGGAGCGACGCGCCCACGAAGACGATCCGCTTGACGCGCTCGGCCTCGACGCCGAGCTGGAGGGCCGACTCCTCGCCGAGCGCGAGGAGGTTCAGCGCGCGCGCCTGGGCGTAGATCATCGCGGACCCCGCCACGGTGCCCAGGGCGATCACCCCGACCGCGCGGTACCCCACGATGCCGAGGCTCCCCATGAGCCAGTGGAGGATCCCGCCGAGCTGGGCAAAATCGACGAGCGACACCACCAGCGTGATCACCGCCGAGAAGAAGAGCCCCGTGATGACCCCGGCCAGGAGGAGGGTCTGGATCGGCAGCCCCCCGCCCGACATGGCGATCAGGTACACGACGATCGCGGCGATCAGGGCGCCGGCGAATGCGACCGCGGAGAGGCCCACGGTGCCCGCGAGCGAGCCTTCGAGCCCCCAGAGGTGTCCGAGCACCGCGCCGAGCGCGGCGCCGCCGGCCACGCCCAGCACCGCGGGGTCCGCGAGCGGATTCCGCGTCAGCGCCTGGAAGGCGGTCCCCGCCACGGCCAGTCCCCCGCCCGCGAGCGCCGCGAGGAGGACCCGCGGCAGCCGGAGCTCCAGCACGACCGTGGCCGCCAGCTCCGACGGCGGCCGTCCGACGAGCGTGGCGGCGACATCGGTCACGCTGATCGGCGCGGGGCCGGTCGCCAGCCCGATGAGGCCCGCGAGCGCGAGCGACACCAGGACGGCGAGCGACGCGCCGCCGACTCGACGCCGCGAGATCACGGGACACGCTCCGGATGGATCACCCGGGCCAGCGCGCGCAGCGCCTCGACCATCCGGGGTCCGGGCCGGTGGACGAGGTCGCCGTCGACGCCGTACACGCGGCCCTCGCGGACCGCGCTGACGGAGCCGAGACGCTCCCAGCCGCGGAGGAGCTCCTCGACGCTCTCCTGGCCGTGGCGGCCGACGATGATCCGGTCCGGGCGACGCTCGACCACCGTCTCCAGCGACAGGCGCGGATACGGGAGCGGCTCGGCGGCCGTGACGCTCTCGCCGCCCGCCCGCTGGATCAGGTCATTGATGAGCGTGCCGCGGCCCGGCGCGATGAGCGGGTTCGGCCACACCACGTACAGCACGCGCGGGCGCGGCGCGCCCGCCACCGCGAGACCGATGGCGTCCGCGTCCCGGCGCATCGCGGCCACCTGGGCGCGCGCGACCGCGCCGCGCCCGAGCACGTCACCGATGCGCTCGATCGACTCGAAGACGGTCTCCCAGTCGACCGGGCGCACCACGTAGACCGGGAGCCCGAGCGACGTGAGCCGCTCCACGTGGTCCGCGTAGTTGCTCTCCGAGGTGGCGATGACCAGATCGGGCCGGAGCGCCAGGATCGCCTCGAAGTTCGGCGTGGCGATGCCCCCGACGCGAGGCTTCCGCGTCGCCTCCGGCGGATAGTCGCAGTAGTCGGTCACCCCCGCCAGCCGGTCGCCGTCGCCGAGCGCGAAGACGGTCTCCGTGATGCTGGGCGCCAAGGACACGATCCGGGCCGGATGGTCCGGGATCCGGACCCGGCGGCCGAGCATGTCGGCCACGTCCCCGGCCGCGCCGGCGCGCGCGCCGATCCCGAGTCCCGAGAGCAGCACGGCGAGGGCCAGCGCCGCTCGCGCCGCGCGCCGCAGCGCGCGACGCGCCGAGATCACCCTCACCGCAGACGCTCCGACACGCCGGCTTCGGAGAACGTCGCCATGTCGCGATAGCAGGCGAGCGCCGCCTGGAGCAGCCCGATCCCGAGCGCGGCACCGGTGCCCTCGCCGAGCCGCATGCCGAGCTCGAGATACGGCGTGAGCCCGAGGGCCTCGAGGAGCCGCACGTGCCCGGGCTCCGCGCTCCGGTGAGCCGCGATCAAGTAGTCGCGCGCGCCGGGCGCCAGACGCGCGGCGACCAGCGCGGCGGCCGTCGCGATGAAGCCGTCCAGCACGACGGGCACGCGGCGGGCCGCGCCGGCGAGAACGACGCCGACGAGTCCCGCGATCTCGAAGCCGCCAACCGCCGCCAGGACCCCGAGGGGATCGCGGGAGTCGGGGCGATTGACGGCGAGCGCCCGGCGGACCGCCTCGACCTTCTTCACCCAGACGTCGTCGGCGACGCCGGTGCCCCGGCCGGTGATCATCGCGGGATCAGCGCCGGTGAGCGCGGCGGTCAGCGCACTCGCCGCGGTCGTGTTGCCGATGCCCATCTCCCCCGTGCCGACGCAGTCCGGCGCCGCCTCGTCGACGAGGCCGGCGCCCGCCACGATGGCCTGGAGCGCCTCGTCCCGGGTCATCGCGGGGCCCTGCGTGATGCTGCGGGTCCCCGCGCCGACGCGGTGCCGCACGACGCCCTGGCCGCCCGCCAGCGGCGCGACGACACCGAAGTCCGCCACGACGACGCGAGCGCCGACGTGCCGGGCGAGGACGTTGACCCCGGCGCCACCGCGGACGAAGTTCTCCACCATTTGCGCGGTCACCGCCTGTGGATAGGCGCTCACGCCTTCGGCGGCAACCCCGTGGTCGCCGGCGAGCGTGAAGATCACCGGCGACTCGACCCGCGGCAAGGGATTCCCGGTGATCACGACGACCCGGACGATCAGCTCCTCGAGCCGTCCCAGACTCCCGCGCGGCTTGGTGAGACTGTCGAGCCGCTGGCGCGCCACCGCCGCAGCGCGCTCGTCGGGCGGGACCACGGCGGCGACGAGACGATCGAGGGCCGTCACGCGAGCCACGGTCCGCCGGGCGACGCCGGCGCGCGCGCCGACTTCACGACGAGCGGGCATCCGGCCACCATCAGCACGACGTCGTCCGCCGCGCGGGCGGCCACCTGGTTGACGAAGCCGAGCGCGTCACGGAACCGCCGGCCGAGCGCGGTCTCCGGGTGAACCCCCCAGCCCACCTCGTTGGAGACAAGGATCAGCGCGAAGCGGGGACGGGTGACGACGGCCTCGAGCTCGGCCGCTTCGGCCTGGACGTCCTCGTCGGACATCTCCGGTCTTTTGGTGAGCAGGTTTGCGACCCAGAGGTTCAGACAGTCCACGATCACCACGTCGGCCTCGCCGTCGAGCGCGCGGAGCGCCGACGGGAGCGCCACGGGGACCTCGACGGTTCGCCAGGATGGGGGGCGCTCCACGCGGTGGCGCGCGATCCGCGCGGCCATCTCCCCGTCGCCGGCCTCGGCGGTCGCGACGAAGACGACGCGCCCGGGGAGCTCCTTCGCGCGAGCCAGGGCGAACGCGCTCTTCCCCGCGCGCACGCCGCCCAGGACCAGGATGGTCCGGGGGCTCACGAGACGATGGCGCAGGGTCTCCGGCTGGGCGAGATCGCGTAAGGCAACCCGGGCCTCCCTCGAAGACCGGTTCGGAGTGCGCGGGTTCCAGGCAGGTCTCCTGGCTCTCGGATCGTCCTACTCCCCGCGCCCTTCCCGGCGTCGCGCGCCAGTGGGCTTGTCGTGCGGGTTTCGTCCCCGATCACAGTGACGGGGTCGCGGCGGTCTCGCACCGCCTTCCCTCTTGGCCCCCCGTCGGGGGCACACCTGGAACCCCGTGAACGGCGCTAACGCTAGCAGGCGGGGTACACGCCGTCAAGAACGCGGCGTGTCCGGGCTGCGCGGACGGCTTACTGGGCGAGCCGGGATTTCACCAGGTCGGAGAGAGCCTTGCCGTCGATCGTCTTGCCCTGGAGGCGGACGCGCGCGGCCTTCATCACCGCGCCCATGTCCTTCGGCGACGCCGCGCCGGTCTCCGTCACCGCGTCCTCGACCGCCCGCGCCATGTCATCCGCCGACGCGGCGCCGGGGAGGTAGTCCTGGATCACCTTCGCCTCGCGCTCCTCTTTCTGGGCGAGGTCCTCGCGGCCGGCGGCCCGGAACTGCTCGGCGGAGTCGCGGCGCTGCTTGATCAGCGTGCTGAGCACGCGGAGCGCGTCCTCGTCGCCGAGGCTCCCGGTCACCTCGGTCTCCCGCAGCTTCAGCGCGGTCTTGACCATGCGCAAGGCGCCGAGGCGCTCGGCCTCGCGCGCCTTGAGCGCCTCCATCAGATCCTTGTCGATCTGTTGCACGATCGTCATGGCGGCTTCGACGCACTATAGCACCCGGTCAGGCGCGCCCGCGGCGCCCGTACTACAATCGCCGCAGCGCTGGGCGGACGCCCCGTGCACCAGTAGGCCGCCGCTTCACGAGGGCCGCGGGCCCGAGACGCGCCGGCCGAGTTGAGAGGAGAGCCCGATGGCCACGACGGCTGTGGACCGCTCGTACATCACCGAGAACGCCAAGGAGCTCCGTCGCCTCCGGGCCCTGATCGAGCGGCTGAGCGATGCCGATCTGGCGCGCCCCACTCCCGGCGGCTGGACGGTCGCCGCGTCGCTTGCCCATGTCGCCTTCTGGGACCAACGGATCCTCTTCTGGCTCGACCGGTGGGAGGGCGGCGAGTCGCCGCGGCATCTCCACGAGGCCGAGATCGACTGGGTCAACGACGCTGGCAAGCCCCTCTGCCTGGCGCTCCCTCCGCGCGTCGCCGCCCGGCTGACGCTCGAGATCGCCGAGGAGCTCGACCGCCGGCTGGCGGCTCTGCCCGACGAGCGGGTCGCGCAGAACAAGGCGGCCGGCGAACCGCTCTTCCTGACCCGCGCTTCCCACCGGAAGACGCATCTCGACGAGATCGAGCGCGTCCTCCGCTAGGCGCGGCCTGCCGGCGAACGCCCCGAGGGAGAGCCCGGCCGCGCGACCCTCCTCGTCGTGGGCGCGACCGGAGGCGCCAGACGCCTGACCCCGGCGGCCGTCTTCCGCGCTCACGAAGCGCGGTAGACTGGCGATGCGCGGGAAGCGAGGAGGCGGCGCATGAGCGACAGGGACGCGGTGCGAGGTCACGCGGTGGTGGTCCAGCCGGGAACCGGGCCGTCCTTCTGGCAGCCGGTGCCCGCCAGCGGTCACGCGGACCCGGCGCTCCACCCCGCGGTGACGCGGTTCGAGGGCCTGTCGATGGGCTACCAGACCATCGCGCCGGGTGGGCGAATCCGCGAGCACTCCCACGGCGACCAGGTCGAGCTCCAGATCTGCTTCCGCGGCCGCGGCCGCGTGATCGTCGAGAACCGGAGCCATCCGCTGGTCCCGGGCACGGCCTGCTTCCTCGGCTACGACGTGCGGCACGAGATCCTGAACGAGAGCGACGAGGATCTCGTCATGCTCTGGATCGTCTCGCCGCCCGGGCTCGAGCACTTCTTCGAGGCGATCGGCCGTCCCCGTCGCGCGGGCGACCCCGCTCCGGCGCCGTTCGAGCGCCCCACCGACGTCGTCGCCATCGAGCGGTCGCTCGGGCTCAACGACACGTGATCCGGGCGCGCGCGCGATCGACGGTCCGCGCATGAGCGCACACGGCCTCCGCGTCTACGTGCTCTGCGGCGGGCTCCTCGAGCTCGACCTCGCGCTCATGCTGCCGGGCCGCGAGCCGGGATCGCGCTGGACGGTGCCGGTCCCCGCCTACCTCGTCGCCCATGCCCGGGGGCGCCTCCTGTTCGACACCGGGATCCACCAGGCGGCGATCGCCGATCCGGTCGGCCGGCTCGGCGAGAGCCGGGCGAGCCGCTTCGGCATGCGCTCCCGGCCGGGCGACGACGTGGTGAGTCAGCTGGCGCTCCTCGGGCTCCGACCCGACGACGTGAGCTACGTGGCCAACTCCCACCTCCACTTCGATCACTGCGGCGGCAACGAGTTCTTCCCGCGGTCGACGTTCCTCGTCCAGCGGCCGGAGATCGAGGCCGCGCGCGACCCGGCGATCCTGGCCACGAAGCGGTACACGCCGAGCCCGCAGGACTTCGACCATCCGCTCCCCTACCAGCCCGTCGACGGGGAGCACGACGTTTTCGGCGACGGCACGGTGGTGCTCGTCCCGACGTACGGCCACACGCCCGGTCACCAGTCGCTGCGCGTGCGCGCGGGCAAGGGCGCCGAGCTCGTGCTGACCGCGGACGCGTGCTACACGCGGGAGAACATGGACCGCGATCTCCTCCCCGGCGTCCTCTGGGACCCGGACGAGATGAGACGGTCCCTCGCCCGGCTCCGTCAGCTCCGCGACCACGGCGCCACGGTCATCTACGGACACGATCCGGCCCAGTGGCAGGCGCTGACCCGCGCGCCGGAGCCGCTCGTGATCGGCTGACGGCCGCGCGCGGATCCCGGGCCCTGCGATGACGTCCTTCCTCTGGTCCCTCGCGCTCGCGATCGCCGGCGTGGCCGGAAGCGCCTGGGGCGCCCGGGCCGTCGCCCGCCGGAGCCTGGGCCCGACGCCCCGCGCCATGTGGGTCACCGGCGTGCCGGCGCTCCTCCTCGCGTGGCTCGTCCCGCTCGTCTCGCTGCTGAACGCGGTCGGCTCGGCCGAGGGGCCGCCGCGCAAGGCCTTCATGATCGCTTCCGCGGCGGCGATCCTGGGCGTCCTCGGCAGCGACTGGCTGATCAACCGCGAGGAGAAGCGACAGACCGCGGCGCGCCCGCTCGCGTGGTGGCTCCTCGGCGCGGCAGCGCTCGCACCGGCGTGGGTGGTGGCCCTGCTCCTGGTCGCCCGCCTGGGCGACTGAGCCCGCGGCGCGGCTAGCGCGGGGGGTCGGCGCTCATCGCCGCGACGAGGTCCCGCGTCCCCGATCCCCACCGCGACACGGCCTGGATGGTCTGGGCCATGGTCGCGCTCAAGGGGTGGACCCGTTGCCGGGCGAGCACGTAGACGGAGCCGGTGAAGGGCGCCGGCGCGGATGGCACGAAGATCGTGTAGCGTCCGTCGGGGAGCTCCTCGATGATGAATGCCGGCACGAGCGCGTTCTCGATCTCGATCAGGGCGGGCTTCCACACGTTGTCCTGGCTCGCCCCGGCCAGCTGCCGGGCCAGGCTCCGCAGGAGCGTATAGCCCGGGATCTTCGCGAAGATGGACCGCTCGAGCCGCTCGCGCAGTGCGCGGCCGCGCGCGGTACGCACGACGACGCCGATGGCGAAGCAAAGCAGGAACACGATCAGCAGGGCGAGCAGATCCTCCAGGTGAGACCAGTTCGGGAACAGGGCAACGATCGGCCCCACCAGTCCCATGAGCGAGTGCATCGCCTTGAGCAGGAGCAGCGCGGCGAGGTACAGCGGGACGGCGATGAGCGCCCCGGTGAGGACGGCGCTCGTCACGAACTGGCGCACCCTTTTCATGGCATCTCCTTCTGCCGCGCCGGATGCTTCGGCGCGCCGGAGGGGCAGCAGTCGACTGCGCAGACGTCGGGGCGAGGTCCCCGGGCTCCGAGCGCGCGCCGCGGGCCACCGCTGACCCGTTCCTCCACCAGCTCGCGAATCATCCGCACGAAAGCCGGATGGGTCCCGGCCGTCCCGGCTCGCACGAAGCCGAGCCCCAGCGCGGCGGCCCGCTCGCGCGCCTCGGTGTCGAGGTCGTAGACGACCTCCATGTGGTCGGAGACGAAGCCGACCGGCGCCACCACGACGTCCTTCGCGCCCTCGGCGCGCAGCAGATCGAGGTGCTGGAGGATGTCCGGCTCGAGCCACGGCACCTGGGGCGGGCCGCTCCGGCTCTGGTAGACGAGCGTCCAGCGCTCGTGCGCGACCACGCGAGCCACGAGGGCGCACGTCTCGCGGAGCTGCGCGACGTAGTCGCTCCCGGCTGCCATGGCCGTCGGGATGCTGTGCGCGGTGAAGGCGAGCCCGGCGCCTGCTCGCCGGGCTGGCGGCAGCGTGGCCAGCGCGTCGCGGACACGGTCGCCATTCGCCTCGACGAACCCCGGATGGTCGTGGAAGACCCGCAGCTTGTCGACCAGGGGGGCGCTCGGGCCGACCTCCGCCCGGGCGCGCGCGATGTCCTCGAGGTACTGGCGGCAGCTCGAGTAGGAGCTGTAGGCCGAGGTGACGAACGCGAGCGCGCGCCGCACGCCGGCTCCGGCCATCTCGCGGAGCGTGTCCGCGAGGAACGGATGCCAGTTGCGGTTCCCCCAGTAGAGGGGCAGGCGCGGGCCGTGCGCGGCAAGCTCCGCGCGCAGCGCCTCCAGGAGCGCCCGGTTCTGGCCGTTGATCGGGCTCACGCCCCCGAAGCGCTCGTAGTGGTGGACGACCTCGCGCCGACGCTCCGGCGTCACCTGCCGGCCGCGTAGGACGTGATCGAGGAAGGGGGCCACGTCCGCCATCGCCTCCGGGCCTCCGAACGAGACCAGGAGCAAGCCGTCATAGGAGGCCCCTCCCTGCCCGCCCTCATCACGGCGAGTCATCACCGCCAGACGCCGAAGATTACCGAGACCGCGAATGACGGACGGATGAGCATGCCAGCCGTGACGCGCGAGATCCCTCGCGCGTACGGGCCGGACATGAGCAGGGCGCGGACGTCACGTTCCCAGCCCGGGAATGAACCGGCGGCGACCATGGTGACGGGTTCGGGGCTTCGGACAGTGCACCCGATCGACGGCATCGTTTGATCAGACTATACCCGTGTCCGGCGGTCGGGTGTGCCGCCGCAACCGCCACACGGCGCCTCCCGGCGCGGGTACACTAGGCCGGTCGTCCGCAACCGTCGCCGTACTCGACGCGAGTGAAAGGAGATGCCCTTCGATGACCGCTCCCGCGCGTCCCCTGGTCGTGATCTCCGGCAAGATCAACCCCGCCGGTATCAAGCAACTCGAGTCCGAGGCGCGGGTGGTCATCACGCCCGACCAGGAGACCAAGACCGTCATCGAGCTGGCCCGGGAAGCGGAGGGCATCCTGTTCCGCGCGGGGCCTCGTTGTGACGACGTGATCCTCGACGCGTGCCCCCACGTGCGAGTCGTCGGGCGCCACGGTGTGGGCCTCGACACCGTCGACCTCGACTCGGCCACGCGGCACGGCGTCGCGGTGGTCCACGCGCCCGGCTCCAACTCCCAGGCGGTGGCCGAGCACGCGCTGATGCTCATGCTCGCCTGCGTGAAGCGCACGGTCGAGATCGACCGCATGACCCGCAAGGGCGACTGGACCGCTCGCCACCAGGTCGTGAACACCGAGCTCGCCGGGAAGACGCTCGGCATCGTCGGCGTCGGCAACATCGGGCGCCGGGTCGCCCGGTTCGCCGGCGCCATCGGGATGCGCGTCCTGGGCTACGACAAGTACGTCCCCGCCGACGAGGTCCGCCGGCGCGGGGCCGAGCCGGTCGGAAGTCTGGACGAGCTCCTGCCCCAGGTCGACGTCCTCACGTGCCACACGCCGCTCACCCCGGAGACGCGCCACATGATCGACGAGCGGGCGCTCGGCCGGATGAAGCCCGGCGCCATCTTCATCAACACCTCGCGCGGCCCGGTCCACAGCGAGCGGGCGGTCTTCGAGGCCCTGGTCCAGAAGCGGCTCGCCGCTGCCGGGCTCGACGTGTTCGAGCAGGAGCCGAGCCCGGTGGACAACCCGCTCTTCAATCTCGACACCGTGGTGTGCTCGGGCCACGTCGCCGGGGTGACGGTCGAGGCAAACAAGGAAGCCTCGCTCCAGGTGACGGCGGAGATGATGCGCGTTCTGCGGGGCGAGCGGCCGGAGTTCCTCGCGAACCCGGACGTCTGGCCGCGGCCGGCTCACCGCCGCTGAGCGCCTCGATGGAGATCCGGCCGTTCGTCGTCGACGTCCCACAAGCGTCGCTCGACGACCTCCGGGCGCGGCTCGGTCGCGCGCGCTGGCCCGATGAGGTCGAGGGCGCCGGCTGGGACTACGGAGCGAGCCTCCCCTACCTCAAAGAGGTCGCCGAGTACTGGCGCACGCGCTTCGACTGGCGGACGGAGGAGCGCGCGATGAACGCGCTCCACCACTTCCGCGCCAGCATCGACGGCATCGGCATCCACTTCATCCACGAGCGGGGCCGGGGTCCGGCCCCGATGCCGCTCCTGATCACGCACGGCTGGCCGAGCTCGTTCGTCGAGATGCTCCCGCTGATCCCGCTCCTAGCCGATCCCGCCGCCCATGGCGGGGACCCTGCCGATGCCTTCGACGTGGTGGTGCCGTCGGTGCCGGGCTTCGGGTTCTCGGACCGGCCGGCCCGGCGCGGGATGACCCGGAGCCGCGTGGCCGCGCTCTGGGCGGGGCTGATGGACGGGCTCGGCTACGCGCGCTATGCCGCTCACGGCAACGACATCGGCGCCGTGATCAGCGGCTGGCTTGCCTCGGAGTTCCCGGACCGGCTGATCGCGCTCCACACCATGATGCCGGGCTTTCCGCCGCCGGTGATCGGGCACGACGTCCGCCCGCCGAGCGACGCGGAGCGGGCGCATGCCGAGATCCAGGCGCGCTGGGAGCGTGAAGAGGGCGGCTACAACCACATCCAGGAGACGCGGCCCCAGACGCTCGCCTACGGGCTCCACGACTCCCCGGTGGGGCTGGCCGCCTGGATCCTCGAGAAGTGGCGGGTCTGGACGGATCCCGCCAGCGACCTGGAGCGCCACTTCTCCCGCGATCTCCTCCTCGCCAACGTGACGCTCTACTGGGTCACCGAGACCGCCAACGCCGCGAACCGCAGCTACTACGAGCGGGCCCGCGAGCCTCGGCGCATCACCGCGCGCATCGCGGTCCCGACCGGCGTGGCGCTGTCGACCGAGGCGGTCCAGCGAGTGCCGCGGGAGCGCGCGGAGCGCAGCTACGCCGACATCCGGCGGTGGATCGAGTTCCCGCGGGGCGGCCACTTCTTCGCGGCGGAAGAGCCGCGCCTCCTGGCGGAGGAGCTCCGCGCCTTCTTCCGTCCGTTCCGGTCCCCCCGCCGCTAGGCCGCGGCGAGGCGCGCGGCAAACCGTCGAGCAGGTCCAAGGAGGTCTCGATGCCGGAATCGTCTCGAGTCACCCAAGACAGGGTGGAGAGCTACTTCAGGGAGCTGAACAACTGGGGCCGCTGGGGCACCGACGACCAGCGGGGCACGCTCAACCTGATCACGCCGGCGCGGCGCGCCGACGCGCTCCGCCTGATGCGGACGGGCCGCACGGTCTCCCTGGCGCGCGACGTGATCCCGCGCCCCGTCTACATGTACCACGTCACGTTCCCGGTCAAGCGGGAGCGGGTCGACGCGGTGCTCGATCGCTTCGACATGGTCTACCACGGCTACTGGATCACCCACGTCGACGCGCTCTGTCACGTCGGGTGGGACGGCGAGGCCTACAATGGCCGGCCCTTCGCCGCGAGCCTGTCGGTCGAGGGCGCGAGCTGGTGCCCGATCGATCCCATCGCCACGGAAGGGATCACGACGCGGGGCGTGCTGCTCGACGTCGCCGCGGGGCGCTCAGAGGGGTTCGTCACGGTCGGTCACCCGGTCACCCCGCGGGAGCTGGACGAGACGGCCACCCGGGCGGGGGTCCGGGTTCAGGCCGGAGACGTCGTGGTGATCCGGAGCGGCGACGAAGGGTTCCGCCAGGCGCATCCGGACTGGGTGCCGCGTGTCTCGCCCCACCCCGGGCTTCACCTCTCGTGTCTCGAGTGGTTCCGCCAGCACGACATCGCGGCGGTGGCGTGGGACATGATGGACGAGCGCCCGAGCGGTTACCCGGGATTCGGCATGGGCGCCCACCTGGCCATCCCGTTCCTGGGTCTGGTCCTCGTCGACAACGTCAACCCGGAAGGATTGGCCCAGGCGTGCCGGGAGGAGGGACGCTACGAGTTCCTCTTCACGGCAACCCCGCTCCGGCTGAAGGGAGCCACCGGAGCGCCCGCGCACCCGATCGCCATCTTCTAGCGCGAGCGGGCGGGCGGAGCGGCGTCAGGCTCGGGCGAGCTCGACCTCCGCCTCGCGCACCGCGGTCGTCACGACGTCGGCGACGTGGTCCACCTCCGACTCGGTGATGACGAGAGGCGGGCACAGCGCGATGGTGTCGCTGATCGCGCGCACGATCAGACCGCGCTCGAGACAGTGCCGGCGCACCAGCGCGCTGCCGCGCCCGTCGGGGTAGGGCGCGCGGGTGCGCTTGTCGGCCACGATCTCGACGCCGGCCAGGAGGCCGAGCCCCCGCACCTCGCCCACGATCGGCGAGCTCTCGAGCAGGCGCAGCCGGTCGAGCAGGCGCCACCCCATCTGCTGGGCGTGCTCGACGAGATTCTCCTTCTCGAGGATCTCGAGCGTCTGGAGAGCCGCCGCGCAGCACCCCGGGTGGGCGTTGTACGTGAAGCCTTGCCAGAAGGTGAACTCCTCCGGCCGCGTCGTCAGGACGTCGTAGATCTCGTTGCCCACCGCGACGCCCGACAGCGGCATGTAGCCGCTCGTCAGGCCCTTGCCGATCGTCAGCATGTCGGGGATCACGTTCCAGTTGTCCACCCCGAACCAGCGGCCGGTGCGCCCGAACCCGCAGATGACCTCGTCCGCGACCAGCAGGACGTCGTGCGCGCGACAGATCTCCCGGAGCTTCGGGAGGTAGGTCGGCGGAGGCACGATGATGCCGCCGGCCGCCTGGACGGGCTCGGCGATCACCATCGCGACGGTATCGGGACCTTCGCGCCGGATGAGGGCGTCCACCGCGTCGGCGCAGGCCTCGGTGCAGCTGTCCACGGTCGAGCATGCCTCGCACCGGTACCGGTACGGGGACGGCGCCTCGAGGAATCCCTCCATCAGGGGGCTGACGTGCTCGTGGTACTGGCGGAGCCGCGTGGCCGACAGGGTGCCGTAGGTCGCCCCGTGGTAGGCCCGGGCGCGCGAGATGACCTTGACCTTGCGGGCTTTGCCCCGAGCCTTGTGATAGGACCGGGCGAGCTTGATCGCGGTCTCGTTGGCCGCGGACCCACTGTCGACGAAGAAGAAGCGATCGAGCCCGGGCGGGGTGACGGTGGCAAGCCGCGCGGCCAGCTCGATCCCCGCCGGGTGCGCGAAGCCGAAGAACGACGTGCTGAAGGCGAGCTGGCGCATCTGGCCGGCGATGGCATCGACGATGTCCTGGCGCCCGTGCCCGCAGTTCACGTTCCAGAGAGACGCGAGGCCGTCGATGAACGCGCGGCCCTTGGCGTCGTAGAGGTAGATGCCCTCGCCGCCGACGAAGATCCGCGGTCCGTCCTTGGCGTGCTGCTGGAGGGGCGTCGCGGCGTGGAAGAAGTGGGCGCGATCGAGCGCGGTGAGCCGGTCGATCTCCTCGTCGGTGAGCGTCAGGCGCGTCGTCATGGGGCCTCCTCGCGGCGGTACGATAGCACGGCGAGGAGGCGCCGTCCGGCGCGGCGCGATGCGGCTAGGCCTGAGACCCCACCGGCGCGACGTCGGGGGTCGCCGCCGGCACCCGCGCGCACTTCGGACAGACCGAGGCCCACGGCAAGAGGCAAGTCTGTCCGGCGTGCACCCACTCCTGGTCGCACTCGGCACAGTAGTGGGGGTGCGTGGCCGCCACGGCGGCCGCCGCCATCTCGCGCCGGCGGGTGCGCCGCCCGACGACGAGAATCCCACCCAGCGCGGTCACCGCCGCCACTCCCGCTCCGACCACCAGGATGATCATATGACGCAGGGTCGCATGTCAGCGGGCCGCTCGCCAAAAAAATCCGATACGAAACCCCACCGCGAAGGGCCCCGCGTCGCGGCGGCGGTCGGCGCCATCAGCCGCGCCGGGCGACCCCGGTCCGATGGTGGTCGGCGAGGATCTCCGCGACGCACGCGGTGACGCGCACCCCGGTGGGGACGTGGAGGAACTCGTTCGGTCCGTGCGCGTTCGACCCGGGGCCGAGGACGCCGGTGATCACGAACTGGGCCTCGGGGAACCGCTCGCCGAGCAGGCTCATGAAGGGAATGGACCCGCCCACCCCCGAGGACATCGGCGGCCGGCCGAAGTGCGTCGCGGACGCGCGCTGGAGAGAGTCTGCGAGCCAGGGGGCCAGCGAGGGCGCGTTCCAGCCCGGGCTGGGCGTCGCGGGCGTGAACCGGACGCGCGCGCCGTACGGCGGGTCGGACTCGAAGAGCTCCTTCAGGCGGCGCGCGGCAGCCCGGGCGTCGAGCGTCGGCGGGATGCGAAGGGACACCTTCACCGCCGTCCGCGGGCGGAGGACGTTGCCGGCGTCGGCGATGGGCGGCAGCCCGTCCGCACCGGTGATCGCGAGCGCCGGGCGCCAGGTCTGGGAGACGAGCAGCTCCGTGGCATCGTCGTGCGCCGCGCGCATCCCCGGAACGAACGGCAGGCGCGACCCGATGTCGCCGAGCGCCACGGCGACGTCGCGCGCCTGGCGGGCGCGCTCGGCAGGGATCTCCACGTGGAGGTCTCGCGGGCGGATCTCCCCGGTCCGCTCGTCCTCGAGGCGCGAGAGGAGCTGGCGGAGGATCCGGAAGCTCGAAGGCACGATCCCGCTCGCTCCCGAGTGGATGCCCTCTCCCAGGACCTCCACCGACAGCTCGCCTCCAACCAGGCCGCGCAGCGAGGTCGCCGTCCAGAGCTGATCGTAGTTTCCGCACGAGGCGTCGAGGCAGATCACGAGCCCGGGGGTCCCGATCCGCGCGCGGAGCGCGTCCATGTACGCCGGCAGGTCCGCGCTGCCGCTCTCCTCGCACGTCTCGGCGAGGATGACGCAGCGGGCGTGCGGCACGCCCTGGGCCTGGAGCGCCTCGACCGCGGTGAGGGCGGCGAAGGCCGCGTAGCCGTCGTCGGCGGCCCCGCGGCCGTAGAGCCGGTCGCCGCGCCGAACCGGCGTCCAGGGTCCCAGGCCCTCGCTCCAGCCGACCATCTCGGGCTGCTTGTCGAGGTGACCGTAGAGCAGGACGGTCTCCTCGACGGTCCCGGGGATCTCCATCAGGAGGACGGGCGTACGGTCGGGCAGCCGGACCACCTCGACCTGGAGCCCCTCGACCGGGCGCTCGCGCGCCCAGCGCGCGGCGAGCTCGACGGCGCGGTCGAGGTGGCCGTGCGCCTGCCACTCGCGATCGAAGCCCGGCGACTTCGCCGGGATGCGCACGTATTCCTCGAGCGTGGGCACGATCCGCGACGCCCACGCGTCCTCGACGAACGAACGAAGCCGATCGGTGGCGAGCGAGCGAGTCCGTGGCGGCGTCACGCCGCCGAGCGTAGCACGCGACCGCTCCCGCGAGTATTGCGATCGCGACCGTCTCGCTTGACGCCTCGCGCCCGGCCGTGCTACCGAGGACTCGACGCCGAACGCGCGCCCCGCGGGCGCGACGGCTCCGCGATCATGCGCTCTCGCCCCGACGTCTCGCTCTCCCCGACGCGCCGGTGGCTGGCGATCGTCGCTGACGTGGGGCTCGTCGTCGCCGTTCTCCTGCTCGTCTACACCGCCCTCGGCGGAGAGATCCGGTGGAGCACCGCGTTCTTCCGGATGACCCTAACCGAGCCCAAGCGTCCGATCCAGGTCACGGTCCTGATCCTGCTCCTCAAGGCCGTCGCGGGCCTCGACCGGGGCCTCTTCGCGGCCCTGGCGACCACCGGCGTCCCGATCGTCGCGTCCGTCAGCGCCCGCCTCCACGCGCTGGACAGTCGCCTCCGCGCGCTGTTCCTCGCGTACCGCGTGCCGCTGCTCGTCAGCGCGGGAAGCCTCGTCCTGTCCCTCGCGGTGCTCGAGGTCATCCTCCGATCCTTTCCCCTCGCCCTGCCCCACCCGCTCGCCAACTACCTCACGATGCCCTACGACACGAGGCCGTCGGGGATCTATCGATACGCGCCCGCGCTCCACATGAACGTGATGCGTCCCAACGACGACCGGATCCTCTACTTCAACGGGTACCGTTGGCACCATCGGACGGATTCGCGCGGATTCCGGAATCCGATCGAGCGGGACCGCGCCACCGTCGTCCTCCTCGGGGACTCGATGGTGTACGGGCACGGCGTCGAGGAGACCTCGACCATCCGCAGCTACCTCGAGACGAAGCTCGGGGAGCCGGTCGCCAACCTGGGAAGGCAGGGCAGCTCGATCCACGACGAGTACCAGACGCTCCGGACCTTCGGGGTGAGCCTGAGCCCGCGGTACGTCTTCGTGCTCTTCCTGGCCAACGACATCGACGACCTGGGGCTCCTGACGGACGACGAGATGTCAAAGTTCCTCGCGACGCCGGTGACCGATCACTCCACGCCCTACTTCGCGATCCGGCCGCCCCGCGCGCTGCCGTGGTACGCCGCGTGGCCCAGGGCGCTCGAGACCCGCGTCGACGAGCTCTACGTCGTGAAGGCGTTCGACTTCCTCCGCCGGAGCCTCGGCGCCGCGCTCGGAAGGGCCGAGGCGGCCGAGGACGACCTGGCGTCTCTGCCCCCGGTCCCCGGGGGCGCGGAGCACGCCCTGGCGATGCGGTTCCACCTCCACGCGCTCCGGAAAATGCAGGACCTCGCCGACACGCATCGCTTCCAGTTCGTCGTCGTGTTCACGTACAGCGGGGTGATCGCCAACGAGCTCGCCTACGAGAAGATCCTGGACGCCTTCTGCCGGACGCACCACATCGCCTTCCTCAGCCTGCGGCCGGCGTTCACCGATCCCCTGCGGAGCGCGGAGAGGCTGTTCCTCGAAGGTGACGGGCACTTCGCGGATGCCGGCGCGCGGCTCGCCGCGGAGGAGCTGGCCCGGTACGTCCAGCAGCATCCCGCGCCCTGACGCGGTCGCCGGAGAGCGACCGAAGCGCGCCCGCACCCCTGCCCACGCCCCCGGGCGGGTACAATCGGCGCCGTGCCCCTGACGGAACGCCCGGCGTGAGCGGTCCCTCCGCGTCCCCGGGCCACGCGCCGGAGGCGGCGATGCCGCTGGGCATGCTCGTCACCCTGACCGTGGTGACGTTCCTCGTGAACGCCTCGGCCACCGCGCTCGCCCCGTTTCTTCTCGAGATCGCCCAGGACCTCGACACGACGCTCGGGCCCGCCGCGAATCTCATCGCGGTCATGAGCGTCAGCTGGGGTGTGGTATCGGTCACCGCCGGCGCCGCGTCAGACCGCATCGGCCGGCGTCCCGTGCTAGTCGCCGCCGTGCTGACGCTCGGAGTCGCCCGGCTGGGTTTCACGCTCTCCCAGAGCTACGGCGCGGCGGTCATGTGGCAGCTCCTCGCCGGCGTGGGCGGCGGCGGCTTCATGGGCACGGTGTTCGCCACGGTCTCGGACCGCGTGGCGGTGACCCAGCACGGTCGCGCGCTCGGATGGGTCATCACCGGCCAGTCGCTGTCGCTGGTGGCGGGCGTCCCGCTGGTCACGCTCCTCGGTGCGTTCGGCGGCTGGCGCATGGCGATCGCCGTGCAGGCGGGCACAATGCTCGTCGCCGCGGCCGCCGTCTGGCTGTCAGTGCCGGGCCGGCGCGGGAGGGCCGCGGCCCTGGGCCGTTCCCATGCGAGACTCCGCGGCCTGCTCGGGACGCGGATCCTCGCGCTCCTCCTGGCCAGCACGATGGAGCGGACCTGCTTCGCGGCGGTGGCCGTCTATCTCTCGGCGTTCCTGCTCGAGACGTACGCGATCCCGATGCGATCGCTCGCGCTCGCCCTCGCGCTGGTGGCCCTCGGCAACCTCGCGGGCAACGTGCTGGGCGGCGGCCTCGCGGATCGCGCCGTGGCCCGGCCGCTCGTCTACGCGGTCACCTCGATCCTGACGGGCGCCCTCGGACTTCCGCTGATGCTCTGGCACCCCGGGGTCGCCGTGTCCGTCGTGCTCGGCTTCGTCTATTCCCTCGCGAACGCCGCCGGACGGCCGGCGCTCATGGCCGCGCTCTCCGAGGTGCCCGCCGAGGTCCGGGGCACGATCCTCGGCTTCAACATCACGATGTCCAGCATCGGGTGGCTCTCGGCCGCCGCGCTCGGAGGCTGGCTCGTGGGCCGCCACGGCTTCGCGAGCCTCGGTATCCTGACCGCCGCCGCCGCGGTGGCGGGCGCCGTCCTCGCGACGATCGCGTGGCGCGCCCGCCGCCCCCACTCGCGCGCGCCATAGAGGGCCCGCGAGCCAGCGCGACAGGAATCAGGCGGCGCGCGGCAGCGCGACGGCCTGCATGTCGCGCTCGAGCGTCCGGCGGCCGCCGAGGAGCACGAGGCCCGCGACGGCGAGCATCGCCCCGGTCACCAGCACCGGTAGCCGGAGGCCGACCGAGTCCGACGCCACCCCGATCAGCCAGGGCGAGGCGGCGTCGCCGAGCAGGTGCATGACCATCGTGGTGACCGCGAATCCCCGGGCCCGGAGGTCCGGGGGAAGGACGTTCGCCATGGCCGCGTTCAGCGGCCCGATGTTGACGAACAGCATGAGCAGTGTCACGAACATCGCCGGCCAGAACACGAGCGGCGATGGCGAGAGCACCGCGGGCACGGTGAAAACGAGGGAGACCACGAGCGTCCAGCCCGAGACGAGGAAGTGCGCGCTCGGCGCCCGCCGCGCGAAGGTGTCACCGAGCCGTCCGCCGAGCAGCGTCCCGAGAAAGCCCGCGACCACCAACAGGAGGCCGAACGTCGAGGAGGCGGTCGCGAGCGGGATGCCCCGCTCGCGCACGAAGTAGGTCGGCATCCACGTCGCGAGCCCGCCCATCGCGAACGTGTAGATCACCTGCGCGAGCGTGTTGCAGACGTAGCTGCGGCGCGCGATCAGGGCGCGGAGCGACGCACCGAGCGTGAGCGGCGTGCCCGCCATCGCGCCGGGCGCGTCGTATGCGCCCCGCGTCGGCTCGTGGATCAGGAGCAGCAGGAAAGCCAGCGCGAGCCCGGGCGCCCCCGCGAGGAAGAATGCATAACGCCACCCGTGGCTCGCCCCCACGAGGCCGCCGACGATGTAGCCGATCGCCGTCCCGACGGGGATCGCGGCATAGAAGATCCCGAGCACTCGCGCGCGCCGATCCGAGGGGTAGCAGTCCGATAGGAGCGAGGGGGTGACCACCGCGTAGCTCGCCTCACCGACGCCGACGACCGCCCGCGCCAGCAGCAGGGCGAGGTAGACCGGCGCCAGGCCCGAGGCGACGGTGGCCGCGCTCCAGACGAACACCCCGATCGCGGCCAGCCGCGTGCGGCGGCTGCGGTCGCCGACCCAGCCGACGATCGGGCAGACGAGAGAGTACGTGATGATGAAGGCGGACTGGAGCAGCCCGCCCGCGGCGTCCGAGAGCGCGAACGACGCCAGGATGAGCGGCAGCGTCGCCGCGCCGACGTAGCGGTCGACGTAGTTGAGCCCGTTGAGACCGGTGAGGATCCCGAGGACGGCGGTGGGCGAGCTGCGCCAGGACGAGCTCACGGTGGCTCCGCGGTCAGCCTCGACCGGATGAGGTCCCGAACCGGTCCGATCGCCCATGGCGGCGCCGTCATCCTAGCACCGGGGGCGCGCGCGACCGTCGCGATCCCGTCCCCCCGAACGCGCGCCGTCGGCGGGCACGCTCGCAACCGTCGGATCCGTGATCCGTTCCGATCGATCGGCCTCGTCGTCAGGCGCCGGCGCCCGTGGTCGCCCCCGCCGCCTGCCAGGCCGTGATCTCCTCCTGGGCGACGCGGAGGGCCTTCAGCGCGACCGGCATCCCGCCGTAGAAGGCCATCTGCATCAGGATCTCCTTGATCTCCGCCGGCGTGACGCCGACGTGGAGCGCGCCCTGGAGATGCCGGCGGAGATAGTCGTCCCGACCGAGCACGGTCAGCGCCGCGACGGTCAGCATGCTCCGCGTCTTCAGATCGAGCCCGGGCCGCGTGTACACGCGGCCGAAGGCGAACTCGTCGGAGAGCCGCAGGAGATCGTCGGCCAGGCTCCCGTGGGAGACCGGGCGCTCCTTCCCCGCTCCGAACAGCCGTCGCTTCACCTCGAGCCCTTGACGATACGCGTCCTCGCTCATCAGGCCTCCTCGCGCCCTGGCGGCGCGTGCTCTCTAGGGCGTTCTCGGTCGTCGTGTCGGCCGTCGACGGCGCCGCGAAGGGCGCCGCCCGACCGCGGTGGCCGCAGGACCGCCGGCGTATCACGGGCGGCGACCGAGCCCGGCGTCAGACGCGCGGGGCGAGACCGAGCCGGGCCAGCGCCTCCCCCAGGACCTCCGCCAGGAGATCGTCGAGCGGCCGGCCGAGGATCTCCGCGATGATGCCGAAGGAGCCGTCCGGCGCGAAGGTGGGCAGCGGATTGATCTCGAGGAAGTGCGGCCGGCCGGTGCGGTCGAGGCGGAAGTCGGCCCGGGCGAAGTCCCGGCACTCGAGCGCTTCGAAGGCGCGCTTCGCGAGCGCCACCAGCTCGGCCTCCAGCGCCGCATCCAGCGCGCCCGGGGTGACGTGACGCCAGCCTCCCGGCGGCGCCGGGTGCCGCTCGACGGCGTGGGCGCCGATGCCGGTCGAGACCTCGATCGCTCGCTGGAGCGTGGGCAAGGCCCGCACGGGCCCGTGGCCGATCAAGGTCACCGTGTACTCGGGCCCCTCGAGGAATGCCTCGACGAGCGCGGGCTGCGCGTAGGTGTGCACGACACGCGCGACCTCGCGGACGAGCGCGTCCCGGCTCTCGACCCGCGAGCTCGGCCCGATCCCCTTGGCGGTCCCCTCCCAGCGCGGCTTGACGAACAGCGGGAACGGCGCCGGCAGGGGCGCGCGCGCCGCCTCCGCGGCGGAGGCGAAGCTCGCGTGCGCGGGCACCGCCACGCCGGCCGCTCCGACGACCCGGTGCGCCCAGACCTTGTCGAGCGTCGTCGACAGGGTCAGCGCGTCGGACCCGAGAGCGGGGATGCCGGCCATCTCGCAGAGGCCCGGGACCCACGCCTCGCGGTTCCGCGGCCCGTACCCCTCCGCGATGGTGAGGACGGCGTCGAGGCGCGGGAGCTCCTCCCGCCCGACGGCCCGGAGCACGGCGTGCGGATTGCCGAGACGGAGCGGCTCGTGCCCCAGACGGCGCAGCGCGGCCTCGAGCGCCAGCACGGTCGCCTCCGGCTCGTACTCCACCTCGGCGTCCGGCGGGGCGCCCGGGCGCAACGGGTAGCTGCCGAACAGATCGTAGGCGAGCCCGATCCGGAGTCGCGGCACGGTGGGTACGATACGGGACCGCCCGGTGCCCCGCAAACCGCGGGCGAGGGCTCACGCGTCGGGGAGACCGTCCTCCACCCGGTGGAATCCCCAGAACACGGGCTCGGGCCAGAGGCGCACCCCGAAGCGGGCGCGCACGCCGTCGCGCACGCGCCGCGCAACGCGCACGACGTCCGCCGCCCGCGCGCCCTCGCGCGCGACGATCGCGAGCGTGTGGCGAGTCGAGATCCCCGCCGCGCCGTCCACCAGGCCGCGCGAGAACCCGGCATGCTCGACGAGCCATGCGGCGGCCAGCTTCACCCGCGCGCCGTCCGGCTCCGACCACCGCGGCATCGCGGCGTCGCCGGCGACGGCGGCGATGCGCTCGGCCTCCGACGCCGGCACCACCGGGTTCACGAAGAAGGAGCCGCAGCTCCGCCGGTTGGGATCCTGGGGATCGAGCACCATGGACTTCCCGCCGCGCACGGCCAAGACGCTCGCGCGCACGTCGGCGAGGGTGGGCGTCCCGATCCCGCGTCCGGCCAGGTGGCGCTCGAGCTCGGCGTAGCGCACGGAGGGCGGCCCGCCCGCTCGGAGACGGTAGGTGACCGCGAGCACGACGTAGCGGTCTGGCGAGCGGCTCTTGAACGCGCTGTCCCGGTAGCCGAAGCCACACGCCGACGGCGACAGCGTCTCGATCGTCCGCTCGGCGCGATCCAGCACGCGCACCGACGCGATCGTGTCGCTCACCTCCTGGCCGTAGGCGCCCACGTTCTGGATCGGCGTCGCGCCGACGAGCCCGGGAATGCCGCTCAGGCACTCGAGCCCCGCCCATCCCCGTTCGACGGCGAGGCGGACCACGTCGTCCCACGGCTCGCCCGCCGCCGCGGTGAGCTCGACCGACGACCCAGCCTCCCGCACGGCGATGCCCCGGATGGCCACTCGGAGGACGAGACCGTCGACGCCCGCGTCGGCGACGACCAGGTTGGAGCCGCCACCCAGGATCCGAAGCGGCAGCTCGCGCGCCCGCGCCCAGTCGACGGCGGCCAGCACCGTGGTCTCGTCTCGCGCCTCGACGTAGAAGCGCGCCGGCCCCCCGACGCCCAGCGTCGAGAGCGGGGCGAGCGCCACGCCCTCCCGCGGCGTGACCGGAGCGCCGCGCTCTCGCTCCACGCGGTCTCTCGCGTCCGGGGTCATGTAGACGTCGTCGAGGTCGTAGCCGGCCAGCGCCACCGCGAGCGCGCCGACCCGGTCCCGGACCGGCGCGCGCGCGTCGAGCAGGATGACCGCGCGGCCGTCGACGACGCAGCGGCCCCCGCCGCGCGCGGGCGGCGTCTCGAAGGGCTCGATCCGGACGTCCGCGCCGAGGCGGGTCGCGACCCGCACCAGCTCGGCGAGGAGGTCCCCGTCATCCACGCTCTCCCTATAGCACGCCCGTCGGCGCGAGCGCGTCAGTCGAGGCTGGCCACGCCCTCCGCGGCCGCGGTCTCCCACGCGAGCCGGGGGATCTGGGTCGCCAGCTTGCCCCCGCTGACGTCGATCATCGTCCCCGTGATGTATCCGGCAAGATCCGAGGCCAGGAAGCAGACGAGGTTCGCCACCTCCTTCGGCTCGCCCCAGCGCCGGAACGTCAGCGTGTCGAGAAGACGCCGCTGCCGCTCGGCGGGCTGCTCGCGGAAGTGGTTCATCTCCGTCGGGATCATCCCGGGGGCGTAGCAGTTGACCGTGACGTTCCAGGGGCCGAGCTCGCCCGCCAGGACGCGCGTGAAGTAGTGCACGCCCGCCTTCGACGCCGCGTACGCCGAGCTGCCGGTGATCGGCAGGATCGCCGCGAAGGACGCGGCGTTGATGATCCGGCCGGCGCGCTGGCGCTTCATGACCGGGATCACGGCCTGGCACATGAGGAACGTCCCCTTGAGGTTGACGTCCAGGTTGAGATCCCAGATCTCCTCGCTCAGCGTCTCGACGGGACCTCCCGGCGCGACCCCGGCGTTGTTCACGAGCACGTCGATCCGGCCGCAAGCCTGCGCGACGTCGTCCGCCACCGCGCGCGTCTGCCTCGCGTCGCGGACGTCGCAGATCTGCTGGCGGCCCGCCCAGCCCTGACGCCGGAACTCGGCGGCGACGTCGTCGAGGAGGTCCTGGCGGACGTCGGTGACGACGGTCGTCGCGCCCTCGCGCGCGAGCGTGCCGGCGATCTCGCGGCCGATGCCGCGGCCCGCGCCGGTGACGATGACGACCTTGCCTCGGAGATCGATCTCCATCTAGGGGTCCTCCGTGAGTTCGAGGCGATGCGTCGGGTAGATCCGGGACTCGGTCACGACCAGGTCGACGCGGTGATCGGTCGGGAGCACCGGCACCGCCGGGACGACCTGGAGCTCGAAGGCCGCCGCCACGATCGGCGGCACCGGCGCCGGCCAGTCCCCGAGCAGCCGGTCGTAGTAGCCGGCTCCGTATCCAACACGGCCACCCTCCGGATCGAAGGCGAGCCCGGGCACGAGCACGAGGTCGATCTCGGCGGGCGTCGCGGTCCGGCAGCGCGCAGGGTCGGGCTCCGGGATTCCCCAGACTCCGGGGCGGAGCTCCGTCTCCAGATCCCGCACCTGATGGAGCGCCAGACGACGCGCCGCGCGGTCGATCCGCGGCAGGACGAGCGTCCGGCCGGTGGCGAGCACGACGTGGAGGAACGGCCGCGTGTCGAGCTCGGTCCCGAACGAGGCGTAGCCGAGAACCGCGCGAGCCCGGCGACAAACCGGAAGCGCCCGGAGCCGCGTCAGGGCCGCCGAGGAGAGCCGCGCTCGCTCCGCCGGATCGAGCGCATCGCGACGCGCCAGGATCGATCGTCGCAGCGCGGCCTTAGCGCCAGCCGGGTGAGGATCGAGGTCAGGGCTCGCCTGCGACACGAACGCCAGGGTACCCGAGGGACCGGCCTGGTGCCATCGGTCACGATGAGGGGCTTCTCCGCACGAAGAGCCGAGTGCCGTCCGAGGCCAGCATCGCCCTGATCTCGGAGGGCTCACCCGACGCCCGGGCGGCGACGAGCGCCGCCGGGCGCCGGGCAACCTCCGGTGCCCGACACACACCCTGGACTAGGGTCACCACCAGTGGCCTTCGCCGGCGACCCGCGATCAGGTGTCCGCCCAGCACCGGCTCAACTCACCGCCCGAACTCGAGTGACTTGCGAGGCGTCGAATCAGACCCCTGGGGAAGCAGCGGCAGCCCGGCCGGCCGCGGGATCGCGAGCGTCAACACGTTG
>CAYXBJ010000049.1:0-59433 GCA_964463175.1 uncultured bacterium
CGAGTCGAGCCTTCGTGAATCCCGCAATGCCTTCCCCGGTGATCTTGCGCTGCGGTCCGATCGTGGGGGACCAATTCTTCGGAGCCGCATCGCACGAAGCGCCACCTCAATGAGAACCGTTCGCCGCGAAACTCCTTGCCAGCCCGCGACAGCCCGGACCAGCGACGTGGGGAAGGGTGGGGAGCGGGGCGGGGAAGGAAGGGACGGCGCCACGCGTTCCTCCCGGCATCGTCAGAGCGAATGCGTCCACTTCACCGACTTCCCTTCCGGCTCTCGACTTTTTTCACCGTGGCGCCCTTGTGCGTCCGGAGGACGCCGCGAAGAGATGCTCTGGCGGTACAATGCGACGCGACATCCCATGGCCATCAAGGTCGGGTTTGGGCCGCAAACAACCTGGAATTCTTTTTACCAATCGGGCGTTAAGGTCGCCCAGTTGTTGCAACGGGACCCGCGATTCTCGTGCAGCTTTTTCGGCTTCGATCCGTTCAGCTACGAAGAAATGGCTCAGTTCGATATCCTTATTTTTATCAAACACTACCCTGCACTAGATACCCTCAAACGGCTCAGACGCGAGGGAAGGATTTTGATCCTTGATGTTCAGGACAGAACATTGTGGCCAAGTTTGTACGAGCGCAGCTTTGTGCGAAGACTTCTGAAGAAACTCTACTACTTCAAAGCGGACGCGATGACACGACGGCAGCTGCGAACATTCGATCTCTGCTTCGTGGCCTCTCCTGGACATCAGCGAATCCTTGAGCGGATCGGTGGGGTCGTGTACTTTTTGCAGAGACAACTCTACAACGACAAAAATGAGTTCGAGTACAAATCTCACTCGCAGAGAAAGGATTCTCTCGTCGTGTACTGGACCGGCGTCGGCGTGAACCAGGCTCAAAACATACCGATCCTTCCGGTGCTCGAACAATTGCACAAGCAATATGACGCTCACATCGTGTATTCATCAGATGCGCGCGGCGACGTGCCCTTTATCGAATACCGAACATTCTCGCGCGACACATGGGAGCGCGAACTGCTCGAGGCCGACATTGCGTTCCGCTGGCGCGACACGTCCCTGAAACAGAACCTGAAGGACGCGAACAAGATCATGTCGTACATGGGAGCGGGTTTGCCCGTCGTCGTCTTCCCGACCGACGCAGAGAAGCGTGTCATCCAAGACGGCCGTACGGGCTTTTTCGCGGACACTCCAGAGGCATTCAAAGTCATCATGGAGCGGCTTATAACCAACCCCGACCTACGAAGCGCGGTCGGCGCGGCTGCCCATGCAGAGGTGTGGTCGAAGTACTCTCTCTCTCGCCAAGTTGCTCAAATATCGCAAGCGCTAATCGAGATCCGCGCAAAACGCAAGCTCAGATCCGTATCATAAGAAGTCTGCGTGTCAGTCCCGGGACCGGGAAGATGTCCGGGAGGCAGATGGCTGAGCACTCAGAAAACGCCTCGTCGTGCGTCCAGGCATGCGGCCTGCGAGACCTGTCCGTGCGACAAATCGTATCGCAGGCGCTCGACGTAATACCGGCGCCCGGGTACACTGCCCGATGGATCTCGACAGATCACGATTCGCTAAGTCTCGGCCGACGCCTCGCGACGGCCCCGCTGCGGGCATCCGCCACACATCGGTGAGATGGGCGAGGTCATGGACATGATCGAGCCCGGGCTGCGGCGCGCCCTGGTTCGACCCGGGGAGTCCAAGAGGGCGGCGCGGTCGATCGTCGTCTCGTGCATCTTCCTGGCCGTGTGGCTCGGCCTCGTCGTCTTCACCACGACGAAGCACGAATTCTGGCGCGACGAAGTTCGGGCCCTGTCTTTGGCGAGCGCCGCTCGCTCACCTCTCGATCTCTACGAGCTCACGAAGTACGAAGGGCATCCTGTCTTGTGGTTTCTGGTGCTTCATGTCGCCAGAACGATCGTCGACACCCGCCTCGTCCTTCCGATCGCGAGCGTCGCGATCGGCTTCGCAGCGGCCACTCTGTTCGTGATGTGTTCGCCGTTCTCGCTGTTGATTCGGATCTTATTCACCTTGGGCTTTCCGCTCTACGAGTACTCGGTGATGGCGCGAAATTACGGGATCAGCATGCTTCTCCTGTTCGTCTCCGCGATGCTGTGGCAGAGTCGGGACGAGCATCCCGTTCGATTGGGCGTGGCGCTCGCCTTGCTGGCGAACACGAATGTCCATTCGACGATCCTGGTATGCGTGTTGACGGCAGCGTGGATCTGGAACGCGTGGTCACGGGAGCGCGTGGGAGGGGGGCTCTATCCCGCATTGGGCGTCGTGCTGTCCGGCCTCGTCCTCTGCGCAGTGTTCACGGTGCCCAAGGAGGGCACCATCGTGACGTCGATCCGTCACACCGCGAGCGTTCCACTGTTGACTGGCGCCGTCGTCGATGCCGTGAGGGCCCCCGGGCAGTCGTTCGACCTCATCGTGCCCGCGAGGCTTCCGGCATGGGTCGGGTCTGTTCTCCTATACCTCGCCGTGGCCGGACTGGCGCGTCGTCCCGAGCTCATGCTGGCGGCCTTCGTGGGCCAGGCTGGACTGGGAGCCTTGTTCCACGTCATCGCGAGGGGTCAATACCGGCATCAGGGAGTGTTTCTGGTGTTCTTGGTGATTCTCTACTGGATAGACCTGGAGACGCCACGTGACGGCATTCTTCACAAGGGAGGGCGGCAGCTTTTCACGGCGGGATTGAGCGCGATCGTGATTTTGCTCCTGTGGAATGCCAACGTCGCGGCAAGGTCGGCATGGGCGGACCTTCGTTTCGAGCGGAGCTCTAGCCAGTCCCTCGGCGCGTTCCTGACGGCGTCGGAGACGTATGAGCGCGCGATCATCGTCCCGGAGCCGGACTTCCTGCTGGAATCCCTCCCCTACTACGCGGCAAACCGGATCTACTTCCCGCGCGAGCATCGGTTTGGGACGACGGTCTCCTGGACCACCAAAGCCAGCGCCCGCCTGTCGCTCGGCGAGCTGTTGGCCGCGGCGCGCGATGTCAAGGGACGCTACGACATGCCGGTATTGATCGTCCTCGGGCATCTCGACATGGGCGAGTCCCGGACGGGCGAGAAGGCCTACTCGTACAACAAGATCTTCACATGGAACGCGGGCGAGAGCGCGGACTTCGTCGCGTCGACCACGCGCGTTGCGGAGTTCATGGCAGCGCGTGGTAGCGAAAACTATCTGGTCTACGCGCTTAGGTGACCGCGCGCCACGCGAGTGCTGGACCGGCGCCTCCACAACGATCCGGATCTGCGCAGAGCACTGCGCGCCGGGTGGGTGGACGGTGCGCGCACCGGATCTTCGGTGATCATGCGAGTCGGTGTGCTCAGTTCTGGACTCTTCGAGTGTGCGGAATGATCCGGGCGAGGGCGGTGTCGCGTCCCGGCGGATCCCGTTAGCCGAACAGCTCGGCCCACGTCGCCACGCGGCGGCCGTGCCACGTCGGTCCTTCGCGCACGAAGGCCCACTCCGGATTCTTGGCAACGTCGCGCAGGGCCGCGCAAACGGCGTGAAACGTCGGGACGTCCGCGTCGCCGCACTCGAAATAGGTGACGAAGTCGTACGCCTCCGCAGGGGCGGGCTCCGACGCGTGCTTGTAGGTCCGGCGGAGCATGCACGGCACCCCCGCCGCAGCCGCCAACGCGTGCCCCTCGCTCACCATGCGTCCCGCGTCGTCATAGCGGGGCAGGAAGTAGGTGTGCCGCTCCATCCAGTCCTTGGCCCACCAGGCCGCGGTCTTGCTCATCGGGATCAGGAAGGCGTTCGGCATTGCCGGGCCCGGTTCCTGGAGGACCTGGTGGGCGTAGGCGAAGTTATGCATGGCGTTGCCGGTGTAGCTCATCGGGCGCACGACCCCCTGGAGGACGCGCGGCGTGCCCCAGGGCCCCAGGAGATCCGCGAGCTCGGCGCAGAGCCTGGTCACCGCCGTCACGCTGGCCGAGGCCACGTGGACCACCGCGTCCGCCCGGAGGAGCCCGTCGTCGGCGCGGGGACCCGGCACGGCATCCACGCGGCGGAGAAACGCGACGGTGTCGGGCGGGGGCGAGCCGTGCGGCTCGAACTCGTTCGCCAGGCCGAGGCGCCCCACGAGCGTCGGGACCGGCAGCGCGGCCGCGGCGCGCCGGGCCTCGACGGGCACGCGCAGGCACACGTATGCGCCGTGACGGAGGACGGTCGGGGCACGGACGTCGTTGGCTCTCATCGCGTCTCTCCGCTTCGGAGGCTTGAGAACTCGCCGGGGCGCTCGGGCCGGCGAGGCGCGGCGGGCTCGCCGCCCCCGGCTCAGGGCGGGGCGAGTCGCTCGGCGCCGTCCAGATAGGGCCGGAGGGCGCGCGGGATCACGACGGACCCGTCGGCCTCCTGGTAGTTCTCGAGGACGGCGATCAGCGTCCGGCCCACGGCCAGCCCGGAGCCGTTCAGCGTGTGGAGCAGCTCGGGCTTCCCTCCGCCCGCGGGGCGATAGCGGAGGTTGGCGCGTCGCGCCTGAAACGCCTCGCAGTTCGAGCACGACGAGATCTCGCGATACCGACCCTCCGCCGGCAGCCACACCTCGAGGTCGTAGGTCTTGGCCACGGTGAAGCCCATGTCACCGCTGCAGAGGAGCATGACGCGGAAGGGCAGCTCGAGCGCGCGGAGCACCGCCTCCGCATCCCGAACCATCGCCTCGAGCTCGTCGTACGAGGTCTCCGGCGCTGTCAGCTTCACGAGCTCGACCTTGTCGAACTGGTGCTGCCGAAGGAAGCCCCGGGTGTCCTTCCCGTACGACCCCGCCTCCCGCCGGTAGCAGGGCGTGAACGCGGTGTACTTCCGGGGCAGCGTCTCGCCCGGCAGGATCTCCCCCGAGTGGACCGCGGTCAGCGGCACCTCCGCGGTCGGGATGAGGTAGAGGGGCCGCCCGTCCTCGAGCTCCGCGGTCTTGAAGAGCTCCTCCTCGAACTTTGGGAGCTGCCCTGTCGCGAGCATGGTGTCCGCGTTTACCAGATGCGGCAGCCAGAGCTCCTGGTAGCCGTGGCTCCGGGTCTGGAGATCCAGCATGAACTGGGTCAGCGCCCGCTCGAGCCGCGCGCCGAGCCCCCAGAGCACGGTGAAGCGCGACTTCGCGAGCCGCGCGCCCCGCTCGAAATCGAGGATCCCCAGGAGCTCGCCGAGCTCCCAATGTGGGCGCGGCGCGAAGGCGAATGTCCGGGGCACGCCCCAGCGGCGCACCTCGACGTTGTCGTCCGCGGTCGCGCCCACCGGTACCGACGGGTGCGGGAGGTTCGGGAACCGGACGGCCAGCTCGCCGAGCTGCGCCTCCGCGTGGCGGAGAACCGTCTCCACGTTCCGGATCGCCTCGCCAACCTCGCGCGACTCAGCGATTGCCGCGGCTGCGTCCTCGCCACGACGCTTGGCCTGCGCCACCGTCTCGGACGCCCGGTTCCGCCGCGCGCGCAGCTCGTCGAGCTCCTGGACCATTCCGCGCCGGCGCGCCTCGAGCTCTTGATACTCCCGCAGCGGGACGGCCGCGCCGCGGGCGCGGATCCCGGCCTCCACGACCTCCGGGTGCTCCCGGAGGAGGTGGGGGTCAAGCACCGTTGCCCCGCTCGCCCTCCAGCCGCGCCAGGCTCACGACCCGGTCATCCGCGTCTACGTCGATGACCCGGACGCCCCAGGTGTTCCGGCCCTGGGAGGACACGTCCTGGGCCGGGAAGCGGATGAGCTTGCCCTTGGTGGTCACCAGCAGGATGTCGTCCCCCTCGCGCACCTGGATCAGTCCCACGACGAGCCCGTTGCGCCCGCCGGTCTTGATGTCGATGATCCCCTTGCCGCTGCGCCCCTGGAGCCGGTACTCGTCGAGCGGGGTCTGCTTGCCGTAGCCGCGCTCGGTCACCGTGAGGATGGCCGCACCCTCCTGGACCACCTCCGCCGCGATCACCGCATCCTCGGTCTCGACGTCGATGCCCTTGACCCCCGCGGCGGCCCGCCCCATCGGGCGCACCTCTTCCTCGTTAAAGCGGATCGCCATCCCCTGCCGGGTGGCCAGCAGGACCTCGCGCTGGCCGTCCGTCTGGCGGACGGCCATGACCTCGTCTCCCTCGTCGAGGGTAATCGCCCGGATCCCGCCGCGCTGGGGGCGCGAGTAGGCAACGAGCTCGGTCTTCTTCACGCGGCCCTGTCGGGTCGCGATGAAGACGTACCCGCCGGTGGTGAAGTCGCGGACCGAGCGGGTGGCGGCGACCCGCTCGCCCTCCGCAAGGTGCAGCAGGTTCACCAGCGCCTTGCCCCGCGCGTCGCGCTTGGCCTCAGGGATCTCGTGCACCTTCAGCCAGTGGACCTTGCCGTCGTTGGTGAAGAACAGGAGGTGGGCGTGCGTGGACGCGATGTAGACGTCCTCGACGATGTCCTCGTCCTTGGTCTCCATGCCGGTGACGCCCTTGCCGCCCCGGCGCTGGCTCCGATACGCCTCGATCGCGGTCCGCTTGATGTACCCGGAGCGGGTCACCGTGACCACCATCTCCTCGTCGGCGATGAGGTCCTCCAGAGTGAGCTCGACGGTCTCCTCCACGATCTCGGTCCGGCGCTCGTCGCCGTACTCGGCCTTGAGCGCAAGCGCCTCGTCCTTGATGATCTGCCGCACGAGGGCGTCGGAGGCGAGGATCGCCCGGAGTCGCTCGATCAGCTGCAGCACCTCGGTGTGCTCCTGGACCACCTTCTCGCGCTCGAGCTGCGTCAGGCGCTGGAGCCGCATGTCGAGGATGGCCTTCGCCTGGATCTCGCTCAACTCGAGCTGGGTCATGAGCGCGATCCGCGCGGCCTCCACGCTCTCCGCACCGCGGATCAGCCGAATCACCAGGTCGAGGTGGTCGAGCGCCTTGCGCAGGCCCTCGAGGATGTGGGCCCGTTCCTCGGCGCGCGCGAGGTCGTAGCGCGTCCGCCGGATCACGACTTCCCGGCGGAAGTCGATGAAGTGGTCGAGCATCTCCCGGAGCGTCACCACCTGCGGCCGCCGGCCCACGAGGGCGAGCATGTTCACGCCGAAGGTCGACTGCATCGCGGTGTGCTTGTAGAGCTGGTTCAGGACGATCTGGGCGATCTCCCCCTTCGCGAGCTCCAAGACGACGCGGATGCCGTGTCGGTCCGACTCGTCGCGGATCTCCGAGAGACCGTCGAGCTTTCCCTCGCGCGAGAGCTCGGCAATCTTGGTGATCAGCGTGGCCTTGTTGACCTGGTACGGGAGCTCGGTCACCACGATCGCCTCGCGCCCGCCGCGCAGCTTCTCGGTGTGGGCCCGCGCGCGCATCGTGATGATGCCGCGCCCCGTCGTGAACGCGTCGTGGATGCCCGCGGTGCCGTAGATGTACCCACGGGTCGGAAAGTCGGGCCCCTTGACCACCCGGAGCAGCTCCTCCACCGGCAGCGCGGGATTCTCGAGCACGAGGACGAGGCCGTCTACGATCTCCCCGAGGTTGTGCGGCGGGATGTTGGTCGCCATGCCGACCGCGATGCCCGACGAGCCGTTCACGAGAAGGTTAGGCACCCGCGCGGGGAGGACGACTGGCTCCTGCTGCGTCTCGTCGTAGTTGGGGACGAAGTCGACCGTGTCGCGCTCGATGTCCGCGAGCATCTCGTGCGCGATCTTGGCCAGCCGCACTTCGGTGTACCGCATGGCCGCCGGCGGGTCGCCGTCGATCGAGCCGAAGTTCCCTTGCCCGTCGACCAGGGGATACCGGAGCGAGAACTCCTGCGCCATCCGGACCAGCGCTTCGTAGACCGGCGCCTCGCCGTGCGGGTGGAACTTGCCGAGCGTGTCCCCGACGACGCGCGCCGACTTCCGGTAGCCGCGATTCCACGCGAGGCCCATCTCGTGCATCGCGTACAGCACGCGCCGGTGCACGGGCTTCAGGCCATCGCGGATGTCCGGGAGCGCCCGCCCGATGATGACGGACATGGCGTAGTCGAGATACGACCGCCGCATCTCGTCTTCGATGGGGATCGCGAGCAGACGCTCAGGCATCAGGCACTCCTGCGGGCCCTCGCGCGCGGCCACCGCGGCCGGGCCGGAGCGGGACTAGACGTCGATGGTGGCTTCGAGCGCGTGCGTTTCGATGAACTCCCGCCGGGGCTCGACCTGATCGCCCATGAGCTTGGTGAAGATCTCGTCGGCGGCGATGGCATCGTCCATGGAGACTCGGAGGAGCGTCCGGGTCTCCGGGTTCATGGTGGTGTCCCAGAGCTGCTCCGGGTTCATCTCCCCGAGCCCCTTGTACCGCTGGATGCCGGTGCCCTCGCGGCTCCGCTGGAAGATCAGGTCCACGAGCGCCTCGCGGGTCGCGGCCGTCTGCTCCGCGCCGTCCGCGCCGACCAGCGTGAACGGCGCCCGATCCGAGGGTTCGATCTGCGCGTAGACCTCCAGGAGTCGCGCATACTCCCCGGACCCGAACAGGCCGAGGTTGAGCTTTCGCTCCTCACCGTCGAAGACGCCCATGGCCACGGCGCTGTCGTCGGTCTCGGTATGCACCGTGAACTCGACGTCCGGCCGCCCGAGCGCGCGCGGGATCTCCTGGAGAAGGCTCTCCCGCGACATCCGCTTCCGCGCGAGGGGGCGGTGCCGCACGAAGGCCTCGAGCCACTCGGCGGGCACCACGCCGCGCTTGGCCAGTCGGTCCCGGAGCCGACGGAACTCAAGGAGATCCCCGATGAAGCGCCGGAGCCGCTCGTCGCCGAGCGACCGACTCGCCGTCTTCTCGCTCCCCACCCGGAGCTGGACGCCGGCCGTCCCGAGGAGGAGCAGCTCCTGCTCGAGCTCCCGCTCGTTCAGGAGGTACTTCTCGCTCTTGCCGTGCTTCAGCTTGAAGAGCGGCGGCTGCCCGATGAACAGGTGCCCCCCCTCGATCACCGACACCATGTGGCGGAAGAAGAAGGTCAGCAGGAGCGTGCGGATGTGAGCGCCGTCCACGTCGGCATCCGTCATCAGGATGACCTTGTGGTAGCGGAGCTTCCCGAGGTCGAACTCCTCCGGTCCGATGCCCGTGCCCATGGCCGCGATGAGCAGCCGGATCTCCTGATGCGAGAGCACCTTGTCGTAGCGCGCCTTCTCGGCATTGATGATCTTCCCGCGCAGCGGCAGGATCGCCTGGGTCCGCCGGTCGCGGCCCTGCTTCGCCGAGCCCCCGGCCGAGTCCCCCTCGACCAGGAAGAGCTCGCGCGCCGCGGGATCCCGCTCGGAACAGTCCGCCAGCTTCCCGGGCAGGTTGTCGCCGTCGAAGCCCTTCTTGCGCGTGAGCTCCCGGGCCTTGCGCGCGGCCTCCCGCGCCTGCGCGGCGTGGAGGCACTTCTCGGCGACCTTCCGCGCGGTCGCCGGGTCCTCCTCGAAGGCCTGGGCCAGCTTGTCGTTGACCACGGATTCGACCAGCCCGCGGACCTCGCTGTTGCCGAGCTTGGCCTTCGTCTGCCCCTCGAACTGGGGCTCCGGCAGGCGCACCGAGATGACCGCGGTCAGGCCCTCCCGCACGTCGTCGCCGGTGATCGCGCCCTTGAAGGTCTTGAGGTACCCGTTCGCCTGGGCGTACGCGCCGATCGTCCGCGTGAGAGCCGCGCGGAAGCCCGTCAAGTGCGAGCCGCCCTCGCGCGTGTTGATGTTGTTGGCGAACGAGAACACGTACTCTTGGTACCCCTCGTTGTACTGGAGCGCGACCTCGACCTGGATATCGCCGCGGCCGCCCTCGAAGTAGAGCACCTTCGGGTGGACCGGCGCCTTGTTCTGGTTGATGTACTCGACGAACTGGAGGATGCCCCCCGTGTAGTGGAAGGTCTGCTTCTTCTCGTCCCGCTCGTCCTCGATTTGGATGCGGAGCCCCTTGTTGAGGAAGGCGAGCTCGCGCAGGCGGTTCGCGAGGATGTCGAAGCTGAAGGTCGCGATCTCGAAGATCTCGGGGTCCGGCTTGAACCGGATCGTCGTGCCCCGCTTCGTCGTCTTCTCGCCCGCCTGGAGATCGCTCTGGGGCTTGCCGCGATCGTAGCGCTGCGTGTAGACCCGCCCGTCACGCCGGATCTCCAGCTCGAGCCATTCGGACAGCGCGTTGACGACGGACACCCCGACGCCGTGAAGGCCGCCGGAGACCTTGTACACGGAGCTCTCGAACTTCCCGCCGGCGTGGAGCGTGGTCAGGACGACCTCGGCGGCCGACTTGCCGGTGCCGGTGTGCACGTCGACCGGAATCCCCCGGCCGTCATCGATGACCGTGCAGCTTCCGTCGACGTGCAGAACCACGCGAATGTTCGAGCAGAATCCCGCCAGGGCCTCGTCGACCGAGTTGTCGACGACCTCGAAGACCAGGTGGTGAAACCCGTAGCTCGCGGTATCCCCGATGTACATCGCGGGCCGCTTGCGGACGGCCTCGAGCCCCTCGAGGACCTTGATGTCGCTCGCGGTGTACGTCTCGGCGGCGCTCGTCGTGCCGCGGGGTCCGCTCATGCCACCCCCTGGGCCAGGACGGGGCCGGCCGCCAGGCCTCCCGCGGTCACCTCCCAGACGGCACCCATCCGCGTGGCGCCCGGCTGGGCGTCCGTGGCGGTGAAGACGACCTGTCCCTGGCGGCTCAGCCACGCGAGGACCCGCGCCCCGACCTCGCGATCGAGCTCGGACAGCACGTCATCGAGCAGCAGGACCGGGGCGTCGCCGTGACGGCGACGGGCCACGAGCGCGACCCCGAGCCGGAGTGCCAGGGCAAGCAGGCGCTGTTCCCCGCGGGACACGGCGACGCGTGCGTCGGCGCGGCCGAGCCGCACGACTACATCATCGCGATGGGGGCCGACCTGGGTGAGCCCTCGTCGGAGGTCGCCCGGCCGGGCCGCGACCAGCGCCGTCAGCAGCGCCCCGCGGGTCGTCTCGCGGTCGGCGCCCAGCGTGACCGTCGGCTCGTAGCTCAGCGTGACTCCCGCCGTCTCGGGCGCGAGCGCCGCCTGCACCTCGCGGGCGGCCTCGGCCACGTGCGCCAGTGCATCCACGCGCCGGTGCACGAGCTCGCTGCCGAGAGAGGCGAGCTGCTCGTCCCAGGGCATGAGGAGCTGCTCCCCATCCGGTCGCCCCGCGAGATCTCCCAGCAGTCGAGTCCGCTGCTGGAGCACGAGGCGATAGCGCCGGCAGGTTTCCGCGTGGGCTGGAACGAGGCGCGCCGTCGCCCCGTCCAGGAATGCCCGGCGAAGCTGCGGAGCTCCCGCCAGCAGGGCGAGGTCCGATGCCGCGAAGCTCACGGCAGCAGCCCACGGGCACAGCGTCCCCCGCACATCGACCCCTCCCTCGCGCGTCAGCAGTTCGAGCCGCACCTCGCGGACCTGGCTCCCCGTGGCGAGCTCGCCCGCAAGCGTCGCGCGACCCCCGGCATCCCAGCCGAGGCAGTCGACGAGCTTCGCCGTGCGGAAGGATCGCCCTGTCAGCAGGACGTGGAGCGCCTCGAGAATCGACGTTTTGCCCTGGCCGTTCTTTCCGACGAGGACGTTCAGCCCCGGCTCAGGGGTGAAGGTGAGGGTCGCATGACCGCGGAACCCGACCAGCTCAATCCACCGGACGTGCACCCCGGGCGGGCCTCCCCTCACATGCGCATGGGCATTATAACACAGCGATACGCATCGTCCGGCGCGCCACTCTTGTCGGCGGCGCCCAGCAACACGCCCGGACTCAGGCCGTCCTTCAAGCCCATGACCGTCCACGCGTGGTCCATCGGGCCCAGCGCGTCGAGGACGTAGCGAGCGTTGAATCCGATCGTCAGCTCGTCGCCCTTGAACTCGGCCGGCAGCGTCTCCTCGGCCTCGCCGAGCTCCTGACTCTGCGCGGAGAGGCGCAGCTCACCCGTGCTCGCCGTGAGTCGGACCGGCCGTGTCCGGTCATCGGCGACCACCGCGACCCGCCGAATCGCCGCCAGCAGCGGCTCACGCTCGACCACCAGCCGGAACGGCGAAGACTTGGGGATCACCTGCTCGTAGTTCGGAAACTGCCCTTCCACCAGCTTGGACACGAGCTCGAAGCCTTCGGTCCGGACGAAGAACTTACTCTCGCCCACGGCGAGATCCACGCGCTCCGCCCCGCCCAGGACGCGCGTGAGCTCCTGGACGGCCTTGCGCGGAACGATGCCCGCCATCTCGACGTCGGACTCCACGGGACTCCGGACCAGCGCCAGGCGGTGCCCGTCGGTCGCCACGAGCCGCAGCTCCTGCTTGCGCGCGACGAGATACAGGCCGTTCAAGAACGGACGGCTCTCGTCTTGCGACATCGCGTAGCTGGTCTGCCCCACCATGGTGCGGAGCAGGCCCGCCTCGACACCCAGACTTCCCGCCACGCCGTCCACATCCAACGGGGGGTACTCTTCCGCGGGCAGGCCGACCAGACTGAACCGCGCGCTCCCGCACGTGATCTTGACCCAGCCGTTGTCGAGCAGGGAGAACGCCACCGGCTGAGCCGGCAGCTCCCGGACCAGCTCCACCAGTTTGCGCGCGGCCAGGGTGATTGCCCCGGGCTGAGTGATTGTTCCGGGCACGGCGACACGGGCCCCCACCTCGAGATCGGTCGCCGCGAGCCGGAGCCCGCCCTCTCGAGCCTCGATCAGCACGTTCGCCAAGATCGGCAACGTCTGGCGCGGCTCCACGATGTTCTGCAGGAGCTGCAATGCACGGAGCAGGGGCTCGCGAGCAACCTGGAAGTTCATGGGTTCTAGTAACCCTCCTCAGGAAGACAAAGCAGTCGTCGTCGTAGTAGTAGGTGGTGGGGACAAGTCCACCGGACGGCGCGTGGACCGATGCTATCAGGCGAGACGCGCGAGACAGGCGTGGGGATAAGTCGGGGGACGACGGTGGAAAGGCCCGGCGTCTTGTGGGGACCGTCGGGGATGACGCGGTTCACGCGAGCCGGATCGTGTTGATGATGTGGTCGAGCGTGCGCCGGAGCTTGGGGTCCTGCTGGAGGAGCGCGTCGATCTTGTTGACGGCATGGAGAACGGTCGTGTGGTCCTTCCCGCCGAAGCCCCGGCCGATATCCGCGTAGGAGTCGTTCGTGAGCTGGCGGGCGAGATACATGGCGAGCTGACGGGGAAAGGCGACGGCCTTGGTGCGGGTCTTGGCGCGGAGGTCCTGGGGCTTCACGTGGTACACCTCCGCGACCCGGCGGAGGATGTCGTCGAGCGTCACGAGATGCTCCTCGGCCCCCCAGATGTTGGCGAGCACCTCCTGGGCCAGGTCGAGCGTGAGCGGGCGCCCGGTCAGGTTGCAGAAAGCGCGGATGCGGACGAGCGAGCCCTCGAGCTCGCGAATGTTCGACTTGACGCGGTTGGCGATGAAGTAGGCGACGTCGTCGGGGAGCGCCACCCGGTCGAGCTCCGCCTTCTTCTTGAGGATCGCCACGCGAGTCTCGAAGTCGGGCGGCTGGATGTCGGCGCTCATCGACGACAGGAACCGCGAGCGGAGGCGCTCCTCGAGGTCCGGGATCTCCTTCGGCGAGCGGTCGCTGGACAGGACGATCTGGCGGCGCGGGAAGAGATCGTTGTACGTGTGGAAGAATTCGTCCTGGGTACGCTCTTTGCCCGACAGGAACTGGATGTCGTCGATCAAGAGGAGGTCGCTGGTCCGGTATCGCTGGCGGAATTCCGGTGTCTTGTCGTGACGAATGGCCGAGATCAGGTCGTTGGTGAACTTTTCGCTCGACAGGTACTGGATGCGGAGATGGGGGTGGCTCTGGGCCAGCCGGTGGCCGATGGCTTGGAGGAGGTGGGTCTTCCCGAGGCCCACCCCTCCGTAGATGACGAGCGGGTTGTAGGCTTTGGCGGGCGACTCGGCGACCGCCAGGCACGCCGCCTGCGCGATCTGGTTCGACGCGCCGACGACGAAAGTGTCGAATGTGTAACGGGGGTCGAGATCCGCGGGCGGCGCGACCGTGACGGAGGGCGCCGGTGGCGGCACGGGCGCCGTCCGATCGATCGAGAGGACGATCTGGGCCCGCGGTCCGACGATGAGCGCGACAGCCGCCCGAAGGGGCTCAAGGTAGCGCTGCTCCAGCTGCTGGCGGAAAAACTTATTAGGAACAATGAGTTCCACACGGGTCTCCCCGGCGTCCAGAACCCGCAAGGGCCGGATCCAGGTATCCAGGACCTCCGGGGGGAGCTTTCCATCCAGGGCACTGAGGAGCAGCTCGTGAACGTCGTTGCGCATCGAAGCCTTCCTAGGCGGGGAAGTTACGCACACACTTATCCACGGCGGTGGATAACTCTGGGAGCCCTGCCGTCGTCGCCTGCCGCACTGGATTCGCTGCGCGGTCCGCGGAGCCCGTGCCGCGCACCGGAACGTCCGCGTGCGCGCCCCGTGTCCGGAACCGAGCGGCCCACCATAGCACGGGGATCTTTCAGGCGGCAACCGGAGGCGGGCCGCGAGCGGCCGCCGCACCGCTTGACGGGGTCCGCGACGCATCTGTAGGATGGGCGGGCTGTGCGCAGGACGCGCGCACTAGGAGGACGTAGTGAAGCGGACGTTCCAACCGAATCGTCGTCGGCGCGCCAAGACGCACGGATTTCGTGAACGCATGTCGACGAAGGGTGGCCGGAAGGTGCTGAAGCGGCGCCGCGCCAAAGGGCGACGCAGGCTGACAGGCTGAGCGGGTGCCCGGAGCGGCGCCCGCGCGACTGCCGCGGGCGGAGCGGCTCCGGTCCCGAGCAGAGTTCGAGCGACTCTTTCGGCGCGGGGCGCGTGTGGAGGGCCCCGCGTTCGTGCTTCTGTGGCGCCGAGAGGCCGGGCCGCGGGCGGTTGGGTTTGCCGTGGGTCGCCGGCTCGGTGGCAGCGTGATCCGGAACCGCGCGCGACGACGGCTCCGCGAAGCCTACCGGCGGCAGCGGGGCCTAGTGCCACCCGAGGGAATCCGACTCTGCTTCATCGCTCGCCAGGCCGCCCTCACGAGCCCCTTTGAGGATCTCGTCCACGCGATGGGGGATGCGCTGAGCGCGGCCGGCAAACCCCGGCGCTGAGGCAAAAACACGTGGAAAAACGCTCACTTATAGCAATTGCCCTCTCGGTGGCCGTGCTGCTCGCCTGGCAGTTCTGGGTGGCCACTCCGCCGCCGGCTCACGATCGTGTCGGCCCCCCCGACGCCGTCAGCAAGGCGCCGGCGACGCCGGTACCGAGCAGCGGCGAGGCGAGTGCCACGCGGCCCGTACCGGTGCCGCGCGCGGGTGTCGCGGCCGCCCCCGTCGCGGAGGTGACCACGCCCCTCTACCGTGTGAGCTTCGCGGGGGATGGGAGCGTGACCGACTGGACCATCGAGCACCGCGGCGATAAGCCGCTCGTGGTGGGCGGCCCGCTCCGACCCTTGGCCGTGGCGGTGCAGCGGCCCGGCCAACCGATGGAGCTCGTGACCCTTCGGCCCGAGGCCCCGCGCACGGAGGTGACCGCGGCTCAGCCGGTGGCGACCCTGGGGTTCGTGGGATCGACGGCGGACGGCCTCCGCATCCGGCGGACGCTCGAGTTCCGGGCGGACACCTATCGGATCGGCGCGACGCTTCACGTCGACGGGACCAGCGGGGCGGGTCCCGTCGATCTCCTGATGTTCTGGACGACCCCGGTCTCGGAACCGGGACCGACGCCGGACAAGCCCTGGCATACCTTCGGCGAGGGGGCGAACCGGCGGCATCTGCTGGGGCGGATCCTCCTGGACCGGGCCGGCGCGGATCCCGAGGCGTTCGACGCGCCGCCGCCGGCACTCAAGGATCCGAAGGAATCCCCGACGGGCCCGGAGCTCAAGGATCCGCATCTTGTCCCGGACGCCGTTGTGACGGGCGAGCATCGCTGGGTGGCGCTGGAGAGCGACTTCTTCATCGCCGCGCTCATTCCGCGGACGGCGAAGGGACTGACCCGCGGTCGGGCCCACGACGTCGCCCAGGTTGGCCTGGTCTTCCAGGAGGTCCAGGTCTCCCCGGGCCACGCCTGGGAGGGCGCCGGCGAGCTCTATGTTGGACCCAAAGCCTGGGATCGCCTCCGGGCGCTCAGCGTCGGCTTGGAGCTCGCTCAGGCGCGGAATTACGGGCACTTCTTGTGGGCGTTGTTCCCGATGTGGTGGTTCTGCGTGCCGCTCCTGTGGCTGATGAACTTCTTCGGCACGTGGCTTCCGGGCCAGAACTACGGGGTCGCGATCATTCTCCTGACGGTGCTCGTGAAGGCGGTCTTCTACCCGCTGTCGCTGAAGAGCATGCGGTCGATGAAGGCCATGCAGGCGCTGCAACCGCAGCTGAATGCCCTCCGCTCGAAGTATCGATCCGACCCGCAGCGGTTCCAGCGCGAGCAGGTGGAGTTGTTCCGGAAGCACGGCGTCAATCCGATGGGCGGGTGCCTTCCGATGGTCGTGCAGATTCCCATCTTTTACGCCCTGTACCTGACCCTCCAATACTCGGTGGAACTGCAGGGGGCCCCGTTCCTGCTCTGGATCACGGACCTGTCCAAGAAGGATCCCTACTACGTGCTCCCCATCCTGATGGGGATCTCGATGCTGGTGCAGCAGAAGATGACGCCGACCGTTGGGGACCCCCGGCAGGCCCAGATCATGCTCATCATGCCGGTGGTGTTCACGTTCATGTTCCTGGAGTTCCCCACGGGGCTGGTCCTCTACTGGCTCGTCAACAACTGCCTGTCCATTGGGCAGCAGTACCTGATCGACCGCAGTGCGGCGTCGCGGCCAGTCATCGAGCGGGAGACGCGGCGGGCCTAGGCCGGGCGCCCGCGGCGCTCGTCGAGCGTCGTCCCCGGCGCCGCTCGATCTCCGCCGCGCCCTCCAGGACGCGACGGGGGCACTAGCGGTGACGCTACCCGCTGAGTTTCCGGCCCGGGTGGCCACGTACCTCGACGAGCTGGATCGCTGGCAGCAGATCGGCCGGCTCACGGCCTATTCCGAGCAGGGCGCGCGAATCCAGCACCTCGTGCTCGAGTCGCTGATGCTCCTGGCCGTAGTCCCGGATCCGGCCAGCCCGGTGCTCGACATCGGGAGCGGCCCGGGGATTCCCGGCCTGATTCTCAAGCTGGCGCGCCCGGACTGGGACGTTACCCTCGTGGAGGCCACCCGCCGGCGCGCGAACTTCCTCCGACATGTGATCCGCCAGCTGGGGCTCCAAGGGGTCATCGTCCACGGGGCCCGGGCGGAGACGCTGGTTTCGAGCGACCTGGTGAATCGGTTTGCGACCGTCACGATGCGAGCCGTCGCCGCCCCGGAGGCCGCCATGAGGCTGGCCGCGCCGTTCCTCGCGCCGACGGGCACCCTGGTCGTGCCGCTCGGCCCGGAAGCGGGTTCATTTGAGGGCCATGTGCGTGAGGTGACGTTGCCCCGCACAGGGGAATTGCCGTGGCGGCGGCAGTTTCTTATAATTCGCCGAGCGGACCTGGATGCGGGCGTTCCACGTGGAACAGAGCGACTTGGACGGGCGCACGATCGCAGTCGTGAACCAGAAGGGCGGCGTCGGTAAGACGACGACAGCCGTCAGCCTGGCCAGCGCGCTGGCGGTGGCGAACCAGGCGACGCTCCTCGTGGACTTGGATCCCCAGGCCAACACCACGGCCGGGCTCTCCCCTAACGCCGCGCCGAGTGCCGGCGGGACGATTTACGAACTACTGGCCGAGGGCCGGCCGGCGACTGAGTGCCTTCGCGGGACGGAGATCCCCGCCCTGACGTTGCTTCCTGGCAATCCAGATCTGGTCGGCGTCGAGGTCGATCTCGCCACGCGCCCGGGGCGGGAGACCCAGTTGCGCGAGGCGCTGGCCCCCGTTCGTGAGCGGTTTCGCTATATTGTGGTCGACTGTCCCCCCTCCTTGGGGCTGTTGACCCTGAACGCACTCGTGGCCGCCGATGGAGTGCTCATTCCGCTTCAGTGCGAGTATTTCGCCCTGGAGGGCCTGGCCCAGCTGGTCCGAACGCTCGATGCCGTACGGGCGCGCGCCAACACGAGGCTCGAGATCGAGGGGATCGTGTTCACGCTCTTCGACGGCCGGACGACCCTCACGGCCCAGGTGCGCGCCGAGGTCGAGCGATATTTCAAAGGGCAGGTGTTTGCGACGGTGATTCCCCGCAACGTACGACTCTCGGAAGCGCCCAGCCACGGGCGGTCCATCCTCCAATACGACCTCCGGTCCCCCGGGGCGGTGGCGTATCTGGAGCTGGCGAAGGAGGTCCTGGGACGTGATGAAGCGCGCACTCGGACGGGGTCTAGGCGCCCTCCTGCCACCGGCTGACGTCGAGGACGGCGCCCGCCTCCGAGAACTCCCGGTCGAGAGTCTGGTCCCGAATCCGCAGCAGCCCCGCCGGACCTTCGACCGTCAGGCGCTCGAGGAGCTTGCCGCCTCCATCCGTTCCTCGGGGGTGCTCCAGCCGCTCGTGGTGCGGCCCCGCGGCAGCCAGTACGAGATCCTGGTCGGAGAGCGGCGCTGGCGGGCCGCGCAGCAGGCCGGCCTGACCCGCGTGCCCGCGATCGTGCGCGAGGCCAGTGATGCCGAGGCCCTGGAGCTGGGATTAGTCGAGAATCTCCTCCGCGAAGACCTCAACCCGGTCGAAGCGGCACAAGCCTATCAGCGGCTCCTCGCGGAGTTTGGTTGGACGCAGGAGGAGCTGGCGCGTCGCCTCGGACGAGACCGCTCATCCATCGCCAACGCGCTCCGCCTGCTCCGGCTGCCGGAGCCGATCCAGGAGGATCTCCGGAGCGGCCGCCTGACCATGGGGCATGCGCGCGCGCTCCTCGGCCTCCCCTCCGCCGCGGCGCAGCTCCGCCTGCGGGAACGGATCCTGGCGCAGGATTGGTCGGTACGAGCAACGGAGGCCGGGGTCCAGGCCCGCCGGTCCGTGAGGGCGCGGCCGCGGCGCCGGGCTCCGGATCTCGAGGCGACCGAGGAGGAGCTCCGTCTCGCGCTCGGGACCCGCGTCCGAATCGTGGGTAATCTCTTGCGCGGGCGAATCGAGCTGCCCTATGCGTCGGCCGCCGAGCTGGAGCGAATCCACGGCCGTCTCACGGGCGGCCCGACAGCCGCCGAGCTCGAGCAAATCCATGCCCGCCTCACCGGGAATCCAAGAGGGCTGCCGTGATGGATAGCTAAATAGAATGACTGCGATTATAGTGGGATTAAGTGGAGGAGTCGACAGTTCAGTGGCCGCCGCACTCCTCCGAGACGCCGGCCATGAGCTGGTGGGTATCACGCTGCGGACCGCTCCCTGGGAGGAGCCGCCCGAGGCCGCGCACCGATTCGGCGCATGCTGCTCGCCGTCCACGGCCGGAATGGCGCGACAGGTGGCCCGGCGGCTCCAGATCCCCTACTACCTCCTGAACCACGAGCGAGAGTTCGGGGAGCGCGTCATTGCGGATTTCACCCGCGAGTATGCGGCGGGGCGAACGCCGAGCCCCTGCGTCGTGTGTAATCGCGAGATCAAGTTCGGCACGCTCCTCGAGCGCGCCCTCGCCTGGGACGCTGACGCGGTGGCCACCGGGCACTACGCGCGCATCGCGCCGGACCCGCGCACCGGACGGCTCTGCCTGTTGACGGCGCGCGACGAGACGAAGGACCAGAGCTATTTCCTGTGGCCGCTGTCGCAGGGGCAGCTCGCGCGCGCGCGGTTCCCGTTAGGCGGTCTGCGCAAGCCGGAGGTCCGGGCCCAGGCTCGGCGCCGACGTCTCGCAACGGCGGGCACGCCCGAGAGCCAGGAGCTCTGCTTCGTGAGCGGCGATTATCGGACGTTCCTGCGAGAGCGCGCCCCGGAGGCGTTTCGGCCGGGGCCCATGGTCGACCAGACGGGACGCGAAGTGGGCCAGCACGGCGGCCTCGGCGGCTATACCATCGGCCAGCGTCGCGGCCTGGGTCCGCGCGGCTCCAAGCCCGCCTACGTGGTGCGGCTCGACCCCGTGCGGAACACGGTCGTGGTGGGGCCCCGCGAGGCCTTGCGAGCGACGCGGCTCGTCGCCGAGCGCGTGAACTGGGTTGCCGTCCCCGCCCTGTCGGAGCCGCTCGAGGTCGAGGCGCGAGTGCGGCATCGGGCGCCCCGCGTAGCCGCCCGTGTCAGCCCTCTCGACGCGGGCCGGGCGGAGGTCGAGTTCCGCGAGCCCCAGTACGCCGTCACCCCCGGCCAGTCGGTCGTGCTGTACCGAGGCGAGGTCATCGTCGGCGGCGGGGTGATCGCGTGCGCCGCTTGACACCCTTCGAAGCGGCATGGTATCCCCTAGTGGGCTGCTTGCCCCTTTTTTCACAACACCCCCCGCCCGCGAGGCTGACATGACAGGGAACCGGTTGGTGGTGGGCCTGCCCGTGGGCGTGATCGGGCGGGTCGCGTGCGCGCTCGTCGTCGGGCTGCCCGCCTGGGCGTATGCGGCCGAGGGTGAGGGCAGCAGTCTCATCGAGATCAACTGGACGCTCGGCGTTCAGCTGGTGAGCTTCCTGCTGCTGCTGGCGGTTCTCTACAAGCTCATGTACCGACCCCTGCTGGCGGCGCTCGAGGGGCGGACCACCGCGATCCAGCAGCAGCTGGCCGAGGCGCAGGCGGCGCGGGAGGAGGCCCAGCGGGCGTTGGGTGCGATGGAAGAGCGGATCCGCGCCGCGCAAGCCGAGGCGCAAGCCCTGCGGGAACGGGCGCTCCGTGAGGCAGCGGAGCTGCGGGATCGGCTGAGTGCGGAGGCGCGCCAGGAAGCGACCCGCCTGATCGAAGGCGCCCAGGCGCAGGTGAGCCAGGAGGTGCGGCGCGCGCGGGCCGAGCTTCGGGCCGAGGTCGGCGGCCTTGCCACCCAGATCGCCGAGCGTCTGATCCGCAAGAGCCTCAACGACGAGGACCACCAGCGGCTCCTTCGGGAGGCGCTCGCCCGGATCGAGTCGGCGTGAAGCAGGCCGCCGCAGTCGCGCGCCGGTACGCCCGGGCGCTCCATGCGCTGGCGAGCGAGGCCCAGCGGGCCGATGCCGTCGCGGATGAGCTGGCGAAGTTCGAGCAGCTGCTCGCGGGCGAACCGGAGCTCCGCGAGGCGCTCCTCCGCCCCTGGGTGAAGGCCACGACCAAGCGCGCCATCGTGCTCGAGGTGGCGGGCCGGTTGAGCGTGTCGCCGCTGACGCGGAACTTCTTGGCGCTCGTGGCCCAGCGCCGGCGTCTCGATGTGCTCGGGGACATCATCGCCGCGTACAGGGCGACCCTCGACGAGGCGGCCGGTCGCATTCGCGCGCGGGTCCGCAGCGCGGCACCCCTCGGGGATGCGGAGCGCGCCGTCCTGCGGGAGCGCCTCGGACGGCGGCTCGGCAAGACCGTCTTGCTGGACACGGAGGTCGACCCGGCGCTCCTTGGCGGCTTCGTCGCCGAGGTCGGCAGTCGGGTCCTGGACGTCAGCATCGCGGGCCAGCTGGAGGCCCTCAGGCAGCAGCTCATCAAAGGAGCGGGGGGAGCGGCATGATCAAGGCCGGCGAGATCAGCGAGATCATCCGACGGCAGATCCAGGAGTTCGAGGGCGAGACCGACCTCACGGAGATCGGTCGGGTGATCGAAGTGGGGGACGGCATCGCCCGCGTGTACGGCCTCGAGCGCGCGATGGCCGGCGAGCTGCTGACCTTCCCGCAGGACATCATCGGGATGGTCCTGAACCTCGAGGAGGACAACATCGGCGCGGTCCTCCTCGGCGATGACCGCGCCATTCGCGAGGGCGACGTCGTGAAGCGCACTGGCCGCATCGCGCAGGTCCCGGTGGGCGAGGTCCTGATCGGGCGGGTGGTCAATGCGCTCGGCCAGCCCATCGATGGCAAGGGGCCGATCGACGCCAAGGAGTTCCGCCCGATCGAGCGCTACGCCCCCGGGGTCGTCGATCGCCGACCCGTGAAGGAGCCGCTCCAGACCGGGCTCAAAGCGATCGACGCGATGATCCCCATCGGGCGCGGGCAGCGCGAGCTGATCATCGGCGACCGGCAGACCGGGAAGACGGCGATCGCGGTCGACACGATCCTCAACCAGAAGGGGCAGGGCGTTTACTGCTTCTACGTCGCGGTCGGGCAAAAGCGCTCGACGGTGGCGCAAGTCGTGCGGGTCCTCGAGGACGGCGGCGCCATGGCCTACACGACGGTCATCGCGGCCACGGCGTCCGACCCGGCGCCCCTCCAATACATCGCGCCCTACGCGGGCGTCACGATGGGCGAGTACTTCCGCGATTCCAAGCGCCACGCCCTCTGCATCTACGACGACCTCTCCAAGCACGCGACGGCGTACCGCCAGCTCTCGCTGCTCCTCCGTCGACCGCCGGGCCGCGAGGCGTATCCGGGCGACGTCTTTTATCTCCACTCTCGGCTCCTCGAGCGAGCCGCCAAGCTCAACGACGAGCTCGGCGGGGGATCGCTGACGGCGTTGCCCATCATCGAGACTCAGCTGGGGGACGTGTCGGCCTACATCCCGACCAACGTCATCTCGATCACCGACGGGCAGATCTACCTCGAGACCGACCTCTTCTACGCGGGCATCCGGCCGGCGGTAAACGTGGGTCTCTCGGTCTCACGGGTGGGCGGGTCCGCGCAGGTCAAGGCGATGCGGCAGGTTGCCGGGAAGCTCCGCTTGGATCTCGCCCAGTACCGGGAGCTGGCAGCCTTCGCGCAGTTCGGCTCGGATCTCGACAAGGCGACCCAGCAGCAGCTGGCGCGCGGCCAGCGCATGGTCGAGATCCTCAAGCAGGGGCAGTACGAGCCGCTCCCCGTAGAGAAGCAGATCCTCGCCATCTACGCCGGCACGCAGGGTCATCTCGATGACGTGCCGGTCGACGCGGTCCGCGCGTTCGAGAGCGCCCTCTACCAGTACGCCGACAGTCGCGGGCCGGCACTGCTCACCGAGATCCGGGAGAAGAAGGAGCTGTCCGACGCGCTGCGCCCGCAGATCGACGAGCTGATCGCGGGCGCCAAGGCCGAGTTCAACGCTGCCCGGGGCACGACCGCGGCCGCGTAGGACCGGCGGGACAGGTCCCTTCCGATGGCGACCCTCCAGGACATCCGGCGACGGATCCGCTCCGTCCAGTCCACCCAGAAAATCACCCGCGCGATGAAGCTCGTCGCCGCGGCGAAGCTGCGGCGCGCCCAGGAGCGGATCGTCGAGGCGCGGCCCTACGCGTTCAAGATGGCGGAGCTGGTAGGGGCGCTGGTCCGAGGTCTGGGCGAGGACAAGCACCCGCTCCTGGTCCGGCGGGAAGGCCCCCGGAAGCTCTACGTAGTGATCACCGCGGACAAGGGTCTGTGCGGCGCGTTCAACTCGAACGTGGTGCGCCGGGCCCTCGACCTCCTGCGCAGCCATCCCGCCGACACCGCCGCGGTCCTGGCGGTGGGCCGCAAGGCGCGCGACTTCTTCCGGCGACGCCAGTGGCCGCTTCGCGGCGAGCGTCTGGGCTTCCTCGATCGGCTGGGCTTCGACGAGGTGCGCACGCTGGGGAGCGAGCTCATCCAGGCCTACCTCGGGGACGAGGTCGACGAGGTGTGGTTGGTCTTCAACGAGTTCCGCTCCGTGGCGGTCCAGCGGGTGACCGCCGAGCGCCTCCTGCCCATCGAACCGCCGGGCGGCACCGACGCGGCGGGAGAGGGGCCGGCCACGGACTATCTCTACGAGCCCGACCCGGTGACGATTCTTGCCGCGCTGCTGCCGCGCCACGTGGGGGTCCAGATCTACCGGGCGCTCCTCGAATCGGCGGCCGGCGAGCACGGGGCCCGCATGACGGCGATGGAGGCCGCGAGCAAGAACGCCCAGGAGATGATCGGGCTCCTGAGCATCCAGTACAACAAGGCGCGGCAGGAACGGATCACCAAGGAGCTCCTCGACATCGTCGGGGGCGCCGAGGCCCTGCGGTCGAGCGCGGAAGGCTGAGAAGGGAGACAGGCGCATGCGCGAGGGACACATCGTCCAGGTGATCGGGCCCGTGGTCGACGTCGAGTTCGAGCCGGGGGTCCTGCCTGCGATCTACAACGCGCTCGAGGTACCCGGCCTCGAGGTCAAGGACGTGTTCTCGTACAGCCAGAAGCTCGTGCTGGAGGTCGCCCAGCACCTCGGCGAGTCCACGGTGCGGACGGTCGCGATGTCGTCCACGGACGGCCTGGTCCGGGGGTCCAAGGTCCAGGACACCGGGCGGCCCATCTCGGTGCCGGTGGGGAAGGGGACGCTCGGCCGGATCCTCAACATCGTCGGCGAGCCCGTGGACAAGCTCGGCCCGGTGGCCGGCGACAAGACCTATCCGATCCACCGGGCGGCGCCCCCGTTCGACGAGCAGTCGACGTCGGTCCAGATGTTGGAGACCGGGATCAAGGTCGTCGACCTCCTCGAGCCCTACACGAGGGGCGGCAAGACGGGCCTCTTCGGCGGCGCGGGCGTCGGCAAGACCGTGCTCATCCAGGAGCTCATCCACAACATCGCGAAGCACCATGGCGGGATCTCGGTCTTCGCGGGCGTGGGGGAGCGGACGCGCGAGGGGAACGATCTCTGGCTCGAGTTCAAGGAGTCGGGGATCATCGAGAAGACCGCCCTGATCTACGGGCAGATGACGGAGCCGCCCGGCGCGCGGCTCCGGGTCGGGCTGACGGGGCTCACGGTCGCCGAGTACTTCCGCGACGAGGAGGGGCAGGACGTGCTCCTCTTCATCGATAACATCTTCCGGTTCACGCAGGCGGGCTCCGAGGTGTCGGCCCTCCTCGGCCGGATGCCCTCGGCCGTCGGCTACCAGCCGACGCTCGGGACGGAGATGGGCGCGCTCCAGGAGCGGATCACCTCGACCAAGCGCGGCTCGATCACGTCGGTGCAGGCGATCTACGTGCCGGCCGACGACATCACCGACCCCGCGCCGGCGACGGCGTTCGCCCATCTGGACGCCACCACGGTGCTTTCCCGCCAGATCGCCGAGCTCGGAATCTACCCGGCGGTGGATCCGCTCGCCTCGACATCGCGGATCCTCGACCCGCGCATCCTGGGCGAGGATCACTACCGCACCGCGCGCGCCGTCCAGCTCACCCTCCAGCGCTACAAGGACCTCCAGGACATCATCGCGATCCTGGGCATGGAGGAGCTGTCCGACGACGACAAGCTCACCGTGGCGCGTGCGCGGAAGATCCAGCGGTTCCTGTCCCAGCCCTTCTTCGTGGCCGAGACGTTCACGGGCGCGCCCGGGAAGTACGTCGCGCTCGCCGACACGGTCCGCGGATTCCGGGAGATCGTCGAGGGCAAGCACGACGACCTGCCGGAGCAGGCCTTCTACATGGTCGGCGGGATCGAGGAGGCCGTGGAGAAGGCCAAGCGGCTGCGCGAGTAGAGGCGCGGGCAGCGATGGCGGATCGGCTTCGGCTCGAGGTGGCTACCCCGACGCGGCTCGTCGTGTCGGGGGAGGCCGATGAGGTGGTGATTCCCGGATCGGAAGGCTCGTTCGGCGTCCTACCCGGGCACGCGCCCCTCCTGAGTCTTGTCGGGACCGGCGAGGTGATGTATCGCACGGGTCGCGAGGAGCACTACTTCGCCGTGAGCGGGGGATTCGCGGAAGTCGGCCCCGGGCACGTCACCGTCCTGGCCGAGAGCGCGGAGCGGCCCGAGGAGATCGATGTCCCGCGTGCCCGCGCCGCCCAGGAGCGCGCGGACCGGCGCCTCCGGACGCCGACCGTCGAGGAGACCGACGTGGACCGGGCGCTCGCCGCGTTCGCGCGCGCCCGGGCGCGCCTGCAGACCGCGGGTCGGCGGCCCGGCGGCGCGTGAGCGCCCCGCACGGGCCGCGCCGTTCGGACCCGCGACGATGGCCCCGCGCCTTGACACCCCCCGGCGCGGTGAGTAGGCTCAAGCGGGGGTTTCGGGCGCCGACATGGGACAGCCTGGACTCGTGCGGGTCTGCCTCCGCGACAAGCTGCGCCGGGTGAGCGGGCTCGCGCGCCCGTGGCGCGTGCCGGCGCTCGTGGGCGCGCTCGACGCCGATCCGGAGACCATCCCCGATCTTCTCGTCGCCGTCCAACGGTTCTTCTTCGGCCATCCGTTCGCCACCATGAGCTACGAAGGCTTCTTCGGCGCGCTCAAGCGCGCGCGGGTCGACCGGCGCTACTCGGAGGCACCGGCCAGCCATGGCCTCGCCGTGTTCGATCTGGACGCGCGCCGGATCCGCATCGAGACGCGCGGCATCGGCTGGCGGCGGGCCGGCTGGCTCTACTACCACGACGGCGAGGCGTTCACCCGCCGTCGCGTCACGTTCCGGGTGTCCGAATCCTGGCTCATCGAGGGGACGCCGATGGATCGAGCGCCGCAGGTCGAGTGGAACGACAGCGGCCCCGAGCCGTTCGAGCACCTCGTCGCGGGAGGGGACTAGCGTGCGGGGGCGGGAGGAGATCGCCGGCCGCATCGGCGAGGCCATCACCAAGCGCTTGGTGGGACGCCGCTTCATCGAGACGAAGGACGAGACGCGCGTCCGGCAGGCGATCCAGCGCGTGATCATGGAGAACCTGGCTGCCGAGGAGCAGCTCGACGTGGAGGCGCGGCGGATCCTGCAGGCGCACGCGCGCGACATTCGCGACCAGGGTCTCGACTACCGGCAGCTGTTCACCAAAACCCGGGAGAAGCTCGCGCGCGACCGAGGGTTCGTTCTGTGATGCGGTGGAGCCGCGAGCGCCTGTTTCACCTGTCGGCGCGCCTGGCGGAGGACGTGCTGGCCCTGGGCGGCGTGACCGCGCTGAAGCCGGCGGACGACGTGCGCAACGAGATCCTGCGCGCCCTGTCGGACGAGACGCGCGTCGAGGAGTCGATCGACGTCGAGGTCCGGAAGATTCTCGGGAGCTACGCCCGGCCCGTCCCCGAAGGTAGCCCGGAGTGGGAGATCCTCTACCAGAAGACGCGCGACGAGGTGTTCCGGCGCCGATTTCGCCTCGTGTGAGGACGCCGCCCGGCGTCCTGCCGTCCCCCGGTCGCCCGCGGCCATCCCATCGGAGGGGAAAAGGATGAAGCTCTGCCAGTTCCAGGTTGCCGGCGCCCGGCGCGTCGGCGCGCTCGAGGGCGACGAGGTGATTGACATCACGGCCCCGCGGGCCGGCGTGAATTCGGTGCTGGACCTGATCACCAAGGGCCGCACGCCGGCCGGGATCGAGCGACTGGGGCGACAGCTGGTCCGCGCGTCCCGTCGGCCGCGCCATGCCTGGGCCGCGCTCGACCGCCCGCCGCGCGGCCGCGGCGCGGCCCTGCTCGCCCCCATCGATCCCCCGGAGGTGTGGGGGGCCGGGATTACGTACCGGCGGAGCCGCGAGTACTACTCCGAGCACGACACCGGACAGGCGCATCGCGGGAAGGGCATCTACGACTACGTGTACGAGGCCGAGCGGCCGGAGCTCTTCTACAAGGGCTCGGCCGCGCGCTCGGTCGGTCCGCACGGTGCGGTGGGCCTGCGCGGAGATTCCAAGCTGACGGTGGTGGAGGCTGAGCTGGCGGTCGTGATCGGGGTGGGCGGCGGCGTCGTCGGCTACACGGTCGGCAACGATATGTCGGCCTGGGACATCGAGCGCGAGAATCCGCTGTTCCTGCCGCAGTCGAAGATCTTTCAGGGGAGCTTTGGCTTCGGGCCGGTGATCGCCACGCCGGGCTCGATCCCCGACCCCCACGCGCTGACCATCCACTGCGTGATCGAGCGGGGCGGCCGTACCCTCTTCGACGGCCGCGCCTCGACGGGCGATCTGAAGCGCCGCGTCGAGGAGCTCGTCGACTGGCTCGGCCGCTACAATCCCCTGCCGGCCGGGAGCGTGCTCTCCACCGGCACCGGCATCCTGGTGCCGGACGAGCACGCCCTGGCGCCGGGCGATGTCGTGACGATCACGATCGACGGGATCGGGACGCTGCGAAACCCGGTGCGGCGGCTCGGCTGACGCCCGCGCGGCCCGCGGACTCCGGCGGGCGGCCCTAGCTCGACCCGCGTCCGGCGGCGATCCAGAGGGGGCCGAGCTCCTCGAGGAGCCGCTCCGCGGCGAGGCGGTGCGCGAGACCGTTCGGGTGGGCATCGAACCGATGGACCCACAGGCTCACGTAGTCGCGGCGGGCCGCAAACGTGGCGCGCAGGTCCACGCACGGGACCCCCTCCTGCCGGCAGAGGTCCAGGACTTGGTCGTGTAGCTCCGCGAATTCGTAGCCCCCGGCGGGGAGTCCGGCGCTCAGGTGCGGGAACAGGGCGATCGCGACCGGGGTGTGATGCGCCCGACACTCCTGAATGAAGGCACGCAGCGCGCGGTCGGCGATCGGCCAGCGGGGGCTCGCCGGCTCCGCGAAGAACCGGTGCATGTAGGCGGGATAGGTCTCGAGGAGGCCGAGGTTCTCGAGGGCGGCCTGGTACTCCTCGCGGAGCATCCAGCGGAGGAGCGTCCGGTCGGTGAGACGGTAGAGCCAAGCGCCGAGGACGGTGTCGGCGGAGACCGGGTCGGGCATCTCGGGTCGCTCGGAGTAGTCCCCGTTCTCGAGATCGTTGACGTACCACTCCAGCAGCACGAAGTCCGGATGCGCGCGCCAGACGAATTGCCGCAGGATGTCCGTCTCCTCCTCCGTGTCGATTCCTGTGCGGCCGAAGTTGAGGGCTTCGTAGGCGACGGCCCCTCCGGCGCGCGCGTTGAGGCGGTCGGCGATCACGCTCCCGAAGCGCTCGGGTCTCGGGGCGCTGACGGACAGGGAGTCGCCGAGGACGGCGATTCGGTACACACCGGGCGGCTTGTCGAGCGGGAACTCGCGCTCATCGAAGCCGAGCGAGTTCGGACGGGGGGCGTTCGGCACGGCGGGCCGCGGCCGGTGCAGCGCGGACCACGTCCACGGCTCGTCACGGAACGCGACACGCAGCGCGAGCTCGCCGATGACGACCGAGATCACGAGGGCTCCGAGCGCGAGAGCCAGCGTGCCCAGCGCCCGGGCGAGGAGGATCGCTGGGCGGCGCCGGCCGGGCGCGGCCGGCAGCGGGCGCCGCCCGAGCGGCAGGACGCACAGGATCAGGCCGAGCCACACCCAGTGGGGAAGTCCCCGCGTGACCGCGGGCGCCGCGACCGACGCGCCCAGAAGGAGGAGGCCGAGCGCGGGGCCCGCCGCCCGCCGTCCGGCCCGGGGCTGCCATCCGTCCGGCCGCCGAATCCGCCCCCAGAGGAGGAGGCCGAGGCCGACGAGCAGCAGGCCGGCGGTCGCGACGGGGAGCCGACCCGTGTGACGGAGGTGACTCACGGACCAAGAGGGGCGGGCCTCCATCAGCCGGAGATGTTCGATACCCACGCCGTGGCCCTCGCTGTTGAGCAGCGCCAGCGTGGCCGGCGTCCGCGCGCCGAGCACGGCGGCGGAGATGATCGCGTGAAGCCGGCGGGAGCCGTGCGACGCGGCGTGCGGCGCTGCGCCAGGCTCCGGGACCGTGAATGTCGCCACGGCGGTGCCGTTGACCACGATCTCCAGGTCGGCGCGGGAGGCGACCGGAGGGGCGGGGAAGACGCCGAGCTCGTAAGGTCTCGTGCGACGGGTGAGGACGTCGAGGAGCAAGGTCTGGGACGGCGGAGGCGCGAGGCGCACCATGATCGCGTGCCGCGTGCCGCCCGCCCACTGATCCGCGGGCCCGGGCAGCCAGGCGGGTACGCGTGCCCATGGCGCGTCGGGCTTCACTTCGACATCGGTGGCGCCCAACCGGAACCGGCGGATCGATCGGTCCGGATCCTCGGGCGCCAGGCTGAGCAGCTCGTGCCGCCCGATGGTGGCCGCCACGATTGCGACGAGGATCAGCGCGACCCCGAGCCGGGCGGCGGTCCGCGAGTCCAGGGCCAGACGGCCCTCGAGCCACCCCCCGCGCGCTATGTCCCCGTCCTACTCGGCGTGGCCGAGGGAGTCGACGAGCCGGACGTCCCGGCGCCCGGGCCCTGACGAGTTCGCCCCGCATCGAGCCAGTACGGGCCGAGCACCTCGATGAGCCGCTCGCCCGCGAGCCGGTGCGCCAGCGCATTGGGATGCGGATCGAACCGCGTGACCCACAAGCTCGTGTAGTTGCGGTACGGCCGGTACGTCGGGCGCAGATCGACGCACGGGACGCCTTCCTGGTGGCAGAGGTCCAGGACCTGATCGTAGAGCTCGTCGAACTCGTAGGCGCCGGCGGGCAGGCCTGCGCTCAAGTGCGGGAAGAGTGCGATGGCGAGCGGCGTGTGGTGGTCACGGCACTCGCGGATGAAGTCCCGGAGCTCGTACGCGGCCGCCTGCCAGTGGGCGCCGGCCGGGTCGCCGAAGCGAGCGTACATGTAGGCGGGATAGGACTCGGCGAGACCCCAACGCTCCTGCAGGTCGTCGACCTGCTCTTGCAGCATCTTCCGGAGGAGCATCCGGTCGGTGAGCCGGCGGAGCCATTGGGAGAATGCGTTCTCGCCGGGAATCAAGGAGTAGTCCTCGGGCCGGCCGGAGTGGTCCCCGTTCTCGAGGTCGTTCACGTAGAACTCGAGGAGGATGAAGTCCGGCGTCGCGCGCCATACGACCTGTTGCAGGATCTCGGTCTCCACGTTGGTGTCCACCCCCGTGCGACCGAAGCTCACCGACTCGTAGGTGAGCGACCTCGACGGGTGCGCGTTGAGACGGTCGGCGATGACGTCCCCGAACCGCTGGGCGCGGGGCGCGCTGATGGACAGGGAGTCGCCGAGGATCGCGATCCGGTAGGTTCCGGGCGGCTTGTCGAGCGGGAACTCGCGCTCGGAGAACCCGAGGGAGTTGATCGCCGCCGGCCGCCCGGGCCCCGGGGCCGGCGTGCGCAGCACCGCGCGCGCCCAGGGCTCGTCCCCGAAGGCCCGCCGTAGCGCGAACTCCCCGGCAGTCAGGGCGATGCCAAGCCCGCCGAGGACGAGGAGCCCATTGACGGCGATCCGCGCCAGTCGGGGCGCCCGCGCGCGGCGAGCCATTCCCGGCGGGTCCGGGCGCCGCCCGAGCGGTAGGACGCCGAGGATGAGGACGATCCACACGACGTGCGGAACCCAGCGCGTCGCCGCGGGGGCGGCCACGGCCAGGGCCAGAGCCAGCAGGCCGAGTCCCGGCCCTAGTGCGCGGCGCACGGGGCGATCGTCGCCTCCGGTTCCGGCCCTCCGGAGCCGTGCGCGGAGCAGGAGACCCAGACCGATCGCCAGGGCGCCGGCGCTCACCGCGGGGAACCGCCCGCTTCGCTCCAGATGGCTCAGCGAGAGCGTCGGGCGCGCTTCGACCAGGCTAACCCGCTTGAGTCCCACGCCATGCGGTCCGTCGTTGAGCAGGGTGAGCCGCAGGGATGTGCCGTCATCAAGCGCCGAGGCAGGAATCGCGACCGTGATCGACGTCGGTGCTCGCGTGTCCTCGCCGCTCACGCGGCGCCCGAGCCCGGGCACGTCGACGACGCCGATGCGCGTCCCGTTGGCGAGAACCTTCAGGCGCCCGGTCGTGTCACCGGCTCCCGCGATCAGGGGCGGGAGCTCCGGGGGACGCGCGCGAGTCAGGTGGACATGGAGCAGAAGGGGACGCGCGCGCGAGAGCTCGACGCGCAGGACCACCCCGTGGGCCGCGGGCGAGGTCCACGCGTCGGCTGATCCAGGAAGCACCGCCGGCACGCGGGACCAAGGCATTTGGGTCGTGACCTCGACTTCCGCCGCCCCGGTGGCGAACCGATGGATGGATCGCGCAGCCTCCTCCGCGGGCAGATCGAATAGCTCACGATGTCCGATTCCGGCGACGACGACGCCCACCAGGATCAGGACGCGGCCGGCGCGCGGCGAGGCCCCCGGCCCGCGCCACATCGGGGACGCCTGCCGCCGAAGCCACGAGAGCCCCGCGCCCGCTGCCATCGCCCGATGCTAGTCCGACCCCGGCGAGGGTTCTGTCGTGGCGAATTGGGACGGCTGACCGGGAATTTCCGGGGTCGGTGCGGAGACGCACGCGCCCGGGAGGGCGAGCTAACCGTCCGATTCTACGAGGGGACTCGACCCCCTGGGGCCCTTGCCCCCCTCAAACCGTTCGGCCGGTCGGCGCACGCAGCGGCCGGGCGCCGGCTCTCGGACTTCGGGCGGACGAATCGCCGACCCGAGTGCGGGGATTCCGCTCGATGGCTCCCGCTGCCGGTATGGGCCACTGTCACCCCGGATCGCGAACGGCGTCGCGCCGCGCAGGGCGCCGCCTCGCACCCGTCCCGCCAAGGGGGGACGAGGTCGTGAAACCGTCCGGCGTAAGAGGGCGGGCGGATCGGGTTACGGCCCGCTGTCCGGGATCAGCCCAGGCGGCGACGACTCAGCGCCCAGCTCCCCAGACGCTAGCCGAGACGCACGACGAGCCAGGTGGCCAGGCATCGCTGATGAATCAGGACAGGCGCGGCCGCCGCCGCGGTTCCTGCGGGCACGTACTCAAGCGCGTAGCCGGTATCGTCGGGGTCGAAGGGCCAACAACAGACGGAGCATCGGAGCAACGCGCGGTGCCACCGAGAGGCCAGGCGGCGCGCGAGGGTTTGTCTGGCCGCGGCCAAGATGCGCCGGGCCTCGGCCACCACGCGTCGGTGCGACTGGCGGAGCGCCGGCGCCATACTTCGAAGGCGACTGGCGGGGACCACTGGGACACCCACGATGATTCGAGCTTAGCGCCCGGGGAGACCTGCCGTCCATCGCGGGCGCCCGGTCCATGTCGGGGAGGGCACGGGCGGGGTCAGTCCGGACGGCCCAATCTCGGGCGCAGTCGGGCCCTCGGGGAGTTCTGGCTCAGCGGTGGGAGTTTGCTGACCGTGCGATACTACGATGGTGCCGAAGGGGGGACTCGAACCCCCACACCCTTGCGGGCACTAGACCCTGAATCTAGCGCGTCTGCCAATTCCGCCACTTCGGCGCCGAGCAGGTTCCCAACGCTATCATCGGGTCCTAGACGCGTCAAGGCGCGGGGGCCGCGGACTGGATGGGAGAGCGCTCACGTGAGGAAGAGCGACGGCGGCGAGAAGCTCGTCGCGTCGAACCGCCGGGCGCACCACAACTTCGAGATCCTCGAGACCCACGAGGCCGGCCTCGTGCTGCAGGGGACCGAGGTCAAGTCGCTGCGCGCCAGCCGCGCGGACCTGAAAGAGTCGTATGCGCGGATCGACGGGACCGAGGCGTGGCTCCTCGGACTCCACATCAGCCCGTACGCCCAGGGCAACCGGGCCAACCACGAGCCGCTCCGGCCGCGCAAGCTCCTGCTCCATCGCGGCGAAATCAATAGACTTCTCGGCAAGATCATGGAGAAAGGGTTGACCCTCGTGCCCCTGCGCCTATACTTCAAGCAGGGTCGCGCCAAGGTCGAGCTCGGGCTTGCGCGAGGCCGGAAGACCCTGGACAAGCGACACGCGATCCGCGAGCGTGAGGAGACGCGCGAGGTTCAGCGGGCACTCCGTGAACGGACCCGCGCCGACTAGGGAGGGCATGGGGGCGATCGGTTTCGACGGGGATCACGACGTTCGAGGCAGCACCTCGAGGGCGCCCATCACCTCGTCAAAAGGTGGGTCGGCTATAGCTGCCGACACTGAGCTAGCACTCGCCGCCTAACTAGCGGTGACGTCCGCCCTTCCCGTGCCCGCAGGGGAGGGGGCCGGGCGTCATAATTCTGCAGGCTGGCGCCGTGAGCGTGCCTGGGCAACGCGGCGTGAGATCGATCAGGCTGGTCCGGCCATGATCCCGTCCGTGGGAGCGTCGGCCGGACGAGACTCAAATCGCGGACTATGGGTGTAGCGGCCTCGTTCTGACGGTCTTCGGACGTGGGTTCAATTCCCACCGCCTCCACCATCCTTTCGTTCGCGTCCCGTGGGCGTCCCTGCCGGGAAACTTGGGACGCCCCGGGACCCCCCGATAGAATGAAAGCTCTCCTATGCGCAGGTGGCTTGCCCCGCTCTGGGTGCTGGGGTTCCTGCTGGCCCTCGCGGGAGGGGCCTCCGCGGCCCCCGTCACCGTTGAGGTCAGCACCGTGGCCGGCGTGCGGCTGGGGCGACTCGTGGGAGAGCCGCAAGGCGGCGCGACCTACTACCTCCTCGCGGACGTCGCGCGGGTGGCGAGCGCGACCACGCGGCGGGGGCCCGGGGCGGACCGGATGCGACTGATCGGTCGCCACGGTGTCGTCCAGGTCGCGAGGGACTCGCGACGCATCACGGTCGATGGGCGCGCGGTCTCGCTGTCGGCGCCGGTCCGCGTGCGTCAGGGCACCTGGCGCGTCCCGGGCGACCTCCTGGCCCAAGCGCTCCCCACGCTCATCGGGACAAAGGTGCGCGTGGCGGCCGGCGAGACGCGGGAGGTGCGAGCCATCCCGTCCGCTGCGGAGAAGCCGATCGCCCAGCCCGCGGTCGCGACCGCGCCGAAAGCGGTGGCCGTGCCGGCCCTGGCGTTACCACCGCCGGAGCCGGCGAGCGCGGCCCCTCCGGCGGCCCCGCCGCCTCCGCGCCTCGCCGAGCCGCCGCGGACCGAGCCGGCCCTGCCGGCGCCGGCCTCGCGCACGGGAAGCCCAGCCACGGTCCATGTCGAGCTCCGGGTGCGCTCGTACCCGACCTACACGCGGCTGGTCCTCGAGGCCGACGGGCCGATCGAGCCGCGGCTCATCGAGACCGACGGCGGACTCACCGTCGCGTTTCCGGAGGTGAGCCCGCGCGGGTGGACCGGCATGCGGACGATCCGGGACGGGCTCGTCGCCACCGCGGAGCTCGGCGAGTCCCGGGGGGCCGCCGCGCTGCGTCTCGAGTTCGAGCGTCCGCCGGCGACGCGCAAGGTTTTCCGCCTGGAGGACCCCCCCCGCGTGGTCCTCGACTTCCAGCGTCAGGGCTCGCGGCCCGCCGCCGCGGCGGCCACCGGCGCGGGGCCCGAGCCGCTCCGCACGATCGTGATCGACGCGGGCCATGGGGGGCACGATACGGGCGCGGTCGGCCCCAGCGGGCTCCAGGAGAAGGAGCTCACGCTCGACATCGCTCGACGCGTGGCGGCGCTCCTGCCGGACGAGGCGGGCGTACGCGTCGTCCTCACGCGCTCCCGGGACCAGTTCGTGGAGCTCCGCGAGCGCACCGCGCTCGCGAACCGGGAGCGCGCCGACCTGTTCCTCTCCATTCACGTCAACGCGGCGCCGGACGGCACCGCCACCGGGACCGAGACCTACTTCCTGTCCAACGAGGCGACCGATGGCGCCGCGCGTCGGGCGGCGGAGTACGAGAACCGGCTGATCACCGGCGACGGGGGCGGCCGCGGCGGCTCCCCGGATGTGCTGCGGTCGATCCTGTGGGACCTTTCGCAATCCGACTTCCAGCAGGAATCGAGCCGGGTGGCGGAGGCGCTCCAGAACAACCTCGACCGGGCGCTCCGGCGTCCGAGCCGCGGGGTCAAGCAGGCGCCCTTCTACGTGCTGGGCGGCGCGGCGATGCCGGCCGTCCTGGTCGAGATCGGCTTCATCTCGAACCCGCAGGAGGAGCAGCGGCTGCGGGACGACGGCTACCGCGACCGGATCGCCCGCGCCCTCGTGGCCGGGATCGCCGCCTACAAGAAGAGCTACGAGCAGCGCGCGGGCGTGGTGGTGAAGCGGTGACGCGGCGCGACGGGCGCGCGCCGGACGATCTCCGACCCGTGCGGCTCACGCGCCGCTACACGCGCCACGCCGAGGGCGCGGTGCTGGTGGAGGTCGGCGACACGCGCGTGATCTGTACGGCGTCGGTCGAGGATCGCGTCCCGCCGTTTTTGCGCGGAAGCGGGCAGGGCTGGGTCACCGCGGAGTACGGCATGCTCCCTCGCGCCACGTCGACGCGCACCGGCCGCGAGGCCGGGCGCACCGGCGGCCGGACCCACGAGATCCAGCGGCTGGTCGGGCGGTCGCTTCGCGCGGTGGTGCAGCTCACCCAGCTCGGCGAGCGCACGATCACCATCGACTGCGACGTCATCCAGGCCGACGGCGGGACCCGGACGGCCGCGATCACGGGCGGCTACGTGGCCCTCGCCGATGCCATCCAGCAGCTCCGCGAGAGCGGGCGGCTCCTGTCCGAGCCGCTCCGCGACCTGGTGGCGGCGACCAGCGTCGGAGTGGTCGCCGGGACCCCGGTCGTCGATCTCGACTACGTCGAGGACTCGACGGCCGAGGTGGACATGAACGTCGTGATGACGGGGGCCGAGCGCTTCGTCGAGGTCCAGGGGACTGCGGAGCGCACGCCGTTCGATCAGGCGCAGCTGGACGGGCTTCTCGGCCTCGCGCGCCAGGGAGTGGCGCGCCTCCTCGCCTTCCAGCGGCGGGCGCTCGCCGACCGGACGACGACGGTCTTCACGCTGCCGTGACGCCGCGGCTGATCCTGGCCACGGCAAACGCCGGCAAGGCGAAGGAGCTCGCAGTTCTCCTCGCGGGCCTCGGCTATGCGATCGGCTCCCTCCGCGACCTCGATGGCATCCACCTGCCGCCCGAAGGGCAGACGAGCTACCGGGAGAACGCCCTGGAGAAGGCGCGGGCGATCGCGCGCGTCGCCACCGGCGCCGTGGCGGTGGGCGACGACTCGGGGCTCGAGGTCGACGCGCTCGGCGGGCGACCGGGGGTGGCTTCGGCCCGCTACGGGGGATCGGGGCTCCACGACGCCGAGCGCGTGACGCGGCTCCTTGCCGAGCTCGGGCCGACACCGGTGCGCGGTGCCCGGTTCCGGTGTCTCCTCGCGCTGGTCGCCCCCTGGGGGGAGGAAGCCGTGCTGGAGGGCGTCGTGGAGGGGATCCTCACCGAGCATCCGCGCGGGACCGGGGGGTTCGGCTACGATCCCATCTTCCTCGTCCCCGCGCTCGGTCAGACATTCGGCGAGCTCCCGGCCGTCGAGAAGGACCGGCTGAGCCACCGGGCGCGCGCTGCCGCGGCGGCCCGGCCGCTCCTCGCCCGCTGGGCCGCGCGTCTCGGCGAGCGGGCCTAGCGTCCGCGACACGAGGGCCGGGCGACCGATGGACGCTGCACGGTTCGTGCGCGAGCTGCCTCGACGCTTCGCCCGATACCCGCGCTCGCGGCACCCGCGAGACCGCCGCTTCGCGTCGATCCTCGAGGACGTCGGCGGTCTCGCGCGGGAGAACAACCTGGCCCTGCTGAACCTCGCCGCGTCGCTGCTCGGCCCCGGCGAGAGCTACGTCGAGGTCGGCTCGTTCAAGGGATTGAGCCTCATCGCCGCGATGCTCGGGAACACGGGGGACTTCGTCGGGATCGACAACTTTTCGCTGAGCGGCGGGGGGCGGCGGCAACTCGACCGGAACCTCCGGCGGCACGGCCTCGGGGGCTACACGATCCTCGAGGGCGATGCCTTCACGCTGCTCCGTGAGGGCGCGCTCGGCGCCCGGCGCGTCGGCGTCTACTACTACGATGCCGCCCATGACTACCGATCGCAGGTGCGCGGACTGCGCCTGATCGAGCCGTACCTCGCGGACGGCGCGCTGCTGATCGTGGACGACACCGACTGGGAGCAGGTGGCGCGGGCGATGCGGGACTACGTCGCGGGGCAACCGCGGGCGGAGCGGCTCCTGACTCTCGACGGTAAGGACCGAGGCCAGCCCTGGTGGTGGGAGGGCGTACAGGTCCTGCGCTGGCACGTGGACGCCCCGCGCCCCCGTACACGGCGCCCGAATCCGCGGACGCGCGCACGGTAAGGAGACGGCCATACTCCGCGCCGCGACGCCCGAGCGCGTTCGCGGACGCCGTCCTTGCCGTTCTGATCACCGTCTTGGTTCTCGATCTCCGGCCGCCCGAGCTCCCCACCTTCGGCGCGCTCCGGTCGCTCTGGCCGACGTGGCCGAGCTATGCCGTCAGCTAGGTGTTCATCGCCATCGTCTGGGCCAATCACCATCATCTGATGCGCTACGCGACCACTACGACGGCCCCTTCTGATGCGGTGCCATTTCGGCCATCTGTTCTCGGTGTCCCTGCTCCCGCTCGCCACCGGGTGGATGGCCGTGAGCGAATTGGCGCCCCAGCCGGTCTCCTTCTACGCGGCGGTCTTCTTTCTGGTCACCGCGACCTACATCCTCTTGATCCGGGAGCTCGTTGACCGCCGGCCCGTCCATGACGTGCCATCCAGGGTCCGCCGGATCATGCGCATCCGATCAGTGGCGACACTGGGTCTTTTCGGCGCGGCCGCCGTCGTCGCGAGATATTCGCTCGCCGGCTTGGGGATCTGCGTCGGGTGCTTGGTGGTGTATCTGAAGCCGGAGGCTCCGGGGGCAGTCGCTCGGTAAGGTAGTGTAAGATGACGCGGTCGGGGCGTGGCGCAGCCGGGTAGCGCGCCTGCCTTGGGAGCAGGAGGTCGGCCGTTCAAATCGGCTCGCCCCGACCACTTCTCTGGGCCGATCTTCCATCCTCCGCATCCGGGCGGCCGTCGGGCATCGAGGACACCGTGCTACGGTAAGGACCGCGCGCGTCTGGGCTCGGTTGGAACAAGCGGCGGCCTTCGCGCCGATGTAGGTCCATGCGATTGGCCAAGCTCGATGCGGGCGCGGCGCGGCATTCCGGGGATCAGCCGGCGAGCAGATGGCCGGGGCGGGCCAAGGTGCGGCCGAACGGGACCCGTTCAGTCCTCGGGTAAGCTACACGTGAGCGACAGACCCGCTCCCGGCTTTCCGAGAAAGGATGTGGCGTCGTGAGCACGCTGAGGCGCCTGTTCGGCCGGCTCGTGGACGGTGCGGCGCAGAACGAGACGAGGGAAGGGGCGCGGGCGCGCCCGCCGGCCGCAGATCCGTCGGCGGCCGTGCCTGCGGGCTCGCGCGAGGCGGTCGTGCGCGCGCTCGTGACGCAGATCGTCAAGCAGTCGGAGAACGAGATCGCGTACGAGTCGATCGATCCGGACGCCGTGATGTGCGATCGTGGCTACCTCGATTCGCTCACGTACGTCGCGTTCCTCCTCTTCGTCGAAGAGACGTACGGCGTGCGCATCTCCGATTATCAGCTCACGAGCAACCTCCGCACGGTCTCCGCGGTCGCCGACCGGGTCCTGGCGGAATCCAAAGGCAGATCGTGAAGGATTGGCTCGACTACCGGTTCACCGTGGGCATGCCCCACATGGTGCCGAACAAGCTCTCCGAGGTGGAGCTCCTGAAGTGGCTCGGTAACTACCAGTGGGAGTCGATCTCACGGCTCCTGGGTCGCAAGTCACACGAGATCGCGAACCTCGAGAAGGACCGGCTCTACGCCTCGTTCATCAGCGTCGAGCTCGGCTTCCCGTCGACGCGCCCGATCGACGCGTTCGAGGAGGGGTCGACGGTCGTCGTCCGGAATCGCGTCGCCACGTACGGCCGGAGGTTTGTCGAGGGCCTCCTGCTGTTCGATTGCGAGGACATCCCGGAGACGGTGACCGGGCCGGTCACGACGAAGGCCGATCTGGCGCGCTCCGGGCGGCCCTGGGCGTACGTCACCAACGCGTTCATCGCGCGCGGCGGCACGAACACGAAGCTCAAGATCTTCGAGCCCGAAGGGATGGATGCGGCGCACGTTCCCGTCTTGAAGAGCCCGCCGGTCGGGATCACCGAGCACCAGCAAGTGCAGGCGAGTGGCCGGGTCCAGAACGAGCTCCCCGACGGAGCGAAGCCGCTCGTCGTCGGCGGCTCCGCGGCGGAGCTCGTCTACAAGATCAGCCCCGAGAGCGATCTCAACGGCGCCGCGCTCCTCTACTTCGCGCGCTACGTCGCGATGATGGATTACGGCGTCCGTCGCTTGTTCGCGGAGCGGCTCGTGCGGCCGGTATCGAGCGCGCTCATCGAGTGCCTGTCGACGGAGCACCGGCGCATCTTCTACTTCGTGAACGCGGACTCGTCGGACTCGGTGCGCATCTTCGTCGAAGCGTGGCGCCTGCCGGCGACGCGGGCGCCGGCGGCAGCGGGGAAGAGCACGATCGGGCGCTTTCTGTTCCGGCTCGATCTCTATCGCGCGTCCGACGGCGCGCTGATGGCAAGCGCGCTCGTGACGAAGGCGCTCGTCGTGCCCGACGGCGACAAAGGGCTCGTCAGCGAGGCCGGACGCTTCGTGGCGAACGCGGGTGCGGCCGGCTGAGGCGCGGCCGGCATGACGGCCCGCGAGCCGCGCTAGAATGAGCCGCACGCGCCTGTAGCTCAGTCGGATAGAGCAACGGCCTTCTAAGCCGTGGGTCGGGGGTTCGATTCCCTCCAGGCGCGCCATTCATCTTCGCGCGCGGCCCCAGGCGCGCGGACCCTCGCCGCCGGAAGCCCCGCGGCTCCTGGAGGCGAGCTAGCGCCGCGGCCCCTCCTCGTCCCAGTACGTCGGACGCTGGTAGTGCTCATATAGCCGCGACTCGAGATCCCGCCCGAGCGGCCGGTCAGGGTCGTACTGCGGCGCGGTCTCCACTTGCGCTCGAAGCAGGTCGACATACACGCGGGAGTCGCCCCAGCTGACGGTCTTGATCCATCTGGGCGAGAGCAGAACCTTCCGCCCGGGAAGCCAGTTTCGCGTGTCGGCCACGATGTAGCGAATGGCCCAGGTCCGGTCGTCGACGAGGAAGTCCGCGACGTGGCCCACGTCGTCGTCCGCAGCCTGCACGTAATAGCCGATCACGTTCCGGGCGCTGTGGAGGTGGATGTCGGCGCTCTCCCGCTCCCGCGCAAGGATCTCTTCCTCGACGGGACTCGGACGAGGAACGAGCGCACCCCCGGTCACCGGATCCCAACCCAGTCCCCACCGGGCCGGACCCGTCCAGTAGTACGGGTAGTCGTAGTATCGCGCGTACGCGATCTCGTGCTGGCGTGATACTGGCTTGTCGGTGTCCCAGCTCGGCGCCCGCTCGATCTGGGCCTTGCTGAGGCCCACGCTCAACCGATCGCCGACCACGTCCGCAGGAGTGTGCAGGGACATCGGTGAGACCAGAACACGGTGACCAGACAGCCAAGTACCGGTATCGATCACGAAGTACCGGACTGTCCAGTGTTGGGCATCGAAGTAGACGTCATAGACGCTTCCGATTTCCCCGTCGATCGCGCTCACGGTGAGACCCTTCAGAGTCGAGATTCCTCGCAGCATTGCCCTTCCCTCCCGATCACGTCGAATGCGCGCGGGCCCGGGGACCGAGCCGTCACGGGCGTTATTGCGGCCCAGCCGTCGACCCCCCGCCCGATCGACGCGCATTTCTTGTGGGCCCGGCCACTGTCCCCCGATGCGACACCTTGTCGTGCGCACGTCATGGTGGCCGTCCGACGGAGCCTCAATCCCTAGTCCCTCGACCTCGTGCTCCGAGCTACCTGTCCTTCAGCACGTCCTTGCTCGCGCCTGCGAGCATGATTGGCCGTGGTCTTCGTTGAGCGGTCCGAAGGAATCGCCACATCGTGCTTGCCGATCCTGTCGAGGGACCACGCAATCGGTGTGCCGGGGGGCGTCGCGTGTCGGCGTGTGGAGGCGACGCCCGGAGGTGCGTCTGCGGCGGGCCGAAGATCGCCCCGTGACTGTGGCCGTTCGCAAAGACCACCTGGGGGCGCCTGCGGGTCGTCGTCGTTCTGGGCATCTTGGTTGCAACGGCTGCAGACGGGCGGTCGCGACCGGCATCACCACCCACGAGCACCGATTCGGTGCAGGCGGTGCGACATGCGAGGGCATTTCCGCTTCCCGAGCCAGGTTCTATGTCGCCGATTACCCCGCCTTCTGCTGGTACTCAGCCTTGCGTTGTCCCCGACGATCGGGCAGACACAAGCGTCACGTCTGCCTCGCTTCGAGCAGATCGGTCCTACCGTCGAGGGCCAAGAGGTCTTGGGAATCATCACGAGGGTCGATATACAGGCGATGACGATCACACTCGACAACGGCGAGGAATACCTGATCCCAGCCGCAGTGGCGAGAGACCTGGCGACTCTCGGCGAAGGAACCGTCGTGATCCTTCGATATGACACGCAGGGCGGACGGAACATCGCCAGACACGTGCAGGTTCGTCTTTGAGCGCGCTTCTAGACGCATCGCTCGAGTGCCGGGGGGTCCGCCGACCATCACGTAGGGGATAGGGGAGGCGAGACGTTCGATGGGCAAGGACTCGCTGACGACGTATCTCCGGGATCACCTCGCGGGGTCGGCCGCGGCGATCGAGATCCTGGAAGCGCTACGCGATGCGCACGCTGCCCAGGCGCTTGGCCCGTTTGCGGCCGAAATGGTAGCCGAGGTCCGACGGGATCGGACGACCCTCGAGGACCTCGTTCAGCGAAAGGGCAACGGCTCGAGCGTTTTGGAGGACGCGACGCCCTGGCTCAACGCAAAGCTCGGCCAATTCACGCTGGGACGTGAGCTGCCCGCTGACCACGGCACGCTGCTCGGCGCGCTGGAGGCACTGGAAGTTGTGGCACTCGGTATCCTGATCAAACAGGCATTGTGGGACGCCCTGAAGGCGCTCGCCGTCGCGGATCGTTTGGACGGACTCGATCTCGCCGCATTGACGGAACGTGCTCGGGCGCAGCGCGGGGAGATAGAACAGGGACGTCCGGAGGCGGCCCGCAAGGCTCCGGAATGAAGGCGGCGGGGGCGATTCTCTCCAGGCGCGCCCAGTTAGCTCAACCCCTCCGCCGGGAGGCACACCGGCGCGCCCGTGGCCGTGTCCATCCGCGAACGGACCTGGCTCCGTCGGGCGGCCGCCGCCGGAGTGTCCTCCCCCTGAGCCCCGGAGGTGCCAGTCCTGGCGAAGGAATCGACCGGATCAGCGGTCGGTGGGCACGTACGCGAGGGCGCTCGGCGGCGTGGTCACCGTCTCCCCCCACCAACCTTCGCGGGCCGCCGCGCGCTGCTCCGTCGCAGTCGGTACGGGTTGGCCACCGAGCCACCGCACCATGGAGCTCCGCCAGGAGAACCACAGGTGGTCGCCGCTGGCGTACTGCGTCGACCGCGCGGTCCAGCGCGCGGTCCCGTCCGGGGCCGCCATCACGGCCGCGGGCGGCGCGGGCGGAGCTGGGGCCGCGGCGGTTGCGGCCTTGGCCGCCGGGGCGCAGGGTGTCGGCGCCGAGGCGGTCGATGCCGGGGACGAAGCCGTGGCGGCCGCGAGGACTCCCCCGATCAGAGCACCGACGGCCAGGCCGCTGATCGCACCGGCTGTCCAGCTGCGGATCGCTTTCCCGTTGAGCATGATTCTTCCCCTCCTGCGTGGTTTCCTGACGCAGACACGCGCCAGCATCGAGGCCGCGGGGTGAGGGTGCGATTCCCTTCAGGCGCGCGCCCCACGCCCTCCTGGTCGCCGTTACTTGCCGCCGAGCGCCTTCCGGAAGCCCTCGTCGTCCATCGCGTGGGCGACGGCATCGAGCAGCGAGTCGCTGATCGTCTCGTAGTAGTTGTCGTCCTTGAACGAGCGACCCCAGCGGCTGGAGGTCCCCGCTGCGATGCCCGCCCACTCCGTCTTGCCGCGCTTCTTGACGTTGAGCTTGATGCGCACGTCACCCTTGTAGGTGTTGGTCTCGATCACCATGAACTCGAGGATGTCGCCGCCGATCACGACGTCACCGCCGCTCGGGACGATCGTGAGGCCGTACTGCTTCAAGGCATTCCGGAAGTTCTGCGTGGCGAAGTCCGCGACGTTGGCCGACGTGGTGACGGCCCGCGGCGCCTTGTCTTCCTGGTTCTCGCCGAACTTGGCTTTGTTCTCGCGGGTGTCGACGAAGGGGTCCACCTGGATCTTCACGTCCATGAGGCCGGACAGGTTGGTGACACCGGCGCCCGTGCCCGCCTTGGTGGTCGGCTTCCAGACGAGCGGGATGTTCTCGAGCTTCTTCTGGGCGGCCGCGGGTCCGCCGAGGCCCACCGCGAACAGCACCGCGACGACGATCGCCACTCTCCGAGACACTCTGCCAGTCATTCCGGTCTCCCTCTCCCGCGCTCGCATGGCCGGTGATTCGTTCGAGGCCCCGGCCGCCCGCCATTCGCAGCCTTCGAGGGCCAGGGCATCCCGGGGCGCGATGCCCGCGACAGCCCGCCCGGGTTCCGGCCCGCCACATCGCGCGGGCCGGTCCCCCCGTACCTCTGCCCGACCATAGCGCAATGGTCGAGGCGGGGCGAGAGGTCTTCCCCCGACCTCACCGCGGGAGTCCACGCGTCGACGGGGATCCCGGTGTCGTCGGTGCCGGTGTTTCGCCAGCGCGTACACTGCCGGAAGGCGCAGCGGGCTCGCCTCCGCGAGCGGGGCCCGGGAAGGGATCGGCGCCGAACGTGCCACCGATCGGTCGCCGAAGAGGCGACGTGGTGACCGCCGGCGGCGACCCGTGCACCGGACCCCCTGATGTCCTTCAGTAAGCGGGCATTCCCGGTGCGCGTGGCGGCGCTTGGAACGGGGTCGGGCTCGATCCGCCCTCCAACTCGACGACGCCGGGGCCCCCGCCACCGGGGATCCGACCACCCGCCGTGATGCCGCGCAGCGTCAGGCTGCAGCGTGCGGGGGTCCATATGACCGGACATCCATGAATCCAACGACTTGACTCACTCTCCCGGGATTGAGTCGCGGCTGGGACTGCCTGACCTCACGGGGCCCGAACCTGGAGGATTTGACGCTACCAGGGGCGGCCAGTATCCTCATCGGGCATGGCCCGGACCGGGGATCGCCTGGTCCGTCGCCTCCACGCCCCGGCGGTCCGACGCCGGGGGAGTGCGCCACCACCAACCCGGCGCCGGGGCCCCGACATGCCGCGGGTCACGGCCCTCACGAGGTGGAAGGGACATGTCGGTCGTCACGGAGTCCGCGCCGGCGAAGAGCTCCATCTACCGGCTTCCCCGGAAGGTCGAGTTCCCGTTCGGGTACGAGGTGTCCGTGGTCCAGGGGGCGCCCGACGTGAGCGATCGCGCCGCGGAGTGGGACGTCGACACCCGGACGATCGTCGTGGACCGCCGGCTCCCCCCCGCCGAGAAGCGCGGCGCATTCCTCCACGAGCTCGACCACGCGTGGAGCGACTGGAAGCTGTGGGTGGCGCAGACCGTGCCCGTGAAGTATCCGGACGCGATGGATCCCGATCCCTCGGAGCAGGACGAGGACCTCGCGCCCGACCCCACGACCCCGGACGCCGTTTGACGCGCCCGGCGCGGGCCGGCGCGGGCCCATCCGGCCCGCCCGTCCCCTCCACGTAGCGCGCGCGTGAAGATCACCGCGGTCCGTACCGTCGTGGCGTGGGGCCCGCGACGGCCCGCCTACGGCGCCGCCACCCGCACGGCCCTCGGGCTCGCGGCGGTGTCGGAGCACGCGATCGTCTTTGTCGAGACCGACGCCGGTGTCACGGGCCTCGGGGAGATCGCGAGCGTCTTCCAGCGGCGCGGCCGGCTGCTCGCGCGCGACGTCGAGGCGCTGCTCGCCCCCGCCGTGCTCGGCGAGGATCCTCGCCGGATCGCCTATCTCGTCCAGAAGATGGACCGCGCTCTCGACGGCGTCGAGGAAGCGAAGGCGGGGATCGAGATGGCCCTCTGGGACATCCTGGGGAAGGCGCTCGGCGCGCCGGTCCACGCGCTCCTCGGCGGGAAGGTGCGAGAGCGGATCCCCCTCAGCTACTCCGTGCCGTTCGGCGAGCCCGCAGCGATGGCCGAGTTCGCGCGGGATCGCGTCCGCGAGGGCCATCGCACGATCAAGGTCAAGGTCGGGAACGATCCGGGCCGTGACGTCGAGGCGGTCGAGCGCGTGCGCGCCGCGATCGGCCCCGCCGTGCGACTCCGCATCGACGCCAACATGGCCTGGCGGACGGCGAAGGAGGCCATTCGCCTCATCCGGGCCATGGAGCGGTGGGACCTCGAGCTGGTCGAGCAGCCGCTCCCGCCGCGCGACCTCGTCGCCCTGGCAGAGGTGCGCCGCGCGATCGGCGTGCCGCTGATGGCGGACGAGAGCATCCGGACGCCCCGGGACGCGATGGACGTGATCCGGCACGGCGCCGCGGACATCGCGAACGTCTACGTGACGGAGGCGGGCGGGCTGCTCAGCGCGAGCCGCATCTTCACGCTCTGCGAGGCGGCCGGCATGCCCTGCATGATCGGCAGCATGCCGGAGTTCGGCATCGGCACCGCAGCCCAGATCCACCTCGGGGTCGCGATGCCGAATCTCGGGCCCGACAGCGACACGTGCGGCGTCCTCTATCACACCGAGGATCTGCTCACGCGGCCGCTCCGCATCGAGGCCGGGTTCGCCTACCCGCCGGACGGCCCGGGCCTGGGCGTGGACATCGACATGGCCGTCCTCGAGCGCTGGCGCCGCAACGCTCCGCCGGACGCGAGCGCCTGACGCCGCCCGCCGAGCCGGGAGCCTTCCCGTGACGGCTGCTCCGGAGCGCTGCGACCTGATCGTGCAGGGCGGCGAAGTGCTGACGCTCGACGCGCGCCGCACCATCTACACCGCGGGCGCGGTCGCGGTGCGGGGCCACACGATCGTCGCGGTCGGCCCGGAGGCGGAGGTGCGGGCCCGCTGGCAGGCCACCGAGACGCTCGACGCGGGCGGCGGGATCGTGCACCCCGGTTTTATCGACGCGCACCTGCACATCAATGCCCAGACCTGCCGGGGCTTCTTCCAGGGGGACAGCAGCCGGGGCAGCGGCCCGGGGCCGAACTACGCCGACTGGAAGGCCGCCCTCCGGCCGGAGGACGAGCGCGCGGCCGCCACGCTCGGCTGTCTCGAGCTCCTGCGTCACGGCTACACCGCGTTCATGGAGCCAGGGAGCGCGTTCGAGCCGGATGCCGTTGCCGCCGCGGCCACCGCCACGGGCGTCCGCTGCTCGCTCGCCGACCCCTATCTCTGGGACGACCCGTCCCTGATGGATGTGATCGCGGGGCTCAAGAGCCCGAGCCTGTTCGCGCGGGTCCCGCCGACGGGCGAGCGGTCCTTCCGGCTCCTCGGCGGCCAGCTCCATCGCAACCGCGACACCGACGGCATCCTCCACGGCCACGTCGCGCTTTACGGAGAGGGCACGGCCTCCGACGAGCTCCTGCGTGCGGCCAAGGCGCTCGCCGATCGCGAGGGCGTCGTGCTGAACTCCCACCTTGGCTACGACCTCGACATGGCCGCCGCCATGGAGGCGCGCTGGGGGCGGCCGCGCCTCCCCTATCTCCAGGACCTGGGCGTGCTGGGCGCGAACGCGACCTTCGTCCACATGAACGTGATCCGCGACGGAGACGTGGGGCCGATCCTCGCGTCCGGACTGTCGAGCGTCTGGTGCCCGCTCGCGTACCTGCAGAAGGGCACGCCGCTCCGCCTGCCGACGCGGATCCCGGAGATGCACCGCCGCGGCGCGACCGTGGCGCTCGGCACCGACTCGGCCCGCCAGAGCACCGTGGGCGACGCGCCCTTCCTGGCGGTCCACCTCGCGACCGAGGTGGGCCAGTCGATCACGTCCGAGGATGCCATCGAGATGGCCACGCGCGGCGCCGCGCGGGCGGCCGGCCTCGAGCGGTTGATCGGCAGCCTCGAGCCCGGCAAGCGGGCGGACCTGGTCCTGCGTCGGCGCGACACGGTGGAGCTCGGGCCGGGCGTCGAGCCGGCGCACCAGCTCGTCACGCTCGGCCACGGCCCGACGGCCGACACGGTGCTGGTGAACGGGCGGATCGTGCTGGCGGGGGGCCGCTCGACCCGCGTGAGCGAAGCGGTGGTGGTCGCCGACGCGCACGCCTCGGCGCGGCGGATGGCCGAGCGGCTCGGCCTCGGGACGCCCGGCCGCTGGCCGCGTCGCTAGCCGGCGGCGAGCGCGCGACCATCTTGCCGAACCGGACCTGCCCCGCGCGCAGCCGTTGCCGGGATCCCCTCGTCGCCCGCGCCCTCGAAGGGCTGAGGTGGCGTGGCGTCCGGACGCCTGGAGTCCGGCGGGCTACCCCAGGCTGAGGACGAGATCCGAGCGATCGTAGGCGGGGTCGGTCGTGCCCGGCTTCGCCGCGTCCCCGGGCCTGACCGGTTGGCCGACCGCGGGGACGCCGGGCGCAGGCGTGCCGATGCGCGCCTTCTCGAGGATGAAACCCATGCTCAGCGCCAGGAGCGCAACCAGAGCGAAGAGACCGACCGCCCGCTGGAATCCGCTCGTCATCACCCGGCCCTCCTCCGTCCGCTGCGAGTCCGTTTGCCACACGCCGTCGAGAGCCGACCCACGGCCATTGCCGCCGTGGTGGCCGCCCGACGCCCGACGCACGGAAGAGCAATCGCGATACCACTCCCGAAGGGCACTCGCGGCGTGAACGGGAAATCGCCGGAAACAGAAGACGAACTGGCGTCCTGACTGCTGATCGCGCGACGCGGCAGGGAGAGCCGCGTGTCGCGGGTGCGCGACACCGCAGTCGCGGAGTCGCTCAGCGGCGGCGGGCTACGATCCTCGCGGCCAATCAATCACCAGGCCGCGCCAATCCAGCCTTGCTCACTCGCCGTGACGGAGGACACGTCCCGGCGTTGCGCCGGTCGGCTCGCCGTCGAGGGCCACGGGGACGCCGTTCACCACCACCGCGCCGATCCCGGCGGGCGCCTCGTGCGGCGTTTCGAAGGTCGCGCGGTCCGCGACCGTTGCCGGGTCGAACACGACCAGATCCGCGACGGCCCCCACCCGGATCCGGCCCCGATCGGCGAGGCCCAGGACGTCCGCGGAGAGCGAGGTCATCTTCCGCACCGCCTCCGGGACCGTGAGGACGTCCTCGTCGCGCGCGTAGCGGCCCAGGACCCGCGGAAACGTGCCGAAGTGCCGCGGATGCGGCCGGCCCCGCGCCGGCTGCCCCGGCCGGCCCGTGTAGAGCCCGTCCGACCCGATCGCCACGTGCGCGTCGCGCAGGATGGTCCGGACGTCGTCCTCGTTGATGTGGAAGTAGATGCCGCCCGTGCGGCCGCCGTCCGCGAGGAGAAGATCCAGGAGCGCGTCCACCGGGGCCGTGGCTTCGCGCGCGCCGATCTCGGCCAGGGTGAGCCCCGCGTAATCGGGACGCGTGGGGGACTCGCTGACGCGGGTCAGGTCCCAGCGATAGAAGCGCATCGAGACGCCGGCTTTCGCCATGCCCTCGACCAGGTCGTAGCGCAGGCGCGCCCGGGAGCCGGGTTCGCGTAGTCGCCCGAGGAGCGCGGGGAGGCCGCCCTCGTGGACCCACGCGGGGAGGTGATGCCGGAGGCCGCCGCTCGAGGCGTGGTAGGGATACTGGTCGCAGGCAACGCGCACGCCGCGCCGGCGCGCGTCGGCGATGGTGGCGAGGAGCTCGGCCGCGCGGCCCCAGCGGTCGAGGCTCGAGATCTTCAGATGCGAGATCTGGACAGGGCAGCCGGCGCGGGCGCCGATCTCGAGCGCCTCGCGCACGGCCTCGGTGACGCGGACCCCCTCGTCCCGCATGTGCGTGTGGTAGCCGCCCCCGTGGCGGGCGGCGACGCGCGCGAGCGCGACGACCTCGTCGATCGCGGCGTATCCGGACGGCGGGCCGAACAGCCCGGTCGAGAGCCCGAAGGCGCCGGCGGCCATCGCCTCGTCGACGAGCGCGGCCATGCGGGCGAGCTCGCCCGGCCGCGGCGCCCGCGCCTCGCCGCCCAGCACGGCGGCGCGCACGGTGCCGTGGCCGACGAGGGTCGCGGCGTTCAGCCCGAGCGCCGGCATCCGGTCCAGGAAGGCGCCGAACGTGGGCCAGTCGTAGGCGAGCCCGCTGTCGAGCGTGTCGACCGCGTCCAGCACGGCCTGGCGATGCTCTCGGCCGAGGGGCGCCGGCGAGAGCCCGCAGTTGCCGGTGACCAGGGTCGTCACCCCCTGCCGGGTCTTCTCGGCGGCGAGCGGGTTCACCGGCAAGTTGAAGTCGTCGTGAGCGTGCATGTCGATGAACCCGGGGCTGACGATGCGCCCGTCCGCGCGGATCACGCGCGCGGCCCGGACGCCGAGGAGGCGCCCGATCTCGACGATCCGGCCGCCCGCGACGGCGACGTCGGCCGGCGCCGCCGGCGCGCCCGTGCCGTCGAGCACGAGCCCGCCGGTGATCACGAGGTCGAGCACCGGGCCTCCTCCGGCAGGGGGTGATGACGGCCCCGCCCCGCCGGCTGGAGAGCCCGGTCGGAGCGGGGCGCGCGTGTTTCGGCAGCCGGCTAGACCGGCTCGTTGAACCGCTTGTAGATCGCGATGATCTCCGCGTGGGCCTTGGCCACCGCCTCCGCGGGCTCGACGTTGTTGACCAGCACGGTCTGGACCGACTTCGCGAGGAGCGACTGGGCGACGACCTCGCCGAGGGCGGCGGTGATGACCCCGTCGCGGCCGATGGTCTCCCCGTTCTTCCCGATGTCGATCAGCCCGGCGAACGCCTTGTTCGACGTCCAGAACGGATCCTCGAGGAGCTTCGGGTAGGTCGGCAGATAGCGGCTGGCCGTCCCGGTGATGAACTCGTTGTAGTTCTTCGGCTCCATCAGGTACCGCACGAGCCCCTTGGCGATGTCGGGGTAGGGGCTCGCCTTGAAGACGCCGTAGTAGTCGACGTACACGCGCGTCACCCGGCCGCCCGGGCCGCCCGGCGCCGGGAAGAGGCCGGTCTTCGCCGCCAGCTCCTTGTCCTCCTGGAGGAGGTAGGAGTAGACGCTCGGCGGGTTGTAGATGAAGGCCACCTGCTTGGACTGGTAGGCCTTGTTGTTGCCGGAGTTGTCCCAGCTGAGCGTCCCCTTGGGGACGATCTGGTGCTTCGAGTACATGTCCTTGACCAGCTGGAAGCCCTTGACCGCGCCGGGCGAGTTGAAGACCACCTTGTTCTGCTTGTCGATGATGTTGCCGCCGTTGGCCCACACGCAGGCCATGATGTCCTCGGTGCTGTCGTTGCCGGGCGACGTCCCGAGCGCCATCCCGTACGCGTAGAACGGCGGCTTGTTGATCTTGAGCGAGGCCTCGATGAACTTCTCCCAGGTCTCCGGGAACGCGCTGTAGCCCGCCTGCTCGAGCAGATCCATGCGGGCGTGCATGACCACCGGATTGAGGCCCATCGGGACGGCGTAGTTGCGCCCGCCCTCCTCGGTCAGCCCGATGACGGCGGGGTTCACGCCGCCCGGCACCTTCTTCATCTCGTTCATGACGTCGGTGACGTCGAGGAGCGCCTTCTGCGCCCGCATGCGCGCCACGAAGCCCTCCTCGAGCCGGGTCACGTCGGGCGGGGCGCCCACTTCGAGCGCGGCGGCCATCCGGGTCGGGATCTCGCCGCCCGGCACCTTGAGGATCTGGAGCTCGGAGTCACTCAGCCCCGCTTGCTTCGCGAACGCGCGGGTCTGGTCCTCGAGGATCTTGTCGGCGGTCGGGTTGAAGTTCGGCTGGAGCCAGAACACGAGCTTCTCGGCGCGCGCGGCGAAGGTCTTGCGCGGCGTGAAGATGTTGGCGGTCGTGGCGAACGCCGCGGCGCCCGCCCCGGCCTTGAGCATCGTTCGGCGGCTGAGCTTCGGAGAGTCCATCCGGCGGTCCTCCATGTGAGAGGGTTCGGGAGCGGGGCGCCGTCAGCCTTTGACCGCGCCCAGGGTGAGACCCGTCAGCAACCAGCGCTGAAAGACGAAGTACACGGCGAGCGGAGGGATCACGCTCAGGACGGTCGACGCCATCATCGGTCCCCAGAAGAACACGTCCTCGATGATGAAGCTCGGGATTCCGGTGGGGATGGTCTTCGCGTTCACATCGGAGACGAACACCGACGCGTAGAGATATTCGTTCCACGACAGGGTGAACGAGAAGAACGCGGTCACCGCCAGCGCGGGCAGCGTCACCGGCATCACGATCCGGAAGAGCACCCCGAGGCGGCTGCAGCCGTCCACCAGCCCGGCCTCCTCCAGCTCCACCGGCACCGACAGGAAGTAGCCCATGAGGAGCCAGGTGCAGAACGGGACCGTGAATCCGAGGTACGTCAGGACGAGACCGGTGCGCGAGTTCGACAGCCCGGTGTTCACGAGGATCGTGAAGAGCGGGATGAAGAGGAGCGATTGCGGCACGAGATACGTGTACACGAGGAGCCGTGCGAAGAGCCGCCGCCCCGGGAACCGCAGGCGGACGAGGGCGTAGGCCCCGAACGCGCTGGTCAGCACCGTGATCGTGGTCGTGGCCAGGGCGATGAGCGTGCTGTTCCGGAAGTACACCGCGAAGGGCGTCTTGGTGAACAGGACCCGGTAATTCGCGAGGGTCGGCTGCCGCGGCCACAGCGTCGCCGAGGTGCCGTAGAGCTCGGCGTTCGTCTTGAACGACGTCGTCACCATCCAGTAGAGCGGGCCCAGCGTCCACACGAACAGCACCGCGAGCACGAGGTACGCGGCGATCGCGCGCCCGCGATCGAGCCGGCGCATGCTGGATGTCAGGGCCATATCGTCAGGCCGCCCGCGCGGCGAGCAGGCGCCGGCTCAGGCCGAGTATCACGAGGACGAGCAGGGGGAAGAAGATCATGTTGACCGCGGATGCGATGCCGAGCCGGCCGGTCCCCATCGCGAGGTTGAAGGAGAAGTTCGGCAGGATGTTCGTCCGCTCGGCCGGCGCGCCGTTGGTCAGGACGTTGACGATGACCAGGCTCGTGGAGGTGAAGACCGTAGACAGCATGACGGTGACCAGGAAGATGGCCTGCATCCCGGGCACGGTCACGTAGCGGAATTCCTGGACGGCCGACGCGCCGTCGAGCCGCGCCGCCTCGTAGAGCTCCCGGGGAATGGCCTGGAGGCCGGCCAGGAAGCTCATCGTGTAGAAGGGCGTGCCCGTCCACACCGCCACGGCGATCACGCACCACATCGCGAGGTGCGGCTCGGCCAGCCAGGCGACGACGTTCTGCGTGAGCCCGAGCGCGAGGAGCACGTTGTTCAGCATGCCGCTGAACTCGTCGTAGACCCACCGCCAGGTGAGCGCCGCGATGACCGTCGGCACCGCCCACGGGACGAAGAGGATGGTCCGGTAGACGCCGTTGAGCCGCCGCGCGGGCGCGAGCACGAGGGCGGCCGCGAGCCCGAGCAGGAACTTGATGGCCACCGCGACGCCGGTGTAAAAGACGGTGTTCCCGACGATCTGCAGGAACACGGGATTCCCGAGGAGCTCGCCGTAGTTCTGGAGTCCGATGAACCGCCCGGGCGAGCCCGCCAGCTTCGCCTGGAAGCTGATCCAGACCGCGGACCCGAACGGGTAGACGACCACGCTCAGGAGGATGAGCACCGTCGGCAGGAGAAACAGGACGGCCAGCACCGTCTGGTTGTTCTTCAGCCGCTCCCAGCGCGACGGTGTCACCGGGGCGCCCCTGCGTCCGTGGACGGAGGTCGGACGACGACGCCGCCGCGGACGGTCAGGACGGGCTCCCAGGCGCCGCCCGGTCGCTCCGCCCCGCTCGTGTCGCGAAGGGGCGCCGCGCGGGGGTTCCACTCGAGTGCCGCCAGGTCCGCGGCCGCCCCGGGCGCGAGCGACCCGACCTCGCCTGCGAGACCGAGGATGGCGGCCGGGCGCGCCGTCACGCGCGCGAAGACATCGCGCTCCGTCATGCCGACCGCGAGGAGCTTCGAGAGCGTGCGGGGCAGGTCGTGGCGCGGCGAGAGCCCGAGGTGCCGCTGGTACCGGTCCGTCGAGATCGCGTCCGGCAGGAACCCCGCGCTCACCGCGTGCTCGGCCACCCGGAAGCTGAACGACCCCATGCCGTGGCCCACGTCGAAGTGGATCCCGCGCGCGCGGGCCGCCCAGACCTCGTCGCGGACGCGGTCGCCGGCGACGAGCCCCTCCGGGCAGTCGCTGAAGCAGTACGTGACGACATCCCCGGGCCGGAGCTGCGTGAGCTGCTCCCGGAGCGCCCAGTCCTCGGCCCGGCGCGGCCCGAACAGGAGGGGGAGCCCGGTCTCCTCGGCCGCCTCGAGCCCGGCCGCCATGACGGCCCGCGGATCGGTGCGCCCGCACGTCGCCTGGGAGACGTTCACCGCGATCCCCCAGATGCCGTGGCCCTCGTGTCGCCGGGCGGCGTGCACGGCCTTCACGCAGGCCGCCGCGTCGACGTCCTCCGAGGCTTCGCAGGCGCCACCCGGCGTCGCCTCTCCGCGCCGGCCGATGTTGATGGCCAGGAGGACGCGAGTGAGCGAGGGCGCGATGACCGCCATCTGGTACCGGGCGACATTGTCGGCCCCCGCCTCACCCTGGGCGAGCACGGTGGTCGTCCCGAACGGGAGGAGGTGACGGTCCGGGTCGACGCCGTAGCGCGAGTCGCCGCGTGCGGGGTGCGCGTGGAGGTCGACCAGTCCGGGCAGGAGGACCGCGTGAGGCAGCCGGAGCGCCTGACGCGCGGGCCCATCGACGGCGGGGCCGACCGCCGCGATCCGACCATCGACGACGGCCACGGCGCCAGGCCCGTCGACGCCCGTGACCGGACACAGCACCCGGCCCGCATGGATCACGAGATCGAACGGGGACAGCGCGGCCTCACTCAGGGTCAGTTTGGCACCATCGGGGCGGCTCCCGGTCACCTGGGAGCGACTCACGGAGCTCCCCTGTGGGTTGGCTGCGTATCGCGGAGACCGTAGCATCCTGATCGGAGGTCCGCAAGGCGGGGAACGTCCCCAGGGGCAGGCGACGATCGATGGGACGGCCGGGCACGCCACGCGTGCCAGCGGTGCGACGACGCGGGCGAGCGCCCGGGGCGCCGCGTGAGCGGGGCGGGCCTTGATCGGCTGCCGGCGACCTGACGCGCTGATGAGACCGCGCGCGGGCGGCGCGCCCACGTCCCCGCGTACCCGCCCTAGCGGAGCGCGAAGGTCTCCAGCGTGAAGGTGAGGGGCCGGGCGCGCCCGACGCTGGCGGTCACGCTGCCGGGGCCGGCGGCCTCCACGGCCGTGCCCGCAGGCGCGCCCTTGACGCCGATGAGCGCATGCGCGAGCCAGAGGGTCCGCTGGAGATCCCGCTGGCCGCCGACGGATCGGAGCGCCGCGACGCCATCGGCCGTGAGCTGCCCGCCGCCGTCGGTCTTGACCCCGGCGATGACGATGGTGCCCGGCGGCAGGCTGGCGATGCGTGCGGCCATGCGATGCGACTCCGCCGGACTGACGAAGGTGTCGAAGTTGTCTCCCCACAGGACGTGGCCGTCTCCGCCGTCGAGCGCGACCACGTTGTACCCGCGACGGGGCACGTCCACCACCTCGTGCCCGTTCACGCGGGCCGAGACCAGGCCCCCCTGGCCCTGGGGTCCGCGCCCGACGCTGACCAGCTCGATGTCCACGGGAGACCGGGTCCCCGTGGTTCCGAGTCGATAGGCGTCGACGGCCCCGACCACCTCTGGCCTCACCCGGTAGCGATGCACGAAGTGCAGCTCGTTCCGGTCCGCCAATCGGTAGGGCGGTGCGAGGGTCAGCGTCGCGGGCCCCGACGTCTCCGCTCGCCGCACGGGGCGACCGTTCAGCTGGATGTCGACCCAGCGGGTGACCTCGGGATCGTCCCCGTCGAACCGGAGCGCGAACTCGGCGGTCGGGTGGGCGCGGACGAACACGGACGAAAAATCCCGGTGAATGTCGGTGCCGGTGTCCGGCACGGCGGTGAGCTCGTACACGTCATCCTGGCCGACCCGATCGAGCAGATGGAAGCCGGGGGGCGGTGTCGTGCGGAAGTGTTCGGCCAGGCCGGACCAGTCCGGGTGCACCACGACGTAGCGCAACGGGACGATCTGCCGGGCGGCGCGGCCGAATTCACGCGGATTCAAGGAGGGCCGCATCGCCGCGTGGAGGTCGGCTACGGTCGCCAGCAGGAAGCCCCCGCCACCGTTGACGAGCGTCGGCCAGTGCGTGCTCGCCGCCCAGAACATCGCCCACGCGTCGACGCCCTGCTCGGCGATCGGGAGCTCGAGCACGGCGTAGTCCCCGGGGCGGGCCGCCAGCCAGGCGTAGATCGGCGGGACCGGAGGGAGGCGGGCCCACGGGAGCGGGAACACGCTGATCTCGAGCATCACCGCCGCGAGGACGGCGGCGAGCGCGACGTTGCGCCCGCGCGGGAGGCGATCGCCGAGGGCGCCGAGGCCGAGCGCGGCGAGGAGCCCCAGCGGCAGGGCGAACGCCAGACTCCAGCGCCCGGGGGCCCGGAAGGCCGACGCGCCCGGAACGTACGCGTACAACCAGCGGAACGGCGCGTTCCCCCAGGGGCGGTCGGCGATCTTGAGCGTCGGGGCGAGCGTCAGCAGATAGGTGAGCACCGTCAGGAAGAGCGTGACCAGGACCCATTCACGGGTCGTCAGCGGCCCCGTCCGTCGCCGCCGGCCCTCGAGCGCGATGGCCGCGAGGGCGAGCACCGGCAGGAGGTTCACGGGCAGCGAGAGGCTCCGCACGTTCAGGTGCCGCAGCACGCCGGTGCGGAAGGCGAGGCCCCCGGCGGCGGCCACGACGATCAGGATCAGGCAGAGCCCGGCGCTCGCGGCGAGGAGGCGTTGCGTCCGGCCAATCCACCCGGATGCCCGGGTCGTGGGCATGGCCGCGAGCGATCCCACCGCGAGGACGGCCAGACCCAGGACGGCGAAGCCGGGAAACATGCCGCCCTCGGCGCGCTCCAGATAGAGCAGCCGCTTGCCGTACGCGATGTTGAAAACGCCCGGATCGAAGAGGGAGAGCAGGTCCATGCCGTAGAACTCGGCCTCGTTGACGTCGCGCTTGAGACCGAGCTCGCGATTGTGCGCGACGTACGGCCACAGGAACGGGGCGAGGGCGGCGGCGAGCAGGAGCAGGGCGACGACGCTGCGGAGCACCAGCCGGCGCGTCAGGGCCGCGGGTCGCAGGAGGAGGAACGCCGCCGCAAAGCCCACCAGGGCGAACGCGAGGCCGAATGTCTGGTAGAGCCCCGAGAGCGCCTGGGCCCAGAGGGCGGCGACCAGGAGGGCGAGGTCGCGCCACCGGGCCTCGCGGAGCACGCGGTGGAGCGCCCAGAGGATGAGGGGGGGCAGGGCCGCCATCTGGTAGGTGAACTGGCCGAGATGGTCCATGCGGTTCGAGAAGAAGGCGTAGACGATGCCCGCGAGCAGGCTCGGCACCACCCGCCCCGTGACGGAGTACGCGAGCAGGTACGCGAGCGCCCCGCTCGCGACGAGGGCCACGAAGGCGAACGCGTTGATGATGAACAGCGGGGTGGCGCCCAGCGCGAGCAGCGGGGCGGCCAGCAGCCCCGTGAAGAACTCCGGCTGCTGGTACGCGATCGTGTGGGAATAGGGGTAGTAGAAGGGCAGATCGTGGACGCCGAGCGGATCGTGCAGGATCTGCCGGGCGTTCCAGGTGACGATGCTCGTCTCCATCTGAATGTCCCCGCCGCCCCCGCGCAGCAAGGTGGTCGAGAGATGGAACACGAGCGGATAGGTGTAGACGGCGGTCGCGGCCAGGTAGAAGAGGACGACCAGAGCGCCGTGGCGTCGCCGCGTCAGAGCTGGCCCTTCCTGTCTGTGCCCCCGCCTCGCGCGGATGCGGCGGCTGACTCATGACGCGCCCGCGCGCGGGCGGCGCGTCCCGGGATGCCCGGAGCCCGAGCGTCGGCCCACCATAACGCACCTCGCGGAGCGACGCGAGGGGCGGGCCGGGCCCGGTCGGCCGGGCGGGCGGTCGGGTGGGCCGGGCCACCGTCCCGTCGGCGGGGAACCCCCGGGTGAGAGGGATCGTTCCCTTGACAGCCCCGGGACAGGGCTCCTAGTATCGGTCGGCCAATCCGGCCTCCGCGCTTCCTCGTGCCCACGCTGGGAGGACGAGCATGATCCCTGCGACCTTCGAGTATCATCGCCCGTCCACCCTTCAGGACGCCGTGGCGCTGCTCGGTCGGCTCGGCGAGGATGCGAAGGTGCTGGCCGGCGGCCAGAGCCTCATCCCCCTGATGAAGCTCCGGCTCGCCTCGCCGCGCCACGTCGTGGACCTGAATCGGATCGGCGGCCTCGACGGGATCGCCGAGCGAGACGGCGCCCTCGTGATCGGCGCGCTCGTCCGGGAGTCGGAGCTCGAGACGTCCGACGTCGTGCGCCGGCGGTTCCCCATCCTCGCCGACGCCTGCCGCGTGATCGCCGACCCGATCGTCCGGAACCTCGCCACCGTCGGCGGCAACCTCGCGCACGGCGACCCCGCGAACGACCACCCGGCGGTGATGCTGGCCCTCGAGGCGGAGGTCGTCGCGCTGGGGCCAAAGGGGACGCGGAAGATGCCGGTCGCCGGGTTTTTCACCGGACCGCTGGAGACCGCGCTCGCGCCCGGCGAGATCCTCACCGAGATCCGGATCCCGCTGCCGCCGCCCCGGTCAGGCGGCGCGTATCTGAAGCTGGAACGCAAGGTCGGCGACTTCGCGACCGCGGCGGTGGGCGTGCAGCTCACCCTCGGGGACAACGGCGCGTGCGTGCGCGTGGGCATCGGTCTCACCAACGTGGGCCCGACCCCGATCAAGGCCACGCGGGCGGAGGGGCTGCTCCGGGGTCAGCGGCCGGACGACGCCACGATCCGAGAGGCGGCGCGCGCGGCGGCGGCCGAGAGCGATCCGGCGGAAGACCTCCGGGGGTCGGTCGAGTACAAGCGGGACCTGGTGCGGGTGCTGACCACCCGGGCGATCCGTCGCGCGCTGGAGCGCGCCGGCGCGGCGCACTGAACGGCGCGAGCACAAGGAGGGCCGGATGCACGTCGGCGTGACGGTCAACGGCGAGCGGCGCGAAGCGGACGTCGAGTCGCGCCTGCTGCTGGTCCACCTGCTCCGGGAGGTGTTCCGCCTCACCGGGACGCACATCGGCTGCGACACGACCCACTGCGGAGCCTGCACGGTCCTGCTCGACGGGCGGCCCGTGAAGTCCTGCACGGTCTTCGCCGTCCAGGCGGACGGCCGGGCCGTCATGACCGTCGAGGGGCTCGAGCAGAACGGGACGCTGCACCCGGTCCAGGAAGGCTTCATGCAGGAGCACGGGCTCCAGTGCGGTTACTGCACGCCGGGTATGCTGATGACGAGCTACGCGTACCTCCAGCATCATCCGCACCCGAGCGAGGACGAGATCCGCCACGCGATCTCGGGCAACCTCTGTCGCTGCACCGGCTACGTGAACATCGTCAAGGCGATCCAGCACGCGGCGGCCAAGCTGGCCGCCCCGGCTGGTTAGGAGGCGCAAGATGGCGCCCGAGCACGCTCCGCGCACGTCGTCCGAAGTCGGGGGGATGGGCCACTCGCTCAAGCGGAAGGAAGATCCGCGTTTCATCCGCGGCCAGGGCACGTACGTCGACGACGTGCAGCTGCCCGGCATGCTCTACCTCGACATCGTGCGGAGCCCGTACGCGCACGCGAAGATCGTCAAGATCGACGCCACGAAGGCGCTCGCGATCCCCGGCGTCCTCGCGGTGATCACCGGCCAGGATCTCGCCAAGTACAACCTCCACTGGATGCCGACCCTCATGTCGGACACCCAGATGGTGCTGCCGGTGGAGAAGGTCATGTACCAGGCGCAGGAGGTGGCGGCGGTGCTGGCCACCACCCGCTACGGGGCGGCCGACGGCGTCGCCGCGGTGGAGGTCGAGTACGAGCCCCTGCCGGTGGTGGTCGATCCGAAGAAGGCGCTCGAGCCGGGCGCCCCGGTGCTGCGCACCGACAAGAAGGACAAGAAGGACAACCACATCTGGCACTGGGAGTGGGGCAACCGGGCC
>CAYXBJ010000050.1:0-43223 GCA_964463175.1 uncultured bacterium
ATCCGCATGTTTGGCAGGCGATAGTTGAGCACGGTCAGCTCATACTTCGCCTCTTGGCCGGTCGGGGTCAGCTCGACGCTGAACGGTATGGGCACATTGGCGAAACTCATCGGGCGAAGCCAACTCGTGCCGCGACTGACGATGCGGCCACTGGCATCCAGACCGAAGAGACCGAGGGTGATCTCGACCGGCGTGGTCGTGTTGGTCTCGATCCGCCCCACCGCGCGCGTCACGGCGGCTTCCTTCTGGAGGGCCCATCGAAGGACGAAGACGTCCTGGTTGGTCGTGTTGGGCAGGTTGTCCGGGATCACGGGCCGGGGCGCCGGCGCGCCGCATCCGGCCAGTGCGACGAGCACGCTGAGGACCAGGATCCATGGGGACCGATGCATCCCGCGGCGGCGGACCGACTCCCTGGCGACCATCATGTCGACCTCCTCTTGGCTGTTGAGACGGCCCGGGACCCCGGGAGCGATTCGGTGGTCTCGATCGCCATCCCGCCGATCAGGACGCCGAGTCCGCCCAGGACCAGCACCAGGGCCAGCAGCTCGGCCGGCCCCACGGGCTCACCGAGCACCAGGGCGCTGGTGAAGAGCCCGACGATCGGAATGCCGAGCGTCCCGATCGAGGCGACGGCGGCCGGCACGATCGACACGAGGCGGAACCACGCCCAGTGGCAGAAGATCACGCCAACGAGCGTCGCGTAGGCCGTGCCGATCAGCGCCGCCGGCGAGAGTGCGGTGAGCCAAGCCGCGGCGCCGCCGTCGGCGCCGCTGACGGAGCGGAGCAGCGCGCCCAGCGCGATCGGCAGCGCGCCCAGGAGCACCTGCCAGCCCGTCAGGACGGACGTCGGGATCGTCCAGCGCTGGGCCTTGGTCAACACGGTGCCGAAGCCCCACGCGCCGGCCGCCGCCAGCATCAGCAGGACGCCTGCCGGGGCGTGCGAGAGCTTGCTCGCCTCGGGCGCAATGAGCACGGCCATGCCTCCCAGTCCGAGGCCGAGCGCCGCCACTCGCGGACGCGTGATCCGCTCTCCCACCAGCAAGCGCGCGAAGATCACCGTCCAGAGCGGCATCGTGTAGGCGATGATCACGGCCCGCCCCGCCTGGACCAGCGTGAGCCCGTACGCGGAGCAGAGATGCCACGCCGTGATGTTGAAGAAGGCGACCACCGCGAGCGGCCCGCGCTCCGGCCTCGGCACGCGAAGACTCTGGCCGCCCACCCGGACCAGAGCGAGGAGACCGCCGCCGCCGACCAGGAGGCAGATCGTCCGGAACGTCCACGGATCGAGCTCCCGTAGCGCGAGCTTCATCGCCGGCCAGTTGCTTCCCCACAGCACGGTGAGGGCGCCAAGAAGGACGAGACCCCCCAGCGGCCGGGTGCTCAACGTATTCCTTGTGTCGACATGATGGCGACTATGGCGTCGAGCCCGTCCCGCTTTGAGAAAACGCGCCCCGACCGGACGGAGTTCCCTCGGGCGTGACCGGGAGCGCGTCGCGGCGGGGGTCGAGCGCGCGGGCGCGCGCAAGCTGGGAATCGGCTTCCGCCTGCTGCCCGGTGCGACGAAGCGCGGCGGCGAGGTAATAGTGAGAGAGCAGTGCCGCCAGAAGGTCGCGGGTCTCCGGTCCCCGGACTCCCGAAGCCCTCAGGGGATCGCGGCCCGACGCCATCCCGCCCGTCGTGGCTGACACGGGGCTACTCTCCCGAGTACTCGCCGGGCTGGATCCGCGCGTTCGGGTCGACCGATTGGAACACCAGGACCTCGCCGTCCGGCAGCCGGACCCGGACGAACCGGTTCGGATCCGGCCCGGGCAGCGGGATGGGGGTGCGCCCCGCGGCGTAGTACGTCATGCCCCGCTCGAGCAGATAGGCGACGTCCGCACGACGCTCGTGGCCGACGACATCCCGGCGAAGGACGGGGAGCCGCGAGAGATCCGGCTCGATCAGGCCGTGCACGTCGACCACGCGGAGCCCCGAGTAGTACCCGGCCGCGCCGATCGCGCGCAGCGCGACCGTCTCGCCGGGGGCGGCGTGGGCTCCGAGCCACTGTCCGAGGCGGGCGAACGGCTGGGCGAACGCCTGCTCGAACTCGACGCTCACGATCGACACATTGCCGTGCTGGGGCCCGAGGGCGACTGGCCGGTCGACCACCTGGAATCCCGCGTACGAGACCACGAGGCCATGGACCACCACGAGCATCGCCAGCGTGGCCGCCGCGGCGAGGGGTAGCGTGCGGCTTCCCGTTCCGCGGAGGGCCCGCGCGCCGTGCGCGATCCCCGCCGCCACCGGCACCGCGAGCAGGCCCAGGACCGGATGGAAGAACCGGTACTCGAAGACGTCGCCGCCGATGAGCGCGATGTAGACGAGGTACACGACCGAGACCAGCAGGCCGCACCTCGTCACCGCGAGGGCGCGGTCGCGGCGACGACGCGGAGACCAGGACGCCCAGACGGCGAGCGCCAGCGCGACGGCCTCGGGCCCGAGGAGGTTGTCGCGGAGGAAGAGCGCGACGTGGAGCAGGCCCGAGGCGAGATAGATCCCCGGGATCTTCACGGCGGCCGTGTTGGGCGCCCAGCGGCCGTAGTAGGCGAGCCGGAACGCGAGGTGCCCCCCGACGAGCAACGCGACCGGGCCGAGGACCATCAGCAGGGACCGCCACGGCAGGAGCGCGCGCGGTCCCGCCGCGGGCCGCGGCTCGCTCCACGCATCCCAGACGAGAGCGAGGCCGACTCCGGCGGCGACCAGCACCCCCTCAGGGCGCGTGAGGGCCGCGAGCCCGAGCGCGATCCCGCCCGCGCCGAGGGCCGTCGGCGTGCCGAGGCCGATCCGGCTCACGCCGAGGACGATGAGAAACGTGAACAGCGACGTCTCCAACCCTCCGGTGGACCACGCGCAGAAGGTGCGATTGGTCGCGAGAAAGGCGGGCGCCACCAGCGCGACCAGCGGAGACGTCTCCCGGGCGGCGGCGCGGAAGACGACGAGCAGAGTCCCCAGGCCGACGGCGAGGCCGAGCACCTGGCTCCACACGACGGGATCACCGCCCAGGCGCGCGCCCGCCGCGAGGATCAGCACCCAGAGGAGATTGGTGTAGCCCTCGACGCGCTCCCCCGGGTTGAACACCAGACCGTGGCCCTCGACCAGATTCCTCGCATAGCGGAACGAGATGAACGCGTCGTCGATGACTCCGCGGTAGTGGAGCGCGTGCTTGAGATAGACGGCGACGATCAATCCGAGGAGCAGCCCCGTGGTGCGCCCGATGACCTCCGGCCCGGCCGCCGGCTCGACGTCCGCCGGGCCGCGGTCGGTCACGCCGGCTGGCGCCCGCGCTCGAGCGCGGCCTCGATCGCGTCGACGTCGTACACGCATCCGCCCCAGGTGCCACCGCCGGCCGCCTGCAGCGCCGCCCAGAGCCGGGTCTCCGGCGGGAGCTCGGGATCAGGCGCGAGGTCCGGACGCGGCGAGCGCGCGGCGAGCACGCGCGCGCCTTCGGCCGGATCCCAGCTCTGGTCGCCGTGGCCGACGAGGTCGATCGAGCCCTCGAGCCGGTTGCGGTCGATCACGATGCGGACGCGGTCGCCCTCGACGAGCTTGCCGATCGGGCCGCCGGCCAGGGCCTCGGGCGCGATGTGTCCGACACACGCACCGGTTGACACGCCGGAGAAGCGCGCATCGGTCAGCACGGCGATGTGCTTGCCGAACGACAGGTGCTTGAGCGCGGCGGTGATTTGATAGATCTCCTCCATACCCGTGCCGAGCGGCCCCCGGCAGATCAGCACCAGGACGTCGCCGGCCTTCACCCGCTCGGGCCCCGTGCTCTTGATCGCGGCGATGGCCGCGCGCTCGGTCGTGAAGACGCGCGCGGAGCCGGTCTTGCGGTACACACCGTCGGCATCGACCACCGAGGGATCGATGGCGGTGCTCTTGATCACGGAGCCTTCCGGCGCGAGGTTGCCGCGCGGGAAGGTGATGGTGCTGGTGAGGCCGCGGCCGCGCGCCAGCTCGGGCGACATGATCACGTCGTCGGGGTCGACGCCGTCCTGGGCGCGGAGACGCTCCCGCAGCGCGCGCCGGCGCTCGGAGTGCTCCCACCAGTCGAGCGTTCGCCCGAGGGTCTCGCCGGATGCGGTGAGGCAGCCGAGATCGAGGAGGCCGAGCCGTCGCAGGTGCAGCATCACCTCCGGCACGCCGCCGGCCATGAAGACGCGCACCGTCGGGTGGTAGCGCGGCCCGTTCGGCAGCACGTCGACGATCCGCGGGACCTGACGATTGACCGCGGTCCAGTCGTCGACCGTCGGCCGCCGGAGCCCTGCGGCGTGGGCGATCGCCGTCAGGTGCAGCAGGAGGTTGGTGGAGCCGCCGAACGCCGCGTGGACGATCATCGCGTTCCGCACCGCGGCGTCGGTGAGGATGTCGCTCGTGGTGAGCCCGCGCGCCTCGAGCGCGATCAGCGCGCGCGCGGACCGCCGGGCGGCGTCGAGCCAGATCGGCTGGCCCGACGGGGCGAGCGCGCTGTGGGGCAGGGCGAGCCCGAGCGCCTCGCCGACGACCTGCGACGTCGCCGCGGTGCCGAGGAACTGGCAGCCGCCGCCCGCCGAGCCGCACGCGCGGCATCCCATGTCGGCGGCGCGCTCGAGCGTGATCTCGCCGTGCGCGAAGCGCGCGCCGATGGACTGCACGGTGCCGGCGTCCTCCGCGTCGCGGGCGGGCAGCGTCACCCCGCCGGGGACCAGGACGCAGGGCAGGCGGCGCATCCCGGCGAGCGCCATCATCATCGCGGGCAGGCCCTTGTCGCACGTGGCGACGCCGAGGACGCCGCGCCGGGTCGGCAGCGAGCGGATGAGCCGGCGGAACACTTGGGCGGCATCGTTCCGGTAGGGGAGGCTGTCCATCATCCCGACGGTGCCCTGGGTGCGGCCATCACAGGGATCGGTGACGAAGCCGGCGAACGGCAGGCATTCCAGGCCGCGGAGCTCCTCGGCGGCCGCCTGCATGAGGAGCCCGACCTCCCAGTGGCCCGTGTGATAGCCGAGCGCGATGGGCCGGCCGTCGGGGGCGCGAATGCCGCCCTGGGTCGAGAGGATCAGGAACTGCGGGCGCCCGAGCTCGCGGGGATCCCATCCCATGCCGGCGTTCTGGGTCCAGCCGAAGAGATCGCCGCTCGGCCCGTCGAGGAGCATCTCCGGCGTGAGGGGCAGCCGCCCCGCCGGCCCGGCGCCCACGGTCTGAACCTCGAGGAGCCCCGTTGCTTGGCCTCCGACGATCTCGTCGAAGCCGATCACCGCTCGGCCCGTCGTCCGTGCGCTCATGCACCGCCTCCGTTCGCGAGGATCGCTTGGCGCCGCAGTGCGCGGAGCCTGCGCCGACCGCGCCAGTGTACACGCTCCCTCCGGACAATCGCCGCTGATCGGGGCGCCCTTCCGCTTCCTTCGCTTCCTTGTCGCGCCGGCAAGCGACCGGCTAGAGTGGGCGGCGTGATGCGCGAGTCGCTGGTCGCGGTCCTGGAGTCCCGCCGAGCCCGGGTGGGGAGTATCGGGCTGTGGGCGATCTGCGTGACGATCCTGCTCTTCGGGGCGCTCCACAAGGCGCATCGTCCGAACGGCAACGACTTCACCATGTACCTCCAGGCCTCCGACGCCCTGTTCGCCGGGAAGAATCCCTACTCGATGACCGGCGCGATGCCCTACATGTATCCGTTGTTCTTCGCGGCGATCCTCGGGCCGCTCGCGGCCGTGCCGCGCGACGTGGCCACGATCGTGTGGCTCCTGGTGAGCGTGGCGTCGCTCGTGGGCGGGGCCCTGGTCGTGGCGGGCCTCGCCCGCAGGTCGGGCATCATCCGGGCCGACGTGCCGATCACCGTGTCCCTGGTCGCACTCTGGTTCCTGCTGTGGGATCCCATCCAGAATGACCTGCTCAACGGGCAGGTGAACTTCCCGGTCCTCCTGCTCTGCGTGCTGAGCCTCCGCGCATGCGTGGAGCGCCGGACGATCGGCACGGCGCTGCCGCTCGCGGCAGCCATTGCAGTCAAGCTCAATCCGGCCCTGCTGCTCGGTTTCCTGGGCGCGCGTCGGCGATGGGTCGCGATCGTCCTCTGCCTCGCCGTGGCCGCGGTGCTGTTACTGGCGCCGCTCCCCCTGATCGGGCAGGGACTCGCGCCGTACCGGGCGTACCTGCACTCGGTCTTGCTGACGCGCGTCCACGGAGACTATCCGATCCACCAGGGTGTCCGCTTCTCCGTGAACGGCGTGCTCGAGAAGGTGTCGCCGGACTGGAGCCGGGCGCTCTGGCGTCGGGCGCTGGGCAGTGGCCTGCCGCTGCTCGGGCTCGCCGTCGTGGAGATCGTGTCCCGGCGTCGGCGGCCTCCGGGACGGGAGATCTGGGTGTTCTGCCTCTACCTGATCGCCCTGCTCCTCGTGACGCCGATCTCCGAGGTTCATCATCTCGTATACGCGTTCCCGGCCGTGGGGCTCCTGCTGATGGCGTCGGTGCTGGGGCAGCCGGCGTCGCGAGGTCCGCGTCGACTCGGCGGCGGCCTCGCCTGCTGCCTGCTCCTCTTCGGTGGCTGGCTCGCGCGTGGCGGCCCGTGGTTCTTCTTCGCCCTGTGCCTCCTCGCCGGTCTGGTCGCGGCCGAGGCAACGGCGCGCCCGGAAGCGGGAGGAGCCGAGCCGAGCCGCCCGGGGTAGCCGGCGCGCCCGGATGGCCGTTGACGGAGAGCGCCGGCTGGCCGAGGATGGCGAGCCATGGCCTTCGAGGGACCTCCATCCGGTGGCTGGCGCGCGCTCTGGCCGCTCGACCCGGGCGTCACGTTTCTGAATCACGGCTCGTTCGGGGCCTGCCCGCGGGCGGTGCTGGAGGCGCAGGCGCGGCTCCGGGACCGGCTGGAGGCCGAGCCGGTTCGCTTCCTGAGCCGGGACCTGGAGGGTCTGCTCGACGCGGCCCGCGCGGCGCTCGGCGCCTTCGTCGGTGCGCCCGCCGACGACCTCGCGTTCGTCCCGAACGCCACCACCGGCGTGAACACGGTCCTCCGCTGGCTCGATCTCGGCGCGGGCGACGAGGTGCTGGCCACCGACCACACGTACAACGCCTGTCGCAACGCGCTGAACGCCGCCGGTGCCCGGGCGGGCGCCCGCATCGTCGTCGCGACGCTGCCGTTTCCGGTGGCGACACCGGAGCAGGTGGTGGACGCGGTGCTGGCCCGTGTCGGCCCGCGCACCCGGCTGGCCCTGGTCGATCACGTCACGAGCCCGACGGGACTCGTCCTGCCGCTCGAGCGGCTGGTCCGCGAGCTCGCCGCGCGAGGCGTCGACGCGCTCGTGGACGGCGCGCACGCGCCCGGGATGGTCCCGCTGGATCTTCGAGCTCTCGGCGCGGCCTACTACACCGGGAACTGCCACAAGTGGATCTGCGCGCCGAAGGGCTCGGGCTTCCTCTACGTGCGGCGCGATCGCCAGGCGGCCGTGCGGCCCCTCGTGATCAGTCACGGCGCCAACTCGCCGCGCGTCGACCGCTCGCGGTTCAGACTCGAGTTCGACTGGGTGGGTACCACGGATCCCACGGCGTACCTGACCGTGCCCGAGGCGATCCGCTACATGGGCTCGCTCCTGCCGGGAGGCTGGCCCGCGCTCATGGCCCACAACCGGGCGACGGCCCTCGCGGCCCGGGATCGCCTGTCGGCCGCACTGGGCGTGCCGCCGCCCGCGCCGGACTCGATGATCGGCTCGCTCGCCGCGCTGCCGGTCCCCGAGGGCTTCCTGCCGGCGCCGGTCGACGGCGAGCGCGACCCGCTCCACGTCGCGCTCTTCGATCGCTACGGGCTCGAGCTGCCGGTCTTCACCTGGGCGGCGCTCGCCTGCCGGATCCTCCGCGTGTCGGCGCAGATCTACAACTCGGCCGCGGACTACGAACGGCTCGCTGTGGCGCTCGCTGCGCTCCGGGCGAGCCCCGCGGCGGCCCGGGCATGACGGTCAGCGTGGACCGCTTCGATCCGGCCCACTACCGGGGCGTGCGCCGCCCGGTCGGCGAGGCCGAGACGCTGCCGGCGTGGTGCTACACGGCGCCGGAATTCTACGCGCGCGAGGTCGAGCGGATCTTCATCCCGGGCTGGCACTTCGTGGGCCGCGCCGATGAGGTGCCGGAGACCGGGAGCTACCTGGCGGTCGACACCGTGGCGGGGCCGATCCTCTTGCTCCGGGACGCCGAGGGCCGGGTGGGCGCATTCGCCAACACCTGCCGGCACCGGGGCGCCCGGCTTCTCGACGGCCACGGCCGCTGCCGCACGATCGTGTGCCCGTACCACGCGTGGACCTACGGGCCCGATGGGCGGCTTCTCGGCGCGCCCGGCATGCAGGACCGCCCCGGATTCGATCGGGCCGACTGGGGGCTGACGCCGGTCCGCTGCGAGCGCTGGCAAGGCTTCGTCTTCGTGAGCTTCACCGAGTCGGGCCCGGGACTGGCCGAGCACCTGGGGGACCTCGCGGAGAAGCTCGGCTCGTACGACTTCGACCAGATGGTGTGCGTCCGCCGGATCGACTACGATCTCGCCGCCAACTGGAAGCTTATCGTCGAGAACGCCATGGAGGAGTACCACACGGGCGCGGTGCATCATGCGAGCCTCGGCCAGCAGTACGCGGTGCAGGAGGAGACGCGCGGTCACTGGGACGCGATCTACATTCCCCAGGAGACGAGCATCGCGGTCTTGCCCGGCGAGACGGCGCCGTTCCCGCACGTCCCCGGACTCCGGGACCGGCCCGCGCACGGGACGTACTTCACCATCCTCCATCCCGCGACCCAGTTCGCGTGCACGCAGGACGCCATGTGGTGGCTGCGGGTCCTTCCCCTGGGGCCGGTGCGCTCGCGGCTCGAGGTCGGCTTCTGCTTCCCACGCGCCACGGTGGCGCGCCCGGACTTCGCCGAGGGCGTGAAGAAGTACATGCACCGGTGGGAGACCGGCATCGCCGAGGACAACGGCATCTGCGAGGCGCAGCAGGTCGGGCTGGCGTCCGTGCTCAGGCGGCCCGGGCCGTTCGCGCTCCGCGAGCCGGCCGTCCACCGCGTCAACAACTGGGTGCTGGATCAGGTCCTCGACGGACCCGGGCGCCGCCGCGCCGTGGCGGGAACATGAACCAGGTCGTCCTCGGCTTCAAGGTCGTCACGCTCGTGTTCGCGGCGCTGGCGTCCCTCTTGAACCCTCCCGCCAACGTGCCGATCTTCCTGGCGAGCACGGCGGGCACCTCGGCGGACGTCCGTAAGGTGCTGTCGTGGCGCATCGCGCTCAACGTCTTCATCATCCTGGTTGTGTCCATGTTCGTGGGGTCGTACATCCTCAGGTTCTTCGGTCTTTCGCTGCCGATCGTGCAGGTCGGCGGCGGGCTAATCATCATGTCCTTCGGCTGGACGTTCCTCCACCAGCGTGAGGAGGAGGCCGAGGCCCCGACCGCCCAGAGCTGGAGACCCGAGGAGCTGGGGACCCGCGCCTTCTACCCGCTGACGCTCCCGCTTACCGTGGGGCCCGGTGGGATCTCCGTGGCCATCACGCTCGGCGCGAACACCTCCGAGGCGGGGCTGTACCAGGTGACGCTGGTCGTCGCGATGGTCACCGGCGTGGCGCTCGTCGCCCTGTCCATCTACCTCTGCTACCGGTTCGCCGAGAACATCGCGCACTTGCTGGGGCGAACGGGCACCAGCGTTCTCCTGCGCCTCTCGGCGTTCATCGCACTGTGCATCGGCGTCCAGATCGCCTGGAACGGCATCAGCGCGCTCATGAGGGCGTTCCTGAAGAGCTAGGGGAGCGTGCTCGAGGGGCGTGGATCGCGGGCGCCGGCCCGACGGTCGGCGATCGTGATGCCCGTCGCCATGGCTCCCCGCGGCCCGCCCCTCGACAGGCAGGACGCGCTATAGTGACGCCGGAGGGTCCCTGCCGATGATCGGCTCCCCGCCGCGCATGCTCACCAACGAGATTCGCGACGGCCGCGCATGGCGACGCGACGACCTCTCGCCGCAAGACTGGCTGGTCACGCTGCCGCCCCGGGGACTCGAGGAGCTCGAGACCGTGCTGCGACAGGTGAGGCGGGACCCCCTGCCCACGCTGCTCCTGAGCCCGGACCAGTTCGCGCTGTCCCAGTGCGCCGAGGCGATGGCGGCGGTGCGCGCGAAGGTCTCCGCCGGCATCGGCCTGGCCGTGCTGGATCGCCTGCCCGTCGAGCGCTACGAGCCCGAGGAGAACCGGCTGCTCTGCTGGCTGCTCAGTCAGCTGATCGAGCGGCCGGTCGCCCAGGCCTGGAACGGCGCCATGCTGTACGACGTCCGGGACACCGGGAAGACGCTCGAGTACGGCGTCCGGCGCTCCGTCACGAACCTCGACCTCACGTTCCACACCGACGGTCCGTGGCTGGACTTGCCGCCGCACCTGGTCGGGCTCTACTGCATCAACCCGGCGCAGGAGGGCGGCGTGAGCCGCTTCGTCAGCCTGGGCACCGCGCACAACGAGCTCCGGCGACGGCATCGCGATGTCCTCCCGCGCCTCTACCGGCCATTTCCGTGGGACCGGCAAGCCGAGCACGGTCCGGACGACTCGAAGGTCGGTGCGCAGCCGATCTTCGAGTACGACGGCCGCTCGCTGGTCGGGCGCTTCAACGAGCGTCTGATCGAAGCGGGGGCGGAGCTGACCGGCGCGCCGCTCGACGCCGAAGGCCGGGACGCGCTGGCGGCCATGCGGGCCGTCGTGGATTCACCCGCGCTGTGCGTCGAGTTCACCATCGAGCGGGGGCAGATCCAGTACATCAACAACCGGGCGTTCGCCCACAGCCGCACCGACTTCCGGGATGCGCCGGAGCCGCACCGGAAGCGCCACATGATCCGCGTCTGGACGCGCGAGGAAGGCCGCCGCACCTTCTATCCCTGAAGGCAGGCGCGTGATCGTTCCCGTCATCCCGTCGGGCGCCTGCGGGGCTCGATCACTCCCGAGAGGAGGCCTCCGAATGGAATGGCTTTTCGCCACCGACCCGAGCGTGATCCAACTCATCCTCCGGTGGACCCTGGCCATCGTCATCTTCCCGCACGGCGCCCAGAAGATGCTGGGGTGGTTCGGGGGCTACGGCTTCAAGAAGACCATGGGGTTCTTCGGGGCGAAGTTCCCGGCCCCGCTCGGGTTCCTGGCCATCATGGCCGAGTTCCTGGGGCCGTTCGGTCTGGCGATCGGCCTCCTCACCCGGGTGGCGGCCTTCGGGATCGCGTGCGTCATGGTCGTTGCCGTGCTGACGGCTCACACCCCGCACGGGTTCTTCATGAACTGGTACGGCAACCAGAAGGGTGAGGGCTTCGAGTTCCACCTGCTCGTGATCGGAATCGCGCTCGCGCTGATCATCGGCGGGGCCGGCCTCTGGTCGATGGACGGCGCGCTCGTTCCCTGAGCGGCGCGCGACGGACCGATGCGTCCCACTCGCGCGATGGCGGCGCGCCGGATTGCCCTCCCGATGGGCCTGAGAAGCCGCGAGGGCGACACGCGAGCGTGAGGACCGATGAGAGGCGGTCCGCCGGTGCGAGCGCCGGTGACGCCTTCGTGATGCGGTAGCCTCCGCGCCGGCGCCGCGAGACGAGTCCCCTCGCTGCGGCCGAGTCCTGGCAGTAAGATCGAGGAGGTGCCGCCGACCGTCCGCGACCTCTAGCCAACGGAGCCCCGACATGACCCAGGGTTCGCCCATCGGCCGATCCGTGCGCCGCCTCGACGGCGGCGAGAAGGTGACCGGCCTCACCCGCTTCGCGGGCGACATCCAGCTGCCGAACATGCTCCACGCGCGGCTCGTCCTGAGCCCGCACGCCCATGCGCGGATCGTGCGCATCGACGGGCGCGAGGCGGCCGCACGGCCGGGAGTCGTCGGAGTCTTCGGCGCGGCCGATCTCGGGCTCGCCAAGGTCGATCCCACCGCGCGAACCAAGTCGCCGCTCGCGCCCGACTACACGATGTTCGTCGGGCACCCGGTGGTCGCGGTCGTCGCCGAGACGGCGGCGCTCGCCGAGGATGCCGCCGGACTGGTCGAGGTCCAGTACGAGCCGCTGCCGGCCGCACTCGACCCGCTGGGCGCGATGCGACAGGGGGCGACCCCCGTGAGACCGGGGGCCGGGGCGGCTGGCGAGGCGGAGCTCGGGATGCACGGGGCGGCGACGGGCGGCGAGCAGCTCCACGAGGCGGTGGGCCCGAACGTGGTCAGCACGCAGCGATTCCACCGCGGTGACGTCGCGCGAGGATTCGCCGAGGCGGAAGTGGTGGTCGAGCGCCGCTTCGAGACCCCGATGGTCCACCAGGGCTACCTCGAGCCGCGGGCGGTGGTGGCCGACGTCGACCCGCTGGGCGCGCTCACCGTCTGGACCGCGACCCAGGCGCTCTTCTTCACGCGCTCGGAGGTGTGCGAGGCGCTGGGGCTGCCCGAGCACCGCGTGCGGATCGTGGCGACGCCGCTGGGTGGCGGGTTCGGCGCGAAGTTCGTGCTGCTGGAGCCCCTGGCCGCGGCACTCGCCATCAAGCTCCGGCGGCCGGTCTCGGTGGTCATGACGCGGACCGAGGAGTTCCTGTCCACGACACCGGCGCCTCCGGCGGTGATCGAGCTGAAGCTCGGAGCCCGCCGGGACGGGACGCTCACCGCGCTCGAGGGACGCGCGGTGTTCGACGCGGGCGCCTACGCGGGCGCGCCGCTCGGGATCGCGCTCCTGATGATCGGCAGCTACTACAAAATCCCGAACATCGAGCTGCGCGGCTACGAGGTGTTGACACACAAGCCGGGCAACGGCGCCTACCGAGCGCCCGGGGCGGTGCAGGGAACCTTCGCGATCGAATCCGTGATGGACGAGCTGGCGCGGACGATCGGCCTCGATCCGATCGACTTCCGGCTCCGGAACGCCTCCCGCCCCGGCGATCCGATGGTGAACGGCCAGCCGTGGCCGAAGATGGGCCTCGTCGAGTGCCTGGAGCGGCTGCGAGTCGAGCGCGACCGGGACGGGGGGCACGCTGCGCCGAGCGGCGCGATCAACGGCCGCTACCGCCGCGGCGCGGCGATCGCCATCGGCGGCTGGATGGGTGGCATCGAGCCCGCCAACGCCGCCTGTCGGCTCGACCGCGACGGCACGGTCAGCATCGTGGTCGGGACGGTCGACATGAGCGGGACGAACACCGCGTTCGCGCAGATCGCGGCGGAGGCCTTCGGCCTGCCCGTCGAGGACGTCCGGGTCATCAACGGCGACAGCGACTCCGCGCCCTACGCGGGCGCCAGCGGCGGCAGCAAGATCACCTATACGGTGGGCCTGGCGGTCGAGCGCGCCGCGCGGGAAGCGCGGCGCCAGCTCTTCGCCATCGCGGCCGACAAGCTGGAAGCCGCGGTGGAGGATCTGGAGATCGTCGACCGTGCGGTTCGCGTCCGCGGCGTACCTTCCCGCGCGGTTGCCATCGCCGATCTGGCGAAGGCGAGCATGCAGTTCGGGGCGAAGTACGAGCCGGTCTACGGACGGGGCGGGAGCGCGACGGTCGCGCGCTCGCCGGCATTCGCCGCCCACCTGAGCGAGGTCGAGGTGGATACCGAGACCGGGGCGGTGCGCGTGACGCGTCATCTCGCGGTGCAGGACGTGGGACGGGCCATCAATCCGGCCGCCGTCGAGGGCCAGATCCAGGGCGGCGTGGTGCAGGGGATCGGCTGGGCCCTCCTCGAGCGGATGCCGTACGACGAGGCCGGTCAGCTCCTCGCGGCGACCCTGATGGACTACGCCTTGCCCCAGAGCGATCAGATGCCCACCGTCGAGTCCGTGCTCCTCGAGGTCCGATCCGAGCACGGTCCCTTCGGCGCGAAGGGGGTCGGCGAGCCGCCGGTGGTCGGCGTCCCGGCCGCGGTCGCGAACGCCGTGGCCGCCGCCACAGGACACCGGTTCACGTCGCTGCCGATCACCGCGCAGGTCGTCATGGACGCGCTGAACGGCCGGGCACAGCGCTGACGACGGCTGACCGGGACCTCTCGGGGCGCGCCGCGACCGTGAACTACGTCGACCCCTCCACGGGCCGCACCTATCCGACGACGGAGGCGCGCTGGTGCGGGGAGGACGGGCACTATCTCAATCTCGGCCCGGCGCCCGGGCTGGGGCGCCGTGACATCGTCGCCTCGCGCCATTCGGTCTGGCGCTACGCGACCGCGCTCCTGGTGGATGCCGCTCACGCCGTCACCCTCGGTGAGGGCTGGACGCCGCTCGTCGCCGGCGAGTGGGACGGCGCGCCCGTGCGCTTCAAGCTCGAGTTCACGATGCCGACCGGGTCGTTCAAGGACCGGGGCATGACGGTGATGGTCAGCTACCTCAGGAGCCGGGGCGTCGAGCGGGTCCTGGAGGACTCGTCCGGCAACGCCGGGGCCTCGCTCTCGGCGTACGCGGCCGCGGGCGGCCTCTCGTGCCGCATCCTCGTGCCCGAGACCGCGTCGTATCCGAAGATCGCCCAGATCGCGGCGTGCGGCGCCGACGTCGTCACCATTCCGGGGTCGCGCCAGGATGTGGCCGAGGCGGCGCTCCGCCAGAGTGCGGAGCTCTTCTACGCGAGCCACAACTGGCAACCCTTCTTCGTGGAGGGCGTCAAGACCCTGGCCTACGAGCTGTGGGAGCAGCTCGACTTCCGGCCGCCCGACAACGTCGTCGTGCCCCTCGGCTACGGCAGCAACGTGCTCGGCCTGGACCGCGGCTTCGACGAGCTCCAGCGCCGGGGCGAGATCGACACGCGGCCACGCCTGTTCGGGGTCCAGGCGGCGAACTGCGCGCCGTACCATGCCGCCTTCGTCGCCGGTGTGGAGCACCTCGTGCCGACCGCGATCGCGCCGACGATCGCCGAGGGCATCGCGTCGGCCAAGCCCACCCGCGTGGCGGAGGTGCTGCGCGCGGTGCGCGCGAGCGGCGGGGCCGTGGTCCCGGTGGCCGAGGCGGAGATCGTGGAGGCCCTGCGTCACCTCGCCCGGCGCGGTCTCTACGTCGAGCCGACCGCCGCAGCCGCGGCGGCGGGCCTGAGCCGGCTCCTGGCGGCCGGCACGATCCGTCCCGGCGAGACGACCGTCCTCGTCCTCACCGGCTCGGGACTGAAGGCCTCCGCGACCATCGGCGAGCTCCTGAAGCTCGGCGCCCGCCTCGGCTAGGGTCCCATGCGCCTGACACCGACCGAGCTGGACCGTCTGACGATCTTCACGGCGGCCGAGCTGGCGCGCCGCCGGCGGGCCAAGGGCTGGCGGCTCACCTATCCGGAGGCGCTGGCCCTGATCTGCGACGAGATGCACGAGGCCGCTCGCGGCGGAGCCTCGTACGAGGAGGTCGTCGCGACCGCGCGCGGGGTCCTCACCGAGGACGACGTGCTGGATGGCGTCGCCGACCTCGTCGGAACGGTGAAGCTCGAGTGCCTGTTCGGGGACGGCACCCGGGTCCTCCACGTGGAGCGGCCGATCGGCCCCGGCAGGGAGCGGACCGCGTGAGACCGGGCGAGGTCCTGTTCGCCGATGGCGCGATCACCCTCCACGCGGGTCGACCCACCGCCGAGGTGACGGTGACCAACGCCTCGGACCACACGATCTTCATCAGCTCGCACTTCCCGTTCTTCGAGGTCAACCGGCGCCTGGTGTTCGATCGGGCCCGGGCCTGGGGCATGCACCTCGACATCCCGGCGGGCGATACGGTGCGCTGGCGGCCGGGCGAGACGCGCACCGTGCGGCTCGTGGCGTACGGCGGACGCCGGGCGGTGCGCGGCTTCAACCGGCTGACCGACGGGCCCGCCACGCCGGAGCGGCTGGCCGAGGGCCTGGCGCGCGCGCGGGCAGCCGGTTACGGCCACCGCGACACGCGCGCGGGGGGAGGAGCCCCGTGGCGGGTGAGCTGAGCCGGCCGGAATACTCGGCGCGCTACGGCCCCACGACCGGCGACCGGGTCCGGCTCGGGGACACCGATCTCCTGGCGCGCATCGAGCGCGACGAGACGAGCTACGGCGACGAGGTGCTCCGCGGCTGGGCGAAAACCCTCCGCACCGGCATCATGACCAGCGCGGAGCTGCCGGCGGCGAGCGAGCTCGACCTCATCATCACGAACGTCATGGTGATCGACCCCGTCCTCGGCGTGCTCAAGGCCAACATCGGCGTGAAGGACGGCGTGATCGTCGGCGTGGGCCGCGCCGGGAATCCGGACGTCGTCGACAATCCGGATCTCCTGATCGGCTCGAACACCGCGCCGGTCTACGGCCAGGGTTACATCGCCACGCCCGGCGGCATCGACACGCACGTCCACCTGGTCACGCCCCGCCTGATCCCGGTCGCCCTGGCCGCCGGGATGACGACGCTGATCACCGGCGGGCTCAACGAGAACCCGGCCTTCAACCTCGAGCAGATGTTCCGCGCGTTCGAGGGCTTTCCGGTGAACCTGGGCATCCTCGGGCGCGCGGCCAGCTACACGGCGGGGCCGCTCGAGCGGGAGATCGAGTCCGGCGCGTGCGGCCTCAAGGTCCACGAGGACTACGCGGGGTACCCGAGCATCGTCGACGCGGCGCTCACCGTGGCCGACGCCCACGACATCCAGATCGCGATGCACACCGACGGCCTCAACGAGTCGTGCGAGCTGGACGAGACGGTCGCCGCGATCGCCGGGCGCAGCATCCACGCCTACCACGTCGAGGGCATCGGCGGCGGCCACTCGCCCGACATCCTGGCGATCGCCGGCATCGGGCACGTGATCGGATCGTCCACCACCCCGACGATCCCCTACGGCCGCAACGTCGTGGCGGAGCACCACGCGATGATGTGGTCGGTGCACGGCATGAATCCCCGGGTGCCGAGCGACCGCGTGATGATCGCGGATCGCATCCGCGACTCCACGATGCGCGCCGAGAGCGTTCTCCACGAGCTGGGCGCGATCAGCATCATCAACTCCGACTCGCAGGGGATGGGGCGGATCGGCGAGGTGATCCGGCGGACCTGGCAGCTCGCCCACCAAATGAAGCGCATGCGAGGGGAGCAGCCGGCGCACGACAACCCGCGCATCCTCCAGTACCTCGCCAAGTACACGATCAACCCGGCGCGGGCCCACGGCGTCGACCGGTGGGTGGGCTCGCTCGAGCCCGGGAAGACCGCCGACATCGTGCTGTGGCGTCCCGAGTTCTTCGGGGTGAAGCCAGAGCTCGTGATCAAGGGCGGTTTCCCGGCCTGGGGCGCGCTCGGCGAGGGCAACGCGTCGATCTCGGGAACCGAGCCGCAGATCTACATGGCGCACTGGGGCGGCGGAGGCCTGGCCGCGGCCAGCCTCAGCATCGACTTCGTCTCGGCGGCCGCCGCGGCCGGCGGCTTCCGCCGGCGGGTGGGTACGCGACGCCGGGCGCTCCCCGTCGTCGGGACCCGGCGGGTGGCCAAGGGTCACATGCTCTACAACCAGGCGAATCCCCGGATCGAGATCGACCCCGGCTCGGCCGAGATCCGGATCGACGGCCGGCCTCTGCCGCCGATCCCCGACGACGACCTGCCGATCAACCGGCGCTACTTCCTGCTGTAGGCCCCGCGCTCAGATTCGAGCCATCCGGCCGACCAGGGCCAACGCATCGGCCCAGAACGCGAGCGAGGAGTGCATGTCCTCGACGACTCGCCCGACCGCGTCGACGAACTCGTCGATCTGGGCTTCGCTCACGACGAGCGGCGGCGCGACCTTGAGCACGCGGAAATCGTTGCCGCAGATCTGCGTGAGGACGTGTTCCTGTCGGAAGAGCCGCATCACCAGCATCTGTCCGAACAGACCGCCGTGTGCCCGGGCGAGTGCCTCGTACGAAGCCCGGAGCCGCAAGGATCGCGGCGCCTTGAACGCGATGCCCGACAGGAGCCCGAGCCCGCGGACCTCGCCGACCATCTCGTAGCGCGAGAGGCGTCGCGTGAGAGACTGGCGCAGGTAGGCGCCCAGGGTCCTGGCGCGAGGGCCAAGGTCCTCGTCCTCGAGCACGTCCAGGGTGGCCAGGCCGGCTCGCATGGCGAGGCCGTTCTCGCTGTAGGTCGAGGTGTGGACGAAGGCGCGGCTGAGCGAGCTGTAGACCGAGTCGAAGATCGCGTCCGAGAAGAGCACGGCCCCGCTCGGCACGAGTCCACCGCTCAGGGCCTTCGCGAGCACCACCATGTCCGGATCGAGCCCGAAGTGGTGGGCGGCGAGGAAGGTGCCGGTCCGGCAGAGGCCGGTCTGCACCTCGTCGAGCACGAAGAGCGTGCCGGTGTCGCGACAAAGCCCCTGGGCGATCTCGAGGTAGCGGCGATCGGGCACCCGGATGCCGTTCTCGGCCTGCACCGGCTCGACGACGAAGGCCCCGAACCGCTCCGTCATGAGCTCGGCGGCGAGCGCGTCCAGGTCTCCGAAGCGTACGGCTGCGGTGTCCGGCAGGAGGGGGCCGAATCCCTCCGCCCAGAAGGGATTGCTCATGAGCGACAGAGCCCCGCACGTGAGCCCGTGGAATCCGCCCTCGGCGTGGAGGATGCCGGGCCGCCCCGTGTGCGCCCGCGCGAACTTGATGACGGTCTCGATGCCCTCGCTGCCGGAGCTCGCGAAGAAGGCCTTGGTGAGACGTCCGCCGGCCTTGGTGCAGAGACGCTCGGCCAGGTCGCCCGCGGAGCGGGGGGCATGGCTCTGGAGCATGGCCGCGCCATGCCGGTCGAGCTCGGTCTTGACGGCCGCCACGACGCGGGGATGGTTGTGTCCCACGTTGTGCACGCAGTAGCCGGACAGAAAATCGAGGATCCGCCGGCCGTCCCTGGTGAAGAGCTCGGCGCCCTCGCAGCGCACGTAGTCGACGTTCATGTGCATCAGCTCGAGCACGCGGATCCACTGCGGGTTCACGTGTCTTCCGTACGGAGACTCCAGGGCTGCCTTCGGAGCTTGGGCGAACAGTCGCACGACGGTGCCTCCTTCGAGGTCAGTGGGGTTCATGGCTCAGGCGGTCAGGAGTCGCCAGCCCAGTGCGCAGAGGCTCTGCACGGCCTGCCGTCGCGAGGCGGGCGTGCCGACGTGCAGCGCCAGGAGACTCGAGAAAAGGGGCGGCTCCGTGGCGAGTGCCTGGAGCGCCCGGCGTCTCACCCATCGCGAGCGATCCATCGCCAGGAGGAGCCGGGCCATCAGAGCGGGATCGCGGCGGAGGCGTGGGTGGGCCTTCTCGTACCGAGACAGATCGCCCATGCTGAGGGCCTGTCCCAGCGCAATCGCCTGCTGGAAGAGAACCGAGAGGCCTTCGCCGGTGACGCCGTCCAGCGATCCGGACGCCTCGCCGACCAGGGCGATGCGTCGCCGAGTCACCGCCCGGAGCCGGCGCGACGCGGAAGGACCGCCGCGCTCGGGGGTAGTGACCGGCGCTCCCGCGAGATGAGTCGCCAGGGCCGGGCACACCTCGAGGAGCCGGCCGAGCCGCATCCGAGGATCGCGTGAGATGAGCGCGACGCAGACCTCGGTGGGCGCCACCGGGGTGACGAACACCTGCGCGCCGTCACACCAATGGACCTCGACGACATCCGTCCAGGGGCGGACCCCAAAATGCCGCCGAAACCCGAAGCGCTGGGGCGGTGAGATCGGCCCCAGCCCGGCCCAGCGCCGCACGCGCGAGCCTTCGCCGTCGGCCCCGACGACGAAGCGACACGCGACCGGGCCCGTGTCGAGCCGGATGCCCTCGGGCGTCAGGCCCCGGACGGGAGTGTTCCACGCGAGCCTCACGTCCAGAGCTCTGGCACGATCAACCAGGAGGCGGTGCAGCGTGGTGCGACGCAGGCCGCGGCCGCGCTCATGCCGGAACTTCGCCTCGGCGCTTCGGCCGTTCTCGATGAAGCGGATTCCCCGGAACGGCATGGACTCGTGCGCAGGGATCGTTACGCCCAGCTGCCGCAGGGCGGCGACTCCGTTGGGCATGACACCCTCGCCGCATGCCTTGTCGATCGGCGGCACCGCGCCGTCAGCGACGGTGACCTCGAGGCCCTGCTGCCGGGCCGCGATGGCCGCCGCCAGGCCAGCGGGTCCGCCGCCAACGATGAATACGTCCGTTTGCTCTGGTGGCTGACGGCCGGCGTCCGCGACCGTCACGCGACCCCCGAGTGGTGGCGCGGGCCCGCGCGCCTCATCGGGACTTGTCCTCGGGATGGAGGCTCGCTTCCGTCCGGAGACTGACTGCCACGACGGGCGCAACCCGGAGAAAGAGAAGGCTCGGGTTCCGGAGCCCCCAGGCGACGTAGGGGACCTCGAACACGGTCTCGACGGACACGGTCTCGCCGGCGGCCTTGATCCGGACGGGCAGGGTCATCGAATGCTCGGCGCCGTGAATGCTGAGGACTCCGGCAAGGACCAGCTCGGACGAGCCCGACGGCACAAAGGCCCCGGTGATTCGATTCGGCCGGAACGTGGCGACGGGATACTGCTCGGTTTCCAGCACGCTCGTGTGCATTTCGCGATCGCGCAGACGGTTGCCGGTCACGGCCCGCCGCAGATCGATCAAGACCTGGCCGGACGCCATGCCGGTCTCGGGGTCGAAGTGGATCTCACCGGAGTCGAGCACCAGGACGCCCTCGATGACGTGACCGGTGGCGGCCACCGTGAAGGTGAGGCTTGTCTTGTCGGGGGAGAACGTCAGCACGAGCGCCTCTGCTGCAACGTCGATCGGATAGAGCGCGAGTGTGAGCATCGCCAGGACTCCTGCGGCTCTGGTCATCGCATCGGCCTCCTCGCCGCGGCGGGTACGTAACGGCCACCGGCTCGTCGAGACCGTAAGGCCTGGGCGTGAACCGGAGATGAATGCCGGGGGCGGATGATTCGGCTTTGGCGGGCGGATCCCAGAAGCCAGTGGCTATAATCGAGCCGTGCGAGTGTTGGTGGTCGAGGATGAGCATCGACTGGCGGACCGGCTCGCTCGCGGCCTCCGCGAAGAGGGATTCGCTGTCGACGTCGCGCAGACGATGACCCTGGCCCGGGATCTCGTCAGTGGCGCCGACTACGATCTGGTGCTGCTCGACCTCAAGCTGCCCGACGGCTTCGGCCTCGAGCTCCTCGCAGAGTGGCGCGGGGACGGCTTCACGGCGCCGGTTCTTGTGCTGACCGCGAAGGACCTTCTCGAGGACAAGGTGCGAGGCTTGAAGGCGGGCGCGGACGACTACCTGACCAAGCCGTTCTCATTTGCCGAGCTGCTGGCGCGCATCCAGGCGCTCCTGCGCCGATCCGCCGCGCCGCCGCGGAGCGTTCTGGAGGTGAGCGATCTACGCCTCGACCGGACCGGCCATCTGGCCGAGCGCGCGGGCCGAACGATCGAGCTGACCGCCAAGGAGTTCGCTCTCCTGGAGTTCTTCGCGCTCCATGCCGGGCAGGTGTTGTCGCGCGCCACGATTGCCGAGCACGTGTGGGACAACGCCTACGATGCCCAGAGCAACGTGATCGACGTGATCGTGAGTCGTCTTCGGCGGAAGCTCGAGGTCGATGGCGCGAGCCGGCTCATTCACACCGTCGGCGGCGTGGGTTACACGCTACGTCAAGCTTGAGGTCGAGCGTGCATCCGGCCCACTCCCTTCGCGCGGCATTCACCTGGTGGTTCGCCGGCACGCTCGTCGTGCTGTACGGGGTCGTGGCGACGGCCGTCTGGCTGCACTCCCGGTCCAGCGACCAGCAGTACGCCATCCTCACCCTCAAGGCCGAGGGCGAGGCGGTGGCCGGTTACCTGGCGGCGACCGGCCGGCTCGACGCGCCGGAGTTCAGAGCTCCGGAGGCGTCGCCGTTCCCGATCTGGTTCCGGCTTCGGCAGGAGACGCGCGTCCTCGCCGAGACGCCCGGCGCTCCCGAGCTGGCAGCCCGACCATCCGCTTCCTCCAAGGACGAGATCCTCACGGAGTGGGCGCCGTCCATCAAGGGCCCGTACCTGAGCGTCCACCACGCAATCGGCGGATCGCTTCAGGGCGCCATCCTGGAGGTGATCGCGCCGACCGCCTCGCTCCTGGCGGCAGAGCGCCGCCTGGCGATGGGCCTGACCCTTGCGGGCATCGTCGTGATTCCGCTCGCGGCGCTCGGGGGACGCTTTCTCGCTGGGCGCGCCCTTCGCTCGGTGGACGGACTGATGACGGGCATTCGAGGGCTGGACTCGAGCCGTCTGAGCGATCGTCTCGTTCTGCCTCCGGGCACGGTCGAGGAGGTCGCGATCCTGGCCAGCGCCTTCAACGACCTGCTCGACGCGCTCGAGACCAACGTGGAGACGATGCGACGTTTCACCGCCGACGCCTCGCACGAGATCCGAAATCCCCTAAGCGTGCTTCGCGTCGGACTCGAAGTGGCCCTCCGGCGCCCTCGCGGCGCCGAGGAATACCGACAGGTGATCCGGGAGAATCTGCGGGAGATCGAACGGCTTCAGGCAGTTCTGGAGGGATTGCTGGCGCTGGGCCGGGAAGTGCCCGGCGTACCGCATCCTCTCTCCCTGATTCCGGTGGACCTCTCGCACCTCCTTTCGCAGACCGTCGACACGTTCGCGACGGTGGCGGACGAGCGGAGGATCTCCGTCACGCAAGACATCGAGCCGGGTGTCGTCGTCCGAGGAGACGCGCACCTGCTTCGCCTCGCCGCGTTCAACCTGATCGACAACGCGCTGAAACACAGCTCGGCAGATGCGACGGTCAGCGTGACGCTGGCCCGCCGCGCCGCCGCGGTCGAGATGGTCGTCTCCGATCAGGGGCCCGGCGTCACCCCCGAGAACCGCCCTCATCTGTTCCACCGGTACGCGCGCGCGGCACGGGCCGCGGAACCCGGGGTCGGTGGGCTGGGCCTGAGTGTCGTCGCGTGGGTCGCCCAGCGTCACGGAGGTCGGGTCAGGCTTCTGGACCAAGAGCCTGGCGCGACGTTCGAGATCACCTTGCCCAGGGCGGACACTGCGGAGCGGGCGGCTGCCTCTCGCGACGCCGGGCCCGCGAGCGCAGGCCGGTGACGCGGGTGGCGAGCCGACGCGCGGCCCGTAGACGCTAGGCCGCCCCCGACGCGATTGGCAGGCCCAACCGGGCGAGCGTCGGAATCGGACTTTCGGAGGTCGGTCCTTGACTCGCGCAGCCAGGTGGCGCATTCCACCGTGCTGTGGGCAGGCCCCTCGGTCACCAGCAGGAGCGCGGCGAAATAGAGCGATCCCTGGCCCAGGTCGCCACACCAAACCGGGCGGCACCCGATCCCGGGCACGAGCCCGCTGCTCTGGGGCGGCTGGCGCCGGTTGGACTCGATTAACTCGCTCGATCTCATGCGGGGGTGCGACGAGCGTTCGGGGGTGTGACGAGCGTTCGGATCCGTGTTCGCCAGCATCCCGTCGTCGGCGATGGCCACCGTCAAGACCGTCGGCACCTGGTCGGCATCATCGAGGCCTCGTCTTACACCTGACGTGCTTCCGCCGAATTGCCGGATCATCCGGACAAAGGGCAGGCCGGACCCGGCCGGATCTTCGGTGACTGCCTTCCGGCGAATACGAGGGTTGGGAATCCGGGACGCGAGAGAGCGTAGTCCCTCGCGTCCCGGGAGCAGCTACTGGCCTACGATTGCATTCCAGCCGTCGGCGATCTTCTTGATCGCGGCAGAAAAGGCCGGCAACCCACTGGGGAAGTGAATCTTGCCGTAGGCGCTGTCAGGGAGCATCTTCGCCGCGACCTCGGGCGGTAGGGCTACCTTGCGCGACGGATGGGCGTATCCCTGGGCGAGCAGGACTTGACCCTCGTCCGAGAAGAAGAAGTCGATCGCCACCTTCGCCGCATTCGGATGCGGCGCGGCGGCGCTGATGTACTGCGCGAATAGCATTCCCACCGTCGAGTCCTGCGGAATGATCACCTTGAGGGGGAGCCCGGTGGCGTCCCGCTTGGCGAACCCATCGAAGTCGTACACGAGCGAGATCGGGCATTCGCCCTTCTGGACCGAGGCCACGTTTAGCACGACGCCCTTGCGGAGGTTGCCGGTGTCCCGGAGCTTCTTGAACCAGTCGAGACCCGGCTGGACGTTGCCCTCTCCGCCGCCGTTGGCGTACGCAGCCGCGAGCACCGAGGCCGTCGCGTACGTTGAGACTCGTGGGTCCCGGCTGCACACCATGTCCTTGTACTCGGGCTTCAGGAGGTCGTTCCAGGAGGCGGGCGTCGTCTTCACCTTGTCGGTGTTCACGAGGAAGCTGATGGCGCCCCAGTAGGAGACGGCCCACCGGCCCTCCGGGTCCTTGAACTGCTCGGGGATTTTGGCCCAGTGGGCGTTCCGGTACGACATGGCGAGATTGTTCTCGAGGAGGCGGCCCAGGAAGTCGTAGCCGATGTCGGCGATGTCGGCTACGGGCGCGTTTCGCTCGGCCAGCAAGTGGGTGATCTCCTCGGCGGACGTCATGTCCGTGTCAGCGTGCTTCACCCCATAGCGTTGCTCGATCGCCTTGAACACGTTCTCGAAGTTCACCCAATCGTCGGACATGCCGTAGCTGACGAGCTTCCCTTCTCGCTTCGCGGCTGCCGCGGCGTCTGTGGCGCTTTGGCTCCACGCCGCGGGAGCCGTGGCGCCCACGACCCATGTAGCCACTGCCAACCCTGCCAGTGCTCTTCCGATCTGCATGGCGTCCTCCGTGGTTCGATGTGCACTACGGTGGTGTCACACGCCGACTCCGAGCGTTCGATGGCTAGCGCATGGTGACGGCCTCCCGTGACGGTTCGCCACGCCCGGCGACCCAGATGAGGGCCAGCGACAGGATCCAGGCGATGAGGAAGCTTATGACCGCGAGCGCACTCGCTTGGCGCGCGTCGAAGCGCGTGAACTCGACGAGGAAGATCGGAAACGTCTTGAAGCGCGAGCCGACGAGCAGATTCGCCAGCGTGAATTCGGCGAAGACGGTCGAGAACACGAGCAGGCTCCCATTGAGGATGCCCGGCGCGATGTTCGGGGCGATGACGAGAACGAACGAACGAAGGCTGCCAGCCCCGAGGCTTTGCGCCGCCTCGGTCAAGACGCGGGCATCGATGGCGTCGAGAGCGTTCACGATCGATCGGTACATGAAGGGCAGAGTGAGGACGAGATAGGCGGCCACGAGAATGGCCGGCGTGTTCACCAGAGGCAACGGGACGTTCGCGTAAAAGCGGAGCAACCCGAGGGCGAGCACGACGCCGGGCAGCCCGAACGGCACGATGGCGAGTAGCTCGATCCACGGCTCGGCGCGTGGGGCCCGCAGACGGGCCCAGTAGGCGGCCGGCGTCACGAGGAGCACGGCGCTGACGACGGTGACCAGGGAGACGGCCAGCGAGTTCAGCAGGGTTTCCCGGAACGCCGGACGGGCCATCACGCGTGCCCACCAGGCCAGGGTGAAGCCCTCGGGCCAGATCGTCCGGTCCCATCGAGTCGACACGGAGAACAAAAACGTCGCCACCAGCGGAATGACCATGAAGAGCACGAAGGCTATGAGGACCACGGGACGCCACAGGCCCCGGGGAGTCATGCCGCCCAGCGCCGCACGCGGCGTGAGAGCCACTGCTGACCGACCACGCACAGCGCCATGACCGCCAGCGACAGCAGGGCGAGCGCATCGGCGAGCGCCGGGTCGAGCTGTACCTCTCCACGGACCAGCGCGGCGATCTGCACTGTGACGAGATTCACGTCGGGCCCGGTGAGGGTCCACGCGGTCGCGTAAGCGCCGAAGGCGTTGGCGAAGAGAAGCAGGAAGCTGCCGAGAAGAGATGGAGCCAGGATCGGGAGCCCCACACGGAGCCAGAACTGGGTGGGTGTGGCCCCGAGGCTGGTGGCCGCCTCGCGGAGCTCGGCGCGTAGTCCCAGGAGCGCCGGCAGGATCAGCAGGATCATGAGCGGCAGCTGGAAATATAGGTAGGCCACGGTGAGCCCTGACTCCGAGTAGATGCGAAAGCGCGGATACAACTCGATGCCCACCGTCTTGAGGAGCAGAGTGACCACGCCCGTCGAGCCGAGGGTTACGATGAAGGCGAAGGCCAGCGGCGCACCGCCGAAGTTCGTCGTGACGTCGGCCAGGGCCGTGAGCACGTGTCGGATGGCGGATGCGCGTGTCGTCACCAGTGCGTAGGCGACCATTGTTCCCAACGTCACTCCGAGCACGCCCGTCGTGAGCGACAGCTGAAGGCTGTTTCTGAATGACACGAGCATGAAGGGCGTGAGGGCTCGGCGGAAGCTGTCGAGGCTGGGCCCGCCGTCGACGATCATGCTGGAGCGAAGCAGGACGACGACCGGCACGACCTCGAAGGCGAGTCCGAAGAGGAAGAACGGCGTGAGGGCGAGAGCGACGGCGAGCCGGGAACGCCGTCGTCGCCCTTGACGGAGCGTGGTCATCAGCGCCCTAGGTCCACCCGGGTGCCGTCGACGGCCACGAGCACATCGCCTGCGTACTCGACGCGGGCCTGGGCAGCGACGTCGGCCTCCTGCGCCGGGGGGTAGAGGTGTGACAGCACGAGCCGTTGGGCTCCCGCCGCACGAGCCATTCGCCCCGCGCCGTCAGCGGTGACGTGATCCGGAGTGCGCCAGCCGCGCGGGAAGGAACACTCGCACACGAACACGTCCGCCCCGTGGGCGAGCTGCACGAGCGCGGGGGTCTCGATCGCGTCGCCGGAGTAGACGATCGCCTGACCGTCGGCCTCGACACGGAATGCCAGGCTCGTCTCGGTATGGGCCGTGAGAGCGGTTTCCAGCGCGAAGCCCCCGAGGTCATGCCGCTCAGCGCCCAGTTCGACGACGCGCAGAGGGAAGCCTTCCGGAGCCGTCCCGTCGAACGCGACCATCACCTGACGGACCAAGCGGGCGAGCCCGTGGCATCCGTAAAGCTCGAGCGGAGCCTCCCGCTTCCAGCCGGGTGTCGCGTTGCTCGCCTGCAGCAAGGTGACGAGATCGAGCACGTGATCGGAGTGAAGATGCGAGATGAACACGCGACCGAGCTCACGGTGACTGACCCCGGCCGTCGCGAGACGCGCGAGCGTGCCTGGCCCGAGGTCGAAGAGCAGCGGGGATCCTCCCGCGCGGATGAGATATCCCGCCGGGCTCCGCCCTGGCGAAGGTACAGCAGTCCCGGCTCCGAGGACCGTCAGCTCCACGCTGTCCTCCGCTTGAATTCAGTCAGGCGACGGCGCCCGAGCCGGGCTCCACCGCTGTGAGCAGCCGGCAAGCCGTGACGGGAAACGTCAGCTCGACGTGCGTGCCGCGGGTGAGCGCGCCTGACGTCAGGACCGAGACATCCGCGACGAACCGCTGGCCGCTTGCCTGTACGACGATGCGGCGAACCGACCCCAGGAAGGTGACCACGTCGACGATGCCGGCCAGACGATTGTGGGCGTCGTCGCACGAGACCGGTGGGGGTCCGACGCTGATCGCCTCCGGTCGGAGCAGAACCGTCACGGAGTCACCTGCCACGGACCGCGCCAGTGCGGGGAGTGGAACGATGATTCCGTGGACGCCTACGCGCACGCGGCCTCGAGATGGATCCTCGACGACGCCGGCGTACTGGTTCATCTTGCCGATGAAGCCGGCGACGAATGGCGTTGCCGGTTCGGCATAGATGATGTCAGGAGGGCCGACCTGTTCGATCGCTCCACCGCGCATCACGACGACTCGATCCGAGATCGCCAAGGCTTCTTCCTGGTCATGGGTGACATAGAGAGTCGTGACGCCGAGCGAGCTCTGGATCCGTCGGATCTCCTCCCGGATGGCCACCCGAACGACCGCGTCCAATGCGCTCAAGGGTTCGTCGAGCAGCAGCATGCGCGGTTCCATGGCGAGGGCGCGGGCGAGCGCCACCCGCTGCTGCTGACCTCCCGACAGGGAGCGCGGATAGCGAGGGCCGACATCAGGCAGCCCCACCATCTCGAGCAGTTCCGGCACGCGCCGGTGCACCTCTGCGGCCGGCCTCCGGGCGATCTTCATGCCGAACGCGACGTTGCCCCACACGGTCAGGTGCGGAAAGAGTGCGTAACTCTGGAACACGACCCCCATGCCGCGGCGATGGGCCGGGAGCGCGAGCAGGTCCTGACCGTCGACGATCACGGCGCCCGCATCTGGCGCCTCGAAGCCTGCGACCATTCGGAGCGTTGTCGTCTTGCCGCACCCGGAGGGCCCGAGTAGCGAGACGAGCTCGCCGCGCTCGAGGGCGAGGTCGAACCCGCGGACGGCCGTAAGGCCGGCAAATGACTTGGTGAGCCCCTTCAGTTCGACGTAGGCCACGGGCCGGATCGGGCTCGCGCGCGCATGGAGGGGTCACCCACGACGCCGGCCTGCGCGACTCTTCCGGGATCGGGGTCGGGCGTCCACGGGCTGGATTATTACATTTTCGTTACGGACCGGGGCCCAGGGAATTCAGTCAGTCGGGTACCGCGGGGAGCCCCTCAGAACTCGAGCGCGTTCAGCATCGGGTCGGCCTTGGCGTCGGCACCGGTGAGGGGCGGCAGGTCGAAGCGCGTCTCGATGAGCCTCAGGATCGACGTCGTGTCGTACGCCGTGTGGTCGACGAACCCACGCTTCGCGAACGGGGACACGAAGATCGCCGGCACGCGCACACCCGGACCCCACCGGTCGCGCGCCGGCGGCGCGACGTGGTCCCAGAACCCGCCGTTCTCGTCGTACGTCACGATGACCAGCATCTTCGGCCACTGCGGGCTCCTCTCGAGCCGCGCCAGAAGCTCTCCCGCGTGCCGGTCGCTGGAGACGAGGTCGCTCCCGCTCGGGTGCTGATTGAGACCGCGCCGCGGCTTGTAGAAGGCGACCGGCGGCAACGTCCCGCGGTCGATGTCGACGAGGAGATCCTCCAGATCCTTGAGGTGCTTCGCCCGGTCGGGCATCCCCTTCTGGAACCGCGCGAAGAACGCGAACGGCTGGTGGTGATAGCTGAATGAGCCCTCCTTCTCCACGCCGGCCTCCGCCTCGTTCCAGCCCCCGGAGTACCAGGCCCATTCGATGCCCTTCGCGGTCAATCGGTCGCCGATGGTCGGCATGGTCTGCACCGGGAGCAGGAAGGACGGCGAGAGGTGGGGATCGTGGGGGCCGCCGACCGGCTCCAGCGTGTTGACGGCGAAGCCGTCGGGGGTGACGGCCCCGTCCGCGATCAGCGTTCCCGTGCCGTCGACCTTGGCCACGATCCTCGGCGGCGCGTTCGGATAGACCGGGGTGCAGGCGCAGACGAGCCAGAAGTGATTGAGGAAGGACCCGCCGAACGCGGCGTGGAAGAAATTGTCGGCGACCGTGTAGCGCTTCGCGTAGTCCCAGAGCATGAGCCGCGAGGCGTCCCAGTAGCCCATGGTGTAGCCCTTCGCGTCCGACACCAGGGCGAATCGGTTCATCTTGCCGTCGTTGATCTGCGCCTGCTGCTGGTAGTAGGCGTGGACGAGACTGCCCAGCACCTGATCCGATCGGAGGAAGCGGTCGAGGGAGAAGGGACCGTTCGGGAGCCGCTCGGTGATCTGCGCGTAGGGGGCCGGAGGCTTGGGGCGGAGGTCGAGCGGAGCGGGCAGGAAGGCGTACGGGTGGTCCGTTTCGTCGACCTGAATGGCGGACGCGCCCGCGTTGGCGAGGCCGTTGGCGCCGGGGAACGACCCGAAGATGTGATCGAAGCTCCGGTTCTCGAGGTAGATCACGACGATGTGCTCGATCTTGGCGAGATCCGCGGGCCCCGCCGCGCCGGCCGGGATCGCGCTCAGCAGCAGGAGCCCGGCGAGGGCCATGGGTTTCCCGATCAGCCGCATCCATCCGTCATGCGTCATGCCGTCATGCGTCATGCCCATCCTCCGTACGCGCTCGGGTGGCCCATGCTAACTCTTCAGTCGACCGGCGCGAAGGCGGCGCGTCGAGGTCGACCGCGCCATCAATCGAGACCGGGATCGTCCACCGGTCCGGTATCGGGCGGGCGCCGCTCCGCGCGCGCCTCCGGGACCAGCTGGTGAAAGAGACTCGATTCGCGCTGGTAGAAGCCCTGGGTATGGAAGGAGTCGGCGAGCCGGAGATAGCGGTAGTCGACGTGATGGCCGAACTCGTGGAGCAGGGTGCGGAGATACGTCCGGAACGCGACCACGCGCCGCTGGCGCGCCGTGCGCATCCAGAGCTGGACGCGCGGCAGGCGCCGGTCGGTCGTGTAGAGGCCCTGCAGCTCGCCCCAGTGACCGTGCGGACGCGCCGCCAGCACTTCCACACGACAGGGGCCGATCCCGAACGCCCGGGTGAGATCGGTGAAGAGCGTCTGGGACGCAACCTGGACGGCGAGCCGGTCCTCGGACAGGAGCGTCGCGTCCAGCGCCGCCACGCGGACGTGCAGGTCGGCCGCGCCGGGGAGGTGCAGGCTCGTGACCGCGTCGCTCTGCCGGTAGATTCGCTGCTGGGCGCGGGTCAGCCGCTCGTAGTACCCGAACCGGCGGGGCGGGGGACTCTCGGACACGGGAGCGCGGATGACGGCGGGCTGACCCCGGGGCCGCGGGCTCAGCGCCTCAGTGCCGTCCGACGAGGGTCCACTCGCCGTCCTTGACCGCGAGATAGGCCTGGTCGGTCGCCTCGCGCTGGCCGACATCGTTGAACGCGAACGTGCCAGTGACCCCGGCGAAGGACGTGGTCGCGGCGATGGCGTCCCGGACCGCGTCGCGCTGGGCGCCGGCTTTCTCGATCGCATCCAGGATGACGCGCGCCGCATCGTACGCGAACGCGTGGTACGCCCCGGGCTTCTGATGTGGATGACGCGCCTGGAATGCGGCCACGAATCTCCTGACCTCCGGCGCCGGGTCGTCAGCGCTGAAGTCGGTGTTCACCGTGATGCCCTCCGCATTGCCCGGTCCCGCGAGCTCGATGAACCGGTCCTCCGCGAGCACGCCGGTGCCGATCAGCGGGGTCCTCATCTCGAGATTCCGCGTCTGGAGCGTCACGAGCGCGCCGGTCGTGTAGTAGGTGAGGATCGCCAGGGCGTCGGGGTTGGCCGCCTTGATCTTCTTCAGCTGCGCCTTCACGTCCGTATCCCCCTCCTGCACGACCTGGAGGGTGGCGACCCTCGCGCCGAGACTCGTCAGCGTCTTCACGAAGGCGTCCTTCGTCCGGACGCCCCAGTCGCTCTGTCCGTAGATCACGGCGATGCTCTTCTTGCCGAGGGTCTGGACCGCGTACCGGGCGAGGTTCTGAGCGTATGCGGCGCTGGACGGCTGCATCCGGAACAGGTACTTGCTGCTTCCCTTCGCGAGATCGGCGATCATTGCGGAGGGCGTGACCGCGGCCAACCGCGCCTTCGTGTAAGTCGGCATCGCGGTGAGGGTGGCCGAGGCGGAGTAGTGCCCGAGGACCGCGAGGATCGCGTCGTCGACGGCAAACTGCCGCGCAACGGTCAGCGCGGCCCTCGGATCCGCCTGGTCGTCCAGGGTCCGGAGCGCGACGCGGCGGCCGGCGATCCCGCCGCCGGCGTTGGCCCCGTCGACCGCCAGCTGTGCGCCTTCCACCAGCTGCTGGCCGATGTGGGCCAGGTTCCCGGTCAGGGGAGCCGCGACGCCGATGGTGATGTCCTGGCCCGTCGCGGGGCTCGCCGGCAGCAGGGCGGCCACGACGAGCAGGACGAGTCCGGCGACGCCGCGCACGTCCGTCCGACCCCGATCACCCCGCGCGGGCGCGGGGGCGAGGCAGCAGGGCGTCGCGCTCGAGGAGCCGCCCGCGCACGACCACGGCCCGGACCGCCCGGGCGTCAGCCAGGCGGCGGAGGGGATTGCCGGCGACGAGCACGAGATCGGCCTGGGCGCCCGGGGCGATGCGACCCAGATCGGTCCGTCCGAGCGTGTCCGCCGCGGCCGCGGTGGCGGCGCGCAGGACGGCCGCATTCGACAGCCCGCAGGCCCGGAGCCGGGCGAGCTCCTCGTGGTACAGGAATCCCGCCAGGGGCTTCACGGCATCGGTGCCCACGAGGACGCGTCCCCCGAGCCGCGCGTAGTCCCGGATGAAGCGCTGATAGCGGGTGCGACCGCGCGCCCAGCTCGCGAAGTCGCGCGGTGTCCACGCGGCGCCGAAGAAGCGCTGGCCGAGCCAGTCGCGCAGGTCCCGCCGGGCGCCGGCCGGCAGGCGGCGGGTGTCGCCGTCGCGCTGGATGCGCGCCGTGTAGCGCCCGAGCATCCCGTCCATCCCGGACAGCGTCGGGACCAGGTAGGTCTCGTACTTCAGCATCTGGTGACCCAGTCGCTCGAGCCGCCGGGCATCGGCCCGGGCCCAGAGGAGCCCGAGCATGGCCGACCGCTCGGGGATCGTTCGATACCGGAGGAGGGCCACCTCGGGAAGCGCGCCGGGCGCCTCGGGCAGCCGGGAGGTGTTCTCGAGGCCGTCGTACCCGAGCGCCACCGCCTCGCGCGCGGTCAGGCTCCAGGTCTGGCCCGTCACGCCGAGCCCGAGCCGATGCGCCTCGTCGACGGCGGCGCGAGCGACCTCGAGCGCGGGCTTCTGCGTCAGGATGATGCCGTCGACGCGGTAGTCGGCCTTGAGGCGCTGCACGGCGAGGCGCGCGTCCGTCGCCGAGTAGAGCGGCCACGACATCGCGGGGTAGTCGGGAGAGACCCCGTCGAGGAGCGGCCCCAGCGAGAAGACGCGCGGACCCGGCACCCGGCCTGACTCGATCGCCTCGCGAAGGCCGAGCACCGCATCGGGATCGTTCCCGGCGAAGCGCACCGTCGTCACGCCGTTGGCCAGATAGAGCCGGGCGCCCAGCTCCGACACGAGGTGCGAGTGCATGTCCACGAATCCGGGGAGGAGCGTGGCCCCGCGGCCGTCGACCACCCGCGCATCCCGGGACGCCGGGGCTGCGCCGACGACGACCTCGCGGATCCGGGCGCCCTCGATGACCACCGACGCCCGCTCGATGGCCCGCTCCGACGTGCCGTCGAAGACGCGCACGTCGCGGACGACCAGCCGGCTCACGATCCTCGCCTCACCCCGGGAGCCAGCCCGGGCAAGCTCCCCGGGCGGCCAGGCAGGAGCCGACGCGAACGCGCCCGGGGCGACACGGAGACCGTGACGTGCGGCGCGACGTCACCAGGGGGCGGACCATCCGGCGGCGGACAGCGTTTCGCGGGGAATGATGAGTCGGGCGGCCATCACCGGCCGGGGCGACGTCCCGATGCGGAGCTCTCCGATGATCGACAGGAGCATGTACGCCTCTTCCGGATCCATGCGCGCGCCGTGGGCGACCACGTCGATGGCCGCTCGCGTCGCGTCCTCGGTCGCTTCCTCGACGCTCGGGCCGAAGCCGAGGACCTGCACCGTGCCGTCGACCTCGATGATCGGGCGCGCGACGGTCCGCTGCCTGTGGAGCGTGATCCGGGCCCGCACGGTCGACGTGCACTCGATGCCGGTGCCGGTGACGATGCCGTCGCTGATCGCCGCGTGCGGGTCCGCGAAGAACACGAGCGCGCCCGGCACCATGACCGGCAGGTGGATCCGGCTGCCGGCGCGCGCGTCCTTCTGGTCGAAGTCGCCGCCGTAGGGGCCGGCGTACGAGGGTTTGTACCCGTCCGGCGGCATCGTGGACACGGTGCCGAGGTTCGGGTTGAGCGGGATCGGGATCCGGCCGCCGAACCACGCCCGCCCGTCGCGGACCGGGCAGGCGAGCGCCTTCGGCTCGCCGTACTCCTTCCGGAGCACGCCGAAGTCCCGGAGGATCGCCGTGATGCCGTCGGTGTGGGGCGTGATCTCGAGCAGGTCGATCGCCACCGCGTCACCCGGCTCCGCGCCGCGGACGTGCACCGGCCCGGCGATGGGCGCGAGGGGATGGCCGTCGCACTCCGGCGTGAAGGGCGTGGGCACGTCGCGGATGTCCCGGACGTCGGCGAACGCGCCGCGGACGACCAGGGTCACCTCCTGGCCGGAGTCGATCGTCATGGTCGCCGGCGTGTCGACGTTGACGGAGAAGAGGTACCAGGTCTCGGGCTTCGCCGCGCCGCGGGTCATCGCGAGAGCGTCCCGGTCTCGCGGAGACGTCCATAGACCGCCGGGTTGACCACGCGGTCCGGCCATTCGCCGCGGAGGATCGCCGCCGCTTGCCGGCTCGCCACGCGCGCCGACAGCGCGGCCGACTCGGTGGACTCGCCCCCGGCGTGCGGCGTGGCGATCACGTTCGGGAGGCGCAGCAACGGGTTCGCGGGGTCGGTCGGCTCCTGCTCGAAGACGTCCAGACCGGCCCCCGCGATCCAGCCGGACTCGAGGGCCCGGATGAGCGCCACCTCATCGACGACGCCGCCCCGGCAGCAGTTGACGAGGTAGGCCGTCCGCTTCATGGCCCGGAGCGCCCGCTCGTCGATCAAATGCCGCGTCTGACTGTTCAGCGGAACCTGGACGGACACCCAGTCCGACTCGCCGAGCACGGCGTGGAGATCGCCGACCATGTGCACCCCGAGCTCCCGCGGCACGTGCTCCTCGACGTAGGGGTCGTAGGCGATGACGCGAAGCCCGAATGGCTGGAGGCGCCGCGCCAGCGCCTGACCGATGGCGCCCAGACCCACCAGCCCCGCGGTCTCGCCGTCGAGAGGGGAGATCGGCCGGCCGGCGGGACGATCCCACACGCCCTGCCGCATCGCGCGATCGTACTGGACCAGCCGGCGGTTGAGCGCCAGGATCAGCGCTGCCGCGTGGTTGGCGACCTCGAGGTGGCAGATGTGCGCGGCGTTCGTCACCAGGATGCCCGCCCGGGTCGCGGCGTCCAGGTCGACGCCCTCGAAGCCGTGGCCGAAGCCGCAGATCGCGCGAGCCCGGTCCATCGCGCCGATCATCGCGGCATCGGCCCGGAACCCGCCGATCATGACGACATCGGCTCCGCGGACCGCAGCGATCGCGTCCTCTCGGCTGCGGCACTCGACCGAGACAACCTCGACGTCGAGGCCGTCGAACGCGGGAGGCCACACGTCGTACGGGAACATCTTCGACGCGGGGTGGACCAGCACGACCCGGGGCTTCGTCATGTGACCTCCTTCGAAGGATCGATCGCGGTCAGGCGAGACACTGCTGGACTCCCCCGCATCTGCGGCTGAGCGCGCGACCTCCTCCGGTTCCCGTGGACGTGACGGATTGTACGACGAACGCCTTGGCGCGTCATGCCGCGCCGGGAGGCGCTTGCGCGGGTCGTGTCCGGAAGAGCTTGGTTCACGGACGCTGCCGTCGATAGGTCCGCGCGCGGAGATTGCTCCGGGCGCGGGTGGCGTCCGGGACAGGCGCGCCGGTGCGTGTCTCGGTCAGGCGGTGGCGTACGCGCAGCGGCCGATGGCGACCACGGCGTCGCTCGCGTCGCGCAGCTCGACGTCGGCCACTCCCACGGTGCGCCCCACCTTGACCGCGCGGGCGAGGGCCCGCAGGTCGCCGCGGCGGGCGGGACGCAGGTAATCCACCCGGAGGTCGATCGTCGGCACGGTGCGCCCGAGCCGGGATGCGATCGCGTAGTCCCCGGCGATGTCGATCAGCGCCGAGAGCACCCCGCCGTGGAACCAGTCGGAGTCGTCGGCCCGCCCGAGCTCGTCCCGCCAGGGGAGGCGGATCTCCACCGCGCCGTCCTCCGCGCGGACCAGCTCGAGCCCCATCAGGCGCTGGAACGGAGACTTGTCGAGGCGGAGATGCTCGGTCATGGGGCGGCGAGGCGACCCGGCCCGCTCATCGCTGGGATTCGAGGGGCGGCAGCGCGGCGGCCCGGCGCTTGAGCTCCGTGCGGTCGAGCTTGCCGGTCCCGCCGAGCGGCAGCTGGTCCAGGAAGAAGACCCGGCGCGGGTGGGCGTACGGCGCGCCGCGCTCGAGGAAGAATCGCTTGACCTCCTCCTCGTCCGGCGGGGCTCCGGGATCGCGGGCGACGACGTAGGCGACCGGCGCCTCGCCCTTCGTGGCGTGCGGAGCCGGGACCACGCAGGCGTCCTTGAGCCCGGGGTGGCGCAGCAGGACGTCCTCCACCTCCTTCGGGTAGAGGTTCTCGCCGGCTACGTTGATCATGTCGTCCTTCCGGCCGATGAAGTAGTAGTAGCCGTCCCGATCGCGTCGCATGAGGTCGCCGGTGTAGAGCCAGCCGTCGCGGATCTTCTGCGCCGTCACCGCGGGAAGCTTCCAGAAGCCCTTGGCGAGCCCGGGATTCCGGGTCACGAGCTCGCCAACCTCGTCGACCGCGCAGTCGGTGACGCCGTCGGCGGTGGACACGATGCGGTTCTGGCAGTTCTGGACGTCGACGCCGCAGGAGCCGAGCTTCTTCAGCCCGTAGCGGGGATTCGCCATCGGCACCGGCCCGCCCTCGGTCAGCCCGTAGGACTCGCCGATCGGCGCCCCGAACACCCGCTGGAACTCGACCAGGAGCTCCTCGGGGACCTCCGCCGAGCCGCAGAGCGCATAGCGGATCGTGCGAACGCTGTGTCTGGCCAGCGTGGCCTTCTCGGCAAGCATCATCTTGTACATCGCGGGCACACCGGTGAGGTACGTCACCTGGTGGCGCTCGATGGCGTGGATCACCTCGACGGGATCGAAGCCGGGCAGGATGACCAGCGAGCCGCCGGCGAGGAGGAACGGCTTGACCGCGCCGATCATCGCGTTCTTGTGGTAGAGGGGCACGGCGACCAGCGCCCGCTCCGTGTCGTCGAGGCACGCCATCTTCCGGATGATGTCGGCGTTCCACACCTGCCCGCGATGGGCCAGCAGGACGCCTTTCGGCTTGCCGGTCGATCCGGAGGTGTAGGGCTGCATGCACACCGACTCCGGATCGAGTCGCCGGCGCCGGAAGCGCGGCGAGGCCGCGTCGAGCCACGCGTCCCACTGGAGGGCGCCGTCGCCCGGGGGCGCGTCGACGACGAGGTGCGCGAGGCCCTTGACCTGGCTCGCGAGGCGGCGCGCCCGGTCGGCCTGGTCGCGGCCCGCGATCAGCACCGTTGCTTCGGCGTCCTGGATCACGTATGCGAGCGACTCGTCCCCCATCCGGATGTTCAGCGGGACCGAGACGGCGCCGATGCGCATCGGACCGAGGAATGCGGCCAGGAACCGCCAGTCGTTCGAGAACATGAGCGCGACCCGGTGACCTGTTCGCACGCCGAGGGCCGTGAGCGCGTTCGCCACGCGATTGCACCAGGCGTCGAGGTCCTGGTAGGTCAGCGTCGTGTCGCCCTGGATGACCGCCACCGACGCCGGAGCCAGGCGCAGGGGGACGTCGAAGAGATGGCCCAGCGTGTCGGGAAGCATCGTGGCGCGATCTCCTTCAGAGGCCGGTGGCGATGACAGGCACGGTGGAGTCCGATTGTACACAGGCCCGAGCACGCGCGGGAAGCCGGCCCGCGCGCGTGGCCGCCCACGGGACACGCAGTTGGTGGGCTCGAGGCGACCGCCTGGAGTAGGCTAAGGCCAACCATGACCTGTCCCGGGTGCGGGTCCGCCGTCCAGGTCGACTTCGCCTTCTGCCCGAGGTGCGGAGGCAGCCTCGAGGCTGCCCGCCCCTCACCGAGCGGCGCGTCGCCGGCGCTCTCGCGCGATCGTCCATCGGCCGGAGCCGGAACGGGCGGCGCCCGGCCGGAGGAGGGTGACCGACGGCTGGTCACCGTCCTCTTCGCCGATCTGGCGGGGTTCACCGCGCTGTCCGAGGCCCTGGACCCGGAGGAGGTCCGCGCCCTCCAGAGCGACCTGTTCCGGGAGCTCTCGGGGGCGATCGAGCGGTACGATGGCTTCGTCGAGAAGTTCGTCGGCGACGCGGTCATGGCCGTTTTCGGCGCCCCGCACGCGCACGAGGACGATCCGGAGCGCGCCCTCCACGCCGCCCTGCTCATGCATGAGCGCGTCGCCGTGCTGAGCGAGCGATGGGAGTCGCGGATCGGCCGGCCGCTCGCCCTTCACCTGGGCGTGAACACCGGGTCCGTGGTGGCCGGCACCATCGGGGCCGCGGTCGGCGGCGCCTACGCAGTGACCGGGGACACCGTCAACACGGCGTCGCGGCTCCAGAGCGCTGCGGTGCCGGGCTCGACCCTTGTCAGCCCGTCCACGCGCCAGCTGACCGAGCACGCCTTCCACCTGGCCCCGGCGGGCGACATCACGATGAAGGGGAAGAGCCAGCCGCTTCCGGCCTTCCGGCTCACGGGCGCGCGCGCGATCCGGAGCTCCGGACGCGGGCTGCAGGCGCTGGGGCTCGCCGCGCCTCTGATCGGCCGAGCGACGGAGCTCGATCGGATGGTGCGGGCCTCCGACGAGCTCCTCCGCGGCCGCGCGCAGGTGGTGAGCCTCGAGGGCGAGGCCGGCGTGGGGAAGTCTCGCTTGCTCCAGGAATGGCTTGCGGGGCTCGAATCGAGCGGGCGACTGGCGTCGGTGACCGTGCGCCATGCGGTGTGCTCCTCTCTCGGCGAGCAGCCATACGCCGTCGTCGCCGCCTTCTTCCGGGAGGCGTACGGCGTGGCGCCCGGTGACTCGCTCGAGGTCGCCCGACAGAAGCTGGCCTCGGGGCTGGCGGTGCTGGGAGGGGAAGGGGAGGAGGCGGCCTCGATCGCCTCGCTCCTCGGATACGTCCTGGGCGTGGAGGATGCCGATCGCTTCCGCCACGTCGAGCCCGAGCAGCTGAGGCGGCAGATCCTCCTGGCGATGCGCCGGCTCGTCGAGCGGCGACTCCGGCAGGGGCCGCTCGTCTTGACCGTCGAGAACCTGCACTGGGCCGACGCGGCCTCCGTCGAGCTGCTCCAGGCGGTGATCGAACGGCTCGCCGACCAGCCCCTGATGGTGGTCGCGACCTTCCGGCCGGGCACCGAGGCCCGGGCGCTGGGCACCACCCGAGCGGCCCACACGGCCCTCCGCCTGTCGCCGCTGTCACCGCTCGAGAGCGAGGCCTTGCTGGCGGCCTATCTCGGCGAGTCGGCGGCGGACATGCCGCCACGTCTGCATCAGCTCGTGCTCGATCGGGCCAGCGGTCAGCCCCTGTTTCTCGAGGAGATCCTTCGCGGCCTGATCGCCGCGGGCGTCCTGGTCCGCGGGGAGACCGGATGGACGTGTGCTGCCGGGGCCGCCGCGGCCGTCGTGCCACCGAACATCCACGGACTCCTGCTCGCCCGGGTCGACCGTCTCCCGGACGAGACGCGGCAGACGCTCCAGGAAGCGGCGGTCCTCGGGCCCGTGTTCGACGTGGCCCTGCTCCGTCTGGTGGCGAGCGATCCCGCCGGCCTCTCCGTCACGCTGGCGCGGCTTCGGACGGGCGACTTCCTGGAGGACGCGCTCGGGCCGGCGGAGGCGCCCGGCGGATCGCGGGACCCGCGCTGCCGCTTCGTGAATACGTTACTCCAGGAGGTCGCGTACGAAAGCCTCCTGCTCCGCCGGCGGACGGAGCTGCATGCGCGGGCGGGTGAAGCGCTCGAGGGCATGGTCGGCGGGCGGCCGACGCGGCTCGAGGACATCGAAGCGCTCGCGCGCCACTGGGGCCGGGGCGGCAACCGGCGCAAAGCGGCCGGCTACCTCGTCTCGGCCGGCGACTGGGCCCGCGGCCTCTACGCCAACACGGACGCCATCCAGCACTACGAGCTGGCGCTGGCCGCGCTCGCCCAGAGCGGGGCGGCGACCGACGAGGTGTCGACGGTTCGCGAGCGTCTCGGCGACATCCTCGCGCCCCTCGGGCGTCGCCCGGAGGCGCTCGCCCACTACGAGGCGGTGCTCGCCGCCGCGTCGGCGGCCGGAGATCATCGGGCCCAGGCCCGGCTCGAGCGCAAGCTTGCCACGCTCAGCTGGGACGCCGGCGATCGGGCGACTGCCGCCGCGCGGCTTCGAGCGGGACTCGAGCTCATGGCGGGCCACCCGGAGCACATCGAGCTGGCGCACCTCTATCACGAGATGGGGCGTCAGGCGTTCCGGAGCGGCGACAACGAAGGCGCGGTCGACTGGGCGGAGCGCGCGCTCGCGCAGGCCGAGCGTCTCGCCTCGGCGCCGGCCGGCTCCGATGCGCCGCGCGCGGGTGGCCAGTCGGCCGAGATCGCCGCCGCCATGGCGCAGGCGTACAACACCCTGGGCGTGGCTCTGGCCCGCATGGGTCGACTCCAGGGCGCGGTCGGCCACATCGAGCGGAGCGTCGCCGTGGCCGAGGCCCACGATCTCATGCAGGCCGCCTGCCGTGGCTACACGAACCTCGGGGTGCTGTACAGCACGCTCGATCCCAAGCGCGCCATCGACACGTGCCTCCGTGGGCTCGAGACGGCGAAGAGGATCGGCGACCTCGGCCTCCAGTCGCGCCTGAACACGAACCTGGCGGTCGCGTATTGCGCCCTCACGAACCGGTGCGAGGAACAGGGCCTCTCGGCGGCGCAGGCGGCCCTCGATCTGGACCGCCAGCTGGGCCAGCTCGACCATCTCGCGGTGCCGCTCATCGTGCTGGGCCAGATCCAGCAGTGCCACGGCGACCCGGAGCTCGCGCGAGGCTACTACCAGGAGGCGCTCGCCCTCGTCGAGCCGACGGGAGAGCCGCAGTTTCTCTTTCCTTGCTACGATGGACTTGCCACGCTCTACCTCGACCGGGACGACCAGGTCCGGGCCGAGGAGTTCATGCGGAAGGCACAGCAGGTGTGCGAGCAGGCCGGGCTCGATCCGGACTCCTTCGTCGTCTTGCCGTTCCTCGAATAGGGGGAAGCTCATGACCGCCGCCGACTCGCGACCGCCCGTCCAACCCGGGGAGCCCGCTCCCGACTTCACCCTTCCTGCGGCGAGCGGGGACGGCTCCGTGTCCCTCGCGCAGTACCGCGGGCAGAGCCCGGTCTACCTCGTCCTCCTCCGGGGGTTGTACTGCTCGTTCTGCCGGCGGCACGTCGTCCACCTGGGCTCGATCGCCCAGAAGCTGCAGCTGATGGGCGTCCAGACGCTGGGTGTGATCGCCACGGACCCCGAGCGGGCGCGGTTCTACTTCAAGTTCCGTCCGCCGCGGATGCCGATGGGGGCCGACCCGGAGCTCGTGACGCACCAGGCGTACGGGCTGCCGAGCTTCCCTCTCACTCCCGAGGCGTACGGCGTCGCCAATGCCGCGGCGACGCGGGAGCTGCACCGGCTGAACCGGCCGGTGCCGGCCGAGCCGCTCCAGGCCTACATGAAGCTCGACGGGTACGAGACCACCCCCGCCGACGAGGCCGACTTCAACCGCCATCAGGCGCAGCTCACCGGCGCCTTCCTCGTGGACCGGGATGGCGTGGTCCGCCACGCATTCGTGGAGTGCGCCCGGGACGGGCTCGCGGGATTCGGCGAGATGCCTTCCGCGGAGGAGTTCCTGGCGAGCGCCCGGGCGCTCTGACGTCCCGCCGGCGCCGGCGCGCGCCGGTCAGGCTCGCGGCTCGAGCGCGACGACGTTGAACGTCGGAACGGGGCGCGTGAGACCGCGCAGCGCGAGGGCGCCGACCTCCTCGGCCTGGACCAGACCCTCCACGGCGGCCGCGACCCGGGACGTGATCAGGACCTGGCCGCCCTGGGCCTCGGCGCAGAGCCGCGCGGCGAGATTGGTGACCGTCCCGATCGCGCCGTAGTCCCAGCGGCCCTCGAAGCCGATCGCCCCGATCGTCGCGTAGCCCTGCGCGATCCCCACGCCGAGGTCGAGGTCGTGACCGCGCTTGCGCCAGATGGCCCGGAGCCCTCGCACGCGGTCACGCATCGCGGCCGCCATGCGGACCGCGCGCTCGGCCGGATTGTCGACCGGCACCGGGTCGTTGAAGAAGACCATCATGCCGTCGCCCGTGAATCGCTCGAGGGTGCCGTCGTGCTCGAGGATGAGATGACCCATCGCCTCGTGGTACTCGCGAAGCACGCCCATCACCTCTTCCGGCTCGGCGGTTTCGGCGAAGGCAGTGAAGCCGCGCAGGTCCAGGAAGACGACGGTGATCTCCCGCCGGTGCGTGCGGAGGGGATCGTCGGCGCCCCCGGCCACGATCAGCTCGGCGAGCTGGGGCGAGAAGAACCGCTTGAGCCGGCCGAGGCGTTCCATCTGAGTGACCTGTTCCTGGACGCGCAGCTCGAGCGTGCGGTTCCAGTCGGCCAGCTCCGCCACATGCAACGCGTCCTGGTCGCGTAGGCGCTTCTTCTCGAGACAGGCGCCGATGCGCGCCCGCAGCAGTACCGGGTCGCAGGGCTTCGGCAGGTAGTCCTCGGCCCCGAGCTCGATCGAGCGGACGACGCTCGCGGTCTCGTCGAGCGCAGAGATCATGAGGACGGGGATGTGCCGCCGCTCCGGGTCTTGCTTGAGGCGCGCCAGCACCGTGGGGCCGTCGAGGTCCGGCATCATGACGTCGAGGAGAACGAGATCGACCGGCTCGCTCCCGATGAGGGCGAGCGCCTCGTGGCCGCCCTTGGCTACCCGAACGTGGTGACCCTCGCGGGCAAGCCGTCGCGCCAGGAGCTCGCGATTCTCCTCGTCGTCGTCGACGACCAGGATGGTTGCCGGCGACGCGTCGAGCCCTCGAGCGGCGCGGTCGGCGGTCTCACCGGGGGCGCCGGGGACGGCGGGCTCGCGCGACGGAGCCGCCGTCATGCCGCCCAGACCGTGTTCCACGAGCGTGCGCAGCCTGGACACGGCCGCGGCGATGCGGGCCGCGTCGGTGGCGACGCCTCCGCCGCTGTCCTCGCTCGCCAGCCGGCCGAGTCGATCGACGGCTTCCCCAAGGCGTGCAAGCGGGGTCGACAGTGCGGATGCGAGACGGCCGAGATCCGGCGGACCCTCCTCGATACGCGCGCTGGACAGCGACTCCTCGACGACGGCCAGGACCGCCCGGCCTTCGCCGCGGACCCGCCGCAGCTCCTCGGCCAGCGTGCTGGTCTCGCTCGCGTCCTCCAGCAGCATCTCGCTGTAGCCGAGAATGTGGTTCAGCGGCGTCCGCAGCTCGTGGCGGAGGTGCGCGAGGCTCCCGGGATCGAGCGTCACGGCGCGGGTGCTTCCGGCCCCGCTCCCCCCGGCCCCAGGCCGAAGGCCGTCCATCGGTGGGGAGCCGGCTTGGGAGGTGGCGGGGCGTGTTGACAGTCGGGTCTCATCGAGCCAGGAGCGCCTCGATCTTCCCGAGGAGGCGGTCGAGCTCGATCGGCTTGGTGTCGAAGTCGTCGCACCCGGCCGCCATGGCCCTCTCCCGGTCCCCGGCCATGGCGTGAGCGGTGAGGGCGATGATCCGGATGGATCGAGTGGCCGGGTCGGCGCGGAGGGCGCGCGTCGCCTCCCAGCCATCCAGCACGGGAAGGCTCATGTCCATCAGGACCAGGTCCGGGGACACCGCCCGCGCCTGGTCGACGCCCTCCTGGCCGTCCACGGCGACCACGACCTC
>CAYXBJ010000051.1:0-59042 GCA_964463175.1 uncultured bacterium
GTCCGCGCCCGCGTCGATTCCCTCGACCCGCGATTCTTCGCCGGCACGAGCCGACAACAGAATGACGGGTAAGGACCGCGTCGCGGCGTCCGTCCGCAGCGCACGCAGGACACCGAAGCCGTCGGTGCCGGGCATCATGACATCGCTCAACACCAAGTCCGGCGTGCCAGCACGAACGGCCGCGAGTGCGGAGGTGCCGTCCGCAACCGTCTCCACGAGCCACCCCTGCGCTCGTAGAATGCGGCCGATGTACTCCCGCATGTCCGCGATCTTAGCCGACTTCCAGCCCATGACTCGAACCGAGCTGTCGCCGGAGCCGATACCCAGCACGAAGCGCCCGCCGGTCAACTCGTCCATCGCGGCCGCAGCGGATGCTGTCACTGTGACGTGTCGAGTCACCGGGTTCGTCACGTTGGTGCCGAGCACGATCCGGGAGGTCTGGGCGCCGACGGTCCCCATCGTGACCCAGACGTCGCGCCACAGGAGCTGGGAGTCCGGCACCCAAGCGTAGTCGAACCCGTCCGCCTCCGCCCGCACGATGGTCGCGGCGACCTCTTGTGGCGAGGCGCAGGGAGGCACTCGAAGCCCGAATTTCATAGTCCTCTACCTTTCCGGGGGAGAGACCGCGTCGCTCGGCGGAAATCTGTCTCCGCGACGGAACGACGAACGCCGCGCTCTCCTGCGCGCTCCACGTCAACTCGGGCGGGGATCGACGAGATCTCGGACGCCGTCCCCCATGAAGTTGAACCCGAGCACCGAGCCAAGAATCATCAGCCCAGGAAACAGCGCCACCCACCAGGCGGTCGGCACCTTGATGCCGTCGCTGACCATCGCCCCGAGCTCGGGGGTGGGCGGCACCGCGCCGAGGCCTAGGAAGCTCAATCCGGCCCCGCCGATGATCGCGGACCCCACGTCCATCGTGGCCAGCACGAACAGCCGGGGCACCACGTTCGGCAGGATGTGCCGGCCCAGAATTCGGCTCGGGCCCTGCCCCACCGCCACCGCAGCCTCGACGAACTCCAGTCCCTTCACGGCCAGCACTTCCGCACGAGCCAGCCGCGCATAGGGCGGCCACCACACCAGGACCATCGCGAGCGCCGCATGCTCGATCCCCGGCCCGAGCGCGACGACGATCGTCATGGCCAGAACGATCGACGGGAACGCCATCACCACCTCGGTGGCGCGCATCAAGAGCTCGTCAATCCAGCCTCCGGCGTACCCGGACACGGCCCCCACCAGCAGGCCGAATGCGCCGCTCAGCGCCACCACCACCGCGCCGAGGATCAGCGTGACGCGCGCGCCGAACAGGACCCGCGTCAGGAGATCACGTCCCAGGTCGTCGGTGCCGAATAGGTGGATGGCCGTGGGCGGGTGGAGCGTCATCTCCAGCTGCTGATCCTCGTAGCCGAAGGGGCTGATCCACGGAGCGAGGAGCGCCCCCAACACCGGCACCAGAACCAGGATGACGCCCGCCGCCAGGCTGCCGTGGTGTCGAATCCACGAGCCTCCCACCCGTCCTTGGTCACTCCGGGACGAGGGCTGGGCCACGTCGTCGTCCAGCGTCGGCGCGCGCGAATCCTTGGTCATCACAGTCCGTCTGGCCTACCGGAGTCTTACTGGAATCGGATGCGGGGGTTCACGAGACCGTACAGCACGTCCACGATCAGGTTGATGACCACGTAGACGACGCCGACGATCAGCGCGACGCCTAGGACAGCGGGGAAATCGAGGCTGGCCGCCGACGAGAACGCGTAGCGGCCCAGGCCCGGCCACGAGAAAATCGTCTCCGTCAGCACGGTCCCCGCCATGAGCTGAGCGTAGAGGGTCCCGGTCACGGTGATGATGGGGATCAGTGCGTTCCTCAAGGCGTGGCGAGCGGTCACCACCCAGGCAGACAGCCCCTTCGCGTGGGCCGTCCGCACGAAGTCCTGGGCCAGGGCCTCGATCATCCGCTCCCGCGTGATCCGGACGATGTACGCCGCGCTGACTAGAGCCAGCACCAGCGCGGGCAGGATCAGGTGGGCCAGCGCGTTCCGGAACAGCGGCCAGTTCCCGCTCAGCAGCGCGTCGACGCTGTACATGCCGGTGACCGTCGGTGGCGGTGTAAAACCGGCGTCCAGGCGACCCGGCCCCTTGGCCCAGCCAAGCTGGAAGTAAAACGCGATTAACATGAGAATCGCCAGCCAGAAGGTCGGCAACGCCAGCCCGATCGACGACGCGAGCCGAGCCAAGGCGTCCCACACTGAGCCCCGTCGCGCCGCGGCGAAGATGCCAAGCATGATCGCCGGCGGCACCGCCAGCACCATTGCGGTGCCGGACAGCTCGATCGTGGCCGGCAGCGACTCGAACAGCTCCTTCCAGACCGGGCGGCTCGTCATGATCGACACGCCGAGATCGCCGCGGCTCAGGTTTCGAACATAGGTCGCGTACTGGATGGCCAGGGACTGGTCGAGTCCCCACTTCCGCTTGAAGGCGGCCACCGTCGCCGGGTCCTGGGTCGCCCGGTCGCCCAGGTTCACGAGGACCAGATTCTCGGGCAGCGTGTGGGCGATCAGAAACGTGACCAGCGTGATCCCGACGAGCGTCGGGATCGCGAGCAGCAACCGTCGGAGGGCGAAAGGAATCACGTGGTCGAGCGGGCTCCGCCGGGACCGGACGTCAGGGGACGCCCGGCCCCGGCGACGACCCGGGGCCCGCTACTTCCGCTTCGCCCGGTCGATCTCGAAGAAGTAGAGCGGATGGTAATTGAAGTTGTCGATGTTCGACCGCGCCGGGAACCGGACCTCCCACTGCACCAGACCCACGAACGGCGTGGGGCCGGCCGCCAGGATCCGGTAATACTGTTGGTAGAGTTCCGCTCGCTTGTCCGGCGCGCTCACCTTCAGAGCAGCCTCGACCGCCTGTTTGCCCTCCGGGTTCTCCCAGAAGACGCGGCCGTTGATGAACCCGTTCACGAAGTACGACCAGTTGTCCGCGTCGATAAAGTCAGGGTTCCACGTCCCGATGACCGTCTCCTCTTTCTTCTCCCGGTACGTCGTGAGGAAGATCGAGGACGCCAGCGGCTGGAGCTCCAGCGTGATGCCGATGCGGCCCAAGTCGGCGCGCAGCTTCTGGGCCAAGCGGTCGTTGGAAAGCGTGCCGTGGCTGGCCCCCGCCTCGTACATGAGCTTCGCCTTGGCGCCCGAGACTCCCGCCTCCTTCAGCAGGTCACGCGCCTTGTCGAGGTTCTCCTTGTAGCGGAGCGAGGTGTTGAGACCGTCGGTCATGCCGGTAATGCCGACGGCGACCGGCGTCGCGACCATCTTGCCGCCGCCGTTCATGAGGCCCTTCTGAATCCCCTCGTAGTCGATCGCGTACTTGACAGCCTCGCGCACCTTCGGGTTGTCGAACGGCTTGATCTGCGTATTCATGCCGAAGTAGATCGTGTTGAGGGACAACGCCTGGTGCACCGTGATACCCGGCTTCCCCTTGATGGCCTCCACCTGATCGACTGCGAGGTCGAGCGCGACGTCGACGTCGCCTCGCTGGAGCATGAGCGACTGCGTCGCGGGGTCTTTTACATGCTTGATGATGACCTGGCGGAAGAAGGGCTTCTCGCCATAGTACTTGTCGTTCCGCTCGAACACCGCCTCGGACTCCCGAGTGTACCGCCGCAGCACGTAGGGCGCGGCGCCCGCGGAGTTCGAGTAGAACCACTGCTCGGCCTTGTCTTGCGTGTCGGCGCCCGGAGTCTCCACCCCGCCCTGGGCGCGAACCGTCTTGGCGTCCATGATGGCGAAGACGTTCGCCGCCAGCGCCGCCAGGAACGACGCGTTGGGTCCGGTGAGCACGATACGCACCGTCTTGGGATTCACCACCTCGACATCCTTGATCGGATCGGCCAGGAACGAGCCGTACCCCTTGATGTTCTTCACGCGGAGTAGCGAGAAACGGACGTCGTCGGCCGTCACCGGATTGCCGGTGCTGAACACCGCGTCACGAAGCTGGAAGGTGTAGACCGACGAGTCCTCGTTCGCTGACCACGAGGTCGCCAGGTCCGGAACCACCACGGAGTAGTTCGGGGCGCGCTGCTGGACGAGCCGGCTGTACGTGAAGTACTGCAGCAGCGATCCCGAGATGTCGTACGACTTATTGGGATCCGGCGTCCGGATGTCGGAGATGTCTTTCGCGACGATAAGCGTGTCCCCGTCCGCCATCGCGAGCGCGGGCGCCAACAGTCCCGCCACCGCCATGACGATCACGGCCATCACTTGCCGCCATGCTCTCAGCCCGTTCATGGTGCTTCCTCCCCTGCGGGCGTTCGCGCCCTGTTTGGGATGCCTCGCCGCGCCCTCAATGCCCGTGGCCATGTCCAACCGGTCGCCCCGCGGCGTCGATCCGGTGGAGCACCGACTCGGCCGTGACCTGTACTCGGGCGATGATGTCCTTTTCCCGCATCGTTGTCAGGTGCCCTCGTTCCACGACAACCTGGCCGTCCACGAGTACAGTGTCGACGTCCGAACCACGAGCGCACCAGGCCAGTAGCCCGGCTAAGTTGTCGTGGCGGCCCCGCAGAAGGGGCCGGAGATGCACCCGCTCCAGATCGATCGTCACCAAGTCGGCTCGCCTGCCCACCTCGATCGATCCGAGCTCATTGCCGAGCCCCACCGCGCGGGCGCCGTTTCGCGTCGCCATCGTCAACACTTGCTCGCTCGAGAGCGCCTGGGCGTCGAGCCGATGAATGCGCTGCAGCTGACATGCTCCACGCATAACCTGGAACATGTCCAGATGGAAGTTGGACAGCATGCCGTCGGTCCCCAGCGCGACATTGACCCCCGCCGCCAAGAGATCGGGAACCGGGCAGACGCCGGTCCCGATCTTCATGTTGCTCGTGGGATTGTGCGACACGCTGGTATCCGAGCTCCGCAGGAGGCCGATCTCCTGCTCGGTCAACCAATTGCAGTGGGCCAGCACAGTTCGCGGCCCGAGCACGCCCGCCCGATTCAGGTACACCGCGGCGGGCAGGCCGTGCTCCCGATCGGTCCAGCCGGCGTCGTCGCGAGACTCTGACATATGCCCATGGATGCCGATCGACAATCGGCGGCCCAGGTCTCCCATCTCGCGGAGCGATGTCTCCGCCACGCCGTTGATTGCGTCGAAACCGAGCCAGTATTGGACCCGAGCACCTGCCTGCGTCGGCGCCACCGCCTTGATGAGGTCCCGGGTCGCCGGATACGAATCACACGCGCCGTCGTCCGACCAGGGCGTGTCCGCGGCGAGCGGTGTGACGAGCGCTCGAATACCGATCTCCTCCGCCGCGAGAACCGCGCCTTCGGGCTTACAGGTCATGTCCATCACGGTGGTGGTCCCAGACTTGAGCGCCTCGGCAAAGGCCACGAGGCTGCCGGCCCGCGAATCCTCCACGGTCATCTCCCGGCACAGGCCGTCGGGATACAGCGAGTGCCACTCGAAGAGGGGCATGCCGTCGCCCAGCGCCCGGCCGGGCCGGGTGTGCATGTGGCAGTTGATGAGACCCGGCATGACCACGTGCCCGCGCCCATCGATGACCGCATCCGCCCGTGGATCCCGCGCGCCGGGCTCGACCGCCACGATTCGGCCGCCCTCGACGACCACGGTTCCTCCGTCGATCACCCGTCGCTCGTCGTCCATGGTCACGACGATCCCTCCAACGATAGCCACGCTGCGCGTCACGGAACCTCTCCTCCTCTCTGCCTCTGGCACGTCGACATCGTCTCGGTGTGTTGGCTACCCTAGCAGCGTCATGAATGTGTGAGCGTAGATCTTCGTGAACTCTCGCACGACGCTGACTGGAACAAATTCGGTGGAGATTGTCTCGGTCCCGGTGACCCCCCGCGCCGCCGAGGTAGGCCCGAACATTACTGTCTGGATTCCCTGCGAGCACGCATACCCCGCGTCGAAGCTGAACGGCACCGTACCGACAGAAGCGGGCCGGCCAGTCACGGCCTGATGGGCGGCGGCGAGTCGGGAGACGATCGGCGCCGACTCCGGAACTTCGGCGGGCAACTGGAAGACGCTGGCCGCGGCCTCCACCTCGAAGGGCTCCAGGCCTGTAAGTTCGCGGCTCACTTCGGCCACGGCCTCTTCGACCGTGGTCCCAGGGAGAAGTCGCCGGTCGAGGGTGAGAATTGCCCTGTCGGGAAGCGTGTGGGGCGCGATCGGCTCCAGGACGAGTCGATACGGCTCCACCTGCTCGCGGCCGAGACGGGGATGCGTGCGGGTGAGCCGTCGGTGAAGGTGTTCGATTCGGTCTAGCGCCGCGCGCGCTCCCCAGATCGCGTTGCGCCCTCGGGCCGGTTGGCTGCTGTGCGCGACCTGCCCTCGGATCCCGACCACGATGTCCACCCGCCCGCGGTTGCCGATCGAGAGCGTGGGCGTGCCGATGGCGACGATCCCGTGCTCGGCACGGATCCGGTGCCCATCGATGATGCGACGCGAGCAGCGGTGGCTGCTCTGTGCTTCGTTGTTCACCGCGAGGATCAGGCTCCCTCGAAGTTTCACGTTTCCATCACGGAGGATCTTGAGAGCCCCCAGCGCGGCGGCGAGGCCACCCTTACCCTGGCTCGTGCCCTTTCCAAACACGGACTCTTCATCGAGGCCGAACGGGCGCGCGTTCATCAGTCGCCCCTCGAGCTCCGACGCCGTGTCGTTCCCGTGCTGGGCTACCGTGTATGCCATGAACAGCAGCGTCGGAGGCGCCACACCCGAACCCACTCGGATCACCAGATTGTTCAATTCATCAATCACAACGGGGCCGAAGCCGAGTCGTTCGATCTCGGGTCGCACCACATCGTGGACGAAGTGTTGGATCTTCGGATCGGTCGGATCGATCTCGAACGCCCCCAGCGGCACGTCCGTCGGAACACGGGACAGCCGCACGAGTAGATCGCGAACGTAGCTCTCATCGTAGTGCTCGTCAATCACGGCCATGGGCTCTGGCATTAGACGACACTCCCGTCCAGCAAGGCTCGTAAGTGGGTGGCGGTCACGGGCATGCGGCGGATCTGAATCCCCCTTCCGCTCAACGCGTCCTCGATGGCCGAGGCGACCGCGGCCGCCACCGGGAGAATCCCCGACTCCCCCACTCCCTTTGATCCGAGCGGATTCACGAGCGACGGCGTCTCCAGATGGTCGATCTCGATGGGTGGCACATCCGTCGCCCGCGGAAGCGCGTAATCCATCAGACTGCTCGTCGCTGGCTGCCCGTGCTCGTCGAACACCAGCTCCTCGAAGAGCGCGCCGCCGATACCCTGGACGAGTCCACCGTGAATCTGGCCCTCCACGATCATCGGATTGATGAGCCGACCACTGTCGTGCGTGATCCAGTACCCGAGCACGGCGACAGCGCCCGTGTCGGGGTCGACCTCCACCATGGCAACGTGGGCGCCGTTCGCATATGTAAGGTCCTGGGGTCGGAAGTAGCTCTCGGCTTCCAATCGAGGCGGGCTCTCCGGGGTCGCTGGGCTGCGCGGGGCCGCCGCCGCAAGCTCGGCCAGCGTCACGGCCCGCTCCGGCTCAGCCCGCACCGCGAAACGCGCTCCACGCTGCTCGATCTCGGGCTCTTCCACGCCGAGCCAAGTGGCGGCCGCGCGCCGAATCTGCTCCCGGAGCTTCCTCGTCGCCAAGAGCACGGCGGTCCCGCCCACCGCTGCCGCGCGACTCGCGTAGGTCCCGATCCCGTCCTCGATGGCCCCGGTGTCACCGAGCACTACTGAGATCTCCTCGGGCGTGAGTTGGAGCTCGCCGGCGCAGATCTGTGCCAAGACGGTCTCGAGGCCCTGGCCTTGCGAGGTAACGCCCGAAACGAGGACGACAAGCCCAGAAGGCTCGATTCGAACCGTGGCCCCTTCAAAGGGGCCGACGGCGGTACCCTCCACGTAGCAGGCAAGACCAATCCCGATCAGCCGGCCCGCCTGGCGCGCCTCCGCGCAAGTGATCCGACGCTCGTCATACCGCGACAACTGGATGGCTTCACGTAGCACGCCCGGAAAGTCACCGCTGTCGTAGACGACGGTGCCGCCGCCCCGGTACTTCGGAAGCCCCGTGTCGTATGGCATCTCACTTGGGCGGACTAGGTTCGCCAGGCGCACCGCAACCGGGTCGCGTCCGGTTGCCCGTGCCACGAGATCCAGGACCCGTTCGACGACGAAGACCGCCTGCGGCTGCCCTGCACCGCGATAAGGCGTAACGGGAACCCGGTTCGTGAACACGCTCGAGACCACGATCTCCAAGTTCGGGATCCGGTATGGCCCGGCCAGCATCGATGCCGTTGCCAACGGGACAACCAGCCCACGCGGGGTATATGCGCCGGTGTCGTGGACGAACCGGTCACGCAACGCAAGGAGGTGCCCCTCCGCATCGAATGCCACCGTCACGTCGTGCACCTGCTCCCGCTCCTGGGTCGCCGATCGAAAGTGCTCCAACCGCTCTTCCAGCCATCGGACCGGCCGGCCGCACCGCTTCGCCAGGAACGCTGTTAGGACATCCTCGGGATAGACCACCAGCTTGGTCCCGAAGCCACCGCCGACATCCGGCGCCACCACCCTGATCCGATGGAGTGGATGCGCCAGCACCTCAGCCACGAGCCGACGGACCTCGTGTGGGACTTGCGTGGACGCCCACAGCCGCAGTTCATCGGTCAACGGCGTGTAGTCCGCCACGACACCACGGGTCTCCATCGGAAAGCCCGTGCCCCGGGCGATGCGAAGTTGTTGAGTCAGGACCCGGGGAGCCACCCTCAGCGCAGCGTTGACATCTCCAGACGCGAGAGTGAGGGCTCCGGCGACGTTATCGGGAACGTCGTCGTGAACCATTGCCGCAACGGGCGGCGTCAGACTCTGCACCGACGGCAACGGCTCGTATTCGATATGAATCGCCTCACTCGCGTCCTCCGCCAGGGAGCGGTTTTCAGCGATCACCGCAGCGACAGCCTCGCCGACGAAGCGCACGCGGTCTCGTGCTAGCAGCGCCCAGTTCTGCCCTCGGAGCGCGGAATGCGGTGGCGTGATCGGCAGGGACCGACCCGCCGGGCCGAGATCCGTGGACGTGACGACGTCGACCACCCCGGGCCGGCATCGGGCGGCGCTGGTGTCAACCGTGCAGATGCGGGCATGGGCGTGCGGGCTCCGCACGAGCACGACATCGAGCATCCCAGGCAGCGACAGGTCCGCGATGTAGCGGCCGCGTCCGGTCAGGAACCGGGGGTCCTCTAGCCGCCGGAGACGTTCCCCGACGAACTTCATCCACGAACCCGTAAACGCGCGGAGGGCGCGGCGGATCCCTTGCTCGATGGCTCCACGCGCGCTAGATTGCGGACGGCTCGCCTCATGAGCCCGTGGATAGGGAGGATTGGCATGCTGAACGACGACCACTCACGGTTCATGGCGATGGCGCTCGAAGAGGCGCAGCGGGGCGCCGAAGCTGGCGAACAGCCGTTTGGAGCCGTCGTAGTCCGCGAGGGAACAGTTGTGGCGAAAGCTCGTAGTCTCAAGGTCGCCTCTTTCGACGCGACCGCGCACGCCGAAACGTTGGCAATCGGCCGGGCGACGCGCGAGCTACGCGTGCGGTCGCTGGCGGGCTGCACGTTCTATGCGACCTGCGAACCGTGCCCGATGTGCGCAGGCGCCATCATCAACACGGAGATCAGCACCCTCGTGATCGGGGCACGATTCGAGAGGATGCGAAGCTTCTCGCCGGTCTTCAGTGTGTACCACGAGTACTCCGTGGAGAAGTTCGCCTCTCTCACCGGATCCCGTCTCCAGGTCATCAGCAGCGTTCTGGCAGCCGAGTGTGAGGCGCTGTACCTGGGGGCGCAGATCACGGTCAATGGGTAACGGCTGGGCCCACGGCAGCGGAGTCGGGCGGAGGCGCCGGGTATCGGGTTGACTGTCGGAACTTCACTCGGTCGATCCGGTAGAATCGCTCGGTTCGGATGACTAAGGTGCCGTCGTTTCGTCGGAGAGTGCTCGTCGCGATGACCACGGGGAGCCCCGGCGTAATCCCAAGCGCTTCCCGCACATCGCTCGGCGCAGGCCCGATCTCGATCTCCCAATCCACGAACGTATCCGGGGCTCCCACCAGTTCACGGGCGATATCGAACGTGGGACGACTCTCGAGGTCCCTCGGACTCAGCCGCCTGGCCACGGCGTACGGGAGATAGGACCGATCGTATGCAATCACGCGATCATTAACACGCCGAAGGAGCGCGAGGAACCCCACGTGCGGCCCGCTTGGCGCGAACAGAGCTTGGATCTCGGACGGAACGTGGTGTCGCGGCTCGAACTGCAGAAGTTCCGTGTCGAGTCGCAGTCCCTGCCGCGCAAGATCCTCCTCGAGGTTGGATACTGGCGTGAGCGACCGGATGACTTTCGGTGGGCTCACGATCGTCCCACGACCTCGCTGCCGGGAAACGAAGCCACCGCGTTCGAGCACGCCGAGGGCCTGTCGTACGGTGACGCGACTCACCCCGAAGCGTCGCGCTAGTTGGAGCTCGGTCGGCAACAATGTGTTCGGGGGAAGCCGGACGAGCTCGATGTTGAGCGCCTCGGTGACGGCGAGATAACGTGGTACCAGTCTCGGGTCCTCCCCACGCAACGTCGCACTGGATAGAGCGGTAACTGGATTGGTCGACACGATATGGTTGTTACTACTTGATTGTCAATACATCGGCAAGTGCCCGGCTGTGGTACCTAGAGGGACCCGCCTCGCGGCGGTCACGCCCCCTCTGCTCCAAGATGCTGACGACGCGCGCCCCTCTTTACACGCTGGAGACCTTTCGTGTAGCGTCCGAAGTCATCCTGTTGTCCAGACAACAATTTGAAGGGCACGACTCAGACGCCGTTTGCTGAAAGGAGTGCGGGGATATGGCGCGGATCCGGCCGCTGATCCTGGCCGTCGTGTTCGCGGTGTCGACCGTCGGCACCGCCCTCGGAGCTGACCAGATCTTCCGCTTCCCCTTCCGGGAGCCCGACTATCCGATTGACCCCAGCAAGGGCGCGACGCTCTTCAACGCACACTACATGAGAAACCTGTTCGAGGGTCTGCTCGAGGCGTCGAACGACGGCCGTGTAAGCCTGCTGGGCGCCACGCGCTACGACGTATCTCCCGACGGCAAGACGTACACCTTCACGCTCCGCCCGGGCGTGAAGTGGAGCGACGGTCGGCCGGTGACGGCGCAGGACTACGAGTTCGCGTGGAAGCGCGCGCTCGACCCGAAGACCCAGAACATCAACGTGGGCAGCCTGTTCGTACTGGTCGGGGGCGCCGCGTACAACCGCGGGCAGACGGCGGATCCCGGGCAAGTGGGCGTCAAGGCCAAGAGCGATACCGTGCTCGAGGTCACGCTGGAGTCGCCGGCGGCGTGGTTCGTGGCCGCGGTGGCGTCTGACAGCTCGTTCCTCCCGATCCCGCGCCACGTGGTCGCCCAGCACGGCGACAAGTGGACCGAGGCCGGCAACATCGTGACCAACGGCCCGTTCACGATCGAGAGCTGGCGACACGACCAGCAGATGACGCTGACCCCGAACCCGCAGTACTGGCGCGAGAAGCCGGCCGGCAAGGTCGTCGTCAGCATGACCAACGATCCCGAGTCGACATCGGTGACGGCGTACGAGACGGACGAGGTCGACTTTGCCTGGGTGCCGCCCACCCAGTTGAATCAGGTCCGCGCCCATCCCGTGCTCGGCAAGGACCTCAAGTCGACGACGCTGATCGCGACGTGGTTCACCGTGTTCGACACCGTCACGCCGCCCTTCAACGACGCGCGCGTCCGCCGGGCGTTCGCGCTGAGCCTGGACCGCCAGCGGCTGACGCAGGCGTTCCTGCAGGGCGCGTTCCGACCGGCCACATCGCTCACGCCGCCGGGGACCCTCGGGTATATGGCCAACCTGCCAGCGGGCGGGGGCGTCCAGGAGGCGAAGAAACTCCTCGCCGAAGCGGGATACCCGGACGGCAAGGGCTTTCCGGAAGTGACGTACACCTGCTCCAACCTGGAGCGCGAGCGGATCGTGGCCCAGGCCCTCCAGCAGATGTGGAAGGAAGCGCTGAACGTGAACATCAAGATCGACGTCCTCGAGCGCCGCGCGTACCAAACGTGGCGCGCCAGCCGGAAGGAGCAACCCTTCGGCATGCACGAGGGGGGCTGGACGGCGGAATTCGTCGATCCCTGGCTCTTCCACAACCAGATGCTCTCCGCTCGGGTGGACCGCCAGAACCACAAGTGGAAGAACAGCGCCTACGAGGACCTCATCTGGAAGGCATCCGGCGAACTGAACCCGGAGAAGCGCCGCGCGCTCTACGAGCAGGCCGAGCAGATCGTGCTTCAGGAGGCGCCAATCATCCCCTGGGGCTACCGGCTGAAGACGTACCTGTTAAAGCCCGACGTCCAGGGCCTCGAATCTGAGGCGACCGGGTACGTCGACCTGTTCCGCAAGGTCAAGATCGTGAAGTGATCGGGCGCCGGACCCGGATCACGGAGGGGGCATGGGACGCATTTGGGACGACGTGATTGGCGAGGACGAGCGGACGCTCTACGAGCGCGCGGGGTACGGGCGCCTAGCGGGCTTCGGGGTTCGCCCGGCGCTTCTCCTCGTCGACCTCTACCTGACCGATGTCGATGCCCAAGAAGGAGAGCGTTTCCGGGACCCCCTCCCCGCCGGCGCCGAGCACTACATCCCGGCCGTCCAGCGCCTGCTCGAGGCGGGGCGCGCGGCGGGGGTGCCGGTCTTTTACTCGACGAACCAGTACCGCGCCGACGGGCGGGACATGATCGGGTGGAAGCACAAGAGCTGGCGGGCGGAGAGCCATTGCCGAGCGCTCGCTGGCCGCCCGGTGCCCTTCATCCCGGCGGTGGCCCCCCGGTCGGACGACTGGGTCATCTATAAGCAGCGGCCGAGCGTCTTCTTCGGCACCCAGCTCGCCGGCTACCTGATCGACCTCCAGGTCGATACGCTCCTGATGGGTGGGCAGTCCACGAGCGGCTGCGTGCGGGCGACGGTGCTTGACGCGTTCTCCTACGGGTTCCGCACAATCGTGGTCGAGGAATGCACCTTCGACCGTGCAACGGTCTCGCACAAGGTGAACCTCTTCGACATGCACCAAAAGTACGCGGACGTCACGCCGCTCGGCGAGGTCCTCGACTACCTGCAGCGCACGCCACGCCCCGGGTCACCGGTCTCCCCGTAGCTGGCGGACACCGGGCGGGCGCGAGACCGGGGTGCTCGTCTATGTCATCCGGCGGGTCTTGCGCCTTGTCACCGTCATGCTCACGGTCTACACGCTGGTGTTCCTGGCCGCCCACGCGATTCCCGGGGGCCCGTTCGAGGAAGGCGATCTCCCGATCGAGGCCTCAGCCCTCGCCAATCTCCGGACGCACTACCGGCTGGACCAGCCGTTGTGGCGGCAGTATGTCGACAGCCTGTGGGCCATCGCCCGGCATGGCGACCTCGGGCCCTCGTACATGTCGGCCAACCGGAGTGTGAACGACATCCTCGCCGACTACGTGCCGGTCTCGGTCAGTCTCGGGCTCGTGGCCATGGCGCTCGCCATCCTACTAGGAATTCCGCTCGGCCTCCTGGCGGCAATCCGGCGCCACTCGCCCGTCGATCGGGCTGCGCTCTTCTTTGCCGTCCTCGGCGTCTCGGTCCCGAACTTCGTCCTGACGCCCATACTGATCGTGGGGCTGGCGGTCTGGCTCCGGCTCCTGCCCTCGGGTGGGTGGGGCGGCGTCTGGTCTTCGAAGGTGATCATCCCGGCCGTCGCGCTCGCTGTGGCGCCCGCGGCGGGGCTTGCCGGCTACACGCGGTCCGCGATGCTGGACGTGCTGGGCGCCGACTACATCCGCAGCGCGCGCGCGAAGGGCGTGTCCTCGGTCGGGGTCATCGCCCGCCACGCCTTCCGCAACGCGCTCATCCCCGTGCTGACCATCGCGGGCTTGTACCTCGCCCGGGTGGTGACCGGTTCGTTCTTCGTGGAGACCATCGCCGCAGTCCCGGGAATCGGCCGCTACTTTGTCACCAGCATCTCGACCCGCGACTATCCCGTGATGCTGGGCACGACGCTCCTCCTGGCATTCGTGGTCGCCAGCGTGAACCTGGTCGTCGACCTCCTCTACGCGGCCGCCGACCCCCGGATCCGCTACCAGTAGGCGACGGTGAACGGCTTGTTCCGGTCCCGTGAGTTCCGGCGGCTCCGGCAGAACCGCGTCGCCGTGCTGGCCACTGCGGCGGTCGTGGCCCTCACACTCGCGGCGGCCTCGGCGCAGATGCTGGCACCCTACTCCTCGGCCGTCCAGCACGCGGACGCGATCAACGCGTCGCCCAGCGCGCGCTTCCTCCTGGGCGCGGATGGTCTGGGCCGGGACATCCTGAGCCGGCTCCTCTACGGGGCGCGGATCTCGCTGGCCGTCGGTTTCCTAAGCCAAGTTCTAGTGCTGGGCATTGGCGTGCCGCTCGGGCTGGCCGCCGGCTACTTCCGAGGCCGCGTCGACGCGGCGCTCATGCAGGTCGTGGACGTGATGCTCGCGATCCCCGACCTCCTGTTCGTCATCATCCTCAGCACACTCGCCAACGGCGTGGTGGCGGGCGCACGACACGGGCCGGCTCTGTGGATCGACCAGGTCAATCGGGCCACGAACGGCGTCTTGGTGATCATCGTGGTCGTCGGCCTGACTGCCTGGCTGCCGCTCGCCCGCCTGCTCCGCGGGCAGGCGATGTCCCTGAGCCAGTGCGAGTTCGTCGAGGCGGCGCGTGCGAGCGGAATCCAGGCGCCACGGATCCTGGCGCGCCACCTCCTACCGAACGTCCTCGATACTATCGTCACGACGGTCGCCCTCGGCATCCCGCGCGCGATCTTCCTCGAGGCCGCGCTGAGCTTTCTCGGCCTCGGCATCCAGCCCCCGACGCCGAGTTGGGGGATCATGATCGCGGAGGGCATCGGCTCGATGCGCTTCGTGCCACACGTCGTGCTCGCGCCGTCCGTGGTGCTGGCCCTCAGCATGCTCGCCTTCAACTTTCTCGGCGACAGTTTGCGCGACGTCGTCGACCCCAGGCTGCGGGCCTGACAGACCCCGCGTGAGCTCCATGCGAACTCCGGTCGTGCCGAAGTACTACCAGGTGGAGCAGGCCCTCCGGCGGCGGATCTCGACGCTCCGGAAGGGCGCCGCACTGCCGAGCGAGCCGACACTCTGCAAGGAGCTCGGCGTAAGCCGGACAACCCTCCGCATGGCGATGGACGTCCTGGCGCAGGAGGGCCTCGTCGAGCGAAGCCAGGGCCGCGGGACCTTCGTGGTGCGCCCGAAGCTCGAGTATCCGCTCGCCTACCACCTGCAGGCGGGACGCGCCGTCGAGAGCCAGATCCAGCATCGGGTGCTCGGCGTGGAAACAGTGCTGGCGGGCGACGATCTGGCCGCGGTGCTCGGGGTGCCCGCCGACCATCGGGTCCTGACCGTCAGGCGGCTGTCCCTCTGGGACGAGATCCCGACGGCGCTCGACACGCTGTGGGTGCCGACCGGGATCGGCAGCCAGCTAGAAACCGCCGACTTCTCGAGCGGCCGCTTCTTCTACGTACTGGCTGCCCACGGCATCGGCGTGACGCGGAACCGCATCACCATTGAATCGACGATCATCGATGCCCTCGCGGCGCGGCAGCTCCACATCCGACCGGGACTGCCGGGCATCAGCCTGACCCGGCTCGCGCTCGACCGCGCGGGACGCGTCGTGGCCCTCGTCCGCATCCTGACCCGGGGGGACATCGCCCGGTACGTGATGGAGTTCCCGGTGGACGGGCCCGACGCGGCGGGACTCGAGGGCCCGCCGACCCATGACCCCGTTCAGTAGACCGACCCGATCTGGAGGTGACCCGTGAGCCCCGAGACCACGACGTTCGGGATTCGCCTTCCCAACTCCGGCCCCTTCGCCGCGCCGGCGGCGATACGGGAGATCGCCCTCCTGTCGGAGCGCCTGGGTTTCGAAACGCTCTGGGTCCACGACCACCTCGCGTGGCCGCACCATCGCCGGACGCACTTCGCCGCCGGATCGGTCGAGGCCGTCACGGACGAGTCCCCAAGCTTCTACGAGAGCGTGGCCACCGTCGCCTATGTCGCGGGCCTGACCCGGCGGATCAAGGTGGGCATCGCCGGGCTGGTGCTGCCCTGGCGCGATCCGCGCGTGCTCGCCAAGCAGTTCGCCACCGTCGCCGGGCTCGCGGACGGTCGCCTGATCCCGGCGCTGGCCATCGGCCGCTTCGAGGATGAGTTCGTCGCCCAGCAGGTCGACTATCACCAGCGCGGACGGATCACGGACGAATATCTCGCGTGCCTCGCCGCGATCTTGGGCGCGGAGGCGAAGACCGACTTCCACGGGCCCCGTGTGCAATTCACGGCCGCCGAGTACTTCCCGAAGACGTCGCAGCTGCCGCTATGGATCTGTGGCATGAGCCCGCAGGCGCGGCGTCGCGTGGCCCTCTACGGGCAGGGCTGGTTGCCAGGCGGGATGACGCCGGACGAGTACCGTGCAAGCGTCGCCGACCTGGACGCCGAGATGGCCCGCCACGGCCGGGCCGCGCGCGACGTCGAGCGCGGGAACGAGATCTTCACAACGATCGCGGAGTCGGACTCCGCCGCGGTCGCGATCGCCCGTGCCACTCTGAAGCATCAGTGGGGCGACGTCGAGCGTGGCCTCGCCCGGAGCCTCGTGGGATCCGCGGAGACGGTCCGGAACCGGGTCCGGGAGTACGTGGCCGCCGGCGTCAGCCACTTCGAGATCAAGTTCATCTGTCACGACGTGCCGATGATGTGCCGCATGATCGAGGACTACGCGCGATTCGTTGTCCCGGCGATCCGATAGCGGTGTCAGGGAGGGAGAACCGCATGGTCACCATCACGAACCTGGCCCAGGCGCGCCGCACCCCCATGGGCGACCGGGGCGACCAGCTGCTGCTAGTGAACCCAGAGATGGGGGCGACGCACCTGGACCTCCACGTCAACATCCTGCGGCCGGGCGGACCGGACGGGACGTACCACTGCCACCCGACGAGTGAGAACGTGTACGTGGTGCTGAGCGGTATGGGCCGGTTTCTGGCCGAGGGCCGAGAGTACACCATCAAGAAGGACGACGTCGTGTTCATCCCGGCGGGCGCCAAGCACTCCCTATCGGCGCGCGGCACCGAGAACCTGGTCATCGTGGAGATCTACACGCCCCTCCCCGCACAGTTCGTCCCGGTCAAGGAGTGAGGCGTTGGCTGACCAGCTCCTGGCCCGGATCGAAGGCCGGTACGACGAGCGCTACGTCGTGGACACGCTCGTCGAGCTCGCGCGTACGCCCGCCGACGTACCGCTCGGGCTGAACGAGATCGAGCCGACCGACCCGCGGCTCGGGCACTACGTGCGGGACGTCGTGCGGCCGATGGTCGAGCGGCTCGGGCTAGGGCCGGTCGAGATCGACGACCTGAACAACCTCATTTGCCGCATCGGCTCGGGCCGGCCGTCGCCCAGCCTGCTCGTCATGACCTACACGACCGCCCAGCACGGGAACTACACCGATCCGGCCCTCGAGGGCCAGATGGCGAGCGGCGCCGAGTACGGGGTGGACGGCCTCTGCGTGTTCGGGAAGGGCACCAGCCAGAACAAGGGCGGGCTCGCGGCGATGCTCGGCGCGCTGAAGATCGTCGCCGACGAGGGCGTGCGCCTCCGAGGGTCACTCGTGTTCGTCGTCAACACGGAGTCCCAGTCCTCCCACCGTTGCTCGGTCCGCCTCTTCGACGGGCACGGGCTCCGCGCCGACGCGGGTTGGCTCGCGATGGGCGTGCCCCGCATCCTGCTGGGGCACCGTGGGCGGGCCGATATCTACGTGACGATCCGCGGGCAGGCCGGTCACAGCAGCGAGCCCCACCTCGGCAAGAACGCCATCTGGGGGCTGGCCGAGGCGCTCCAGCGGATCCGCGCCCTGCACCGCACCGTCGCGGAGCGGCGCCATCCCGAGCTCGGGCGCGAGCAGGTCGAGCCATACAAGCTCGTGATGGAGCCCATCGCGCCGCACACGATGCCCGAAGAGGCGCACCTCACCCTCGACCGGCGGCTCCTGCCGGGCACCGACGTCGACGCGGCAGTTGAGGAGGTGCGACAAGCGCTCGCCGGAATCCCGCCCTATGAGGTCATCGTGCGGAAGGGCGTGCATCACCTGCCGTACCAGGTGTCGGCCACGCTGCCGCACGTCGAGGCTCTGGCTGCAGCGTACCGGGCCGTCCGCGGCCAAGCGCCCGATATGGGGTACGCGCCGTTCGCCTTCGACGCCGGCCTCCCGAACGCTCGAGGGATTCCCACCGTGATGTTCGGTCCGGCGGGCCCCGTCCGCCGAACTCAGGGGAGCGACGTCCTAGCGACGGAGTTCATCCCGGTGTCCGAGGTCCGAGACTTCACGAAGATCTATGCGTACACGATCTTGCGCCTCCTCGCCTAGCCGGTGCCAACCCTCTCCTCCGGTCGACGGCCCAGCATGAGCTTGACTCGAACATTCAAACGACCGCTCGCCCTCTACTGCATGGCGTTCCAAAATCCTCGGGCTGCGGGACGACCGAACTCTCGCATGCTTGAAGAGGTGTCGGCCTTGACTCATCGGACGGTCACAGACCAGTGATAACTGCCCATCTGGCGGACATATGAGAGGGGGGTCATCTGCAAACGACGCACCGACGAGTGCCCCGCTCTTTGTCGTCCGCTATCGCACCCGCGGGGGTCACGTCGTCGAGCGACGAATCCTCGGTCAACGGATCTGGAAGCTCGTGAAAGCGCTCGGGCGCCGCGTCGGGGGTCCCGGAGCTCCATCCCCATGCTTTCCGCCAAGGCCGCGGGGTGGAGCTCCATCGGTGCGCCGGCGGCAATCTCGAGCGGTCCAAGCCTACCTTCGGCCCACCGACATTCAGACCATGATCGTCTACACGCAGCTTACAGGCCAGGACCTCTCCGACATCGTTCGCGTGTTCGATCAGGCCGGGACGAAAAGAAGAATTCGAAGCCTGTCCCCCTGGGATGAAAACTCGGGAGCAGCTGACGCCTATAAGATCAGGGTGGTGGCTCCAGCGGGATCGGAACCCGTGTATGATTCCAGTTGAGGCGCGCCGGGCTGCCCGCCGGCCCGGCCGCGGGCGCCTCGCAGATCGAGCCCGGAGGGAGCCATGGCTCACGGGTTCCGCTATCTCTTCACACCGATCCGCGTCGGACGTCTGACCCTCCGGAACCGCATCTTCTCCACCGGCCGCGCCGAGGCCATGGCTGAGGAGGGCGAGCCGGGCCCCCGCCTCCGACGCGGGCGGCTGGCGCTCGATCAACCGCGTGGGACTGCCGATGATCCACCCACTCTTCACCGCGGCCGCCAGACCGATCCGCCTGGGCATCGGCCGGGAATCCGTCGCCCGCAAGCCGTCGAGCACGTTCCCGCGCGTGCCTCCGGTGTCCCGATGGCGATCCACTGGCGGGCGCGGATCAAACGAACCCATGGGAGAGGAACCATGCGAGCGATCCATGCGTGCCAATCACTGATGGCCGCCGCATTGCTCTGTGCGGCAGCATCTCTGGCGGCCGGTTCAGGAGAGGCGCGGTTCCTGGCCGAGAATCAGGCCGCGATGAGCACGATGATGGCGGCGATGGCCATCAAGCCATCCGGCGACGTGGACACGGACTTCGTCGGGATGATGGGGCCGCATCACCAGGGCGCGATCGATATGGCGCAAGCCGAGCTCCGTTACGGCCACAACGAACAGCTGCGGCGTCTCGCCCAAGAGATCATCGTGACCCAGCAGGAGGAGATCGTGGCCATGCGGCTAGCCCTCGGGCATCCCGCGTCCTCGCCCGCGCTGTCGGCGACGGGTGATCGGCCATTCACGGGGCCGACGTCGCATCAGATGCAAGGACCGGGAGGCCCGAAGTGAAGCCGATCCTGCTCTCCACGCTCGTGCTGGGCATCACGGCTCTCACCAGTGGTCCATGGCTTTGGGCGGGGCAGGCTCCAGGCGCTACCGCTGACCCGGACGTGCCAGTCAGCCATCGAGACCGGGTGTATGCCGCCGAGCAGTTCTCCAACACGGTCTCCGTCACGGACCCCGCCGACAACAGACTGCTTGGCGTCATCCGACTGGGTGACCCGGCGCCGGTGTATCTGACTCCCCTCTACACCGGGCAACTGCTGGTGCACGGTCTGGGCTTTTCGCCCGATCATCGCACCCTTGCCGTCGTCTCGATCGGTTCGAACTCGGTCACGTTCATCGACACCGCGACCAACACGGTGAAGCGTGTCACGTATGTCGGGCGGTCTCCGCACGAAGCCTTTTTTACGCCGGACGGGAACGAGGTCTGGGTCACCGTGCGTGGAGAGAACTACGTGGCCGTCCTTGACGCCAATACCTACGAGGAGAAGGCGCGCATCACGGTGCCCAACGGGCCGGGCATGCAGATTTTCTCACCGGATGGCCTGTATGGGTACGTCTGCTCCTCCTTCACGCCCGAAACCGTGGTGATCTCGGTGAGGGACCACGCGATCGTCGGTCGGGTGCCGCAGGTCAGCCCGTTCTGTCCGAATATTGCGGCGACGCCTGACGGCACCCAGGTGTGGCTCACGCTGAAAGATGTGGGCAAGACGATGGTGTTCGATGCTCGGCCCCCATTCTCGGTGTTGAAGACCATCGACACCGGGCCGATCACCAATCACGTCAACATCGTCCGCAATGCACAGGGCACATTTGCCTACGTGACAGTCGGCGGCCTCAACCAGGTCCAGGTGTTCCGCACGGATGACTTCACCCGCATCGCCACCATCTCGGTCGGCAGGCTGCCGCACGGAGTCTGGCCCTCCGGCGATGGCACCCGAGTCTACGTGGGGCTCGAGAACGACGATCAACTCGTCTCGATCGACACGCTCACCAATACGGTGACCGCCACGATCCCCATCGGCCAGGGCCCGCAGGCGGTCGTATATGTCCCCAACGCCGTACCCGCGGGCGACGGCAACGGAGGCTTGCAGCCACTCGGCGTCGCGGGTCAGGTGGCGCTGCTGTCGCTGGGACCGGTGGTGAGCGGAGCACCCGCGGGCGAAGTCGGACCCACGAGCGTGGCGCTCTTCGACCAGGGGCTGCTGCAGGTGTTGCAGGTGTCCGCGATCGGGCTCGAGCCGCACCGAGCGTACGTGCTCGCGCTCTCGCTTCAGCCGGATGGCGGCGGCGTCCTCGAGCCGTTGGCGGCCTTCACCACCAACGCGACAGGGTCCGCCATCGTCAACGCCCTGGGGCCGATCCGTCAGATCGTCCGGGGTGAAGCGGGCGTGCAGCGCCGCTATCTGGTGATCGCACCGGGAACCACGAGCCAGCCTGGTGCTCCGGTTCAGGTCCAGACGACCACAGTCCCCAACTGAGGAATCCGCCATGCGGCCAGGCAAGCACGTGCCGGTACCAGCGGACCAGACAATGGCCGCAGAGGGATTGACGACGATACGGAGCCGCTCCGGGCCCACGGAGGCGATGAACAGGCTCGAGGCCGCGGTCAAGGCGACATGCGGCAGCCGGACGCCAAGGTGAAACGCAGGCAGGCATTCGAGGCGGCGAAGGTCCCCGTCGAAGTGGCCCCGGCGGTAAGATAGGTCGCACCGAGATCGGCAGTGGCGACTCCGTGATCATGCTCGACGTCGACGCGACAGTGAAGAAGGCGGTCGCCGGGGCACCATCGAGGATCCCTTCGGGCACCACTGGCACGTCTCCACTCACCAAGAGGACGTGCCGCCCAACGTGATGGGGTGCGGGGCTGATCGCTGTGTACCGGCCCGGGGAGTCGGGGCCGCCCGGAGATGGTGATCCCCGGGCGGTGGGCGTCGGTGCGCGGCTGGCTGGGATGCCTCGGGCTGGTCGTCGCATCGTGTGCGTTTACCCTGGGCTTCTTTGAGGTCGTGCTGCACTTGGTGCCGGCGCTGAGCCAGGCGACGACGCGCGACGAGCGCTTCGCCTTCAATCCCTACCGTCCCGATGGCCGGCTAGGCTTTGCTCTGCGCCCTGGAGCCCGGGTCCGGCACGTCGAGCCGGACTTCTCGGTGACGGTCGCCGTGAACGACCTCGGCATGCGCGGTCCGGACCGCGGCCCATCCAGACCCGCGGGCGCCGCACGGATCCTGCTGCTCGGCGACTCGTTTGCCTTCGGGTGGGGCGTGAAGCAGGAGGAAGCCTTCGGCGCTCGGCTCGAGCGACTCCTGAGCGAGCGGGTGGGACCGGTCGAGGTGCTGGTGGCGGCCGTACCGGGCTACAGCACCGATCAGCACTACGTCTATCTTGAGACCCAGGGGCTGGCCCTCCATCCTGACCTGATCCTGCTGGCCTCGGCCGAGAACGACCTCCTGGAGCTGAGTCTGAATCGCCTCACGCTCGGCGCCGACCGGCTCCCGGTCCGTGTCGAGCCGATGTGGCGGATAATCGATGCCACCGGACACATGCGCTATCGTGCACCGGGGCGGGTCGCGCTTCCGCGCGAGCCGTGGCCGTGGGAGGCGTGGCTCCGGGATCACTCGCTCCTCTACCATTGGCTGCGCTTCCGGCTGGCAAAGGCCGCCGCCGCGGGGGTGGTCTGGCGGGCGCAACCTGCAGCGCCAGACTGGCTCTCCAGGGATCCCGATCGGGAGATCACCCGACTGGAACCGGATGACCTGCAGCGAGCCCTGGCCGTGAGCCCCAGCTTTCGTCTGCGCTACCACCTCTTCCTAGTGGACGCTATGGAGCGGGCGGCCCGGGCCCGTGGCATCCGCCTGCGCACGCTACTGGTGGCCCATAGCGGCGAGACCCAGCCGGCCGATCCGATACTGGCGGGTCTCCACGCCGCCTGCGCGGCCTGGGGGGAGGCGTGCTTCGATAGCGCGCGGACGATCTCCGCTGCCGACATCGCGCAATGCACGTTCGCGCACGACCCGCACTGGAACGGCGAGGGCCACCGGCGAATCGGCGACGCCCTGGCGACCTGGCTCGAGCAGGAGCCGGCGCTACGCCACCAGGCCGTTCGGCCTGCAGACGACGGGTCTTCGAGGTGGCGATACTGGGCAAGATTACGAGCACGCCCGCTCACTTCGGCACCAGAACTGAGGCCTTGGCCGAGCTGAAGCGCGTCGGGGTGTCGGATCGAATTGGGGCAGCTATGGTCGCGAAGCGAGCGCCATGATTGCTGGGCAGCCTGGCTATTCGGACCTCCTGTTCGGTACGGCGCGAGGCCAGGACCCGGTTGCGGCAGGGCGTGTGCGGTACGACGACGTTCCCGTCGCGCCCCCAGAATCACAGTGGGTCGGAGCGTCTTTCGGCAGCGCGATGACGCCGTCTACGAATTCAGTGGCCAGGTATCGGTAGGTCAAACTATCGCAGGGTTGGCCAGTCCAAGGCGCTGGTGGCTCCAACGGGACCGGGCCGCTTTACCAGGCAGTTCCAAGGTGTTCTCGCCGCATGAGGTGCGAAGATCGTCCCCGACGGAATTCGTCCACTTTACTCCTCTGCCCGAACAGCTTGGCACGACGGTGTTCGAGGGCGTCGTGTGGCCAAAGGCGGCATAGCCGCGGACCGTCCGGTGCTCATTGCGTGGAGGGGGGCCGGCCATCTGCCCGATTGCCGTGTAGGGCCGGCCAAAATCCCTCCAGTGTGTTTCGGCCACGCCGGCCAAGGGAGCATAGCCTCTCGCCCTTCGACAGACCGGCTCAGAGGTCCTTGGGCGGGCCGTCGAGCCCGAGTTGGTTCACGGCCACGGCGGTCAGCGCTCGCACGTGGTTGTCCGACAACGGAACCCATGACGCCTTGATGGCGGCGCCCGCGCGGCCGGGGTGGTTCACTTCGCCGGTGACGCCGCCCGGCGGCCCTTGACAAGTTGGCTGCCGGCCGCGCTACGCTCGGACCCAAGGTGCCGATGCCAACGCCTCTCGCGGGCCACCCCCGAACGTGATTGCCAGCTCCGGTCCGATCGCCGCGTTCGCTCCGGAGCAGCAGAGGAGAGCAGTCATGACCAGGTCATACACCGCGAACGGAGTGGATCGACGAGAGCTGCTGAAGGGGACGGCGATGGCGGGCGCCGCGCTTCTGTTCGGCCGGCAGACGTGGGCGGCCACCCCGCCCAGTCGGCCCCCGGTGACGGCGGCGAGACCGCCGAAGCTGGTCCTCGCCACCCTGGGCCCCGCGGGTGCCGAGAGCAAGGTCGCCGAGGACACGCTGGCGGCCTTCACGAAGGACTCCGGCGTCAAGACGGACATCCTCTTCGGCGGCGACAAGGACTTCTTGACCAAAGTGCTCACCTGGTACACCGGACAGGAGCAGTTCGACTGTGTCTTCGTGCGGGAGAACTTCCTGGGCTCCTGGGTCAAAGATGGGTTGCTGGCCCCGGTGACCGGCATGCCGGGGCTCGACGAGCTCAAGGCCGATGTCGTGGACGGGTACTGGCAGTCGATGTTCCGGGGTGGGCAAGTGTGGGGGCTCCCCTACTACGGCGAGTTCCTCACCGCCTGGGCCTTCGAGGACAAGATGAAGAAGGCACGCATCGAGGCACCTCCCAAGACCTGGGACGAGCTGCTGGCGCACTGCCAGAAGGCCAAGCGCGACGGCGTGGCCAAGTATCCGCTTCTCTGGGCGGCGGGGCAGGGCGACCACCATCTGCCCTGGCAGTGGTTCCAGCAAGTGTGGACGCGAGGCGGCACCCTCTTCGGCACGGACAACAAACCGATGCTCGGGCCGGGGTCGGTCGCGCGCAATGCCCTCGACTGGTGGCGAAAGACGTTCCAGGAGTGGGGCGTCTCCGACCCGAAGTCGGCGGAGCTGCGCTACATCCCCGCGATGAAGGCGTTCATGACGGGGGACTACCTCTACGTGCCGGCCATGTTCAACCAGTACCTGCGCACGATTAACGACCCAAGTCAGTCCCCCGTCGCCGGCCGCGTCAAGCTCTTTGCCATGCTCGAGGGCGGCAAGCCGATGTCGTACAACCGCATCGTTGGGATGGTCTCGAGCACGACGTCCAGGGAATGGACGTGGGAGCTCATGAACTATATCGGGGGCAAGAGCCGGAGCGGCGAGTACATTGGCCAACGCGAGTTCGCGACGCAGGTCGGCTTCATGCCGGGGTACAAGAGCATCCAGAATGATCCGCAGATGCGCAAGGCCTGGGAGCCCTACGTGGATTACCCGCTGTTCGTGCGCCAAGCCGCGATGGCGACCCACACCTCGCAGGTCGTCCCTGCCACGTACGAGCCCTGGTACACGCAGTGGCTGGACACCGTCAACGTCCAGCTCCAGGACTGCATCCTGGGCAAGACGACGGCCGACGCCGCCTGCGATGCGATGGCCGCCAAGGCGCTGTCCCTGCGGGCCAGCACGTAGACTCGCCTCGCGTCCATGAGGCGGGGCCATCGTGGCGGTCCTCGGCCCATCACCGCGGACGAATGGCCCAGGCGCCGGGCTCGCGGGGAACGCCTCCTTGGCCAGACGCTCGTCTTCCCAGCGCTCCTCCTGATCGGGCTCGTCATCGCCTACGCACTTGCGTACGCCCTCTACTTATCGTTCCACGACGTCGGGATCCGGGCCCTTCGAGGAGGGCCGGCGCCCTTCGTCGGTCTGCAGAATTACCGCGTCGTGCTCCGGGACTCCCTCTTCTGGGCGTCGCTCGGCCACACCGTGGTGTTCACCGCGGTGTCGGTCGCGCTCGAGCTCGTACTCGGGCTCGCGATCGCCCTCGCCATGAACCAGGCGCACGTGCCGCTGGCTGGCGCAACCCAGGCCCTGATCCTGTTGCCTTGGGCCCTCCCCCCGGTCGTGAACGGCATCATGTGGTCCTTCCTCTTCAACTCGAAGTACGGCTACGTCAATGCCGCACTCCTCCGTCTCGGGCTTATCGCCGAGCCGCTCCAGTGGGTGAGCGATCCCCACCGCGCGATGGGGGTGGTCATCCTCGCCTATGTCTGGCGGACGACGCCGTTCGCAGTGCTCCTGTTCCACGCCGCGCTCCGGAGCATCCCGCCCGGCGTCTTCGAGGCCGCGGAGGTGGACGGGGCCGGCGCGCGACGCCGACTCTGGTCGATCACGCTCCCGCTCTTGCTTCCGACGGTCGTCGTGCTCCTCGTCCTGCGGACTGTCTTCTCGTTCATGGTGTTCGACGAGATCCTGGCCATCACCGACGGCGGTCCCGGAGACTCAACCTGGGTGGCCACGTGGTACATCTACTCGTTCGCGTTTCGGTACATGAAGCTTGGCGTGGGAAGCGCAGGCGCCTACCTGCTCAGCCTGGCTCTGGGTCTCCTCGCGATTCTGTACATGCGCACGCTCCATCGGCCCGTCGAGTACTGACGTGCGGCGACGTCGTGCGGTGTGGTGGGGCACCCTGGCCAATGCCCTGATCCTGCTCTGGATCCTCCTGCCGTTGGTCGGCCTGGCCCTCGGCTCGGTCCAGACCGAGCGGGATCTGTTCGCCAACGCGCCTCACATCTGGCCCCAGCACGTGACGCTGGAGAACCTCGCGGGGCTCGTGCTCGCCAGAGAGGTCCCGGGCTTTCCGCCCCACGCGCGCAGTTTCCCCCGCTCCTTCGCGAACAGCACCGTCGTCGCGATCGGCACGGTGTGGCTGACGCTGGTCCTGGCCACCGTGGCGTCGTACGCGATGGCGCGCCTCCGCTTCCCGGGAAGCACCACGCTCGCCTACGGATTCCTCGCGACGCGGACGGTGCCGCTCATCATCCTCATCGTGCCCCTGTACGTCATGCTCGGGAAGCTCGGCCTCCTGAACTCGTTGGGTGGGCTGATCGTCGCGGAGGCCGGACTCTTCCTCCCCTACGCGATCTGGATCCTCCTGGGCCACTTCGCGGCCGTCCCCGCCGAGATGGAAGAAGCCGCGCTCATCGACGGATGCGGCCGCCTCCGAGCCCTGTGGCACGTGGTCCTGCCCCTGGTGGCGCCCGGCCTCGCCGCCTGCAGTGTGATCATCTTCCTCCTCTCGTGGAACGAGTTGCTGGTGCCGCTCATCCTCATGTCCCGGCAGGACGGCATGACGCTCCCCGTCCTGATCTCCTCGTTCGTGACCGTGCGGTACCTCTCCTACACGCTGCTGAACGCGGCCGGGCTCCTGGCCCTCCTGCCCACCCTGATCCTCGCGCTGCTCGTGCAGCGGTACATCGTGCGCGGGCTCATCAGCGGTGCGCTGGCGGGACACTGATCCCGGACCGGTCGCCGATTAGTACGCCGTCTCTGATTCCAATGGCAACAAGGGGATGAATTGCGGCTGCTCATGATGAGACAAACCCGCGCCAGAGCGGTGGTGGTCGCTCCAACGGGATCCGAACCCGTGTATGATCCCGGTTGAGGCGCGCCGAGCGGGCCACCGGCCTGGCGGCGGCCGTCCTGCAGCAGTTCAGGTTCGGAGGGAGCCATGGCTCACGAGTTCCGCTATCTCTTCACGCCGATCCGCGTCGGAGGTCTGACCCTCCGGAACCGCATCTTCTCGACCGGCCACGCCGAGGCCATGGCTGAGGAGGGCAAGCCGGGCCCCCGCCTTCGCGCCTACCACGAGGGCAAGGCTCGCGGCGGCTGCGCCTTGACCATCATCGGCGGCTCGTCGAGCGTCCATCCCTCCTCCCCGGCGAGCGCGTGGAACATGATCGCGAACCACGACGACTCGGTGATCCCCGCCTATCGGGCGACCGCGGAGGCCGTTCACCGTCACGGCTGCCTGGTCTTCTCGCAACTCACCCACATGGGCCGACGGGCCCAGTCGGACAACGAGAGCTGGCACGTCCTCCTCGCGCCGTCCCAGATCCCGGAGAAGGTCCACCGCGAGACCCCGCACGAGATGGACGCCGACCAGATCGCGATGATCGTCCGGGCGTTCGGAGACGCGGTGCGGCGCTGCCGGGAGGGCGGACTCGACGGCGTCGAGCTCTCGTTCGCCCACAACCACCTGGTCGATCAGTTCTGGTCGCCGATCTTCAACCAGCGGACCGACGAGTACGGGGGCACCCTCGACAACCGGCTGCGCTTCGGGTTCGAGGTCCTCCGAGAGATCCGGCGTCAGGTCGGCCGCGACTACGTGGTCGGCGCTCGCATCTCGGGAGACGAGTTCACCGACGGCGGCCTCACCGCCGAGGACATGGGAGAGATCGCCCATCGCCTCGCCGCGTCGGGGCTGGTCGACTTCCTGTCGATCATCGGCGGCGCCGCCCACACGTTTGCGCTCCAGTCCGGCGCCGTGCCGAACATGTCGTATCCGAACGCGGTGTACGTCCCGCTGGCCGCGGCCATCAAGACGGCGGCGCCCGAAGTGCCGATCTTCCACGCCAGCCGCATCGTCGACCCGGTCCACGCGGACCAGATCCTCGCCGACGGATCGATCGACGTGGTGGGCATGACGCGCGCGCTCATCGCGGACCCGGACATGCCCCGGAAGGCGCGCGAGGGACGCCTCGACGAGATCCGGCAGTGCGTCGGGGCGAACGAGGGCTGCATCGATCGCATCTACCAGGGGAAGCCCGTCACCTGTATCCAGAACCCCGGCGCCGGACGCGAGGCCGAGCTCGGCGGTGATCTCGTGCCGGCGGCGGCGCGGAAGCGCGTCGTCGTGGTCGGCGGCGGGGTCGGCGGGCTCGAGACCGCTCGGGTCGCGGCGCTCCGCGGCCATCGCGTCACGCTCTTCGAGAAGGGGCGCGAGCTCGGCGGCCAGGTGCTGGTCGCCGCGCGGACGCCGGCGCGCGCCGACTACGCGGGAATCGTGCGGTTCCTGGTCCGCCAGGTGGAGCGGCAGGGCGTCGACTGCCGGCTGTCGGTCGAGGCGAGCGTCGACCTCGTGCTGGCCGAGGCGCCCGACGTCGTGGTCGTCGCGACCGGCTCCCACGCCCATGTCCCGGCGTTGCCCGGACTCGACGGCAAGCACGTCGTGACCGATCGCGACGTACTGCTCGGCCGCGCCGAGGTCGGGGATCGCGTGGTGGTCGTCGACGACGTCCACACCCAGCAGGGGCTCTCCACCGCGGACTTCCTCCTCGAACAGGGCCGCCAGGTCGAGGTCGTCTCGCGTCTCTTCTATGCGGGCCAGGACGTCGGGATCACGTCCATCGTGCCGCTCTACACGCGCCTGTTCGCGAAGGGCGTGGTCTTCACGCCCCACACCGATCTGGTTGCGGTCGAGGGCTCGACCGTCGTCGTCGCCAACGTCTACACCGGCGAGGAGCGGCGGATCGAGGGCATCGACACGATCGTGCTCTCGATGGGAGCGCGCTCGACGGACGGGCTCTTCCGCGCGCTCCGGGGCCGCGTGCCCGCGCTCCACGCCGTCGGCGACTGCGTCGCCCCGCGCGGAGTGCACCACGCCATCCTCGAGGGCACCCGCGTCGCCCGCCTCCTCTAACCGCCAAACTCCGGGGTCAGGCCTTAACTTTGGTTCCCTGAGCGGTCACCCGGCGCACGCAGCATGAGCCAAAGTCAGGGCCCGATCCGGGTGTGGGTCGTCGCGGAGCCGGCGGCAGCCGAGCCGACGCTCGAGGCGCTCGGCGAGGCCGTCGAGCTCGCGCGACCCGGCACCCCGGGCGTGATCGCGGTCGGTCCGGAGGCGACGCGGGAGACCCTCTCCCCTCTGGCCCGCCGCGGCGCGGCCCGCCTCGTCTGGCTCCGGACGGCCAGCGACGCGTCGCCCGCCGAGATCGGGTGCGCCGTCGCGGCGTGGCTGGGCGCGCCGGACGGCGGGCGGCCGCCGATCGTGGTCCTGCCGCACACGCGCCACGGACTCGGCGTGGCCGCGCACCTCACGGTCCGCCTCGACGCCGCCCTCGCTCCCGACGCGGTGGGCGTCCGGCGAGAGGCCGACGGCGGCCTCGAGGTCACCCGTCCCGCCTACGGAGACCGGCTGTACGCGACGGTTCGCGTCACGGCCGGCGCGGCGGCGGTGATCACGCTCCGGCCCGGCGCCCTCGGCGTCGGACCGGCCGGCCCCGCCTCAGCGGTGGCCATCGAGGAGTGGCCGGCGACGACCGACGGCGCGCCGCCGGCGCCACGGCTCCGGCGCGAGATGGCGGCGGACCCGCGCACCGTCGATCTCCGCGACGCCGAGCGCATCGTCGCGGGAGGCCGGGGCGTGGGAGCGGACGGCTTCCGGCGCCTCGAGGTGCTGGCGGATCTCCTCGGCGCCGCGGTGGGCGGGAGCCGGGTCGCGGTCGACCTCGGGTGGATCCCCTGGGAGCGCCAGATCGGCCAGAGCGGGCGCGCGGTCGCACCGGAGCTCTATCTCGCGTTCGGCATCTCGGGCGCGAGCCAGCACATGGCCGGCATCGAGCGCGCCCGCACGGTGGTCGCCGTCAACCAGGATCGGGCGGCGCCGCTCCTCGCGCGGGCGCAGCTCGCCGCCTGCGCCGACTGGCAGCCGGTCGCGGAGGCGCTGATCGAGCGCTTGAAGGCGCGGCGGGCGCGATGACCGCCCCGGTGCGGCGACCCGCGCGGCAGATCGGGTCCAGCTGGTGAGCGAGGTCACGCGCCTCGTCTGGTGGAACGTGCCGCCGTGGCTGGCGACGTTGCTCTACGTCGGCACGGCGGTCGGACTCCTGGTCAGCGCCGTCTCGCTCGCGCGCTACGCGCGGACGACGCTCCGCGGCCGCGCCGTCGGCGCCCCGTCGCGCCTTCGCCTGGGTCCCGCGGCGCGGCGCGTGCTCGGCGACGTGCTCTCCCATCGGCGGCTCCTCGAGGACCGCGGGGCGGGCTGGGCGCATGCCCTCCTCTTCTACGGCTTCGTCGGCCTGTTCATCGGGACCTGTCTGGTCTTCGTCCACGACCGCATCGTGCCGTTCCTGGTCGGCCCGACGTACCTGATCTTCTCGTTCCTGCTGGAGTGGGCCGGTCTTGCCTTCCTCGTGGGCATCGGCTGGAGCGCGTGGCGGCGCCTCTCGGGCCGCCCGCCGCGCCTCGAGCGGACCGGCGTCGCGCTCGGCATCCTCGCGCTCCTCGGCATGATCGGGCTGACCGGCTTCCTGCTGGAGGCCTCCCGCATCGCGGTGACCGACCCGCCCTTAGAGGTGTGGTCCTTCGTCGGCTGGACGCTCTCGCGCGCGCTGCGCGCGACCGGGGTGGCGGCGCCCGGGCTGCACCGCGCGCTCTGGGGCACGCACGCGGCGCTCTGCTGGCTCTTCTTCGGTCTCATCGGCGCCACGGTGCTCCGTCACATGGTCGCGGCGCCGGTGCAGCTCGCGCTCCGCCAGCTGAGAGCCCCGGGACGGCTCGCGCCCGCCGCGGCGGAGCCCGGGTCGCTCGAGCCCCAGCGCCTCACGTGGGCTCAGCTGCTCGACGCGGCCACGTGCGTTCGCTGCGGCCGGTGCACGGCGGTGTGCCCGGCGACGGCGGCCGGGAAGCCGCTCGATCCCCGGCGCGTGGTCCAGTCGACGCTCCAGGCGATGCGCGAGGGACGCGCGCTCGAGACCGTGGTGACTCCGGACGAGGCGTGGTCCTGCACGACGTGCGCGGCATGCGTCCGGGCCTGCCCCTTCGAGATCGAGGTCCTGGACAAGCTCGTGGACCTGCGCCGGACGCTGGTGGAGGCGGGCGCGGTCGATCCCGCCGCGACCCGGGCGCTCGAGTCGACGGCGGAGCGCGGCAACCCGTTCGGCGGGATGCCGGCCGATCGCACCGCCTGGGCGGCGGGACTCGGCGTGCGGGTGGTCCAGCCCGGCGAAGCGATCGATACCCTCTACTGGGTCGGCTGCGCCGGGGCGTTCGATCCGCACGGGCGGCGCATCGCGCAGGCGACCGCGCGGCTCCTCACGGCGGCGGGCGTCGAGTTCGCCGTGCTGGGCTCCGCCGAGAGCTGCACCGGAGACCCGGCGCGGCGAATCGGTGACGAGACCCTGTTCCGCGAGGCGGCCGGCCGCGTCGCAGCGACGCTGGGCGGCGTCCGTTTCCGCCGGCTCGTGACCCACTGCGCCCACTGCTTCAACGCGTTCCGGAACGAGATCCCGCCCGCGACGAACGGCGCCCCCATCCCCGCCGTGCACCACACCGAGCTGCTCGCGGAGCTCGTACGCGAGGGACGGCTCGCGCCCCGGGCGGTCACCGCCGAGCCCGTGACGCTCCACGATCCGTGCTACCTCGCCCGCCACAACGGTCAGACGGCGGCGCCCCGCGCGGCCCTCGCCACCACGACCGGCGGGGTCGTCGAGATGCCACGGAGCGGCGCTCGCACGTTCTGCTGCGGCGCCGGCGGCGGCGGGGCGTGGGTCGAGGTGCGCCAGGGCTCCCGGATCGCGGCGCTCCGGATGGCGGAAGCACGCGAGACGGGGGCGAAGGTGGTGGCCACCGCCTGCCCCTTCTGCGCGCTCATGCTCGGGGGCGAGACTCAACCGGGCGACATCCAGGTGCGCGACGTGGCCGAGCTTCTGTGGGACAGCCAGCCCTCGGGTCCCTCGTCGAACGTCGGTCGTCGGGCGGGGTCGTCGTGATCGCGCTGGTCCTGGTCCACCAGGGGCTCGACGTGGCGGCCGACCTCGATCTCCGTCAAGACGGCGCGAGCGGAGACGCCGTCGGACATCGCGGCGGGGATCGGCTCGTCGTGACGGCGCGCGCGGATCGTGCGGCCCTCGAGTGGGCGCTCGCCCTCACGGACCGTGTGGTGGCGCTCACCGCGGGTCCGCCCGGATCCGAGGGCGTCCTCGCCTGGGCCTCCGGCCGCGGCGCGACGAGCGCGATCCGGATCTGGGATCCCGCGCTCGATGCGCTCGACCTCGGAGGGATGGCGCGCGTCATGGCCGCTGCCGTCCGCCGGATCCGCCCGGACGTCATCGTCGCCGGCGAGCGTGGCCTCGCCGGAGCGACCGGCGCCCTCCCCGCCCTCGTCGCCGCGCACCTCGGCTGGCCGTGCGTCGACGGCGCCATCCGGCTCGGCCACGAGGCGGGCGAGCTCGTGGCCGAGCGGCGGCTCCGGGGCGGCCGCCGCGAGGAGCTCGCCGTCCCCTGCCCCGGCGTCGTCACAGTGACCGCGGATTCCGTCGAGCCCCGCTACGTGTCCGTCCGCATGCGCCGCGACGCGGCGCGACGGGGTCACGAGGTCTGGTCGCTCGCCGATCTCGGCCTCTCAGACGACGCCCTCCGCGACACGGTGAAGCTGCGCGTCGGACGGATCGACTGGCCCCGCCCCCGGCCTCGCCGGACCGCCGCGGCGAGCCCGGCGGGCCCCGCGCGCTCGGCCGCCGACCGCCTTCGCCAGCTCGTCGGAGGCGGGGGCGCCGGCGCCGGCCGGAGCGCCGCGACCGCGGCCACCGCGCCAGCCTCGGGACCGATCGAGGGGGATTCCGGCGTGGTCGCCGACCGCATCGTGGCCTTCCTCGAGCAGCACGGCTTCGTGTGACAGGGAGCACCCCATGAACGCGTCGGATCTCCTGCCCGCGGACTTCAACGTCGCCAGCTGGTTCGTCGACCGCCCGGTGGCCGATGGGCGGGGCGCAGCGCCCGCGTTCCACTGCGAGGGCCGCGTGCTGAGCTACGGCGACGTGCGAGAGCTCGCCGATCGCACCGGCAACGCGCTCCGCGAGCTGGGCGTGGAGATGGAGCAGCGCGTCGTCATGATCTGCCTGGACACCCCCGAGTTCCTGGGGGCGTTCTGGGGCGCGATCAAGATCGGCGCGGTGCCGGTGCCGGTGAACACGCTGCTCCGCGCGGCGGACTTCCGCTACGTCCTGGACGACAGCCGCGCCCGGGTGGCCGTCGTCTCGGCACCGCTCCTCGCCGAGGCGGCACCGGCCCTCGAGGGCGCGCGGCATCTCCGCCAGGTCCTGGTCGCGGGGGGCGCGCCCGGGCCACACCTTTCCTTCGAGGACCGCGTGGCGCGGGCGTCGAGCACGCTCGAGGCCGCGCCGACCTCCCGCGATGACGTCGCGTTCTGGCTCTACTCGTCCGGCTCGACCGGTCGCCCCAAGGGCGCCGTCCACCTCCACCACGACATGGTGATCGCCGCCGAGACCTACGCCAAGCAGGTGCTCGGCATGCGGCCCAGCGACACGGTCTACTCCGCCGCCAAGCTCTTCTTCGCCTACGGCCTCGGCAACGCGGGCTACTTCCCGATGAGCGTCGGCGCGCAGAGCGTGCTCTCCCCTCACCGGCCGACACCCGACGGCGTCTTCGATCTGATCACGCGCCACCGCCCCACGATCTTCTTCGGCGTCCCGACGCTTTACGCCGCGATGCTCGCCGCGAAGGACGCGGAGCGGCGATTCGATCTCTCGTCGCTCCGGCTCTGCGTGTCGGCGGGCGAGGCGCTGCCGGCGGATCTCTACCGCCGCTGGCGCGAGCGCTTCGGCGTGGAGATCGTGGACGGCATCGGCACCACCGAGACGGGCCACATCTTCCTGTCAAACCGGCCGGGCGCCGCGCGTCCGGGCTCGTCGGGCCTCCCGGTCCCCGGCTACGAGTGCGCGATCGTCGACGACGAGGGCCGACCGGTACCCGCGGGAGAGATCGGCAACCTCCGCGTCCGCGGCGACTCGATCATGGCGTACTACTGGAACAAGCACGACAAGACGAAGGAGACGCTCTTCGGGTCGTGGATCCAGACCGGAGACAAGTACCACCGGGACGCCGACGGCTACTACTGGTACGACGGCCGCGGCGACGACATGCTGAAGGTCGGCGGCATCTGGGTCTCGCCGATCGAGGTCGAGGCGACCCTGATCCAGCACGACGCGGTCCTGGAGGCCGCGGTGGTCGGCCAGGAGGACGAGGACCGGCTGGTCAAGCCCCGCGCCTACGTCGTCCTCAAGGACCCGGCTCGCGCCGGCGAGGCGCTGGCCGCCGAGCTCCGCCTGTTCGTCAAGGACAAGATCGCGCCCTACAAATACCCACGGTGGATCGACTTCGTCACCGAGCTGCCGAAGACGGCGACCGGCAAGATCCAGCGCTTCAAGCTGCGTCAGGGCCCGGCCGGCGCCTGACCCCGCGCCGCGCGGCGCGGGTCCTCCTCGCGGCGGGCGTCTTGCTCCTGGCGCTCGGCCTGCCGAGTCCCGCCGGCGCCCGGTCGCCGCTCGTCGCCGAGCTCGAGACCCTGGCGACGCACTACCACGAGAATCCCAGTCGTCTCGACGCGGTCAAGGACGGGCTCGAGCGGGCGGTCGAGCAAGACCCGGACGCCGAGACGTGGATCGCGCTGTCCCGCGTGTGCTTCATCTGGGGAGACATCCGAGCGACCACGGTCGAGCAGAAGCTGGCCGCGTACTCCGAGGGCCGGGACGCCGGTCGCCGTGCGATCGCCCTCTCGCAGCGCGCCGCCCTCGCCTACCTGTTCTACGGGATCAACACGGGGCGCCTTGGTCAGACGAGGGGCGTAGCGCAGTCGCTCCGCCTGCTACCCGAGATCCGCGAGGCCGTCCAGAAAACGCTCGAGCTAGACCCCGTGATGCCAGCCGCCTACGCACTGGCAGGGACCGTAGACTACGAGGTCCCGGCGCTCTTCGGGGGAAGCCTGGAGCGCGCGGAGGCGCACTTCCGAAAGGGCCTCGACCTCGATCCGCACTTCACCGCCCTCCGGATCGGCCTCGCCAGGGTTTTCCGTCGGCAGGGGCGGCTTGCCGAAGCCCAGCGAGAGTTGAGGCTCCTGCTCGACGACCCCGCCCCGACCAACCCTGCCGAATGGACGATGATGAATGTCTCCGAGGCGCGCATCCTGCTGGACACGTTGGATTCTGAGAGCCGCGCCCGACTCGGACTTCGGCCGCGGCCACTCCCCCCGGATCCGATGCCGACCCGGACGGATCGATGACGCGAGAGGTTCCGCTTCAGGCTTCAAGACGCGGGCGTCCGGACGGGCACCACCAGGGTTAGTATGGAGCTCGCGGTGGCTGCTAGCGTGACCTCGTGCGTCTTGTCGCGGTCCGACTTGTCGAGCGCTCATGCTCTCCGACGCCATCATGAAAGCATCCTCTGGCAGGGTCATGGTCAGGTCAATGGCGCCGTCTCCCTCCATCACCGACGGTGCTGCGCACACGCCGGGGGCGCGACCTGACACCACCGGCGCATAACGCACACGATCGCCCTCCCCACGCGTTTGGAGATCTCGCGTCGCCGGCCCCGGAAGGGTATCTGACGGGCTTGGGTCCTCTGACCGTGAGCCACGTGGGGACCGGGGGGCGCCATCGGCATCACGGGGACCTGGAACGACCACGGTCTCTACAGACTGGGTGCATTCCGTAGAGCCCACGATGCCATCCACGCTCCCGAGCCAGCACTCCCGGTGATCTCGCGTCTGCTTGCCTGGCGCATACCAGCCCTCGGGCTCGTTGCCCTCTTGACGGGCCTCCTCGGGTGGGCGGCGTGGCATCTCCGGGTCGATCCCGGAGTAGAGTCCATGATCCCATTGGCCGGCGGCGAGCTCGAGCGTCTTCGGACCTTTCAGACGGCATTTGGCTCCGACGAGGTGGTGGTCCTCGCGCTCCACTCCGACCGGCTGTTCGCCCGCGAAACCCTCGAGCGGGTCGATCAACTGACCCAACGAGTGGCAGCTCTGCCCGGAGTCGCTCGCGTGCTTTCCCCGACGAATGTCCGCGACCTGGAGGGCGACGCGCTGGGTCCGGTCCCGATCGTGCCTTACGCGGCCGTGCGATCCGGCACGCTGGCCCCCGAGCAACTAGGACGCCAGCTCGGCGTACATCCGATCTTCGGCGGTCTTCTGGTGGCAAGGGATGCGCGTACGGCAGCCATCCTGGTCGAGCTCGAGCCTGTCGCGGGTGACCCGACCGCCCACCGTGACGTCGTCAGCCGACTGCGCCGCGAGGCTCGCGAGGTTGGTTCGGGTGTCACCGCCTTCGTCGCCGGCATCCCGGTCGAGAAGACAGACGTCGCCGCCGCCATCGCGCGGGACCAGCGGATCTTCATCCCGCTCGTGTTCCTGATCATGGTGGTGATGACGGCCCTGCTCTACCGTCACCCCGTCGGCATGCTAGTCCCCCTCGTGGTGGTCGGACTCGCGCTCCTCTGGACGCTCGGCCTGTACGGACTCGCCGGTCGACTCCTGAATCCGGTGACGTCGCTCATGACTCCCGTGATCCTGGTGATGTCGTTCGAGGCGGTCATCCAGCTCCTCAACCAATACCTCGCCGCTCGAGCGGCCGGCCTCTCGCGACCGGACGCGCTGACCCGGGCGGATCGCCTGATGCGGATCCCGTGCTTCAACGCGGCCCTGACCGCGGCCATCGGCTTCGTGTCCCTGCTCACGCTCCCGATCCCGGCGATCCGGGACTTCGGTCTGTTCACGGCCCTCGGCATCATGATCGCGTACGGGCTCACGATCGTGCTCACCCCGCTCCTACTCGCCTCCCTCCCGGATGTCCCGCTTCGGGTCATCCGGGGCTTCGAGCCTGGGCCCATCGAGCGCGCGCTAGCGCGCGTCGTGCGCGGGGTCGCTCGGCATCGATGGCTCGCCACGATCACGGTTGGCGCTCTCATTGTCGTCTCGGTGGTCGGGGTCCGACAGGTCCGGGTAGAGACGGATCTCGTCAAGTCCCTCCGTCATGCCAGCCCACTGTCGGCGGCCGCGCGGTTCATCGATGCCCAACTGACCGGTGTCAACTCCGTCGAAATCCTCATCGGCGGGATCTCGCCACGGGATCCAGAAGCGCTCGGTCGGCTGGCTCGGTTCGAGGACGCCCTGCGAGGGCTTCCGGACGTCCGCAAGGTAACGGGGTTACCCGATCTCCTCGCCCGAATCAACCGCGCCGTGCATCAAGGTAACGACGCGTACGCACGCCTCCCCGAGGGGCCGGATGCGGGCGCCGACCTCACTGACTTCCTGGCGGCACTGGGCAAGGAGGCGCCGACGGACCTCCATCGATTCCTGGCGGACGGCCAGAACGGACGGGCGACACTCCGCCTCATCGCCCGGGTGCCGGCTCTCAATACGGCCCGCTCGCAGGCGCTGTTTGGGCAGATCCGGGAGGCCGCGCACCGTCAGGGTCTCGCAGAGGCGGAGCTGACCGGGAACTTTGTCGTCTTCTCGAACATGTCGAGCACGCTCGTGCGGCACCAGATCCAGGGGCTCGGCGTGGCGCTTCTGCTCATCCTCGCGGTCATGGCCGTTCAGTTCCGATCGATTCGCCTCGGCCTTTGGTGTGGGATCCCCAACGGCGCACCGATCCTCGTGGTCTATGGCCTGATGGGGTGGACCGGCATCGCGCTGTCCGTGCCCACCGCGATGATCGCGAGCGTGGCGCTCGGAACGATTGTCGACAACTCGATTTATCTGCTGGCCCGGTTCCGGGAAGCGTTCGCGCACCAGGCGGACTATGTGGAGGCCCTGACGGTGATGGTACACGTGTCCGGACGGGCGGTGGTCTACTCGACCGTGACCTTGGCCGCGGGATTCTGGATTGGCGTGTTCAGCGCATTTGTGCCAACCGTGCATTTCGGGATCCTGGCCGGCATGGCGTTCATTCTCGGCCTCATCAGTCAATTTGTGCTCTTGCCGCTCGTGCTCGTGCTCGCACAGCCCTTGGGCCGGCCGGCGCCGCCCGACGGCCCCAGTCTCCGCCATTCCGCAGCCGTGACGACCGTCGTTGCGCTGCTCCTGGCGAGCCACATCGCCGTCGCCCAGGAGGGGGCGTCCGAGGTTCTGCTGAAGGACCAATTCGGCAAGGTGGATGGGCCCGGCCGGCACCGCGGTCAGGCTATCGTCCTGCTCTATGGCAAGGTCGAGGGCTTGCGTCGCATGAAGGCCTGGGAAGAACGGATTGGCGAGCAGGTCCCCGGTGGCCTGGTTTTTCTGCGCGGGCTCGATGCGCGCGCGGCCCGTGGACAGAAGACCGAGGCCGAGGTAAATGAACGGCTCCAGCAGAACGTCCCGCACAACATCGCGATTCTGGTGGACTGGACCGGGGCGCTGGTCCGAGCCTACCACTTACCCGACGCGGAGGTGTCGACGACCGTCCTCGACGGGAAAGGGGCGGCCTGCCACACCGTCGCAGGAGCGGTGACGCCCGAGGCACTCGAGGCGGTCCGCGGCGTGCTCGCGCGGGTGCGCGAGACCGGCTCGTGCCCGTGAATACTCAACACCCCTGACGGGACGGAGGGGGAGGAGGGCCGCTCAGGACAACGGCGCGCGGGCCTGCACCACCAGGAAGTCCAGGAGGGCCCAGCTGGCAGGGGTGGGGCCGCGACGGTCCCGGCGCCGGCGCTCCGCCGGGCGCGCCGAATCAGGCTCTGACCGCCGCCGCTCGCCGAGGCGCCGATCCCAGACCACCTCGACTCCCTCCGGCGCGAAAGCCGACTTCAGCGCCGCGAACCGATCCACGGCGCCCGCCCGGACGACGATGAGCGCGGTCGGCTCGAACGCGGCCTGTGCCTCAAACATGGAACCCTACTCTGCGCCGGGCGTCCGCCATCGTCAACGTGCCTCGGCTGCCGCGCCGGCCTCCGGACTCGCGACGTGGTATAACCAAGCCGCCATGGCCATCTTCACGGGGCGGATCGAGCAGGCCATCGCCCTCGCGGTCCGGGCGCACGACACCCAGGTCCGCAAGGGTGAGGGGCAGCTCCCGTACATCGTCCACCCCGTCACCGTCGCCCTCATCCTTTCCCGCTACACGAGCGACGAGGACACGATCATCGCCGGCCTCCTCCACGACACGATCGAGGACACGCTCGTGACCGCGGAGGAGATCGAGCAGGCGTTCGGCGGCAAGGTCCGGGACGCGGTCCTCGACGTGACCGAGCCCGACCTGCCGGGGCTCTCGTGGGAGACGAAGAAGGCCCGGTACCTCCGGCGGCTCCAGGCGGCGCCGCGCGCATCCCTCCTGGTCGCCGGGGCCGACAAGATCGCGAACCTCGTCTCGATCATCGCGGCCCACGCCACCTCGGGCGATGTCCTCTTCGAGCGCTTCAACGCGCCGCTCGCCACGAAGCTCGGCTTCTACCGGAAGGTCCACGCCATGATCCGCGAATCCTGGCCGGGCTGCCCCCTGCTCCAGGAGCTCGGCAACCGCCTGGAGGAAGTCGAGCGGAAGCTCGGCGCGCGGATCTGACCGCGGCCCACCGCGCTCGACCCGGCGCGCTCAGCCGGCTCGCCGGCTCCGGCCGGCGGCCGCGAAGGTGGCCGCCGCGATCGACAGCGCCGCGATCGACGCCCCGAACGCCAGCCGGTAGCTTCCGGTGAGATCGTAGATCACGCCGCCGAGCCACGGTCCGATGGCCGACCCCACCCGGTTTCCGAAGGTGATGACCCCCAGCACGGCGCCGAAGCTCCGACCGCGGTAGACGTCCGCGGTCAGCGCGGCGACGATGGGGCCGCGCGCGCCCAGCGTCAGGCCGAAGGGCAGGACGTACGCCCACAGGAGCCATCCCGGCGCTCCCGGCGCGAGCAGGAGCAGGGCGAGCGTTCCGCCCGCCGTGGCCGCGTAGCTCAGGAGCGCGGTGGGCACCCGGCCCCACCGGTCGGACAGCGCGCCGAATGTCACCCGCCCCACGGCCGACAGGAGCCCGACCATGCCGAACGCCGTCGCGGCGCGCTGCGGATCGAACCCCGCCTCGACGATGTGCGCGACCTGGTGCGTCGTGACCATGAAGTTCGCCACGGGCGTGAAGAAGAAGGCCGCCGCGAAGCACCAGAACTGCGCCGTGCTCACCGCCGCCGCCAGCCCCGGCCCCTCGTCCGGCGGCGGCGCGGTCGGGCCGTGGTCCCGCGTCCGCCCGACCATTCGCGGCGACAGCGCCACCGCCGGCAGGAGCAGGAGTCCGGCGCCGATCCCGAGCCCGGCCATCGCCCAGCGCCAGCCGAAACCGGAGATCAGCAGCGCGGCCAGCGGGGCCATCAGGAAGATGCCGAGGCCCATCCCGGAGCTCGCGACGCCATTGACGGCGCCTCGGGCCGTCGGGAACCATCGGCTCAGGATGACCATCTGGGCGACGCTGCCGAGCAGCCCCGCTCCCACGCCCGCGACCCCGCCGAACCACAGCATGAGGCCGAGCGGCGAGCGCGCGGTCGACGCCAAGGCCACGCCGCCCCCGAGGATCACCGCGCCGACCAGCATGACCGGGCGCTCGCCGAGGCGCCGCATGAGCGGGTCCACCACGGTGCCCACGAGCCCCATGACCAGGTTGTGCGCCGAGAAGACCGCGGCCGACAGGCTGCGCAAACCGCCCAGGTCTTCAGACAGCGGCAGGAGGAAGACGGGGAAGCTGTTCGACACTCCCTGCGCGAGAACGACCGTGACGAAGGCGCCCGCGAGCGCGCGAAAGCGCGCCTCCCGGCTGGCCGCCAGCCAGCCGCGCGGCATCATGCGGGGCGCCATGCCCGCACCGAGCGCGCTCGAGCCGCCCGCGCCATGGCCTTGAGAGCGCAACGCGGCCCCGGCGGCGTCGATCCGTCAGTGCGCGCGATAGCCAACGAGCGCGGCGGTGCGCGAGCGGCGGTCCACCGTCGACAGGCGCCGGGTCATCGCCGACGTCAGCAGCGGGCGGTGCGGGAGGTCGGCCAGGTGCTCGGCCACCCACCAGAGGTCCCCGGTCGCCGTCATCCAGCCCGCGTGGAGCCGGTCGAATCGCGCCAGATCGACCGGCCGGGAATAGGCGCGAAGCGTCCGCTCTCCGCGGAGGTTCATGTAGCCGTCGAAGTAGCTCATGACGAGCTCGCGGATGCCGCGGTAGACCGGCTCGCGGTAGCGGAGCCCCGCGAAGTTCGACTTGGCGATCGCCCCCCAGCGACCTTCCACCCGGAACACCGCCACCACGTGGTCGGTGTCCTGGACGGCCTCGAGATCGAGGAGAAGCGGCGGGAAGCCAAGCGCGCGGAGCGCGGCGGCAGCAAAGATCGCCCCCTCGAGGCAGTGCGCGGTCCGCTCACGCAGGACCCGGCGCGGCGACCAGGCCGTCCGCGCGAGGTGATACGGCATGGCGTCCAGCGCCCGCTGGACACCCGCGGGAGTGCGGAGGGACCGGAGCGCGCGCCACTCGCGGGCCGCGAAGCCGAGCGTCGTGGCCGCGGCGGTGGAAATGGCCGAGGTCCGCGCAGCGGCTCGGCGGGATGCAGAGCGGGCCGCCACGCGCCGTGATTGAGTGGAGCGCGAGGCTCGCGAGCCGCCTAGCGGCAGATGGACCGGACGGAGGTCGGGATCCAGAACGTCACGCGCTGGCCGTCCTGGTATACCCGGGTCTCCCAGTGGCCCGCGACGGTGACGGTCTCACAGCCGGTCTGCGCGGGTGCCGCCGCCGCACTCCCCGAAGGGGGCGGTCCCGGAGGACTGCCGGGCGCCGGGGACAGCGGCTCGGGGGTCAGCGTCATCGAGCTCGACGGCTCGGACACCGGAGGCCCGGGCGGCGGAGGCGTGGTGGGATAGACGGCTCCCGGAGCGTACGCCGGGTACTCGCCGGGGTACGGGGGATAGGCCGGATACGGCGCGTACACGGGATAGGCCGGAGCTGCGTAGACACGCGGGTACGCCCAAAACGGCGCCGTCAGCAGAGTCCCGACCCCGATTCCGAGCGCGACGCCCCCCCAGCCCCAACAGCAGCCGCTTCCGTGCCAGTGCCCGCCGCCGTTCCAGCCGCCGCCGTGCCAGCCGTTGCCGTGCCAGCCTCCGCCATTCCAGCCAGCGCCACGCGACCCACCCCAGCCATTGCCGCCTCGCCCGCCCGAGGACGATCCGCCGCGGCTCCACTGCCCGCCGGACGCGGCCGCGCCGAGGCTCGGCACCAGCAGGAGCACGATGAGCAGAGCCGCCGCCGCCCGCACGGCCGGTCTGCTCGCGCCGCCCCGTCCTGCCCACGCGTGTCTCATCGGAGTGACGCCACTATACACCGGCGCGGCGGAACCAGTCGTCGAGGGCCTCGTGGGTACTCCGGAACGCGAGGGTGTCCCACGGGATAGCCTCCCGCGCGAAGTAGCCGGTCTCGCTGACCTCGTGGGCGTCGGGCGTCGCTTCCAAGCCGTCGGGCACGGCGACGTGGTACGCCACGATCACGACGGGCGAGTCGGGGTACGAGTAGATCCCCACCAGGCCGTCGGGCGCGAGATCGAGCCCCACTTCCTCGCGCATCTCACGGCGCGCGGCCTCTGCCACGCTCTCGCCCCAGTCGACGTACCCCCCCGGGAACGTCCAGAGGCCGTGGGACGGCTCGATGGCCCGGCGCGTCAGGAGAACGCGACCGGCGCGCACCGGAATCGTGATCGCGACGACCTTCGGATGCAGGTAGCAGACGAAGCCGCATCCCCGGCACACGGGATACGGGCGCCCGTCCCGGGAGACGACGCGCTGCTCGACGCCCGCCCCGCAAAGGGGGCAGAAGCGGAGCGTGTCTGGCCGGAGCTCGCGGATCGGCTCCCCCTCAGTCATGAGCCTCCGGGCCGGATCCCCGCGCGGTGTCACGCGGAGGCCGGTCTTCGCGAACGACGAGCGGCCGCACGAGCCGATCCACCGGGGATGGGCCGGCGCCGGGCGGAACGGAATGATGGAGGGGCGGGATGATCCGGGGCACGCCGAGGCGAATGGTAGCACACCGTCGCGGCGAGCCCGCTCGACGGGGCCGAGCTGACGGCCCATCGCCTCGATCCCCGGTCCTCGGTCCCGCCGGGAACGTTCGCCTTGCGCGCCGGAGAGCGCCTCTGCTACCGTCTCCACATCATGACCGCGCGCGAACCCGCGGGACCTCTCTGCTTCCACCGCGCCTGCCACCCCGAGGCGGCGGAGCGCTGAGCGCGAGCCATGCGCATCATCGTCATCGGCGCCGGTGAGGTCGGATACCACATCGCCGAGCGTCTGTCCCACGAGGCGCACGAGATCGTCGTCATCGAGCGCCAGCCGGACGTCGTGCGGCGGATCGAGGAGACCCTGCGGGTCCGCGCCATCGAGGCGGACGGCTCGTCGCCGCGCGCGCTCGAGGCGGCGGGCGTCCGGGACGCCGCGATGGTGATCGCGGTGGCCGACGTCGACGAGGTCAACATCGTGGCCTGCGCCATCGCGCACCAGTACGGCGTCGCCACCAAGATCGCTCGGGTCCGCGACATCGAGCTGGGCGAGCACCCCATCCTGGCCGGCGGCAAGGTGCTGGGCATCGACCTCCTGATCAATCCGACCCAGGTCGTGGCCGACGAGATCCTGCGCGTCATCAAGACGACCGGCGCGGCAGAGATCGCCGACTTCGCCAATGGCCGCGTCCAGCTCCTGGGCGTGAAGGTGGGCGAGCGGGCACCCCTCGCGAACCGGCGCCTCCGCGACCTCCGCTCGCTGCAGGCGTCCGCGCCCTTCCGCGTGGTGGGCATCGCGCGAGGCGAGCGCCTGATCGTCCCGACCGAGGACACCGCGCTGGCGGCCGAGGATCACGTGTACGTGGTGAGCCGCCGGGACGTGATCCCGGACATCCTCGTCCTCATGGGCCGCACGGCGGCGACCACGAAGCAGGTGTTCGTCATCGGCGGCGGGCGCGTCGGGCTGGAGGTCGCGCGGGCGCTCGAGACCGAGGAGATCACCGTGACGGTGCTCGAGCGCAGCCGCGCCCGCTACGATGAGCTCACCCGCGAGCTGGCCCGCGCCCGGGTCGTCCACGGGGACGGCACCGACGTGAAGCTACTGGTCGACGAGGACATCGGCTCGGCCGACGCGATCGCCACCCTCACCGACGACGATCCCACGAACCTGCTCGCGGGGCTGCTCGGCAAGCGTCACGGCGCGAAGAAGGCCGTGGCGCTGTTCAAGCGCCAGGACCTCATTCCCCTCGTGGGATCGCTGGGGATCGACGCCGCGATCAGCCCGAGGCTGCTCACGGCCAGCGTGATCCTGAAGTACGTGCGCGGCGGGCGCGTCGTCTCGGTGTTCGAGCTGCCGGAGAGCGAGGCGGAGACGCTGGAGGTGGTGGTGCAGCAGGAGACGCCGGCGGCGGGCCGGTCGATCGAGGCGCTGGAGCTGCCAGCCGAGGCCGCCCTGGTCGGTGCGGTGGTCCGGGGCGATCAGATGCTCCCGGCGGACCCCGACCGCGTCTTGGCGGTGGGCGACCACGTGATCCTGCTCGCCCTGCCACGAGCCATCCCCACCGTGGAGCGCCTCTTCGGGTTGTAGGGAGACCCGTTACGGGGGCTGCTCCCCTTCGGGCGCGGGCGGCGGCGTGTCGGGCCCACCCACCATGGCGTCCCAGTCGATCGGCGGGCCCCCACCGGCCTCGCCCTCCTTGGCGCCTTCCTTCTTCCGCTCGGCCTTCGCGTCGCGCTTGGCCTTCCGCGCCTGCTCCCTCCGCCACTTCTCGCCGCTATAGGACCGTCGTCCCATGCCCGCCTCCGCGCCGACGTGTGGAGATGCCAAGGCCCTCCCGGGAGTCCGGAAGGGCCACGCTGCCCCTGTCTCGCTCGCGCGCGCTCAGAGGACCGGACCGATGATCCAGGGCGCGAACTCCTCCTCCCCGATCCCCTGAGCCTCGCTCTTCGTCTTCTTCCCGGACGCGACGGCCACCACTTCCTCGAAGACCTGGCGGCCCACGGTCGCGAGCGGTGTCCCCTCGAGGACGACGCCACAATTGATGTCCATGTCGTCCTCCATCTGCCGGTACACCAGCGAGTTGGTGGCCAGCTTGATGGAGGGCACCGGACGGCACCCGAAGACGGAGCCGCGGCCGGTCGTGAACACGACGATGTTCGCGCCCCCGGCAACGAGGCCGGTGACCGAGACGGGATCGTGGCCCGGCGTGTCCATGAAGACGAAACCCCGGGTGGTGATCGGCTCCCCGTAAAGGAAGACGTCCGTCAGGGGCGTCGTGCCGCCCTTCGTCACCCCTCCGAGGGACTTCTCGAACACGGTCGTGAGCCCGCCCGCCTTGTTCCCCGGCGCCGGGTTGTTGTCCATCTCGGCCCCGAGAACGCGGCAGTAGTACTCCCACCACTTGAAGCGGTCGAGGAGCTTCTTGGCCACTCCCTCGTTGACCGCGCGCCGGACGAGGAGATGCTCCGCCCCGTAGATCTCCGAGGTCTCCGCGAGGACGCCGGTGCCGCCGTACCGGACCAGCTCGTCCACCGCCCAGCCGAGCGCCGGATTCGCGGTAATGCCGGAGTTCCCGTCCGATCCGCCGCAGTTCGTCGCGAGGATGAGCTCCGAGAGCGGCTGCGGCGTCCGGCGCGCCTCGTTGGCGACCGGCAGGAGACCCTGGACGGCCTTGATGCCCGCGTCAACCGTCTTCCGCACCCCGCCCGACTCCTGGATCGAGAGGACGCGCGGGCGCCCGAGCTTCTGGCGCTCGATCATGGGCACCGTCTGGTTGACCTCGCACCCGAGCCCGATCAGGAGGTAGGCGCCCACGTTCGGATGGCGGGCATAGCCGCCGAGGACACGCATGAGCGCGTCGTGATCCTCGCCGAAGAGCTTCGTGCCGCATCCGGACTTGTGGGTGATCGCGATGACCCCGTCGACGTTCGGGAAGTCCCGCTGGACGTCCCGGAAGCGCTCCCGGATGAACTGGCACACGCTCGCCGAGCAGTTGACGGTCGAGATGACGGCGACATAGTTCCGCGTCCCCACGCGCCCGTCCGCCCGCTTGAAGCCGTCGAAGTAGCGCATCTCCGAGGCCGGGTAGTAGTCCACCGGACGGACGTCCACCCCGACCTCGTACCCGCGGTCGAAGTCGCCCACCGCGAGGTTGTGCGTGTGGACGTGCTCGCCCTGCGCGATCGCCTGGGTGGCGAAGCCGATGACTTGCCCGTAGCGGCGCACCGCCTCGCCCTTGGCGCGCGCCCGCCGGGCGATCTTGTGACCGGGCCGGATGTCGCACTGCACCTCGATCCGCTCGCCGTCGTGGTCCAGGACCGTCCCGGTGGGAACGGGGGCCTTCGCGATGACAACGTCGTCGTCGGGATGGAGGATGAGCGCCTTCGTGCGCAGATCGTGTGTCGTCATGGTCCCTCTCGACCTTATACCATACCCCGGCCGACCGAGGCCCGGCCGGCCGGCGCTTCCGGCGCTCCTCACGCTACGGTAAGATTTCTGGGAATGCGCAGCCGGCGTCTGACAGTCGTCGCCGTCGCGGCGCTCCTCGCGTGCTCGGCCGCAGAGGCCCCGGCACAAATCACGCCCGCTCCCGGGACGCCGGGCCCCTCGACATCGACGCCGGCGCCGGCGGGGCCCACCCTCAAACTCGGGGCGCTCGTCCCCTTGAACGGCCCGGGCGCCTGGTTCGGCGCGGAGATCAAGCAGGGGCTCGAGCTCGCGGCGGCCGAGCTCGAGCCCACATCGCAGCGAAGCAGCGCGGCGGGGAGCGCACCGGGGGCCGAGGTGGCGCCGGGCGGTCAGGGAGGGTCAGCGGGTGCTCCCGGGACCGCGGCGGGGGGAACCTCGACCGGGAACCCGGCGTCAGCGTCCCCCGCCGCGACGACAGCCGGCGCGTCGTCGACCGGCGCCCGCCCGGCGACGGGAACGACATCGGCCGCCACCGCCGGCGGGGCCGGAGGGACCGCCGCCACTGAGCGCGGAGGCCCGCCGCCGGCTCCGGGCGCCGCGGCCGCGGCCGCGACCCCGGGAAGCCCGGGCGGATCGGCGAGCGGAACGGGAGCCGACACCGCCTCGTCGGACGCCAAGAAGCCCGCGGCGCCTCCGCTCGAGCCCGTCGAGCCGGCGAACGAGCCTCGGGACGTCACGCTGGTCGTCCAGGCCGCCGACGTGCAGCCGCTCGACGTGAAGGACGCCGAGATGGAGGTCGCCAAGCTGCTCGGCTCGGGTATCGTCGCCATCGTCACCGCGTCGCCGACGCCGACGCTGGCGGTGTACCCGCTGGCCGCCGGGCGCGACGTGCTCGTGCTCCATGCGGGCCTCCCGACCGATCGCTTCCCGGCGACCAGCCGGACGCTCCTCCAGCTGCGGCCGTCGGTCGCCGCGCGCGCCGAGATGTTGAGCGCGCACGCCTGGGAGCGCGGCATCCGGCGCCTCGCCCTCCTGAGCGGTGGCGACCCGTTCGGTCGCGCGGTCCGCGCGGCGGTGTCCGCGCGCTGGCGACAGGCCGGCGGCCACCTGGTGCACGAGGAAAGCCTGTCGCTCGATGCCTCCGATCTCCGGGCCCGCCTCCGCGGCGCCGCGCGAACCGGGCCCGAGGCCATCCTGCTGGGATACCAGGGAGCCGCGCTCGGCGAGGCGGCGCGGGCCCTCCGCGCGGCGGGGTATGCGGGGCAGATCCTCGCGGTGGACGATGACCGGGCCGCGCTCCTCGCCGGCGGAAGCGCGCTTCAGGGCGCCCTCATCCTGTCCGACGCGTTCGTTCCGGTCCCCGGCTCGAGGGGTGCCCGGTTCGCGAAGGCCTTCGAGGCGAAGAACGGCCACCCGCCGTCCCGCTTCGCGGCCAATGCCTACGAGATGGCGACGCTCCTCGCCAGGGCCGCGGAGCGCTCGGTCCGCGACGGGCGCGGCATCACGGGCTCCCGGCTCCGGGCCGTCCTCGTCAGCGAGAGCCGCTTCCCTTCCCTCTACGCAGGCGAGCTCCTGGTCCGCGACGACGGCACGATCGGACGCCCGCTCGCACTGTTCCGAGTGGACGACGGAAAGCTCGCGTTCGAGTCCTACATCGGCCTGGATGGAGTCGCGCTCGTCACTCCCAAGGAGGCGAGCCCCTGACGCACCAGGGCGGGCTGGACTTCTCGGCGGAGGAGCAGGCCCTCCGCTCGGACATCTCCGCGGCCGGGCTCGAGACCTTCCGCCCTCTCGCCGACGCCTGGGGCGAGCGCGACGACCTCAACTGGGAGCTGGCCCGCGCGCTGGGACGGTCGGGGGTGTTCCCGCGGCTCGTGCCCGCGACGTACGGGGGCACCCTCGAGGGCCCGTTTCGGTCCGTGACCCTCTGCATCCTCCGCGAGGAGCTCGCGCGGACGTGTCCGCCCGCCGAGGAGCTGTTCGCCATCCAGGGCCTGGGCAGCTATCCGATTCTCCTCGCGGGCACCGAGGCCCAGAAGCGCCGCTGGCTGCCCCCGCTGGCCCGCGGCGAGATGGTGCCCGCCTTCGCGCTGACGGAGCCCGATGCCGGATCCGACGCGGCGGCGCTGACGACGCGCGCGGAGCTCCGTGGCGACCACTGGGCGCTCACCGGCGCGAAGCGCTTCATCTCGAACGCGCCGGTCGCCAGCCTCTACGTGGTGTTCGCGCGCACGGGCTCCGTGGCGGGCGCGAAGGGCCTCTCGGCCTTCGTCGTCCCCGCGGATGCGCCCGGGCTCACCGGCCGCGCGATGCACACGCTCGCGCCCCACGTCATCGGGGAGCTCTTCTTCGAGAACTGCCGGATCCCCGTGGATCACAGGCTGGGCGCCGAGGGCGAGGGCTGGCGCGTGGCCATGGGCACGCTCGATGTCTTCCGCGCCTCGGTCGGCGCGCAGGCGGTCGGGCTCGCTCAGGCCGGCCACGATCTCGCGATCGCCCACGCCCGGCGCCGGACGCAGTTCGGCCAGCCCATCGCCCAGTTCCAGGCGGTGCAGTTGAAGCTGGCGGACATGGCCACCGAGCTCCGGGCGGCCCGGCTGCTGGTCTACTCGGCCGCGCGCCTCCGGGACTCGGGCGCCGAGCGGGTCACGATGGAGTCCGCCATGGCGAAGCTGTTCGCCACCGAGGTCGCGCAGCGGGTGCTCGACGAGGCAGTCCAGATCCACGGCGGCGCCGGCGTGCTCCGCGGGTCGCCGATCGAGCGCCTGTACCGCGAGGTGCGCGCGCCGAGGATCTACGAGGGCACGTCCGAGATTCAGCGCCTCATCATCGCGCGCCAGCTCCTGCGGGAGGCCAACGGCCCTCGCTGACCGTCAGTGGCGGCCGGCCGGAACCGGCGGCGCGACGAAGATCCGGTCCTCGACGAGCCCGCCCGGGTGGTACCGCAGGAGCTCCTGACGCACGATCCGCACCGCCGCCTCGCGAAGCTCCGGGTACTCGACCTCGCCCCTCACCTCCACCGTCGGCGTCGCCCGGCCCGTGAGTGGCAGGTGCGCCACCGTCGTGATCACCGTGCGGGCCAGGCCCGGCTCCCGCATGAGCGCGTCGGCGATCTGTCCCTCGATCGCGATCGCGCGGGCCCGTCGCTTTCGCTGAAGGTCCAGGAACGCCACACCCAGGATGAGCGCCCCCAGCAGCGCGATGGCGAGGATGATCGCGGGCGCGATCAGGCTCCCCCCATCTGGCGGGATCGCCGGAGTGCCTCCGGGGCCCGGGACCGGCAGCCCCTGACCGTGTGCGCTCCGAGGCGACCAAGTTCCGACGAGCAGAACGGACAGCTGAGCGATGAACCACTCGAACGGTCGTTTCATGAAGGCTACCTCCGTCGCGCCGACGGCGACCGGCCCCGGCGGCGCGCGTCATGTCCGGCTCCCATCGGTCGGCGCTCCCCGGGCGCGAACCGCGGCCACCCGGGGAGCGCGACTGCCCTTGGGGCCTAGGACTTCACCTCGAGCTTTCGCACGCTCTTCATCTGTCCGGTCTCGACGTAGGACACCATCACGGTCGCGCCGGGCTTGATGGTCGTCCACTCCACCGCGACCCCGGGGGGAACGGTGAGGGTCGTGCCGTCTTCCAGAGTGACCTGCTTCTTCGCCGGGTCGACCGCCTTGACCTTGCCTTCCAAAGTCTTCTCGGCCATTCCCGACGGTGCCTGAGTGGGGGCCGGAGCCTGCTGAGCCGAAACCGCACCGACCCAGCCGACGAGCGCCACGATCAGCAGCGCGGACAACCAACGGAGTTTCATCAAGGACCCTCCTCCTGCGACACCGAGTCGCCTCGGCGACGAGCTGACGCGAAGATCCAGCCCGACACGCGAGACCGATTTCTTCAAGAGCAACAGCAATGCCATGGCGTGTCCGCTGCGGAGGAACTCCCTGTTCAGCGGCTCGAGTGTCGTGTGTCGCGACAGGATCGCCGCATTGATGGCGCCGTCGCGCGACGTGATCACATCGACAACGCAGGAATGCGCGTGCAAGAACTACAGCGAGAGGAAGAAGGTGCCGGTGGGGTTTCTCGGAAGTGGGAACCGGAGAGACTAGGGGACCAGCGTTTCCTCGCGCCAACCCGCCGCTTCGCGAACGAAGCGGCGGCGATCGTGGAGACGATCCGGAGAGCCACGCCAAGCCTCGATCCGCTGGGGGACGAGGTACACGCCTCGCAGCAGATCCGGCCGCGTCACCGAATCGGGCGTGGGGTACTGGCGCCGCAAGGCATCGATGCCCTGCAGGAACGCATCGCGCGATGGCACCGGTGTCGACTGAGCGCCGTACGTCGCGTAGTAGACGTCGAGCAGCCGCGAGGCGTGGACCTTCTGGCTCCAGTAAGTCTCGATCGTCGCGTCGGGCATCGGCGCGATGGTCCCGCGGACGCGGTACTGGCGGCGGATCGTCAGCCACAGGAGCAGGAGCTCGAACCGTCCGGACGACAGCGGTTCCCACTTCGGGCTGGTGCAGCTGATGAGGAGACCGATCCCCTGGGGTCCGATGTCGCGCAGGACGATCGGGCGCACGCCCGGCGGGTCGCCGCCGGCCCGGCCGGCGGTGGCGAGGACGCAGAGGTCCGTCATCGGGTCACTCGCCGCCCGGGCGCGCTCCCGGTCGGCCACGACGAGCGCGAGCGGGTCGACGACGTCGCTGGTCACGGGTCGGCATTGTATCAGGAGCATCCGGTGGCATCGATCCGGGAGGGGCCGAAGTGGCGGAGCCTCACGGGTTCTGGTACGGTCTCGAAGGAGAATCACGTGGCAGAGCTTGGCGTCTCCCACGCGTCGCCGGAGGGTTCCGGAGCCCGGCGACGGCGCGCCCGCCGGGTCCTCGCGGCGGCGATCGCCCTGGCCGGGTGCATCGGGGCCGGGTCCCGGATCGCACCGGGGGCGGAGCTCTCGGCGATCCGGCTTCCCCCGGGCTTCGCGATCGATTTCTTCGCCAAGGACCTTGGCAACGCCCGCTTCCTGACGCTCGACCCGCGGGGGACGCTCCTCGTCTCGGTGCCGCGCTCGGGACGCGTGATCGCGCTACCCGACGACAACGGCGACGGGCAGGCCGACTCTGCGCTGCCGGTCGTCGAGGGGCTCGATCTCCCCCACGGTCTCGCGTTCCTCGACGACCAGCTGTACGTGGCCGAGACGGGACGGGTCGTCCGCTTCGACTACGATGCGGCGCGGCGACGCGTCCGCGGCGCGCCGACCGTCGTCGTGCCGGACCTCCCGCCGCGCGGCCAGCACTGGACGCGGACCATCGCCATCGGGCCCGATCGCCGCCTCTACGTGTCGGCGGGCTCCACGTGCAACAGCTGCGAGGAGCGCGATCCGCGCCGGGCGGCAATCACCCGGTACGAGCTGGACGGGCGCTCGGGCACGCCGTTCGGGACGGGGCTTCGCAACGCGGTCGGGATCGCGTTCCGGCCCGGCACCTCCGAGCTGTGGGCCACCGTCAACGGCCGCGACTGGCTCGGCGACGACCGCCCCTCGGAATACGTCACCCGGATCGACGAGGGCGGCTTCTACGGCTGGCCGTACTGCCACTGGACGCCGGCCGGACCGGTCCCCGATCCGGATCTCGGCGCGGGCGACCACTGCAAGACCGCGCGGCGGCCGAGCTTCCTCTACCAGGCCCACACGGCGCCGCTGGGGCTCGCCTTCTACACGGGCGCCCAGTTCCCACCCGAGTACCGCGGCGATCTCTTCGTCGCGCTCCACGGCTCCTGGAATCGCGCGGTGCCCGTGGGCTACAAGATCATCCGCGTGAAGGTCAGCGGGGCGAGCCCGGTCGCGGAGGACTTCGCGAGCGGCTGGCTCGTCGGCGGCAAATTCTGGGGCCGGCCGGTGGACCTCGCGGTGGCGCGCGACGGCGGGCTCTACGTGTCGGACGACAGCCTGGGCGCCGTGTACCGGATTACCTACCGGGGTCGCTGACCGCGGGTGCCATTCACGTCCACGTTCCCGTGCGGTTGATCCCCTCGTGCCACTGACTGCGCGTAACCTCGACACGGTAAGGTCTACACGCCCGGCGCGGTCCGCGGCCGTTGCGGCGCGGTCCGCGCCAACGGCCGGCCGGCACGCCTGTTGCTCGGAACCGTCACTACGGTGTCACCAACCTCGTCGTTGCGTCTGCGCGACCGCCTGATCGAGCTGACCCGGGCCGCCCGGCGGCGGCGCGGGCTCGTCCTCGCCCTCCTCCTCGTCGTCGTCCTCGGCCCTCCCCTCGCCTTCGGCGTCTGGACCTGGCGCACGGCGGCCGGCGTCGATCTCTCACGGATCGAGGATGCCGCGCTCATCTACGCGGCGGGACAGGTGCTCACCCCGGGCGTCTCGGTCGAGGCCGCCGACCTGGCCGGAACGCTCCGGCGCCTCGGCTACCGCGAGACCCCGTCGTCACCGACGGCGCCCGGGCAATTCCACCGCGAGGCCGCCCTCTGGGAAGTCCACCTGCGCCCGCGCGACGATCCCCGGGCGACGCGCCCGGCGCTCCCGCTCCGGCTCCTGGTGGACGGCGACCGGATCCGTCAGATGGTCACCGTCGCCGGCGAGCCGCTCGACGACATCGAGCTCGAGCCCGAGACGCTCACCGGGCTCGGCGGCGCGGCGAACCAGCTCCGGCATCCGGTGCCTCTGGCGTCCATACCGAAGACCCTCATCCAGGCCGTCATGGCCGCCGAGGACCACCGCTTCTACGAGCATCGGGGGGTAGACGTGCGAGCGGTGGCGCGGGCCGTCTGGGTGAACCTGCGCCGCGGCCAGGTCGCCCAGGGAGGCAGCACGCTCACGCAGCAGCTCGTCAAGAACCTCGTGCTGACGCCGAAGCGCACCTGGGCCCGGAAGGTGCGCGAGGCGGCGATCGCCGTGGCGATCGAGCGGCGCTACTCGAAGGACGAGATCCTCTCGGCCTACCTGAACGGAATCTACCTCGGCCAGCACGGCGGCTTCGCCGTGTACGGCATGGGCGCCGCGGCGCGCAGCTTCTTCGGCAAGGACGTCGAGCGGCTCACGCTGGGCGAGTCCGCCACGCTCGCGGGGATCATCCGGGCACCGAACACCTACTCGCCCGTCCTGCATCTCGACCGCGCGCGCGAGCGACGCAACGCCGTGCTTCGCCGGATGCGCGACCTGGGGATGCTCGACGACAAGCGACTCGCCCAGACGAGCCAGGAGCGGCTGATCGTCCAGCGCGGGAACGCGATCAACGCCCTCGGGCCGTACTTCGCCGACTGGGTGCGGGGGCAGGTCGAGCAGGTCCAGCCGGCCGACGAGTCGTCGACGAGCGGTCTCCGGATCTACACCACGCTGAGCCCCGTCCTCCAGCGCGCGGCGGAGACCGCCTTGGTGCGGGGGCTCGACCGCCTGGAGGGCCAGTACAAGGCGCTCCGCCGGAGCGACCCCACGGCGCGGCTCCAGGGCGCGATCGTCGCGCTCGATCCCCGCACCGGGGAGATCCGGGCCATGGTCGGAGGCCGGGACTACGGCCAGAGCCAGTTCAACCGCGTGGCGCAGGCGCGCCGCCAGCCCGGCTCGGCCTTCAAGCCGTTCGTCTACCTGGCGGCGCTCGGTCAGGGGCCGCGGGGCGAGCCGCCGAACTTCACGGCAGCGTCGCTTCTCGAGGACCGGCCGCTCACCATCGGCACCGGCAAGAACGCGTGGACCCCGCGGAACTACGACAACCGCTACGAGGGCACCGTCACCGTGCGGCGCGCGCTCGAGCAGTCGCTGAACGCCGCGACGGTATGGATGGCGGAGACCGTCGGGTACGACACGATCATCCGGGTGGCGCGCGACGCGGGCTTCACGAGCCCGATGGATCCGGTGCCGGCCCTCGCCCTCGGCAGCTTCGAGGTGACGCCGATCGAGCTGGCATCGGCGTTCGGCGTGCTGGCGAGCGGCGGAGAGCGCTTCCGTCCGTCGGGCCTGCGCGCGGTGGTGGATCGCGAGGGCGGCGTGAGCGAGCCGCGCGCGGAGCGGAGCGGCGGGCTCCGGCCGGAGGAGGCGTTCCTGGTGACGCACCTCCTGCGCGGCGTGATCGACCGCGGCACCGGCGCCTCGGCCCGCGCGCTCGGTGTCGAGGGTCCGGTGGCCGGAAAGACGGGAACGACCAACGAGGGCCGGGACACCTGGTTCGTCGGCTACACGCCCCACCTGGTCGCGCTCGTGTGGGTCGGCTTCGACCAGAAGGACGTGCTGCGGCTGTCGGGCGCGCAGGCCGCGCTCCCCATCTGGGCGGACTTCATGCGGACCGCGCTCGCGGTGGTGCCGCCGTCGCTACCGGAGCCGCCGACGTCGATCACGTTCCGCGACATCGACGCCGGCAACGGCAAGCTCGCCACCTCGTGGTGCCCGGTCGTCATTCGCGAGGCCTTCCTCGCCTCGACCGAGCCCCGCGATTCCTGCCCGGACCACGGCCCCGCTGCTGCGGTGCGCTCGTTCTTCCAGCGCCTCTTCGGGCCGTCCCCCCGCGAGCCGTCGCCCCGCTAGCCCACCGGCGGCGCTCGCGGTCGGGGACCCGCCCCCGACATTTCCGCGCCCGGGGTCCTATAATCGGCGCGTGAGCGCGCTCGGTCCACTCGCGCCGGCGGGAGCCCCGTTCGCGATCGCCGCGGGCCTTCTCATCGACGGCCGCGGCGGCCCGCCGGTGGCCGACGTGGTCGTGCGCGTCGAGCACGGACGCATCGCCGCGATCGGCACCGCGGGCGCGGGCCGCGGGGCGGAAGCGCCCGTTCTCGACTTCCGGCGTCAGGTGCTGATGCCGGGGCTGATCGACGTCCACGCCCACCCGACGCTGCCCTCCGATCGCCGCGACCTCGAGGCAAGCCTCGTCGACCCCGACGAGCTCCTCACGCTGACCGCGATGCGCCAGCTCACCCTGCACCTCCGCTCCGGCGTGACGACGGTCCGCGACTGCGCCGCGCGAGGCCGCACGATGTTCTGGGTCCGGGAAGCGATCCGGCGTGGGTACTTCCCGGGGCCGCGGCTCCAGCTGGCCGGACGGGCGATCACCCACAGCGGCGGACATCTCCACTGGTGCGGGAGCCCGGCCGACACGCTCGACGAGATCCGCCGCGAGGTCCGGATGCTCGTGTCGGAAGGCGCCGACGTCATCAAGGTGGTCGCCTCGGGGGGCGGGACGCGTGGCGGGATCCCCTACCTCGCCTCCTACACGGTCGACGAGCTCCGGATGGCGGTGGACACCGCGCACGCGCTCGAGCGGCGCACTGTCGCCCACGCGCGCTCCACCCAGGCGATCGCGAACTGCGTCCTCGCCGGCGTCGACGCGATCGCGCACGTGGAGTTCCTCTCGCCCGGCGAGGTCGTCGACATGGGCGGCGCCGGAGCGCCGACCGGCCTCCCCCGGCTCGACCCGCGGGTCGCGGACGCGCTCGCCGCCTCGTCGGCCTTCCTGGACCTGAATCCTCAGTCGAGCGGCTGGGACACCGTCCTCCTGCTCCGCCGGAAGGCCGCGGACACCGGGCTCACCGCCGGCGAGCAGGTCCAGCTCGCCAATCTCGAGCGCTACTTCGATCACTTCCTGCCGGTGATCGGCGCGCTGCGCGACCTCGGGCTCGTCGACCGCATGGCGTTCGGGAGCGACGCCGGTCCCTTCGACACCGAGTTCGGCCACCTCGAGTACAACGTCCACCTCGCCCGCCTCGCCGGGCTCTCGCCGATGGAATCGCTCCAGGTGGTGACCCGGAATGCCGCGCGTCTGCTCGGTCTCGACGGCGACGTGGGAACGGTGGAAGTCGGGAAGGTCGCCGACCTCCTGGTGCTCGACGCCGACCCGCTCCAGGATGTGGAGCACCTCACCCGGGTCGCCGCCGTCTTCAGGCACGGCGCGCCGGTCCGCTGACCGGGGGACGCCATGCGGCTCACCGGCAAGGTCGTCCTGATCACCAACGTGAGCCAGTACATGGGTCCGGCGTGCGCCGAGGAGTTCGCGAAGGAGGGGGCGATCCTCGCGCTTCACGAGCGCACCGAGCCGCGCGCCCAGGGGGCCCTCGAGATGGCTCGCGCCCACGGGCGGGAGGCGACGGTGGTGACCGGCGATCTCACGGTCGCCGGCGAGGCCAACCGCGTGGTGCGCGCGGTGGCCGAGCGGCACGGGCGGCTCGACGTCCTCGTCAACAACTCGAGCCATCCTCCGGTCGGGGGGCCGGTCGACGAGATCTCCGACGAGACCTGGCGGTCGATGACGGCTCGCCTCTACGACGAGCCGTTCTTCTGTCTCCGCGCGGCGATCCGTCTCATGAAGCGCCAGGGCCATGGCAAGGTGGTGAACATCACCTCGGCGGTGGCGATCCCGGGGCTACCGAACTACGCGGCGTACTCGGCCGCGCGGGCGGGCGCGAACGGCCTCACGCGCGCCGCGGGGCGCGAGGTCGCCCGCCACAATATCCAGGTGAACGCGATCGCCCAGAACTTCGTGGAGAATCCAACCTACTTCGGGCCGGAGGTCGTCGGGCACCCCGACCGGCTCGCCCGCGTGGTCCGGAACGTCCCCGCCGGGCGCCTGGCGCGCTCCGAGGAGTCCGCGAAGCTCTGCGTGTTCCTCGCGTGCGACGAGTCCGACTTCTTCTGCGGCCAGGTGATCCCGTTCGCGGGCGGCTGGATCTAGTGAGACCGGCGCGACCTCACACCTCGCGACGAGCGAACCCGAGCAGGCGGCCCCACCGGACAACCAGGATCCAGCTGAGCGCCCCGGCAACCAGCACCTGGCCGATGTCGACCACGAGGTAGAGCCAGCTCACCGCCAGCTCGCCGCTGACCCAGCTCGCGGCCGCGCCAATCAGCACGCTCCCTACGGCAAGAACCCATCCCCGGAGCTGACCCGGAACGATCCAGCCGATGACGAGACCCAGGACGATGCCGGCGCCGACAGGAAAGACTTCCTCCATGGCAACCTCCTCCGTGCTGTGCGGACGTCTGGCGGCGACTCTAGACGCGGCCCCGGGGCGGTGTCAATCACGGCCTCCGGCGCGTGTGCCCTGGCGGCCGCGCGGGTCCCGCGCGGCCGCGGAAGGTCGGGCGCCGGCGGGTGTCCGGCGCCGATGAGCGGCACTCCGCATTGCGCCGTCGTGTCTGCTCTTGCTACCGTCGTGTCGATGCGCAGAGTCGCGTGCGCGGTCGCGACCGCCCTCCTCAGCCTCGCGGCGACCGCAATGCCAGTCACCGCCCAGGGGCTGGTGCCGCTGCCCGTGTCTGGCGGCCCCGGGGTCGAGCTCGGCCTCGCCCTGGCGGCCGATGGCGGTTCCGTCGTCTACCCGACGCGAGCCTTCCCGGCCGGCACGCCCGAGGTGATCGTGGTGGTCCGGCTCGGCGGCCAGCTGGTTCGCGAGCTCCAGGCGACGTGGGTGGCGGTGGACGTTCCGGGCGCCAATCCGGGAGCGATCCTCTGGAAGGCGAGCCATGCGCCCCAGGGCGCCTGGGGTGTGCAGCTCCGCCTCGCGGGCCCGCTCCGGCCCGGGACGTATCGGCTCGACATCGAGACCGACGGGACGCTTTGGCAGTCGGCGGATTTCGCCGCGATCGAGCCCGCCAGCGCGCCCGAGGTCCGCCGCCCCGAGAGCCTGCTTCCGCTCCGCCCCGGCACGCGCTGGACATACGATCGCGTCCGTGAAGAATCGCCGCAGGGCTCGCCGCCCGGCAAGCTCGTGACGACGCGCGACACCGTGACCTGGACCGCCCGCGAGACCGACGCGCGCGGGACCCGGGCCGAGCGGCTCTTCGGCGGGAATCCCGCCGGAGAGCAATGGTGGCGGCTCTCGCCGCGGGGTCTCGAGCTGACCGCGTCACGCGTGCCGGGCCAGGGTGTGCAGGCGATCGATCCGCCCAAGCTCCTGTGGGCGTTCCCACCGACCGCGATGCGCGCGTGGCAGTGGCAGTCGGCGCGCGAGGCTCGCGATCAGCAGGGATTCCGCATGTGGGGCACGGTCCCGGTCCAGGGCCCGAACGGCGTCGCTCCCGGCTCGATCGTCCTCGTCGAGTGGAGCGAGGCGTGGCCGGAGGGCGAGGTCAAACAGTCGCTCGAGCGCCACTACCTCCCGGACATCGGGCTGGTCCGCGAGATCCACATCGGCGGAACGGGCAACGGCTTCCGGCTGTGGCGTTACGAGATGACGCTGACCGAC
>CAYXBJ010000052.1:0-72123 GCA_964463175.1 uncultured bacterium
GCGCCCGGCGGCCCTGCCAGGCCTGAGCTGCCCGGGGGCGTCACGCCAGGCGGTCGGATACCTCCGACCGCTACCCTGCCGCCTTCTCAGGAATCGACGACGCCTCTCGAGAGACGAGATCTCTTGGCTCGAACGGCTCCACCAGCCGGATGCCCCGACCCGGACGCGGTGCGGGATCCGAACGCTTCGCCGCCGGACGACACCCGCAGAATCGATTGCCCTCGCGACATTCGGCGCGAAGCGACGGCGGGCGAGCGGGAGTTCGGGAGCGGGCCTCCCCTCACCCCGGGGCGCGAGTTCGCCGAACAGCCGCTTTGGAACCTCACGGTGGACGGCACGTATACGAACACGACGGACCGTCGCCACGGCGTCGACCTCGACGGGTACGGGGCCAACGTGACGATCGGGCTGGACCGGCTCCTGACCGGGACCCTCGTCGTCGGTGCCAGCCTGGCTGTCGACTACAACCACACGACAGAGTTCCGCGGCATCTCGCGGGTCGAGTCGATCGGGCTCACCCTCAGCCCGTACGTGGCCTTCGAGGTTTTGCCCCACTGGACGCTCGACATATCGCCGGGCTTCAACTGGACCGACAACGACAACAAGATCGGTCCTCTCAGCGCGAACTACTCCTCCTGGCAGTACTCGGGGTCCGTGACGGCAACCGGTGAGTACTCCGTATTCGGAATCGCACTCCGGCCGAAGCTCTCCGCCTACTACGCCCACACCGAGAACGACGTCCACGACACGACGGGGACGGTCAGAGGGATCCCGCTCTCGTTTCACAGCGCGGCGAGCAGCTTCAACTTCGGAGTGGCGGATGTTTCGGTGGAGGTGAATCGGACCTTCACCACCCCGGCCGGAATACCGCTCGTGCCGTACATCGAGGTCGGCGCGAGCTATGAATTCGAGCGGCCGAACGACGGAAAGATCATGACCAAGAACCTGACGCTCGTCGACAGCACGCCGTGGAGCGGGCAGGTGCGCATCGGGGTGAGGGCCATGATCACGAGCCACACGTTCATCGAAGTGAAGGCGGCGTACCTGACGCTCGGCGTTCAGGATCTGAACGTCTGGGAGGCCGGGCTCTTCCTGTCGCACGGCTTCTAGGTCGAATCGGAGCTCGAGAGGGCGCGCCGCGCCACGAGGCGGCCCGCGCGCCGCGCGAATCCGGGTCATTCGCCCAGGCTGGCCCGGTCCGGCCCCGCGCCGCGTCGAAGGTCGAAGACAGGGTCTCCCGGTCACGCCCACAGGGCCGCTTTCATCGCGAGGTGCGCGATCAGCGGCTCGATCGCCAGCGGCGCGCCCGTCGCGCGCTCCACCAGATCGCCCGTGGAGTAGAGGCTGCCGAGCCGGTGGACCCGCTCGCGGAGGAACGCGCGGAGCGGTTGTGGGTCTCCACTGGCGAGCGCGTCATCGAGGGCGGGCGTCTCGCTGCGGAGCCGCTGCATGAGCTGGGCGGCGATGGCATTGCCGATCGTGTAGGTCGGAAAGAATCCGAACAGGCCCTCGGCCCAGTGGCTGTCCTGGAGACAGCCGGTGAGGTCGTCGGACGGCGTGACGCCGAGGACGCGGCGGTAGCCCTCGGCCCACGCCGCGGGCAGATCGGAGGCGAGGAGATCGCCCTCGACGAGCGCCCGCTCGAGGTCCACGCGGACCTGGATGTGCAGATCGTAGCTAAGCTCGTCGGCGGCGATGCGATCCACCCCCCGGCGCGGGTGGTTGACGGCCCGCCAGACGTCGTCGGCGGTGATGCCTCCGAACGCCGCGCCGAAGCGCGGAGCCACGCGCGGCCAGAAGTGCCGCCAGAACGCCCGCGACCGGCCGAGGTGGTTCTCCACGAGGCGGCCCTGGGACTCGTGGAGGCCAAGCGACGGCGCCTCGCCAACCGGCGCGCCGAAGTGCTCGCCGGGCAGGAACTGCTCGTAGAGCCCATGACCCAGCTCGTGGAGCGTCGCGAACAGACTGCCCGTGAAGGCGTCGCGCCGGAATCGGGTGGTGAGCCGGACGTCACCCGGGCCGACGCGGATCGTGGAGGGATGCATCGCCTCGTCGAGCCGGCCGCACGCGAAGTCGAAGCCGAGCCACTCGGCGAGGTCGCGGGCGATCTCCGCTTGCAGGCGAACGTCGACCGGGTGGGTCAGGAACTCGGGCATCGGCCCGCTCCGGTCGACGGCTCGATCGAGAAGCGGCCCCGCCGCCGCGCGCAATCGGGCCAGCATTGGTCCGAGCGTCGCCCAGGTGAGACCCGGCTCCCACTCGTCGAGCAGCACGTCGTAGCGGTCGCGGCCCCGGGCGAGACAGTCGGCCTCCGCCTGCTTGAGAGTCACGACGCGGGCGAGCCACGGCAGGAACGCCCGCGCGTCCCCGTCCTCGCGGGCGGATCGCAGGGCCTCGTACGACAGCGTCGTGACCCTCGCCAGGTCCTCGACCAGCGAGGCGGGCACGAGCCGGGCCTTCTCGTACTCCTCGCGCAGCTCGCGGAGATTGACGGCGACCGGATCGCCGGGCTCGAGGCGAGAGCCCTGCTTCGCCTCGGCCTCGTCCAGGAGATCGCCGAGCCGCGGATCCGTCGCCTGCACGTGAAGCAGCCGGGCGACCAGGGCCTGCTGCTCGGCGCGATGCTCGGCGCCGCCCTCGGGCATCGACACGTCCTCGTCCCATTCGAGGAGGGTGGCGCAGGAGCCGAGGAGCGTGTGCTCGCGGGCGCGATGGAGCAGCTCGAGGTACGCAGCGTCGGCGCTCATTACGATCCGCTATGGTAGCAAAGCGCGGCTCGATGTTAGGCTGCGTACCATGCTGACACCCATCGAAGAGACCGGACTGGCTGGAGCGCGACTCGCCGCACGCGTCCAGCGAGCCATGCACCAGCTTCCCGAGGCCGAGCTCGGCGCCATGCTCGCGGAGATCGAGCGGCGCGCTCGCGCCGAGCGCCTCGTCTACCTCCGCGACGACGTCGAGGACACCATCCGCCTGCTCGCGACGCCAATCGCCGCCCTGCCCGACCAGCTCGCGTACGTGCGCGCGGTGACGCTCGCGCTCCACGGCGCGCTGAAGCGGCTTCCGGAGCTGTACCTCACCGACCCCGACGTGCGTGCGCTCCTGGCCCTCCCGCCGCGCGAGGAGGAATGGCTCCGCCAGTACTGGACGCCCGGGGTGAGCGAGCAGAACACCGTCGTCGGGCGTCACGACGCGATCGTCGACTTCGGGTCGCCCCACTGGAAGGAGAGCCTCCAGTTTCTCGAGCCGAACATGGGAGGCATCGGCGGGCTCCACCTGATCCCGACGGCCTCCCACATCCTGGCCGAGGTGGTGCTGCCGGTCCTCCGGGCTCGCGATCCCGAGCTCGAGCTGGAGACCGCGCAGGACATCCGGGCGCTCCTCATGCAGGACCTCCTCGATCACCTCGAGGCCATCGGCCGGAAGGGGCGAACGGTGTGCTTCGTGGAGCCGAAGTACGCCGGCTACGGTCCGGACGAGCAGGGCGAGCTCGCTCGCTACATCCACGCGCACTTCGGGGTCGAGGTCTGCCACGCGGATCCCGCCGAGCTCGCCCTCGATGGCGAGGAGATCACCTACCAGGGCCGGGTGATCGATCTCATCTACCGGGACTACGCGGTCGAGGATCTCCTGGAGCTCGAGGGCGAAGGCGTGGACGTGCGGCCCATGCGGCAGGCCTTCGCGACCAACCGGGTCGTGTCCTCGATCGCCGCCGAGCTGGACCAGAAGAGCTGCTGGGAGGTACTGGGGGACCCGGTGCTCGCCAAGCGGCACTTCAGCAGCGAGGATCGCGCATTCTTCCGCCGGCACCTGCCCTGGACGCGCATCCTCCGTCCCGGCACCACCACCCTGCCCGACGGCGACCAGGACGACCTCGTCGAGTACGTGCTCCACTCCCGCGAGGACCTGGTGCTCAAGCCGAACCGGAGCTACGGCGGCACCGGCGTGACCGTCGGCCCGGTGACCGGCGTGACCGAGTGGAAGAAGGCGGTGGAGACGGCGCTGGCGCCCGGGGGCGAGCGCTGGGTGGCCCAGCGCCTCGTTCCGCTCCCGGTGACCCACTTCCCGGTGAAGGATGCTAGCGGCCGGCTCCACTCCGAGCCGTTCTACGTCGTGTACGGATTCGCCCCCAGCGCGTACGGCCTCGCGACGCTCGGACGCGCGTCACAGGCGCGCGTCGTCAACGTCGCCCAGCACGGCGGCATGTGCGTCCTCGTGGTGGGGCACCCGCCCGGACAGATCGTCCTCTAGCTGCGCGAGCCGAGCCCGGGCGGCTCGGCGGGCCAAGCTGGCGCGATCGGCTGGAGACCGGAACATGGGCGCGGTGACGCGCGCGACCATCGTGGCGTGCGGCCTGGCGATGGGGCTCCTCATCGCGGAAGGTCTCGTGCGATTCCTGGACGTCGCGCCGGACGTCGAGCTCCTCTCCGACAAGGTGTTCAGGTTTTCCGACGACCCCAAGATCGGCTGGGAGCCGAGACCGCCATCGGAGCGAGCCGAAGTCACGACGGGCATCAACGATCTCGGATACCGGGATCGGAATCACCCGCTGGCCAAGCCCTCCGGAACCCTTCGCATCGTCGTGATCGGCGACAGCATCGCCCAGGGAACGCGGATCAAGGACGACGAGGCAGTCTTCCCGCGGGTGCTGGAGACGGAGCTTCGTCGCCAGGGAGTGCCCGCGGAGGTTCAGAACTTCGCGGTGGCCGGCTACAACACCCAGCAGGAAGTCGAGACCCTGCTGACCAAGGGACTCGCGTATGCGCCCGACATCGTCATCCTGGCCTATTGCTTGAACGATCGATCGTTCGAGGCTGGCCGAACGCCGTACACCATGGCGAGAAGCGCCTGGCAGCGGAACGCCGTCAATGATTCGAGCGCGCTGCAGTGGCTCTCCCAGAGCGCGCTGTTCCGGTTGGTGTACTTCGGAGTGCTCTTCACGTTCGCCGGGGCTCCCGGCGAGATCGAGAAGCGCTTCGCCGGCGTCCTCGCCGATACGGTGAAGCCGAGCTTCGAGAGGCTCGCCGAGCTGTCACGGAGCCACGACTTCAAGGTCCTCGTCGCGGTCTTCCCCCTGTTCCGGGGGAAGAAGGCCGAGAATTTCGAAGGCTACGCCTTTCTGGGAGAGCACGCGTACGTCCGCGGGCTGTCGGAGCAGACTCACTTCGCCCACCTGGACTTGCTGGAGACCTTTCGAGCCTGCGCCAAGGGCGGACCGGTGGCGGTCGACCTCTACCACCCGAATGAGCGCGGGCACCGGTGCGCCGCCGAGGCGCTCGCGACCGAGGTCGGCCGCATGATTCGCGCTACGCCTTCGGCTTGACCCAGGTCTCCGACCAGGCGAGGCAGGCGCTCGACGACTGGCGGTCGCCGCGCGTCTCGGGCCACACGCTCCCCGCCGCGACCTGCCCGTTGAGCGTCACCTGCGCGGCCCTCGCCGGGAAGAACGTGCTGAACACGCCGATCGGGCGGTTCGCGAAGCCGGGCGCCATCGTGAGGACGAAGGGCTCGTAGAAATCGTACCAGGTGAGGATGATCTCGTCGCTGGCCGACACCACCCGCTCGGTCGCCGCGCCCCGCGGGTCCCCGCTCCGCTCGAAGGTCGCCTCGATCACCGGGACCGCGAGGTCCGCGGTCGGCGGAAACAGGATCGACTCGATCGTCCGCTGGAGCCAGCGCGTCATCGCGATGTTGTCACTGTACACGCGGGGCTTCCCTCCCGTCAGCTCCGCCTGGACCAGGAGCACGTGGCCCGGGCCGGCGGGACACCACAGGACGCGCCAGTGGCTCCACCGATCCGCCAGGGTCTTGCCGCCGTCGTGGCTCAGACGGACGAAGGAGTTCTCGCCGGTCATCATGACGTCGTTGGGATCCACCGGGGTCGTCATGTCGCGCTCCTCGTGAGCGAGTCTCGGATGAGGGTGAAGGTCTCGGGCCGCTGACGAGCGGCGAACCGGGCGTATCGTAGCACGGGGCTGCGAGCGTCAGGCAGGCGGACGCCGCGCGGGACCGGCGAGCGCGGTCGCCCCCGCGCCGAGGAGGCACGCTCCCGCCGCGACCGCAAAGATCGCCCCGGTACGGCCGGTGGCGTCGATCACCGCGCCCATGACGACGTCGCCCAGCGCCGCCGTCCCGTAGCCGACCGCGTTCATGAACCCGACGCCGGCGCCGACCGCTCGCGGGCCGAGGAGCTCGGCGCCCAGCACCGTGAACGACGGAAACGGGCCGAACACGAGGAAGCCGGCGACAAAGAGCAGCGCGAGACTGCGGCCGTCCGGCGGGACGGCCAGGAGAGACAGCGTCGCCCCGGCGGCGAGCAGGAGACTCAGCACGATCAGCCGCGGATGATTGCCGCCGAGGAAGCGGTCGACGGCCTCGCCTTCGACCAAGGCCCCGATCGCCATGCCGACCGGCAGCGCCAGCGGAATCCACGCGACCCCGTGCCCGACCGCGCTCCCGGCCCCGATCAGATGCGCGGGCACCCATACGAGGAGACCCAGGCGGGCCCAGTTCGCGAAGCCGAATCCGAGCGAGGCGAACAGGAACGGCCGGTTCGCGAACGCCGAGCGGAGACGGGCGCCCAGTGACGCGCCGACGTCATCGGCCGCCGCGCCGTCTCCCGGCTCGGCGCCCGGCTCGCGATCCGCGGCCCGCGCGGGGAGCCCCAGCTCCTCGGGACGATCGCGCGCGAAGAGCCAGATCACCACCGCGCCGCCGAGGAGCAGCAGGACCGGGAGCCGGAAGACCCAGCGCCACGAGAGCCACGTGAGCACGAGCGCCGCCGTCGCGTAGGTGACGACCGAGGAGAACCCAGCGGCGAAGTTGAAGAGTCCGAAGGCCCGGCCGCGCTCGCGCGGCGCCCACCACGCGGCGATGAGCCGGCTGGCCGGGGCGAAGCCCATCGACTGGGCGTACCCGTTGAGCGCCCACGGCGCCGCGAGGGTCCAGAACCCCCCGCCGAAGCTGGTGAGCCAGTTGAGCGCGCAGGACATCACGGCGCCGAGGGCGACGAGACGCCGCCCGCCGGCCCGGTCCGCGACGTGTCCGCTCACGAGCTGTCCCGCCCCGTAGAGGACGAGGCCGACACCGCTGATCCAGCCGATCTCGGTCGCGCTCAGCCCGAGCTCGGCGCGGAGGCCGGGAATCGCCCAGCCGAGATTCTGCCGCCCGGTGTAGTAGACGAGATAGCACGCGCTCGTCGCCAGGAGCACCCGCCGCTGCGCGCGCCGGAACGCGAGGGATCCGGGCTCGGGCGAGTCTACGCGGGAGCTCCGGCGCGCCCGCTCACCGGGCAGCCGGCAGATCGGCGAGCGCCTGTCGGAACCGGCGGGCGTATCCGACCACGTCGCGGTCCAGCCGGCCCTCGGCCCGGCCCCGGCTGACCTTGACGGGGACGACGAACGGCCCGTCCTCCGCGAGCATGCGGTCAAACGCCCGCCCGAGCTCGGCCTCGTTCCGGGGCTCCAGCACCTTCTCGATCCCGGCGCCGCGCGCCATCTCGGCGAAGCTCGATCGGTGCGAGGTGGCCGTCGGCTGGCCGCCGGTGGTCATGTGGACCTCGTTGTCCCACACGACCAGGGCGAAGTTCCCGGGCTGGAGGGTCGCGATCGTGCAGAGCGACCCCAGGTTCATGAGGAGCGAGCCGTCGCCGTCGAGGCACACGACGCGGACGTCCCGGCGGGCGAGCGCGATGCCGAGGCCGATCGACGAGCACTGGCCCATCGAGCCGAACGTGTAGCAGTTGAGCGGCCGGTCGCCCACGTGCTGGAGATCGATCGTCGCCTGACCGAGGTTCGAGACGACGACCTCGTCGGTGAGGCGGCTCACGAGCAGGCGCGTCGCGGTCGCGCGGTCCATGTCTCGCCTCAGCGCTCGCGCACGGTGCGGGCGGCCAGCGCCCGGCTCACCGCTCAGCCCAGCTTCCCGCCGGTCAGCTCGGCGGGCAGGATGAAGGCGACCGGCTGGGACTGCGTGTAGCAGAGCCGCACGAGACCGTCCGCCTGGGACTCGAGGTCCGCGATGGAGCGCGGCATGACGTGCCGGATGTTGAGCGCGTCGAGGATCCGCTCGGTCGCCCGCCCCACCGGCACCTGCGCCGGATTGAACTCGCCGAGGTCGCCGCGGTGGCTGATCGCCAGCACCACCGGGATCTGCGAGGCGACGTTGAGCGATCCCAGCGTGTTGATGCAGTTGCCGAGCCCGCTGTTCTGCATGAGGAGGGCGCCCCGCTGGCCGCCGAGCCAGGCGCCGGACAGGATGCCGAGGGCCTCCTCCTCGCGCGTCGCCGTCACGACCGTGCAGGAGGGATCCGCCCAGAGATGCTCCAGCACCTGCGAGACGATGTAGTCGGGGACGGTCGCGAAGAGGCGGATGTCGTTGCGGCGGAGCACGTCCGCCACGTGCTTCGACCAGCTCGGATCGGCCATGCGTCCCTCCCAGCCGCCGACGATAGCACGCGGCTGGCCTCCACGGAACTCGCCGGCGATCGACGGGAGCCGGGTCACGCGGCGGGGCCGAAGACCGCGCCGACCGCAGTGGTCACCGCCATCGCGAGCGCGCCCCAGAACACCACGCGGACCGCCCCGGTCCACGGCGGCGCGCCGCCGACCCTGGCGGCCAGCCATCCCAGGACCGCCAGGAGCGCGAGCGATGCGCCGGCGACCATCGGGAGGAGCGTGGACGCGGGGCTGAGCGCGACGGTCACGAGCGGCGCCGCGGCGCCCACCGCGAAGCTGGCCGCCGACGCCAGCGCCGCCTGGAGCGGCCGCGCGCGGAGCATGTCGGTGATCCCCAGCTCGTCGCGCGCGTGGCTGGCCAGCGCGTCGTGCGCCATCAGCTGGACGGCCACCTGCTGCGCGAGGCTCGGATCGAGGCCGCGGCCGACGTAGATCGCGGCCAGCTCGGCGAGCTCCGCGTCCGGCTCCGAGGCGAGCTCCTGCTCCTCGCGGCGGAGATCGGCGTGCTCGGTGTCGGCCTGGGAGCTGACCGACACGTACTCCCCCGCGGCCATCGACATCGCGCCGGCGACGAGCCCTGCGGTGCCGGCGACCAGGACGCTCGTGGCACCGGTGTGGGCCGCCGCCACGCCGAGGACGAGGCTGGCCGTCGACACGATGCCGTCGTTGGCTCCGAGGACCGCGGCGCGAAGCCAGCCGATGTGCTCCGAGCGATGCATCTCCGCATGACGTGGTCGCATGGACGGTGCTCCTCGAGCGTCTAGGAGTTCGTTCCCGGAGCGCGCCGCCGCCGGAATGACCGACATCGGCGACCTGGCCGCGCTCGCAGTGTCCCGAACGATCGGGCCCAGCATAGCGTCTCCGGCGCCCGGGCAACACCGGGCGACTCGATCGCCAGGCGAGCGGGCCACCGCTTCTCCGCCGAGCGACGTTGCGGTACGGTACACGTCGGGCCGTGATCGGACCGGCCTCCGGTCGAAGAACGGAGGGACGCATGCAGCTCGTCGGGAAGGTCGCCCTCGTGACGGGGGCGCAGCAAGGCATCGGTCACGCCATCGCCGTCGCGCTCGCGCGCGCCGGCGCCGACGTAGGCGTCAACTATCTCGACGACCGCGGCGCCGCCGAGCGGGTCGCGGGCGAGATCCGGGGGACGGGCCGCCGCGCGTGTCTCGCTCCCGGCGACGTGAGCCGGGCGACGGACGCGGAGGCGATGGTCGATACCGTGACGCGCGAGCTCGGCGCGCCCGGGATCCTCGTCAACAACGCGGGCGTCTTCCCCCGCGTCGACTTCCTGGCCATGACCGAGGCCGACTGGGACCGGGTTCTCGACGTGAACCTGAAGGGCAGCTTTCTGTGCGCGCAAGCCGCGGCGCGGCGCATGGTCGCCGCCGGGCGCGGCGGCGCGATCGTCAACCTCTCGTCGGTCGCCATGCGGGGCGCGCCGCTCGGCGTTCACTACTCAGCGAGCAAGGCCGGCGTCATGGGCCTGACCCGCGCGATGGCGCTCGCGCTGGCGGCGCACCGGATCCGGGTCAACGCGATCGCCCCCGGGCTCACCGACACCGCGCAGCCGCGGTACGGCAACTCGGACGCGGAGCTCGTCGAGATGGGTCGCCAGATCCCGCTGGAAGGCCGGATGGCCCGGCCCGAGGAGATCGCCCGCGTCGCCGTGTTCCTGGCTGCCGAGGAATCCGGCTGGGTGACCGGCCAGACCATCCACGTCAACGGCGGCGCCTTCATGGGCGGATAGGAGAGATTCATGCGATACCGGTGGCCGGACGGCCAGCAGTGCGCCGTGGTGCTGTCATTCGACGTCGACGCCGAGTCCGGGTTCCTGTTCCGCGAGCCGGAAAAATCCAGGCGGAGCCTGGCCGGGCTCGAGGAGCGGCGCTTCGGGCCCCGGGTCGGTGTCGACCGGATCCTCCGCATGCTCGACCAGACGCGGCTGCCGGCGACGTTCTTCATCCCGGGCTGGACCGTGGAGAACCACCGCGCCCCGGTGCTCCGGATCAAGGACGCCGGCCACGAGATCGGCGCCCACGGCAACATGCATGAGGCGGTGGACGGATTCGACGCGGCGCAGGAAGAAGCCGTGATGAAGGCGCAGCTTCGCATCCTCGCCGATCAGCTTGGCGTGCGCCCGGCGGGCTACCGGTCCCCCTCCTGGGACGTGAATGTCCGCACCCCCGGGATCCTGAAGACCCACGGGTTTCTCTACGACAGCTCTCTGATGGGCAACGACATCCCCTATCACCTCGACACGGGCCACGGGCCGCTGATCGAGGTGCCGGTGCAGTGGATCCTCGACGACGCGCCGCTCTTCCGCCATGTGTACGGGGCGGGCAACGTGATCGCCGATCCGGCGCGGGTCTTCGACCTCTGGAGTCGCGAGTTCGCGGGCATCTACCGGGAGAACGGCTGCTTCGTCCTCACCTGCCATCCGTTCGTGATCGGCCGGGCATCGCGGATCATGCTCCTCGAGGAGCTGATCGCGTACATCCGCGGCTTCCCCGGAGTCTGGTTCACGACGGGCGAGCAGATCGCCCGCTGGCACGAGAAGCAGCTTCCGGCCGGGCACTGACCCGCTGGACGGACGCCAGGTCGAAAGGCGGGCGGCTCAGTCCTCGTCGGCCGCCGCGCGCGCGACGGCGCGGCGGTACTGCTGGAAGTGCTGCCACGCCTGGCCCAGGCCTCGAGGCGGAGAGGGCGACGCGGCCGCGGCGCCCCTGGTGCGTCCCGGTCGGGCCACGGCCCAGCGGCACACCGAGCCGAGATAGCGGGCCCGCGCCCCGAGCGAATCGTGCAGGAGGAAGAGGAGCGCGTTCCGGCTGATCGGATCGAGCGCCTCGACGCTCTCCGCGACGCGGAACAGCCGGCGCGCGGCCACCGTCTCGAGCCGCCGCTGGAGCGCGTCGCGCGGCGCGTCCCGCAGGAGCTCCGGCGGAACGCGCAGCCCGAGCTCGCGCGACAGCACCGCCACCGGCACCCAGAACGCGCGCGGCGCGCGCATGCCCGAGACCCAGCGGGCCAGGCGACTCCGGTCGAGATCCGGATGCGCTCGCAGGATCGCCAGGATGTCCCAGGCGGTGCGGAGCCCGTGCGAAAAGCAGTGCTGCGAGCAATGCACGACCGCATGGAGCAGCAGGCCCTCCGGATCGAGCGTGTCGATTGACTCGAGCGCGGCGACCGGCCGCGCGCGGGCGAGCATCTCGGACTCCGGCAGCCCCCAGTACTTCGCAACGAGCCCGGTGTGGATCTCCACCGCGATGCCCTGCCGGCTCACCGGCGCGAGGTGATGCGTCGACGTCGGCCGCGCGTCGGGCACGCCCTGGAATCCGAGGTCGAGGAGGCGGCGCCGGAGGGCAGGCGCGCGGCTCGGCTCGACGTACACGTCGAGATCGCTGGTGGCGCGCGGCGCGACCAAGGCGCCGGCCTCCCGGGCCCGGAGCATCAGCGCCATCCCCTTCAGGAGGACGCCGCGGGCACCGAACGATCGGAGCGCGCCGTCCACCTGGCGCAGCACGTCCCGCTGGATGAGCTCGAGGATGCCCTCACGCACCGCCGCCGCGCGCATCGCCTCCGCGAAGAAGGCGGGCGCCCACGGCGCGAGCTCGGCATCGCCCAGGGCCGGCACGAGCGGACGGGCCAGACCGCACGATGCCAGGTACGACGCCCAGTGCTTCCAGTCGACGTCGGGCCGGGCGAGGACCCGCGCGGTGTCATCGGCCCACCGGGCGTCGGGATCCGCCGCCGCCCGGAGAAACACTCGAGCGGCACCCGGTCCGTTGATGTGCGCGGGGTTGAGCTCGCCTCGCTGCCGGCTGTCCTGGATCACGAGCCAGGCAGCCCGCCGCTCCGCCGCGAGACTGGGATCGTCGAGCCGTTGCCTGAGAGCGGCGACGGCGCCCGCGTCGGAGGTCACGTGGAGGCACAGGTCGCAGATGCCACGATACCGTGCGCGGAAGGGGAAGCGCTCGAAACCGGGCAGCGCCTTGAGCTCGTCACGCAGTCGGCTGGGCCCGAACGTGCGGATGGTGTCGAGGATCGGGTCTTGCCGGTGGCGCGCGAGCAGCGTGCCGAGCGTCTCCGTCCGGAGCGACCCGACGATCAGGGGCGACGATTCCGGGGCGAAGTAGGCCGGTCCGTTGCACGCCGTCAGGCGGCCGTCGTCGGTCACCGCCGGGAGAGCGCACGCCGAGCAGAACCCGCCGACGTCGTCGCCCATCGTCTCGCCCGGCAGCCCGCGCGCCCGTCCGACTGCCTGGAGGCTGTAGAAGCGGAGCCGCGTGCGGCGAAGACCGCCGAAGGGCGCCACCAGCGGGGCGAGCCCATCGTCTCCCGCGGGCATGACCAGACTGATTCGCGCCGGCAAGCCGACGTCCTCGGCCGCGCGAGCGATCAGGACCGCGGGGGTCGGGCCCTGGAACTCGTCGTGGTACCGGTCGACGCTGAGGGACAGGAACCCGAGCCCCGCTCGCCGGAGCGCCCGGACACCCCGGCGCGCGCGGGCCGTCGTGCGTCCCCACGAGCCGTTCGTGGTGAGCGACGTCTGGACGCCGAGCCGCCGGGCCGCCCTCACGAGCCGGAGCACCGTCCGGGGACGGAGCATGGGCTCGCCGCCCGTCAGATTGATCGAGCGGACATCGGCGGCCGCGGCCTGTCGGACGTGGTCCAGGAGCTCACCCTCGGTCGGCTCGACGCGGACATCGGGCCCGCTCTCCACGCTGCAGTGGCCGCACGTCATGTTGCAGCGGCGCGTCACCATCAGCGCCATCGAGGTGGCCGGCGGCCGGGTCGCGGCGCGAAGACGACCTCGGCTCATGCCGGCGCCGGACATCGGGCGAGCCCCTCGACCGTCTCGGCCATCGAGGCGATCGGCCCGCGGCCAAGATCGAACGCCGGGACGCGGCCAGCCAGCGGCGCGAGGGTCCGGATGGCCGCCCCGAGCACCTCCGGCGACCGCCGGTTCGTGTACGGCACGAGCGCCAGCAGGGCATGGGCCGGCGCGATCAACGCCAGGCGGGCGGGCTCGGCGGCGCCGTCCCGCCGGGACAGGAACACGATGGCGGCGAGCGGAACGGTCACGGACCGCGGATACCACCGGATCTCGTCGGGGTGGAACAGGCGGGAGTCGCCGAGGTCGACGCTGGAAGCGCCGCGCGCAACACGCTGGTAGAGGGCATCACCGAGGACCGCGCGACTCGGCGCTCGGAGCGATACCCGCCGCGGAACGGACCTCGCCTCGCCCGTCGCGGGGTCCACGATGGCCATGTCGTCCCCGAGCAGCGCCGCCCCCCGCGCCCACAGCGCGCAGGCCAGCGTCGACTTGCCCGCCTCCCCGCGGCCGGCGAGCAGGATACCCCGGCCGTTCCACGCGATCAGCGCGCCGTGCACGAGCAGCGCGGCAGTGTCCAGCAGCGCCCAGATCGCCCCGGTCTCCACGACGGCGACCGCATGCTCGGCGTTCGGAGACCGGCTTTCGGCGCCCGCGGACGATCGAACGCGCCACGCCCGCTCGGCGCCGTCGCCACGAACGGAATCCACCCGCCACGACTGGATCGGTCGACCGTCGGCTCCGGTGCCGCTGGCCCACGGCCGGAAGACGCTGGCTGCCCGCGACCGCACGGCGGGATCGTCGGTCGCGAGCTCGAACCGCAACGGACCGGCCTCCCAGCGAACGGCTCCGCTGGGCGTCGTCGGCGTCACGAGGCCGGAACGATGGCCCCGTGCCGGGTCAGCTCGTCGAGGAACGCGGACACGTCGCGGAGGGCGTCATCGCGACTTAGCTGGGGAAACCGCTCCCGGAGGGCCGCGGTCAGATCCTGAGGACTCGCCGGAGTGGCGAGCCGCTCCCAGAGTCGACTGCCGGTGGGGTTCAGGACCAGGGCGCTGCGGGACGTCCGGTGGTAGAGCACGATCCGGTCGCCGACAGTCGAGGCCTCGACCGCCTCGCAGCGGGCGTAGGACGGCTCGGTCACTTCGGTCGAGCCCACGCTCCCGCCCTGCCCCCGCACGATCTCCCGGGCCTCGGATGCGCCGGCATGCGCCGGCTCCTCATGTCGGCGGGAGGCTGGGGCCCTTCGGGGCTCCGGCGTAGATCACCTCGCGGTCGAGATCGTCCGCGCTCAGGACCCGCTCCACCCGCGGCGGCTCGTAACCAGTCGCTCGCGTCCCGAGGCGCGTGTCAGTCTCCGGCTTGTCGCCATCCATTTGATCCTCCGTGAAACGCTGGTCGGGTCCGGCAGTCGCTCGAAATACCGGGCGCGCTCCGCTGCCGAGAGGAGGTCGACCTCATCAGGGTGGGCGGCTGAGTCCGCCGTCGACGCCGGCGTAGAGCACCTCGCGGTGGAGATCGTCCGGGCTCAGGACCCGTTCCACCCGCGGCGGCTCGTAAGACTGGAACTGCTCGTCAGACGGAACCGTCTTCTTCGATTCACGATTGTCCATCCGAGCTCCCTTCGACCACTCCAGCCGGACCAGTCGTCAGGCCGGGCCCGAGGGCTCGCCCGCGTAAAGTGTTTCGCGCTCGAGGTCCACGGGGGTCAGCACCCGCTCGATCCGCGGCGGCTCGTAGTCCAGCGCCTGCCCGCGTGGTGTGTCGTTGTCCTGCAGCCCCATTCCGTTCGTCCGATCGCCCGTCACGGTGGGAACCCCGGGCTTCCCTGACCGGCGTACATCTCCCCTCCTCAAAGCCCCGCCCGGATCGCCCGCCCGAGCCGGCGGATCCCCTCGGCGATGCGGTCGGGCGGCTGGAGACTGAAGGACAGCCGCAGGTTGTGCGTGCCGCGGCCGTCGGGAAAGCACTCCGTCCCGGCCAGCGCCACGACCTTCTCCTCGGCGGCGCGCGCGTTGACCCGGACCATGTCCGCCCGCGACGGAATGGTGAGCCACAGGAAGAAGCCCCCCTCGGTGCGTGTCCAGGTCACGCCGGCCGGCATCTCGCGGGCGAGCGCCTCGTACATCGTGTCCCGCCGCTCGCGGTAGGCCGCCCGGAGCGTCTGGATGTGCGCGGCGAGCCCGCCATTCCGCATGAACGTCCCGACGACCATCGACGCGAAGCCGTTCGTGCTCCCTTCGGCCTTGAAGGCGAGGACCCGCTCGATGACCGCCGGGTGCGCGAGGGCGAATCCGAGACGCACGCCAGGGGCGACGATCTTCGAGAACGTGCCGAGCCGCACCACGAGGCCCTCACGGTCGAGGGCGTGGAGCGTCGGGACCGGGTCGCCCTCGAAGCGGAGGTCCCGGTAGGCGTCGTCCTCGATGATGGGCACGCCGTGGCGGGACGCGATGTCGAGCAGCGCGCGGCGCCGGGCGAGTGCCATGGTCACGCCAGCGGGGTTGTTGAACGTCGGGATCGTGTACACGAAGCGCGGCGGTGTCCCCGCCGCCTCGAGTCGCTCGATCTCGCGCTCCAGCGCCTCGACGTCGAGCCCCTCGTCGTCCAGCGACACGGGGATGGTTCGGACGCCCTGGAACCGGATGTGGTGGATCGTGCCGAGGAAGGTCGGGGCCTCGCAGAGACACACGTCGCCCGGATTGGCGAGCGTCTGCACCACGAGCGCGATCGCCTGCGAGGAGCCGTTGGTCATCACCAGGCTGCCGGGCTCCACGGGCCGGCCCTCTTCGGCCTCGAGCTTCCGCCCGAGCTCGCCGAGAAGGAGCGGGTTGCCTCCGACGTTCCCGTACTGGAGCCCCACGGCGTACCGCGCGGAATCGCGCAGCGCTTCCTCCGCGGCCGCGGCGAGACCCGCAGTCGGGAACAGCGCCGGGTCGGGCATCCCATAAGCCAGCGAGATGATGTCCGCCGGCACCGCGCCAGCCCTGGGCACCGGCCTCGTGGTCTGGACTCGCTGGTTGAAGCGGTCCGCCGTCCAGGCAAACCCGCTCAGCTCCGCCGTCGTGCCGTCCTGACGCGCATCCCGGGCCATCACGTGCTCCTCCTCGAGAGGTGGGGGACGTCGATCACTGGTGTTCCACGGTACCAGACCCGGCCCGTGGCCGCACCCGGGTCGCGACGCGACGGGCGCGAAACACCGAGGGCGCCGTCAGAACCCGCGGAGCCGGTCGTGGAGCCGCCGCTCCCGCTTGGTGGGCCGCCCGAGCCCTGGCGCCCGGACCGCCGCCCGGGGGGGACGCAGCGCGCGAGGAGGCGGAGGCGGCGAGAGGTCATCGTAGAGCAGGCGGGCCTCGGAAGCCGGGCCACGCCGCTCGCTGAGCGCTCGGACGACGAGCTCCCGCCGCCACTCCCCCATCGTGAGGTGGATCCGCTCGCCCCCGCGGATCACTCGCGACGGCTTGGCCGCCTGACCGTTCACGTCCACCTTCCCGCCGTCGCACGCGGTCTGGGCGAGACTGCGGGTCTTGTAGAAGCGCGCGGCCCACAGCCACTTGTCGAGACGCATCGCCTCGATCACGTCTCTTGCCGTGAGATGGTCGACTCGACCGGCGGCGCGCCCGCGATCCCCGCCGGCCGCTGGTTCAGGAGGTGGACGACCGCACGATCGCCGCGGTACTCGATCAGGCTCCAGGCGGCGTAGTCCTGCGCCAGGCGAAAGACGTTGCCGAGCGGCAGCCCGAGCGCCTCCGCGAGAAGGACGCGATTGGTTCCTCCGTGGGCGACCACGGCGACGTGCCGGCCGGCGTGGCGCTCGATCACCCCACGGAGGGCGGGCACGGCGCGCGCCCGCAGCTCGGCCACGCCCTCGCCTTCCGGGAACGGCATCGAGAACGGATCCGCGAGCCACCGCGCGCACAGCTCGGGCTCGCGGGCCTGGATCTCGGCGAACGTGAGACCCTCCCAGCGGCCCATCGCCATCTCCCGGAGCGGCGGCAGCGCGACCACGTCGGTCCCCCGGGCCGCGGCCAGCGGCGCGGCGGACTCCCGCGCGCGCTGAAGATCACTCGCGTAGACGGCCTCGATCGGCTCGGCGCCGAGACGCTCGCCGAGCGCAGCCGCCTGCGCGCGGCCAACCGGCGAGAGCGCGATGTCGGTGTGACCGAAGAATCGGCCTTCGGCGGCGTGGAGCACCTCTCCGTGGCGGGCGAGGTAGATCCAGGTCGACGCCATCAGAAGAGCTCCAGGAAGTCCAGACTCACGGCCATCGTGAGCGTGACGGCTTCCGTCACCTCGACCAGCGCGCCGATCGTGTCCCCGGTGAATCCGCCGATGCGGCGCCGGATGTAGACCGCCCATCCCCACGCGAGAAGCGCCGTGACGGCGAGGAACGGCGCGCTCCAGACTCCGAGCATCGCGACCGACACCACGGCCGCGACGAGCCCGCCGGACGCCAGAGTCGGCCAGCGAGCGCCGGCGGCCAGCGCGTGACCGGCGCCTTCGGTGCGCGCCGGTGGGCAGAGGCGGATGAGCAGGAGCGGGCCGGCTCTCCCCAACACCGGGGCGAGCAGGAGCGCCCGCCACGCGAGGCCCTCCGGCAGCGTCGCGACGGCCGCCGCCTTCAGGCCGAGCACCAGGACGATCGCCGTCACGCCGAACGGACCGCTCCGGGCGTCCCGCATGATCGAGAGCGCGCGCTCCCGAGACCAGCCTCCGCCGAGCCCGTCAAACGAGTCCGCGAGCCCGTCGAGATGGAGGCCGCCGGTCAGGCCGGCCCAGAGCGCGACCAGCAGCATGGCGCCGACCCCGGGCGGCACGAGCCGGTCGGCCGCGAGCGACGCGAGGGCGACGCACGCGCCCAGCGCGAGTCCGACCACCGGCAACCAGCCCGCGGCGCGCCCGAGGTCGCCCGGCGCGCGCCGGCGCGGGAGCGGCAGGACGGTTAGGTACCGGAAGGCGACGAGGGCGTCCTCGAGCGGATTCATGGGGCGGTCGCGAGCGGGAGCGGCGGCCGGATCGCCGCGGAGTCCGCCCGGTGGCTCATTCCGCAGTCAGACGGGGTAGACGCCGCTCCGCCGAAGCGGGAAGCGCTGCTGCTTGGTGCCGGCGTAGCCGAGGCGCGTGATCAGCTCGCGGCGCAGCTCCGCCGGCGGGACCACCGCGTCGACCAGCATGTCGGAAGCGAGCCGGAACACGTCGATGTCCTTCTGGTACTCCTCGCGACGCTCGCGAACGAAGGCGGCGCGGGCCTCGCCCTCGAGCTCCATGATGCGGTTGTAGTAGACGGCGTTCACCGCGGGCTCGGGGCCCATGATCGCGATCTGCGCCTGCGGCAGCGCCAGCACCGCATCCGGCTCGAACGCCTGGCCGCACATCGCGTAGAGTCCGGCCCCGTAGCACTTCCGCACGACGACGCAGATCTTGGGCACCGTCGCCTGCGATGTCGCGAAGATCATCTTGGCGCCGTGTCGGATGATGCCGGCCCGCTCCACCTTCGACCCGACCATGAAGCCCGGGACGTCGGCGAGGTACACGAGCGGAACGTTGTAGGCGTTGCAGAGCCAGATGAATCGCGCCGCCTTGTCAGAGGAGTCCACGAAGAGGACGCCGCCCTTGACCTTGGGCTGGTTCGCGACGATTCCGACCGCGCGCCCGCCCAGGCGGGCGAAGCCCGTGATGATCTCCCTCGCGAAGAGCGCCTTCACCTCGAACCACGAGCCCGTGTCGACGAGCGCGCGGATCACCTCGTACATGTCGAAGTACTTTCGCTGGTCGTACGGAACGATCTCGTCGATCGCGCGGCCGGGCTCGGGCTCGAGGGCGGCGGCATCGGCGACGCGGTCCCGATGGCTCTGCGGCATGTATCCCAGGTAGCGCCGGGCTGCCGCGATGGCGTCCTGGTCGGACCCCACGAGGACGTCGCCGCACCCCGACTCCTCGCAGTGCATCCGCGCGCCGCCGAGCGCCTCGTGGTCGATCTTCTCGCCGATTGCCATCTCCACCATCCGGGGCGATCCGACGTACATGGACGCCTTGCCCTCGACCATGATCACGACGTCGGTGAGAGCCGGCAGGTACGCGGAGCCGGCCGGCGACGGGCCGAACAGGATGCAGACCTGCGGGACGACGCCGGAGAGCTGCACCTCGTTGTAGAAGATGCGACCCGCGTGGTAGCGGCCCGGGAATATGCGGATCTGCTCCGAGATGCGGCCGCCCGCGGCGTCGACGAGATAGATGAGCGGGATGCGGAGGCGCGCCGCCTTCTCCTGGATGCGGACGATCTTCTGGACCGTCTTCTCGCCCCAGGATCCGGCCTTCACCGTGAAGTCGTTGGCCATCACACAGACCGGGCGTCCGAGCACCGTCCCGACGCCGGTGACGACGCCGTCGGCCGGCGTCTCGGGCTCGTTCGAGCGGGCGAGGAGCCAGTCCTCCTGGAAGTCGGTGCCGGGGTCGAGCAGGAGATCGAGCCGGTCCCGAACGAAGAGCTTGCCCTCGGCCCGGAGCTTGTCGCGGTACTTGACGTGCCCCTGACGGACGCGCGCGATCTCGTCGCGGAGGCGCCGCTCGCTCACGCCCGGCATGGTAGCACGGTGCCCGGACGCGGCCGGGCGCGCGGCGCCGTCGCTACTCTTCGCGGGAGCGGATCGCGATGATCAGGACGCCCGCTTGGTGCGGCAGACCGCCGATGAGCGCCGGGCGCCGCGGCGGAACGTCCATCACGGTCGCCAGCTCGCTGACCGGACCGTGCTTGATGCGGACCAGGATGCGCACGATCGGCCGGCGGATACCGAGCGGCTGGATCTCCATCTCGCGGCCGCCCGGCAGCGCGAAGCGCTGCAGCATCCCGATCGGCATCCGAGTCTCGAAGGCGCTCACCGGCTCGTAGTGGGAGTACTGGAACACTTCCTGGAGCCGCGGCACCCAGAGCCGGAGGCGGATTGGCTGACCGCACGCGGTCTGGAATTCTGGCGGCGGCCCAATCCCCGGCGCTGGCGGATTCGCGGGATTCGCGAGATCCGGGGTCGGCGGGAGACCGGTCTGCGGCGCGCCGCCCGGTGGACCCGGAGGCGGGCTGCCGGCCATGCCCGGAGGCGGGCCGCCCGGCGGTCCCGCCGGCGGGGGCACGATGCCGGGCCGCACGATCGCCCCCGGTGGATTCGACGCGTACATCACGAGCGCGTAGACGCAGACCAGCTGCGGGGTTGCCCCGCCCGGACCTGCGGTCGGTGGCGGGAGCACGCCCGGCGGCGGCAGCGGCGGCATCTGGGCCCGGGCCGCGCCGGCCACGAGCAGAAGCCCGGTGAGCGCGGCGACGAAGACCGAGAACCCGGAGCCGAGCACCTCGCGAAGGCGCTTGCGCGCGTGGTGCAGGCGGGACATCACGGTCCCCATCGGGATGCCGAGCACCTCCGCGATCTCGCGGTACTGGAGCCCTTCGATATCGCTGAGGATGATAATGGCTCGGTGGTGCTCTGACAAGGAATCGAGGGCCTTCCGGATGCGCTCACGGCGCTCCACCCCGGTGGCGACGTCCTCGGGATCCGGGTCGGTCGAGGTCGCGGTGCGCTCCCACTCCTCCGGCGGCACGTCCTCGGCCCCCAGCGACTTGGCCCGGGTCGATCGCTGCCGCTTCCGGTCCAGCGCGACGTTCATCGTGATGCGGAACAGCCATGTGTAGAACGCCGAATCTCCCTTGAAAGCCGGCAAGGCGCGGAACGCCTTGACGAACGCTTCCTGGGCAGTATCGAGCGCATCCTCCTGGTCCCGCAGCACCTGGTAGGCCAACCGGAACACCTTTCGCTTGTACTTCTCGACCAGAGGCTCGAAGGCCTCCGTGTCGCCGGCCTGTACCCGCCGGACCGCTTCGCGGTCGTCGTCGCTCACGAGGCCGACCCGGCGGGGCGCCGGGCCGGCTGGCGTCCCGCGGCGTGCCGCCGAGTCCAGACGCCCGCCACCTTCTCAGACTCCCGGAACTGCCCGCCCATTCAGCCCCGGGCGAGGCAGACGACGGCCGCCTCCACTCCGAGGATATAGCTCTGGACGCCGAAGCCGGCGATCTGGCCCCGGCAGGCCCCGGCAGTGACCGAGTGGTGCCGGAACGACTCCCGCCCGTGGACGTTGGACAGATGCACCTCGACCGCCGGCAGGGGTACGGCGGCGAGCGCGTCGCGGAGCGCGTACGAGTAGTGCGTGAGCGCGCCCGGGTTGATCACGATGGCCGCGAACCCTTCGCGGGCCGCGCCATGGATCGCGTCGATCAGCACGCCCTCGTGATTCGACTGACGGCACTCCACCCGGAGGCCGCGGGACCCGGCGTGGGCAGCGATCGCGGCATCGACCTCGGCCAGCGTCGTCGTCCCGTACACGCCGGGCTCGCGCTGGCCGAGCAAGTTCAGGTTCGGGCCGTGGAGCACCAGGATCGCCGTCATGTCACGTCCTCCGAAGGTCGCGTCCGGCCTTGCCCCACTCGGACAGCCGCGGACACATGGCCGCAGGCCATCCCACGGAGACTAGCATAGCGGGAAAGCGGGCCCGAGCGGCCGGGCCTAACCCCGGCCGTCCTCCTTCCACGGGGTCAGCCACGCCTCGAGCGCCCGGAGACCCCAGGCGCTGACGAGTCCGAGAAGCGACAGGATCGCGAGGCCCACCATCAGCCTCCCGGTCAGCATGAGGTCGCCGGAGTTCAGGATGAGGAAGCCGATCCCCGACGTGGCGTTGATCATCTCCGCCGAGACGACCAGGAGCAGCGCGATCCCGGTGCCGAGTCGGTAGCCGGCCAGGATCGTGGGCAGAGCCGACGGCAGGACGATCTTGCGCACCACCTGCCATCGGCCAGCCCCCAGGCTCCGCGCCGCCTTCACCATGAACGGATCCGTTCCTCGGACGCCGGCGTACGTGTTGATCACGACCGGAAAGAAGACACCGAGGGCGATCATGACGACCTTCGGCGTCTCGCCGATGCCGAGCCACAGGATCATGAGCGGCAGGAGCGCGATCTTCGGGATCGGATAGGTCGCCGCGATGATCGGGTTGGCGACCGCCCAGACCACGCGGGAGACGCCGAGCAGGAGCCCGAGCGCGGTCCCGACGGCCGCGCCCACGCCGAAGCCGATCCCCACACGCGCGAGCGAGACCGCGAGGTGCCGCCAGAGCTCGCCGCTCCGGGCCATCCGGCCGGCCTCGGCGAGGATCGCCGTCGGCGCGGGCAGGAACAGCGCGGGCACCCAGCCGAGGCGTGCAATCGCCTCCCAGGCGAGCAGGACCAGCGCGAGGGCGCCGCCGCCGAGGTGCCACGCCGGACGCTCGGCCGCGGCCACCGGCGGTCGTCCGTCAGAACCCACGGGTCAGGCCCCTCTCGCGGGCGGGCAGGCCGCATGCCTCGCGCCGCGGGAATCGCGATCGCCCTCAGTGAGCGTGAACGCCGGCAGCCTCCAGCACCGACTCGGCGACGTAGTAGAGGAGAACGCCGCCGAAGACCGCGAGCGCCACCCCCCAGCTCCGCTCCTTGTTGACCTCGGGAATGAGATCCGACGCCGCCACGTAGATCGTAACGCCGGCCGAGAGCGCCAGCGCCTGTCCCACGATCCCGGTGAAAGCGTTCAGGAACACGACCCCGGCAATCGTCGCCAATCCGAGCACGCCGGAAGCCAGGAGCGCGGCGCGCCGGGACGCGCCCGACGCGAGCATCAGCGAGCCGACCGCGAATCCTTCCGGGAGCTTGTGGAGCAGCACCGCGCCGGACAGGATGAAGCCGAGCGGCCGGCTGACGAGGAAGCCCGACGCGATCGCGACGCCGTCGAAGAACGTGTGGATGCAGAGCCCCGCGAGACCCAGATATCCCACCGCGGGATGCACCAGCGCATCGTGGTGGACTTCCTCGCCGAAGTGGAAGTGAGGCGTCAGCGTGTGCTCGGTCAGGTGTACGAGGAAGTAGCCGATGAGGACGTAGAGGTAGAGGTGAGTCCCCTGCTCCAGGCTCTCGGGGACCATCCGCAGAAACGCCACCGCGAGCATGAAGCCGGCGCCGAGCGCGAGGAAGTATTGGAGGAACGTCCGGTCCCAGTGCCGGCGCCAGGCCACCAGCACGCCGCCCACCACGTCGGCGAGCCCGGCGATCCCGCCCAGCACGAAGGACAGCTCACGCGGCGACACGGTGCCGACCTCCGCGAGACTCCATTGCAAACACGTTGCAATACAGCTAACGGGCTGTCAAGGGACACAATGCTTGCCCGCCCGTCGCGGTCTCCGGTAACGTATCCAGTTGCCGAGACCACTCGGCTTCGACCCCATGGATTCCCGCCATTCCCCGTCCTTCGGACGATGGCTCACCGGGACCGGCGTCCTCTCGGAGGCAGAGCTGGCTCGGGCCGAGGCCCACCGCCAGTCGAGCGGTGAGCGCCTCCCCGACACCCTCGTGCGGCTCGGCCTCTCGAGCGCGGAGGAGGTCGGCCAGGCCCTGGCCCGGCACCTCGAGATCCCGTTCGTCGGGCGGGAGGAGTTTCCCTCGAGCCCGCCCTTCCTCCAGCGGCTGTCGCCGCAGTACATGCGCCAGTACCGCTTCTGCCCGATGGCCGTCGAGGACGGGGTCCTGGTGGTCGCCTGCGCGGACCCGACCGACCCGACGATCGTGGACGAGCTGCGCGGCACCCTCGGCCTGGACGTGCGGCTGGCCGTCGCCACCGAGACGTCCATCCTCGAGGCGATCGACCGGTACTTCGGCGCCGGCTCGACGGCGGTGCAGAAGGTCATCGAGACGATGGGCGACGACGAGCGCGGGGACGAGACGGGAGGCGAGGACCTCAGCTCGCTCCGGGACATGGCGTTCGACGCCCCGGTCGTCCGCCTCGTCAACCTCCTGATCGAAAACGCGATCAAGGCCAACGCGTCCGACGTCCACATCGAGCCGTTCGAGGACACGCTTCGCGTCCGGTACCGCATCGACGGCGTGCTCTTCGATGCCGAGACGCCGCCCAAACGCCTGCGGGCGGCGGTCACCTCCCGGATCAAGATCATGGCCGAGCTGAACATCGCGGAGCGCCGCCTGCCGCAGGACGGTCGCATCCGGATGGGGCTGGAGGGGCGGCGGCTGGACCTCCGCGTCTCGACGATTCCAACGCTCTACGGTGAGAGCATCGTCATGCGGATCCTCGACCGTGCAGCGATCCTCATGCCGCTCGACCACCTGGGCTTCGACCCTCGCGCCCGCGGGGCCATCGAGCGCATCATCGGACTCCCGCACGGGATGCTGCTGGTCACGGGACCGACCGGCTCCGGCAAGACCACGACACTCTACGCCGCTCTGGACAAGATCAACTCGCCGGCGCGGAAGATCATCACGATCGAGGATCCGGTCGAGTACCAGCTGCGGGGCGTCAACCAGATCCACGTCAAGCCAAAGATCGGGCTGACCTTCGCCGCCGGGCTTCGCCACATCGTCCGTCAGGACCCGGACGTGATCATGGTCGGCGAGATCCGCGATGTCGAGACCGCCGACATCGCGATCCACGCCGCGCTGACCGGCCATCTGGTGTTTTCCACGCTCCACACGAACGATGCGCCCGGGGCGGTGACCCGCCTGCTCGACATGGGCGTCGAGCCCTACCTCATCGCGTCCGTTTTGGAAGGCGTGCTGGCCCAGCGCCTCGTCCGGCTCATCTGCACCGTGTGCCGGCAGCCCCACCGGCCCGAAGCGAGCGAGCTGCGGGCGCTGGGCATCGATCGCGTCCCCGCCGCCGCGCAGCTGTCGCGCGGCGCGGGTTGCGACGATTGCCGCGGCACGGGATACCGGGGGCGCACGGGCATCTACGAGTTCATGGGCATGTCCGAGGAGCTTCGCAGCCTCGCTCTCCGCAAGACCCCGGGGCATGAGATCCGGCAGCGGGCGGTGGCCGCCGGCATGACGACGCTCCGGCAGGACGGCTGGAACAAGTGCTGCCTCGGCGTCACCACGATCGACGAGGTGCTGCGCGTGACGCACGAGGACATGGAGGGCTAGTGCCGGTCTTCGCGTACCGGGCGGCCGACCGCGCCGGCCGGACGGTCGACGGCGTGATGGAAGCGTACGACGCCAACGCGGTGGTCGAGCGCCTCCACCGCGAGGACTACTTCCCGCTCAAGGTCGAGGCCACCGACGAGCGCGGCCGGCCCGGCCGGCGCCTGTTCGGGGCGCCGCGCGTGCCGTCGCGCGACGTCCTCGACTTCACGCAGCAGCTCGCCACGCTCGTGGAGGCCGGCCTGCCGCTCGAGCGGGCCCTGGTCGTCCTGGGCGACGTGACAGCCAGCCGGCGGCTCCGGCAGATCGTCCAGGACGTGACCCAAAGCGTCCGGGCCGGCTCGACCCTCGCCGACGCGCTGGCCCGTCACCAGCCGCGGCCGTTCTCGCGCCTGTACGTGAACACCGTCCGGGCCGGCGAGCGCGGCGGGGTCCTCGAGATCGCGCTCCGCCGGCTGGCCGAGCATCTGGAAGGCGCGCGGGAGCTTCGCGAGGCGATCGTCTCCGCGCTGATCTACCCCGCGCTCCTGTTCGTGGTGGGGACCGGCGCGGTGATCTTCCTCTTGACCTTCGTCCTGCCGCGCTTCGCCGTCATCCTCTCGGATCTCGGACAGACGCTCCCCCTGCCGACGCGGATCGTCATGGGGGTGAGCGCGCTGTTCGTCACGTACTGGTGGGCGCTTGCGATCGTGGTGCTGGCGTGCGTCATCGCCTGGCAGGTCATCGCGCGCTCCGAGGGAGGCCGGCTCCAGCTGGACGCCGGGCTCCTCGCGATGCCGCTGGCCGGTCCCGTGTTGCGGAAGATCGAGGTGGGCCGCGCCATCCGGACGCTCGGCACCCTGCTCTCGTCCGGGGTGCCGCTCCTCGGCGCGCTCGACGTCGCCCAGGAGGGCGCGGGGAATCGCGTGATCGCGAGCGCGCTCGGCACCGTTCACGCTGGCGTGAAGCGCGGAGAGGGGCTCGCCCGGCCGATGGCCGACACCGGCGCCTTCCCCTCGCTGGTGGTTCACATGGTCCGGGTCGGCGAGGAGACGGGCCGGCTGGATGACATGCTCGGACGGGTCGCCGCCACGTACGAGCGCGAGGTCCGGGTCGCGGTCCGCCGGCTGGTGTCGACGCTGGAGCCGGCCATCATCGTCGTGCTGGGCGCCGTGGTGCTCACGATCGTCCTCGCGATCCTGCTCGCGATCCTGAGCGTGAACGAGCTACCCCTGTGAGGTTCCCGATGCCGATCTCGGCCGAGACCCCCCGCTCGTCGGATGCCCGGGCTGCCACGCGGCGGCGCCGGCCAGCAGCCCGCGGTCAGGCCGGCTTCACGCTGATCGAGCTGCTCATCGTGGTCATCATCCTGGGCGTGCTCGCCGCGCTCGTGGGCCCGCGGCTCTTCGGACGGGTCGGCCAGTCGCGCCAGGCGGCGGCCCGGGTCCAGATCGAGCTCCTGGGAGCAGCCCTCGATCAGTTCAAGCTCGACGTGGGGCGTTACCCGAACAGCCAGGAGGGTCTCCAGGCGCTCCAGCAGAGTCCGGGCAACGCGCCCGGCTGGGAGGGGCCGTATCTCAAGAAGGACGTGCCCCGGGATCCGTGGGGAAATCCGTACCAGTACCGGAGCCCCGGCGAGCACGGGGAGTACGACTTGAGCTCGTTCGGCTCGGACGGCACGCCGGGCGGCGACGGCGAGGCCGGCGACGTGACGAGCTGGGGCTCGTCGGGAAAGACCCAGTGAGACGCCCGCACGGCGCGAGCGGCCTCACGCTCCTGGAGCTCGTCGTGGTGCTCGCCGTGCTGGCGACCATCACCGCCCTCGCCCTGCCGTCGATCCGCCGGGGGTCGCAGAACCTTCAGCTCCGCGCGGGCGCCGGGCGCGTGGCCTCCCTCCTCCGCGAGGCTCGCCTCCAGGCGGTGACCCACCGGCGGGCCACGCGCGTCGCCCTGGAGTCGAGCCACCGCGGAGCCGCGCTCGCCTGGGACGGCTCCAACGAGACGCTGCGCCGGGTCGAGTTGCCCGAGCGGTTCCGACTCGCGACGGTCACCGGCGGCGAGAGCCTCACGTTCTCCCCGCGCGGCCTGGGCCGCGACGCCCAGTGGCTCGTGGAAGGCCCCAGTGGGCGCAAGCTCGTCGTCGAGGTCCACGGAATCACCGGGCGCGTCGCCATCACGGCGCAGGCCCCCTGAGGGCGCGGGATGATGTCGCCCATCGCGCGCCGCGGCCGCGACGAGGGATTCACGCTGCTGGAGGTGCTCGTCGCGCTCGTCATCCTGTCGACCACGGTCGTCGCGGCGCTCCAGCTGTTCGGCGGCGGCCTCCGGCTGGCGCGCGCCGCGGGCGATCACACGGAGGCGGCGCTCCTCGCGAGCGCGAAGCTCGCCGACCTCGACCCCGGCCCCCTGTCCGAGGGCACCGAGGCGGGCACCGAGGGCCCGTACCGCTGGACGCGCCAGGTGACCATCGACCCCTCGCTGCTCCCGATCGAGCCCGACACGCCGGAGGCTTTGCTCATCCGGGTGGCGCGGGTGAACGTGGAGGTCCGGTGGGGACAGGGCCGCCGCTTCGAGCTCGCCACGCTCCGGACCTGGCGGATCGGCTCGTGAGGCGGCACGACTTCCGGACGGGCCCGCGCGGCGACGGCTTCACGCTCATCGAGGTCATGCTCGCGGTGTCCATCCTCGCGGTCGTGGTCCTCCTGGCCGTGGGGGCCCTGCGCGTCGGGCTGCGCGCCTGGGAGGCGGGACAGCGGCGCGCCGATCTCCAGCAGGAGAACCGCGCGCTCGTGGAGCTGCTGAGCGAGTCCCTCGCCGGGGCGTTCCCGTATCAGGGGCGCCTGGGCGAGAACCCGGACCGCGTCGTGCTGTTCCAGGGCGAGTCGCAAGAGGTGCGCTTCGTGACGAGCGCGCCGCCGCTGGCGCTCGACGCCCCGGCGGCGCCGTTCCATGCCGTCGTGCTCGGCCGGAAGGGCGCGGACGGGCTCCGGCTCATCGAGCGGCTCGTGCCGACCGACGATCCGTTCGCGCCCGGTCCCGAGCGCGTGCTTTCCCGGTCGGTCACCCGCTTCACCCTCGCGTACCGTGACGAGTCCGGCCAGTGGCAGGAGTCGTGGGACGGACGAGACGCCGGTGGGCTGCCCACCGCGATCCGGTTCGAGCTCGCGGTCGGCGGCCTCGCCCGGACCGTGCCCGCGGTCGTCATCGCGCTGCCGCTGGGGAAACGGGCCCAGCCCCAGTGATCCGACGAGCGCGGCCGGCCGGATCGGAGAGCGATGCGGGAATCGCCCTGATCATCGTGCTCCTGGTCCTGGCGCTGCTCCTCACGATCGTCGCGGAGTTCGCCCAGGCGATGCGCCTCGAGGCGGTCGCCTCGACGAACTTCCGCTCGGCGCTCTCCGAGACGTGGCTTGCGGAGGCCGGGTACCAGCGGGCCCTCGCCGAGATCCTGCCCGACGCGCTCTCGCACGAGCTCGACGTCAAGGGCGCCCTGGCCTTCCGCCGCTCGCGCCTCGGCACGCCCCCGGTGCCCACGCGCGTGGATCTGCGCCTGGATCCGGGCCGCGTATCCTACCGGCTCACCGACGAGAGCGCGCGGCTCAACGTGAACCGGGCGGGACGGGACGTCCTGGACCGGCTTCTCCAGGGGGTCGGCGTCGAGAAGACCGACCGCGACGTGATCATCGACTCGATCCAGGATTGGCGCGACCCGAACGAGGAGCACCGCCTGAACGGGGCGGAGAGCGACTACTATCTCGCTCTGCCCGTCCCCTACCGGTCCAAGAACGCGGACTTCGACAGCGTCGAAGAGCTGCTCCAGGTGCGCGGCGTCACCCGGGACCTGCTCTACGGCCGCGGCGATACGCCCGGGCTCATCGAATATCTCACCGTCTTCGGGACGGGCGCGGTCAACGCGAACACGGCGAGTCCCGTGGTGCTGCGCGCGCTTGGGTATGCGGAGGCCGAGGTCGACCTGATCGGCGGGCGACGGCCCTTTGCGGACCCGGCGGAGGTCCCGGGGGCCCTTCGGCGCGCGAATCTGATCACGCGCAGCGAGATCTTCCGCGTCGAAGCTTGGGCCGGCGGCGCGGCGCCGAACGGCCGCGTCCTCACGGCCGTCGTCCAGCGCCAGAGCGGCACCGCACAGGTCGAGCCCACCCCGCTCGCGTGGCGCTGGTCGGACGCCGCGCGACCGGTCACGTCGACGCCGGCGAGCGCTCCCGATCGATCCGCCGGCCGGGGGACGGGATCGTGAGCCGGCGGGCCCCGCGCCCGGCCGGCCTCCGCGAGACGGCCCGATGAGTGACACCGTCGGGCTCGCGCTCCGCGACGGTCACGTCGACGTGGTCGCGCTGCGAGGCCGCTTCGGCTCGAAGCGGCTCCTCACCGCCTTCACCGTTCCGGCCGACGAGAATGCGGCGGGCGCCATTCGCCGCCAGCTGCTCGAGGCGGGCGTCCGCGCCCGGCGGGCCCAGGTCGGCCTCCCCCGGCGCGCCGTGATCGCGAAGCCGGTCGAGCTGCCGATGGTCGCCGGCGCCGACCTGCGGCGCATGGTCGGCTTCGAGCTGGAGCGTCATCTCCCCTTCCCGCCCGCGGAGGCGCTCTTCGACTTCGAGGCGCTGCCCGCCGAGGCGGATCGGCCGCTCCGCGTCCTTCTCGTGGCGGTCGAGCGGCGGAGCCAGGAGCGCGTGCGCCAGCTCGTCCGCGACGCCGGTCTCACGACCCGGCTGGTCGGCGTCACCGTCCACAGCCTGGCGCGCCTGGTGACGGGCGACCCAGCGCGGGGGCGGATCGTCGTCTGGCTGGAAGCGACCGAGGCGGAGCTCGCCGTCGTCGTCCACGGGCGGGTGGTGGCGAGCCGCCAGTTCCCCGTGCCGGCCGACGCCGACACCCGGAAGCAGCGGCTCGAGACCGAGCTCGCTCGCACGCTCACGGCCCTCGCGGAGTCGGATCGTCGTGAGGTCGTGGAGGTCGTCGTCGGCGGGCTCCCGCCGCCCGCCTTCACCGTGCAGACGCTGCCGGTGCGCGTCGGGATCGACCCGCCGCCGGAATTCACGGCGCTCGAGGACACAAGCCTGCCCGCCCTCGCGGTGGCGCTCGAGCGCCCGGGTCGGAAAGCTCCGGTTGCGAACCTCCTGCCCGACGAGGTTCGCCCTCGGCCGTTTCCCTGGCCGCTCGCGGCCACCGCCACGCTGGCTCTCCTCGCCCTCGGAATCGGCGCCGCCATCCCCGCCGTGACCTTCGTGAAGGAGCGGCGGGCCCTGGCCGCGCTCGATGCTCGCATCGCGCACTTGGCCCCGGAGGTCGAGCGCGCCGAGCGATTCGCCGCCGAGGTGGAGCGCGCGCGTCGCGAGCTGGCAACCCTGCGCAGCTTCGAGGAGCAGGGACTCCATCCCCTGCCGGTCATCCGGGAGCTCACTGACACGCTGCCGGGGGACGCCTGGCTCACGAACCTCTCGGTGGACCGCAGCGGGCTCGAGCTCGGCGGGTTCGCCAACGCCGCCTCGCAGCTCATTCCGCTCCTCGAAGCCTCGCCCGCCCTCGAGCGCGTCGAGTTCACCTCGCCAGTGACGAAGGGACGCGACCGCGAGCAGTTCCGACTCCGCGCCAGCTGGGAGCGCCGCGGAGGAGGGCGCTAGGATGCCGACGCTCCGTCCACGCGAGCGACGCCTTCTGGTGTGGGCCGGTCTCGTCGGACTGCTGGTGGCGGGCTACGTCTACCTGGTGGAGCCGCTGATGGAGATGCACGCCGCGACGCGCGAGCTGGTGGCCGCCCGCCAGGCTCTGCTCGCCCGCCAAGAGCGTCTCGTGGCGCGGTCGGAGGCCTACTCCCGGGAGCTGGCCGCGCTTCGGACCGAGATCGTGCGACGCCGGAGTCGACTGCTGGCCGGCGACAAGGCGCCCGTCGCCGCATCGGAGCTCCAAAAGCTGGTGAAGACGACGGCGCAGGATGCGGGCATCGACGTTCGCAGCGAGCGGATTCTCGCTCCGATCGAGCGCGGAGGCTATGCCGAGGTCCCCGTCGAGATGACGCTCTCCGGGCCGATCCGGGGGCTGACGGCGTTCCTCCACCGACTCGAGGACGCCCCGATCCTGCTGGCGCTGACCGACCTCAAGGTGCGCGCCCCCGCGGCGGGCACCTCGCGAGACCTGTCGGCCACGGTGGCGCTGAGCGGCTTCATCCCGGCGCCGGCGGCGGGCGGCGCGCCGACCCGGCCCCCGAACCCGGGGCCACCGGGGCAGCCGGGAGGCTGACCGTGCAGAAGCGCCTGCTCCTGCTCGTCGACGCGCTCCTCCTGGTGATCGCCGCCTTCTTGGGCGTGCGCCTCTACCAGGCCTGGGCCTCGCGGCCGCCGGTCGTCTCGCTGGAGGCGCCGCCGGCCGCTTCCGCCGAAGCGCCCCCGCCGCCCGCGATCGCTTCGACCAGGCCGCCGCTGACGGACTATGCCGTCGTCGCCGAGCGGAATCTCTTCAGTCCGACGCGGACCGAGACGGCGCCGGAGCCACTCCGCGCGGGGGCGGGGGGTCCCCCAACGCCGCCGGCGCCGAAGCCGCGCCTCTACGGAGTGGTCCTCCTCCCGGAGGGTCGCGGCCGAGCCTACCTGGAGGACGTCCAGCGCCGCCGCATCTTCGGGTACTCGGAAGGAGACCTCGTCGGGGACGCGCGGCTCGAGCAGATCAAGTCGGACCGGGTGGTGTTACGCCGCGGTGGCGAGACCTTCGAGGTGCTCCTGTTCGACCCCACGAAACCTCGCCAGTCCGCCGCACCCGCCGGCGTACAATCGCCAGAGGTTGGAGGTGCGGGCCGTCCGCCAGCGGCGAGGCCTCCGCCGCCCCCGCCTGGCGGGGGTGTTCGTCCGCCGCTGAGACCGAGGGTGCCCGTGCCCACCGCACCTCCTGGCCCGCCGCCGGCGGCGGAAGGACAGGAGCAGCCGACCGAGGAGGAGTGATCGAGAAGAAGCTGTACCGTCTGGCCGTGGCCCTGGGCCTCGCCGTCCTCACCGGGTGCGCGAGTCCCGGAGCCAGCGGGCCCAAGTCCTCGTCCAGGTCCGACGCCCCGGTGGTGACGGTGAGCACCGCGCCGGCGGACACGGTGTCCGCCGCCTCGGCGCCGGTCGCATTGCCCAGCGTTCCGCCGCGCTCGGAGGCGGAGCCCGCAGCCCCTGCTCCCGCACCTTTTGGCGCGCCTGGGGTCCAGCCGCCACGCGGCCCGACGGCCCAGACGGTCCCCGGTCGGCCGATCACCCCGCCGGCGCGCCCGGGTCGGCAGATCGTGCTCAACTTCGACAACGCCGACATCGAGGCCGTCATCCAGGCCGCGAGCGAGATCGCCGGCTTCAACTACACGATCGGCCCCGGTGTCGCCGGGAAGAAGGTGACGATCCAGACCTCGGGCCGAATCCCGGAGGACGAGGTCTTCAACGTCCTCCTGGCGGTGCTCGAGGTCAACGGCGTCACGGCCGTCCGCTCCGGCAATCTCTACAAGATCCTGCCGACCACCGCGGCCCGGGAGCGCCCCCTGCCGACGGTCATCGGCGCCCAGCCGGACCCGACCCGCCGCGACGACGAGGTGATCACCCAGATCGTGCCGCTCCAGTACGCGCCGGCGGACCGCATCGCGGCGACCCTCCGGCCATTCGTCCAGGGCGGCAACCTCGTGGTCCAGGGCAGCCTCCTGATCGTCACCGACACCGCGGCGAACGTGGCGCGCATCCTTCAGCTCGTGGGCGTGCTGGACGTCGAGGTCGCGACGGACGAGCTCCGCCTCATCCCGGTCCGCTTCGCCGACGCAGTCGAGCTGGCGCGGATCCTGTCCGAGTTCTTCGCGGGCCGGAGGGTTCGCACGCCCGCCGCCGCGCCGGCACCCCCACCTGGTCCCCCGCGTCCCGGCGGGGCACCCGCGGCGCCGGCGGGTGCCGGGGCCGCCGCCGCCGACTCCGGGGACCGGCCCCCCCTGGTCATCGCCGACAAGCGCACCAACGTCCTGGTCGTGTCCGGACGCAAGTCCGATGTGGAGCTGGCGGCGAAGCTCGCGTCCCAGCTCGACGTGGACACCCAGGCCAACAAGCGCGTCTTCGTCTACTACGTGGAGAACGTGAAGTCCAAGGACCTCGCCGCGACGCTGACCGAGATCTTTGGCAAGCCCGGCGACGCGCCGGTCCGGTCCAGAGACCTGGCGCCGTATCCGGGGGTTGGCGGCCCGCCGCCGGCCCAGGGCCAGCCTCCCCTCGTGGCTGTCGTCGCGACCGGGAGCGACCTCGAGCCGAGTGTGGTCGAGGGCCAGGTCAAGGTCGTCGCCGACGAGCCCAACAATGCGCTGATCGTCACGACGTTCCCGCGCAACTGGCCGCTGATCGAGGACACGATCCGGAAGCTCGACCGGATCCCGAAGCAGGTGCTCATCGAGGTCCTGGTGGCGGAAGTGGCGCTGACCGACGAGAACCGTCTCGGCCTGGAGTGGACGCTCCGGACCCAGCGCGACGTGAAGATCAACGGCACGCCCTACAACGTCGGCTCGGTGTCGCGGCTGGACGTGGGCCCGCCCTCGGCCTTGCCGGGACAGACGCCGACCGCGACGCTGCCCGGCTTGCCCGTGCTGGTGCCTCCGGTGGCGGGATTGAGCTTCTTCCTCTTCGAGACCGACCGCTTCCTCGGCATGCTCAATCTCTATGCGAACTACGGGCAGCTGAGCGTACTGTCGAGCCCGACGATCCTGACGTCTGAGAACAAGAAGGCCGTGATCAACGTGTCGAACTCGGTGCCCATCGTCACCCAGCAGGTCGTCTCGCAGACCGGCGTCGCCACGACGTCGGTCACCCCGCAGCAGGCGCCGACCAACGTGCTCACCCAGGCCGTGGAGTACCGCGACGCCGGCATCATCCTCACCGTCACGCCGCGCATCAGCGACAAGCGGGTCGTCGCGCTCGACGTGAAGCAGACCGTCAACGACGTGGGCGATCCACGGCCGCCCAGCGGGTCGCCCGACATCATCAAGCGCGAGGCCGAAACGTCCGTGGTCCTCCGCGACAACCAGACCCTGGTGCTCGGGGGACTGATCCGGACTCGACGCCAGAGCACCAAGCAGGGGATCCCATGGCTCTCCAAGATCCCGATCATCGGCTTCCTGTTCGGCTCCACCGTCGATACCGCCGAGCGGACGGAGCTCCTGCTGCTGATCACGCCGCGCGTGATCGGGGACCCGAGCGAGGGTCAGGAGATCTATCAGCAGGTGCGCGGGCAGCGGCCGGGACTGGAGCGCGATCTGCTCGTCCACCCGAGCATCATCAGGCCCGAGTCGGGACCGGCGCCGGCCCCGGCACCCACGCGATGACTCGCATGCTGGCCTCGCTCGCCGGTTGGGTGCTTCCGCTGCGGACGGCCGGCCGGCCGGTCACGCTCTTCGCGATCGCGGCCCTGCTGGCCGCCTGTGAAGGCGGCTCGGGTCAGAGCGGGAGCGCGTTCACCTTCTTGACCGTGGATGGCTTCTCGCTGACTCCCGGAAGCTTCGTCTCGAGCGTCCCGTCTTCCACGGCGCCGAACACGACCACCACCGCCTGCGTCACCCTCCGCAACAACCTCAAGAACCCGACGGTGACCGCATCCACCGCGCTGGACAACATCATCGTCCAGTCCTACACGATCACGATCACACCCCTGACCGGCGGGAGCCTCGGAGGCCCGTTCACCATCGGGACGGCGCTCCTCGTCCCCGCCGGCAGCGTGGCCAACGGCGTGGTGGGCAACAACACGGCGACGTTCTCCGTGCTGCTGGTGCCCTCGGGGTCGAAGGGCAGCCCGGGAACCATCGCCTCGGTCGACATCAAGTTCCGCGGGCATGACGCGCGGGGGTCCTCGGTCCAGGCCGAGGGCGCCGTCTCGGTCGTCTTCACGAGCGGGCTGGATGCCGACTCGAGCTGCTCGGGATCGACCTCCGGAACTGGCGGAACCGGCGGGACCGGAGGAACGGGCGGCACGATCACGCAGTAGCGCCGCCGCGGCGCGGCGGCGCCGGCCTACCAGCGGAAGAGCGAAGCCCCCCAGGCGAAGCCCGCACCGAACGCGGCGGTGAGGACCAGGTCGCCCTCCCGGATGCGCCCGGCGGTGAACGCTTCGTGAATGCAGATGGGGACCGAGGCGGCCGACGTGTTCCCGTACTTGTGCACGTTGTTGAACAGCTTGTGCTCCGGGATCTTGGCGTACTCGGCGATCGCGTCGAGGATGCGTTGGTTGGCCTGGTGGAAGAGGAAGAAGTCGATGTCGTCGGGCGTCAGCGCGTTGGCCTCGAGCGCCTCCCGCATCACTTCCTTGAAACGCCTCACCGCTTGGGAGAAGATCGTCCGCCCGTGCATGAACGGCCTGGCGCGGCCGTCGTCGATCTTCTTCTTCGACACGATCGGGTACGTCGAAGCGCCGTAGATCTCGGCGTAGAGCTTGTCGAGGATCGTCCCGTCCTGGTGGAGATGGTGGGAGATGAACCCACTCCGCGAGGCGGCATCGACCGACTGCAGCACGACGGCGCCCGCGCCGTCCGCGAAGAGCACCGCCATGTCCCGGCCCCGGTCCGAGAACTCGAGCATCGTCGAGAGCGTCTCGGCCCCGACCACCAGCACGCGCCGGTAGGTGCCGATCCGGATGAACGCGTCGGCGACGGAAAGCGCATAGACGAACCCGGAGCACCCCTGCTGGAGGTTGAGCACCGGCGTCGACGAGAGACCGAACTTCGACGACATCACGGCCCCGGTGTGCGGATACGCGTACTCCGGGACCGTCGTGGTGACGATGATGAAATCGATGTCGTCGATCTGCAGCCCGGCGTTCTTGAGCGCCATCTCGGCGGCCTCGCGCCCGAGGTCGGCCGGCGTGATCTCCGAGTCGATCTTCCCGTCCACTCCCCGCTCGTAGACCTCCCGGATATAGGCGGCCTTGTCCTCCGCCTCGGCGAGCCGAAGCAGGAACCGGTAGGTGCTGGGGACCACCCGCCGCTCCTTGATCCCGGTGCGCTGGGTGATCCACTCGTCGGACGTCGTGAAGCAGCGCGCGAGCAGGTGGTTGTCCACCACGCAGTCCGGCACCGCCATACCCGTCCCGATGATCTTCGACTTGCGCATGGCTGCCTTTCGCGATCGGGGGGTTACAGCCGCCGCCAGCCTACTACCCGCTCTCGAAAGCTGTCAAGGATTCGGAATCCCGTTTGGCGCGGGCGCTTGCGGCGCTCCGACCTACTCCCCGGTGAACCGGGGCGGCCGCTTCTCGAAGAACGCGCGGAGACCCTCGCGATGGTCGGCGCTCGCGATCATCGCCCCCTGGGTCAGCGCCTCCCAGTGGAGCGCCGACTCGAGGTCGAGGCCCGGCGCCCGGTCGAGGAGCGCTTTCGCGGCGGCCAGGGCCCGCGGCGGCCCGTCGGCGATGCGCCGCGCCAGGGCGAGGGTCTCGGCCTCGAGATCGGCCGCCGGCACCACCCGGTTGATGAGGCCGATCCGCTCCGCCTCGCGCGCGTCGACGATGTCGGCGGTGAACACGAGCTCCTTCGCCCTGGCGAGGCCGACCCGGCGCGGAAGGAAGTAGGTGCCGCCCGCGTCCGGGATGAGGCCGATCCGGGCGAACACCTCGCCGAAGCGCGCCCGATCGGAGGCCACTACGAGGTCGCACGCCAGAGCGAGATTGCATCCCGCGCCGGCGGCGGCGCCGTCGACCATCGCGATGGTGGGCGTCCGGAAGCGCGCCAGGGCGACGATCGCTCGATTGATCTCCTCGACGCGCGACTGGCCCTCGGCCGCGGTCATCTGCTTGTCGCGCATCAGCTTGACGTCGCCGCCGGCGGAGAAGTGCTCGCCGGCGCCGCGCACCACCAGGACGCGCACGCCGGGATCCTCGCCGAGCCGGAGAAGCGCGGCCTCGAGGTCCCGGCGCATCGTCATGTCGAGCGCGTTCCGGGCCTCCGGCCGGTTCAGCGTGAGCGTGGCCACCCCGTCCGCGCAGGCGGTCAAGACCGTTTGCGAGGTCGTCATCGCCCCGATGCTCGCGGCCAGGATCGACTCGACCACCGGTCGTGCTGCTTCATGAGCTCCACGACCTCCTCTCCGGTCGGCATCGCGTCGACGGCGCCCCGCCGAGTGCACGTCAGCGCCGCCGTGGCGCTGGCCACCACGAGCGCGTCTTGGATGGGCACGCCCGCCGCCAGCGAGGCTGCGAGTCCGCCGCTGAAGGCATCGCCGGCCCCGACGGTGTCGATCGCGTCGACCGCGAAGCCGGGCACCCGGATCGTGCCCGTCGGTCCCACCGCGAGGGAGCCGGCCTCGCCCAGTGTCACGATCACGGTGGACACGCCCTGCGCCATCAGCATCCGCCCGGCCGTCTCGGCGTCGGCCTCGATGCGGACCGCACGACCGGTGAGGAGGCCCGCCTCGATCTCGTTGGGCGTCAGGTAGTCTACCAGCCGCAACAGATCGGCAGGAAGCGGCAGGACGCGCGCGGGCGCCGGGTTCAGCACGGTGCGCTTCCCCAGCCGGCGCGCCTCCTCGAGCGCCCACCGCACCGTCTCGATCGGCGTCTCGAGCTGCAGCAGCACGACGTCGGCGCTGGCCATGAGATCGCGATGGCGCCGCGCGCGCTCGGGCGTCAGCCGATGGTTCGCTCCGGGCGCGACCGCGATCTGGTTGCGACCCTCGGGATCGACCGCGATCAGCGCGACACCGGTCGGCACCTCGGTCGTGCGCTCGATCGGTCCCGGCGGGAGACGGGCCTCGGCCAGGGCGGCCGCCAGCCGGTCCCCCATCGGATCGGCGCCGAGGAGCGTGACGAAGGCAACGTCCGCGCCGAGCCGGCGCGCGGCGACCGCCTGGTTCGCGCCCTTGCCCCCCGGCGACGTGGTCAAGGTGCCGCCGGAGACGGTTTCCCCCACCCCGGGAAGCTTCGGGACGGACACGGTGAAGTCGAGGTTCGAGCTCCCGATCACGCAGACGGTCGGCACGAGATGTCTCCGCGTTGAGTGAGCGACAGTGTGTTGCCGTCCGGGTCCTTGAACCACGCCACTCGCGCCCCGCCCGGCGCGGCCCAGATCCCGAGCTCGTCCTGGAGCAGCCCGTCGAAGCGCTCGAGGGCGACGCCCTGTTCGTTCAGCCGTCTGGCCATGGCCTCGATGTCCCGTACTTGCCAGCCCAGCGCCGTGTACGGTGGAGGCGACACCGACTGCACCTTCTGCACCCGAAGCTCCGTTCCATTCACGTCGAACACCACCGCGAACGGACCGTCCTCCATCATCGAGAGACCGAGCACGCCTTGGTAAAAGCGCCTCGACTCCGCCGGCCGGGCCGTCGCCACGAAGCACACGACCTTCGCGGCGGTCAGCACGTGGCGGGCCTCTCTGCGGTGACCCGCCTCGCCGAGCACGGTGCTCGGGTCATACGTCCAGGTGCGCCTCGGACCCCGTCGGCGAATGGCGATCCCTGGGCACGCGCGATCCGGCCGCCTCTGCTATCATCGAGGCTGGCTCGTGGAGCCGGAAAGGGGGTATGAGCATGAACATCCAGATCACCTACTGCACGGAATGAGACTACTACCCACAGGCCTCCAGTTTGCAGGCCGCCATCAAGAAAGAGTTCGGAGTCACCGCTAGCCTCCAGGGCGGACACAGCGGCGTGTTCGACGTGACGCTCGACGGCAAGCGCATCTACTCGAAGGACGAGACCTATCGCTTTCCCACGAACGAGGAGGTCTTCGCCGGAATCCGCGCGCATCAGAAGGCCTGACGGCGCGCTCGCCACTCGCGCTCGAGCCCTTCGCGGAATCGCGGATGGGCCAGACGTGTGAGCTCGCGGGCGCGTTGTCCGTCGGTGAGCCCGCGCAGCTCGGCTCTCCCGAACTCGGTCACCACGCAGTCGACCAGGTGACGCGGTGTCGTGACCGGGACCCCCGCGCCGAGTCGCGCCACGATGCGAGAGATCTCCCCGCCGCGACCCGTTGACGGCAGCGCGATGACCGAGCGGCCGCCGCCCAGGGCCGCTCCCACCACGAAGTCGAACTGACCGCCGATCCCCGCCACCTGGCGCTCGCCGAGCGCCTCCGCGTTCACCTGTCCCGTGAGATCGATCTCGATCGCCGAGTTGATCGAGACGAACCGGTCGATGCCGGCAATCACCCGTGGATCGTGGATCACGGTCGACGACTCCATGTGCACGCGGGGATTCTCGTGGACCCACCGGAAGAGGGACTCGGTGCCCATGATCTCGCCGAGGTCGAGGCATCCGGGGTGGCGCCGATTGGTGGCGCCGGTGAGGATCCCCCGCTCGAGCAGCGGCAGCATCGAGTCGAAGAGCGCGGAGTGGGCGCCGAGGTCTCGGTGGCCGGTGAGCCCCGAGACGATCGCCTCCGGCGTCGCGCCGATGCCGACCTGGATCGTCGCGCCGTCGGGCACCACCTCGGCGACGAGGGCCGCGATGCGTCGCTCCACCTCCCCGGTCCGCGGCGAGGCGTACGGCACCAGCGGCCGGTCCGTCCCGATCCAGGCGCCGACCCGGTCGAGGCCAATCGTGCTATCGCCGAGCGTGCGCGGCATCCGCTGGTTGACCTCGGCGATCACCAGGGGCGCCGTCCGGGCGACCGGCAGGGGGTAGCTGGTGGACACCCCGAGCGAGAGCCGACCCGCGGCGTCGGGCGGGGCCGTCTGCACGAGGACCGCGTCGGCGGCCCAAGGTCCCCCGGGCCCGAACGTCCACGGCGCGTCGCGGTAGCGAAGCGGCACGAACTCGGCCTGGCCTCGGGCGAAGGCCTCTGTGAGGGCCGGGGCGCCGTGGAAGGTCACCCACCGGAGCCGCCCGTCCAGCTCCGGCGCCGCGAACCGGTAGCCGCCCAGGTGGAGCCCCCCCATGAGCGTGAGCGGCCGCAGGCGCTCGGCTTGACGGACCACCTCGTCGATCAGGGGGGTCGGCTCGCCGCACCCGGGCGGCAGGAGCACGCGCATGCCCGGCCGGAGCCGCCCGATGGCCTCTTCGGCGCTGACCGGGCCGGTCACGATGCGACCGCGCGCTCAGGCCGTGCCGGCCAGAGCGCGACGAAGCCCATCGAGCACGAGGACAACGGCTCGGAGCCGGACTTGACGGAGGTCCCCGCCGGGGCGATGCGGGAACTCGGTGGCGCGCTCCGCTGTCGCCACCCCGAGCCGGGTGGGGTAGACGGGATTCGGCCCCTCCCCTTCGGCGCGCTCCATGACGACGGCCGCGCCGACGTCGGTGCCCGCCCAGGCCCGCATCGCGCTCGCCAGCTCGGCCGCCGACGTCGAGGACACGCCGAGTCGCCGGTGCGCGCCCTCGAGGCTCGTCACCAGAGACTCGAATCGGTCTCCCATCCCGGACACGGTCGTGAGCCGCTCCGACACGACGCCGCCCGTGCCGATCTCGACGAGCCCGAGGGTCCGCCCCTGGCCGACAAGCCGGGCGGCAACCGCGCCCTCCAGGGTATCCCCGTCCATCCCGAACACCGTGTCGCCGAGCCGGGCGCAGATCTCGGACTCGACGGGAGCGATCAGCGCGCGGGCCGCCGCCTCGTCAGGCGCCTTCGCCGCGACGCGGATGTCGACCTGGCCGGGATGAGCCATCGTCCCCACCGTCGGGTTCGCGCCCGTGGCCATGAGATCCGCGAGCAGCTCCCCCACCCGGCTCTCGCCCACCCCGGCGACGCGCACCAGCCGGGACACGATCGCCGCCTTGAGCCCGTAGCGCGCGCGGATGTGTGGAAGGGCCGCCGAGCGAAGGAGGTACTCCATCTCGCGTGGCACGCCCGGGAGGACGATGAGGGTGCGGTCGCCCTCCTCCACGATGAAGCAGGGCGCCGTCCCTACCGGGTTGGGCATCGGGATCGCGCCCCGCGGGATGTAGGCCTGCTTACGGTTCGAGGGTGACAGCGGAAGGCCGCGGGCCCCAAAGAAGGCTTCGATCTGATCGAGGAGCGCGGGATGGAACTCGAGCTCGCGTCCGGTGGCTCTCGCGACGGCGTCCCGGGTCACGTCGTCCTCGGTCGGCCCCAGGCCACCCGTGGTGATGACGACTTCGGCACGTCCGAGCGCCGTCTGGAGGGCCGAGGCCACCCGGCCGAGGTTGTCGCCCACCGTCGTCTTCTGGAAGAGGTCGAGCCCGAGCGCGGCCAGCTGCCGGGCGATGAATGCCGCGTTCGTGTCAACGATCTGACCCAGCAGGAGCTCCGAGCCGACGCTCACGATCTCTGCACGCATGGGGCGAGGCGGCATGTTAGCACACCGCCGGAGCCGGTTTCGGAAGCGGGCCCACGAAGGCCAAATGTTTGCATTTGGAACGGTCCAGGCAGCTGCTTCGGAACGCGCCGTGAGGGGAGAGATCCGCCTCGAAACCGTTGCTTCGGTTGAATCGGCGGGAGTTTGCGGACCGTCTCATGAACCAAGGTGGGAGCGACAAGAAAATAGAGCCACATGGAAACTTTCCGGGTGGTTCGTCCGTCTCATAGTGGGCGAATGACGGGATAGAGGTGGGTTTCGGAACCGGAGGAAGGCGACGATGCTTCAGCGTGGTGCCGCACATGACCGCAACTCTTCACTGGCCGTGTCCAGGGTCCGACAGGCCAAGCCGGAAGATGGACTGAGCCAGGCTCCCGGGGAGCTCGTTCCCGCGGACAAGGTGGAAGAGGTCCTCCACGGACTCGATCTCCCCGCCCCGGCGGACACGGAGGAGACCCTCAACGGGCCCTCCGAGGAGTACGACCCGGGCAGCGACGAGGACGACGAGCCCGCCGAGGAGAGCCTCAGCCCGGAGGACCCGGTCCGGCTGTATCTCCGGGAGATCGGGCGCATCCCGCTCCTGAACTCCGAGCAGGAGGTTCGGCTCGGGCAGCAGATCGAGCGTGGCCAGGAGCGCGTCCGCCGGGCGATCATGACCGTGCCGCTGGTCCGCAACCAGCTCATGGAGCTGGGCGAGCAGCTGCGGAAGCGTGAGGTCGACTCCGACCAGTACCTCGAGGCGCTGGACGGCACCGAGCTCACCGAGACTGAGCTCCGGCGCGTCCAGAACGTGTTCGCGCAGATCCGGCGGCTCGACCGGGAGCTCGGCGACCTCGAGGCGTCCCGGAACCGGGCGCGGAAGGACTCGACGATCAAGGCGATCCAGGAGTGGATCGCCCAGAACCACCAGGACCGGGTGCGCCTGCTGGGCGATCTCCCGCTCAAGCCGATGGTCGTCGACCGCTGGGTGGGGCGGGTGCGCACCCTCGCGCCCGAGCTGGCCGGACTCCAGAAGCGGATGGAGACCGAGGCGGACAAGACCGTGAAGGCGGAGCTCCGCAAGCGGGCCCGGGTGCTCGAGGCTGAGCTTGGGCTGGCGGGCAAGCGCGCGGTCGCGGTGATGCGGGACCTGGATGCGGGCGAGTTCGAGGTGCGCCAGGCGAAGAAGGCCCTGATGGAGGCGAACCTCCGGCTCGTCGTCTCGATCGCCAAGCGGTACTTGAACCACGACATGCCGCTTCTGGACCTGATCCAGGAGGGCAACATCGGCCTCATGAAGGCGGTGGACCGGTTCAAGTACCGACGCGGATTCAAGTTCTCGACGTACGCGACGTGGTGGATCCGTCAGGCGATCACGCGAGCGATCGCGGATCACGCGCGGACGATCCGCATCCCGGTTCACATGATCGAGACGCTGAATCGGCTGGCGCGCGTGAACCGCGGCCTGTTCCAGGAGCTCGGACGGGAGCCGACCCCCGAGGAGCTGGCCAAGCGAAGCGCGCTGCCGCTCCGCAAGGTCCGGTTGATCCTGGAGTCGTGCAAGAAGCCGCTCTCGCTCGAGACGCCGATCGGGGAAGACTCCGATCTGGGGGACTTCCTCGAGGACAAGCGGACGCCGTCCCCGGTGGAGTCGCTCCTGTCGGACGACCTCACCGCGCAGGTGGAGCGGGCCCTGTCGGGTCTCTCCGAGAAGGAGGCCCAGATCCTGCGTCTCCGGTTCGGAATCGGCGAGGAGGGCGAGCACACCCTCGAAGAGGTGGGGCAGCGCTTCGATGTCACCCGCGAGCGCATCCGTCAGATCGAGGCGAAGGCGCTCCGCAAGCTGCGCTCCCCGCTTCGCGGCCGGGGTCTTCGGAGCTTCGTCGAGAACTAGCGCAGCCGGGCCTTCGCGCGCCCGCGCCGCTCACACCGGCCGGCCAGTCTGGGGACTGGCCGGCCGGTTCTGCGTTCTAGATCCAGTCCCTAGTCGAGCGTCGCGACGACGTCACCTTCCTGGACCGTCTCGCCCTCGCTGACGCGGAGCTCCCGCACGACTCCCGCCCGGGGCGCCTCCACGGGGATCTCCATCTTCATCGATTCGAGAATCAGGATGGGCTCCCCCGCCGCGACCTTGCTGCCGGCCGGGGCGGCGATCTGAAACACCACGCCCGTGATGTGGGCGCGCACGTCCTCTGCCATCGTCCTAGAACCCTCCTTCGAGGAACCGCGTGTGCACCGCGCCAGCCCGGAACGCCGGGCTCGCCAGGATCCGCCGGTGGAGCGGAATGGTGGTCTTCACGCCCTCGATCCGGTAGCGCGCGAGCGCGTCCGCCATCCGGTCGAGGGCCTCGTCCCGATCGCGCCCGGCGGCGATGGCCTTCGCGAGCAACGGGTCGTAGTGAACGGTCACCACGCTGCCGGGCTCCACGCCGCATTCGTGGCGGAGTCCGGGACCCTCGGGAAGCTCGAGGCCCGAGATCGTGCCGGGCGACGGCAGGAAGTTGCGATCCGGGTCCTCGGCGTAGATCCGGCACTCGATGGCCGCCCCCCGCGCCTTCACATCACCCTGGGTCCAGCCAAGCCGTTCCCCGGCGGCGATGCGGAGCTGCGCCTCGACGAGGTCTCGCCCCACGACCTCCTCCGTGACGGGGTGCTCGACCTGGAGCCGCGTGTTCATCTCCAGGAAGTAGAAGCGGTCCCCCTCCACCAGGAACTCGACGGTCCCGGCATTCCGGTAGCCGGCCGCCTCCGCCACGCGGACGCCCGCCGCGTGTAGGCGCGCCCGGAGGTCGGGATCGAGGTGGGGGGCTGGGGACTCCTCGACCAGCTTCTGATGCCGCCGCTGGATCGAGCAATCGCGCTCGTAGAGGTGGACCAGCGCCCCGTGCTGATCGGCCAGGACCTGGACCTCGACGTGCCGGGGCCGCTCGACCGCCCGCTCCACGTAGACGGCGGCGTTCCCGAACGCGGACCCCGCGCGTCGCTCGGCGGCGGCGAACGCCGCCTCGATCCGATCCGGTCCGGTCACGAGCGCCATGCCGATCCCGCCCCCGCCGGCGGCCGCCTTCAGCATGACCGGATAGCCGATCGCGTCCGCGACCTCTCGGGCCGCCGCCGCGCTCGAGACCGGGCCGTCGGAGCCAGGCAGGATCGACACTCCCGCCCGGCCCGCGAGTCGCCGCGCCTCGGTCTTCTGGCCCATCGTGCGCAGGATCTCGGGAGGCGGGCCGACGAAGATCAGACCGGCTTTCTCGCAGGCCTCCGCAAATCGCCAGTTCTCGGACAGGAAGCCGTAGCCGGGGTGGACGGCGTCCGCGCGGGCTTCCCGGGCCGCCCCGACGATCCGCTCGATCGAGAGATAGCTGTCGCGCGCGGGAGCAGGACCGATCGGAAGCGCCTGGTCGGCGGCCCGCGCGTGCAGGGCGCCCGCGTCCGCCTCCGAGTACACCGCAATGGGGCGGATCCCGAGCTTCCGGCACGCGCGAATGATCCGGAGGGCGATCTCCCCGCGATTGGCCACCAGCACGCGGTCGAACAGGGTCAGACCTCCCCGGCTCGCGGCGCCGGGCGAGGAACGCCGATGGGCTCGCCCTCGGTCCGGGCGACCTCCGCTTCGCGGATGCGCCAGCTCCCGCCCGCGTCGGCGGCCCATCGCGCCTGGATGACCAGGCTCGTCGGTCCGATGAACTTGGTCTTGAAGATGTGATGGGATCCGATCCGCGCGTGGGCCACGATCTCGAAGCCGCTGAACGGACGAGCGAGCAGCCACTCGACGAGATCCGCCGGGGTGATCTCCGCTCCCGACGCCAGATCCTCGTGGGCCCGCGGGTCCCGCCCGACCACCCGCTCCGCGTGGCGCCGGGCCATCCGCTCGGGCTCGACGCCCTCATCCGGCCGCGTGGCCGTCATGTCGCGCGCCCGGTCACGCCGCCCGAGGCGTCCAGCCGGCGACGCAGGTCCCGCTCCCAGGCCTCGGCCCGCGCCTGTTCCGCCGGGGTGCGCGCGAGGGCGCCCAGCACCGCCTCCCCGTCGGCCACGTGGCGCCGCTCGTCGGCGAGACACCGCTCGAGGATCCGGCGGGTCGGAGGCTCGTACACGGGGTTCACCCGGTCGAGGTGCGCGGCGTAGACGGCGACGAGGTGCGGCTTGAGCACCCGGTACACGCCGGTCAGCCGCTCGATCGTCTCCGCCCAGCCTTCCCGCTCCTCGAGAGCATCCAGGAAGCGGGCGAACTCGGGGCCGGGCGACTCGGACACCTGCGCCGGCGCGCGCAGCTCGGGCAGGCGCTTGCCCCACTGATCTGCGTGCTGGGCACAGTCCCACACCTGGCGTCCGAGCAGCAGCTTCGCGGGAACTTCCGGCGTGAGGGCAATCCAGCCCGCCATCACGCGCATGATCCGCTCCTCGGCGTAGCGGTAGTGCCGTACTCGGCGCGCGGTGGCCTCGACGCCCAAGTGGCCGGCCAGCTCCCGGCTGGGCTGGTCCGCGGGCGACGGTGTGACCCCGGTCACGGGCTAGTAGACGGGACTGCGCTGCGTGCTCTTGACGAGCCGCTCGATCTCTTCGTCGGTGAAGCCGGCAAGCCTCCGGTACTCGGTCGCGATCGCGATCGGCACCTCGTCGGCCGGCCCCTCGCGTCGCATGCCGCCCAGGTTGAACCGGTCGTCGATCGATTCCTGGAACTCGATGGCCCGCTGTCGGCGCTCCGGATCACCCTCGGTCAGCTTGTTCAGCCAGTAGGAGCCCATCCGGACGTGGGTGATCTCGTCGGCCAGGACGTAGTCCACCGACTGCGCGATGGTCGGGTCGGGCAGGCGCCGGGCGATCTCGACCAGCTGGGCGAACACGTCGCACGCGAGCCCCTCGAGTCCGCGGTTCACTCCCGCCACGCGCGCCGCGGCATCCTCCGCGCATGCGCACCGCCAGAGGATCGTCGTCTCGGGGAATTCGCCGATGTAGCCGCCCAGGTGCTCGAGCAGGCGACTGAACACCTCGACGTGACGTGACTCGTCCCAGGTCTGGCGCGCCATGTCCATGGTGAATTCCCACGGCGCGTCGGGGAAGTCGTATACCGTGCGGCCGGCGCCTTCCATTGCTTGGAGCTCGCCGACGAGGATGCCGTGGACGCGCTCGCGGATCGACTCCACCGACGAGAGGTCCGGCATCCGCGGCAGCCCCTGCTCTGCGCGAATGTCCCCGACCCGTCGCGCTCGCATCCGGACGAAGCGGTCCTCCCGCGCCAGCTTGTCGTAGGCGATCGGCCGCTCCATGCGGGGGATTCTACCCCAGGGGCCATGTGACGCCTAGCGTGACTGGCGTCAGGCCACCGCAAGCGCCGGCGCTTCCCACGTCGCGCGGGTCACGCGCTGTCGGCGGGCCGCCGGCGCCGGTGACGTCTGTCGATCAGGCTGCCCCGGACTAGCGCCTCGGGACCGAAGCGGGCGCGGACCTCGTCGGTCACCCGCGCGAGCCGCTCGGTGCGATCCGGCCGGCCGAGCAACGGAAGCTGCTGGGGCTCGCCGGCTCCGACGAGCCCGGAGACGGACAGGCCGATCAGCCGGATGGCCTGGGAACGTGGAACCTTGGAGAACGCGGTCCACACGCGGCGGAAGATCTCGCCCCCGTCGGCGGTGGGCGCCTCCTCGGTGCCGCGCCGGGTGATCGTGTGGAAGTCCGCGAACCGGAGCTTGAGCGTGACGGTCCGGCCGCGGAGGCTGGCCGCGCGAAGCTCCGCTGCCACCCGGTCCGCCTGGGCGAGCAGCGTGGTGCGCATCCGCCCGACGTCCCGTGTGTCGTGGAGGAACGTCTCCTCCGCGCCGATGGATTTCGGATCGTGCCACGGGATCACCGGGCGGTCGTCGATCCCCTGGGCCAGCTCGAAGAGGTGCGCGCCCGAGGCGTCACCGAGCCGAGCCACCAGCCGCCCTCGTCCCAGACGGACGAGATCTCCGATCGTGCGGACCCCGAGGGCGGCCAGCTCGCCCTCCGCCGCCGGACCGACGCCCCAGAGGCGGCGGAGCGGCAGGTCGCGGAGGAAGGCCGCCTCCTGACGCGGCTCCACCACGACGAGCCCATCGGGCTTCTCGAGATCGGAGGCGACCTTCGCCACGAACTTGTTCGGAGCGACGCCGGCCGACGCGGTCAGCCCCACCTCGGCCCGGATCCGCGCCTTGATCCGACGCGCGATCTCCACGCCGCTGCCGTGAAGCGCGAGGGAGCCGCTCACGTCCAGGAAGGCCTCGTCCAGGGAGAGGGGCTCGACCAGCGGGGTGAAGTCCGAGAGGATCGCCATGATCCGCTCGGAGTCCCGCGCGTACTTGTCCATGTCGACGGGCAGGAACGCGGCGGTCGGGCAGAGCCGGTACGCGCGGCCGATCGGCATGGCGGAGTGGATCCCGAAGCGGCGGGCTTCGTAAGAGGCGGCGGAGACCACGCCTCTCCCGCGCGGATCCGCGCCGACCACGACCGGCCGCCCGCGGAGCTCGGGCCGATCGCGCTGCTCGACGGACGCGTAGAACGCGTCCATGTCGACGTGGAGGATCACGCGCGAGGGCGGCGCCTCGCGCCCTGCCCCCGCGCGGCCGCCGGTCAGTCTCGGGCGAGGCGGCGCGCCCGGGTCTCCCGCCACGTCGAGGCAGATCTCCCGTACGGCATCCCGGCGGTCGCGCGCGGGAGCGTCCGGATCACGAGCGCCGGTCGGGCTCCACCGGCTGGTCGAGCGCGCGCCGGAGCGTCTGGACCTCCGACTCCAGCGCGTGGATCCGATCGAGCATCTGCTCGACCGTCTTGGTCAAGGGATCGGGCAGGTCCGCGTGCTCGAGATCGAGGCGCGGTGCGACCTTCCGGCCGTCGCGGTAGATCACCTTGCCCGGCACGCCGACCACGACCGAGTTCGGCGGGACCTCGGCCACGACGACCGACCCGGCGCCGATACGGGCGCCCTCTCCTACCCGGATCGCGCCGATCACCGCCGCGCCGGTTCCCACCACGACGTCGCGATCGAGGGTGGGATGGCGCTTCTCGCGCTTCAGGCTCGTGCCGCCGAGCGTCACGCCCTGGTAGAGGGTGACGTCGTCGCCGACCTCGGCCGTCTCGCCGATCACCAGCCCCATGCCGTGGTCGATGAACACGCCCGCGCCGATGCGGGCACCGGGATGGATCTCGATGCCAGTCAGGAACCTGGACACGTGGGAAACGAAGCGCGCCGTCACCCACCACCCCGCGCCCCACAGCCGGTGCGCCAGTCGGTGGAAGGCGAGCGCGTGGATGCCCGGGTAGCAGAGTACGACCTCGAGCCGGCTCCGCACCGCGGGGTCCCGCTCCATCGCGGCCGTCACGTCTCGCCGAAACGCCTCAAACATGGCTCGCCTCCTGGGACTGACCCGTCCGGTAGTGCCGGAGGGCGCCCCTGAGCGCGTCCACGACCATGGTGGCCGCGTGCCGCCGGTCCTCGGGCAGCCCGTCGAGGGCCGCCTCGACCGCCTCGGGCGTCAGCTCGCCGAGCTCGCCCACCGGCCGGTCGCGCACCAGCTCGGTGGCAACGCTCGAGGCCGCGATGGACGGGCCGCAGCCGTACGTCTGGAATCGCGCCTCCCGCACCAGGTCACCCTCGATGCGAAGGTAGAAGCGCGCCAGATCCCCGCAGCTCGGATCTTCGCTCTCCCCCACCGCGTCCGGGCTCCGCATCATCCCGACGTTCCGGGGCGCGCGGAAGTGATCGAGGAGCGTCTCGCTGTACATCTGTCGTGACGGCGCCTGGGGGCCGCCGTCTCCTCAGGCCGCCCCGGCCGGTGACATGGCCCGGATCTTCTGAACGAGCGGCGTCAGCACGTCGATGACGTAGTCGATGTCTTCGGCGGTCGTGCTCGCCCCGAGCGACGTCCGAACGGCGCCGAGCGCCCAGTCCACCGGAATGCCCATGGCCGTGATGACGTACGACGGCTCCAGGCTCCCCGAGGTGCATGCGGAACCCGCCGAGGTGCCGATGCCCTTCAGATCGAGCCCCAGGATGATCGACTCCGCCTCGATTCCCCGGAAGCTCATGTTGAGCGTGCCCGGCAGCCGCCGCGTGGGATGCCCGTTCAGGCGGACGTCCGTGACGCTCCGCCGCACACCGTCCCACAGCCGGTCGCGCAGGCCGGTCACCCGCACGGCCTCCTCGGCCATGTTCCGCGCCCGGAGCTCGACCGCCTTGCCGAACCCGACAATGCCCGGCACGTGCTCGGTCCCGGCCCGCCGCCGTCGCTCGTGGTCGCCGCCGTGCTGGACCGACACCATCCGGGTGCCCTTCCCGATGTAGAGCGCGCCGATACCCTTCGGCCCGTAGATCTTGTGCGCGGACATCGACATGAGGGTGATGCCCGTCTCCCGGGGCATGATGGGAAGCTTGCCGAACGTCTGGACCCCGTCGCAGTGGAGCGGAATGCCGCGCTCGGAGGCGATCCGTCCGATCTCGGTGATCGGCATCAGCGTGCCGGTCTCGCTGTTCGCCGTCTGGATCGAGATCAAGATCGTGTCCGGCCGGATCGCGCGGCGCACGTCATCCGGATCCACCATGCCGTCGCCGTCGACGGCCAGGTAGGTCACGGGGTGGCCGGTCTTCTCGAGCGCCTGACAGGTGCGGAGGAGCGCGTGGTGCTCGACCACGGTGCTGATGATGTGGCCGCCGGGCTTCGCGCCCGCGACGCCCTTCACCGCCAGGTTGTCCGACTCGGTGCCGCCGGAGGTGAACACGATCTCGTCCGGCGTGACACCGAGGAAGCGGGCGATGCTCTCGCGGGCGACGTCGATCCCTTCGCGGGCTTCCCGACCGAACCCGTGGATGCTCGACGCGTTGCCGAAGCGCTCCGAGAAGTACGGCATCATCGCCGCCAGGACCTCGGGATGCACCGGCGTCGATGCGTTGTGATCGAGATAGACGCGTCGCATGATGTTCCTCACCTCGTTGTGCGGCCGGATCGCGGGCGCGCGAGGGACCGCGCGTTGACAGCGTGCCGACCGGATGCTAGCGTTAACGCCCGATGGGCGGCCAGATCGCGAGACAGGATCTGCGCGGCCGCAAGCTCGGGATGCTCCTCTCCACCGATCAGCACTCCAATCTGGAGACCGGACTCGGCCTGGCGCGAGCAGCCCTCGACCGCGGCGTGGACCTCTACCTTTACATGATCGACGACGGCGTCCGCAGCATCGACGACGAGCGCGTGCTCGAGCTCGGCCGCCGCGGCGCGAAGCTCTTCGTGTGCGCCTACGGCTGCCAGCGCCGCCGCCTGCCCATCACCGACAAGGCGACGTACTGCGGGCTGGTCGTGCTGACCGATCTCATCAACGGCACCGAGCGCTTCGTCGCGCTCAACTGACCCCATCCGCGGCGAAGGCATCCGATGACCGAGACCGAAGTCCCCGTCCTCGTGGCAGTGTCGGTGGACCCCGAAGCCTCCCACCGGGCGAACGAGGCGGTGCGCATCGCGCTCGGCGTCCTCGCCGGGGAGAACGCCGTGACGATCGTGCTGCTGGGCGCCGGCGCCAAGGTCCTCGACGCGGACGTCGAGGACTACGTGGACGGGGAAGATCTCCTGCGGCACCTGGGCACGCTCAAGAAGCTGGGCCAGACCTTCCACGTCGAGCGGAGCGCCATGCGGTCCGATCCGGCCTGGAATCCGCTCGGCCTCCCGCTGGTGCCGGTCGGCCGGGCCGAGCTGGCGCGTCTCCTCACGGGCAGCCGCCGGGCGCTCGTCTTCTAGGCCGCCGTGCCGCACGTCCTGCACCTGGTCAAGGATCCGGCGAACGTGGCCGCGCTCGATGTGATCCGCGCGCAGGCGGCCGAGCCCGGCGTCCGGCTCTCGATCGTGCTGATGCACGACGCCGTCCGTCTGACGGAGCCTCTGCCCGGCCGTGTCTATCGCCTTCAGGACGGGCACCCCGGCCTCCCGACGCCACCCGATACGGACACGATCGGTTCCGCGGAGCTGCTCGACCTGATCTTCGCGGCCGACTCGGTCGTCACCTGGTAGCGCGCCACCGTCCATCTACTCCCGGCTCGCTCGGTACTCCTCGAGCCATGCCATCTGGATCTTCTCGAGCTTGCCCTCGGTCGAGGCCTTTGGATCGCCGGTGAACCCGGGCAGCTCGATCACCCACCGGTGGAGGTCGGTGAACCGCGCGGTGAGAGGATCGGTGTCGGGATGGCGCTCGGCCAGCGCGATCCCGATGTCCTCGGCGTCATCCCACGAGATGCTCATGATCCCCGCCCGTCATTCCACGATGTCGACGTCCACGTCGCCCTGGACGATTGCCTGGCAGCCGAGCCGGGAGTGCAGCGTCAGCCCCGTCGCGGTGTCGAGGCGATCTTCCTCGTCCGGCTCCATCGGCGAGAGGCTCTCCTCGCCCTGCCGGATGATGACGTGGCACGTCGTGCACGCGCAGTTGCCGCCGCAGTTGTGGTCCAGCCGGATCCCGTGATGGAGCGCGATGTCGAGCAGTGACCCGGGCCTCCCGTGGTCGCCGTACGGGAAATCCTTGTCGTCGACCTCGACCGTGACGTTGGCCGGCCTGAACGTGACCCGGTAGCGGGCCATCGTCAGCGCGCCTCTCCCGCCGGCACGTCCGCCACTCGACGCTCCCGGAGCGAGTCGCGGAGCGCCGAGTCCATGAGCCGCTCCGCGAGCTGCTGGGTCTCCCGGTTCACCCGGTCGGTCGCCTCGCGGATCGCACCGGCGTCCTCTCCCTGGCGCGCGCTCGCGAGCGCCGCCACCGCATCGCGGATCCGCGTCCCCTCCTCCGCGCCGAGGAACTCCGCCCCCTGGACGAGCGCCTTCTCGGTGGCCCGGAGTACGGTGTCGGCCTCGTTCTGGGCGTCGATCAGCCCGCGCGCCCGGACGTCCGCCTCCGCATGCTCCAGGGACTCGTCGATCATCCGCTCGACCTCGGCGTCGGTCAGCCCGTAGGTCGGGCGCACCTCGACCGAGGCCTGGGTCCCGCTCCGGGTCTCCTTCGCGGTCACGCTCAGGATCCCGTTCGCGTCGATCAGGAACATCACCTCGATGCGCGGCAGGCCCGCCGGCATGGGCGGGATGCCGCGGAGGTCGAACCGCGCGAGGCTCCGGTTGTCCTTCGCCAGGTCGCGCTCTCCCTGGACCACGTGCATGTCGACCACCGACTGTCCGTCCACCGAGGTGGTGAACCCCTCGTTGGCGGACGTCGGGATCGTGGTGTTCCGGGGGATGAGGACGCTGACCGCGCCGCCCAGCGTCTCGATCCCGAGCGAGAGCGGCGTGACGTCGAGCAGCAGCATGTGGGTGGTCCCGCCCGCCAGGATGTCGGCCTGGACCGCTGCGCCCAGGGCTACGACCTCGTCGGGGTTCAGCTCGGAGTGGGGCGCGCGCCCGAACAGCTCCTGGACCCGCCGCCGCACGAGCGGGGTCCGCGTGGCGCCGCCCACCAGGACGACCTCGTCGATCCCATCGAGCCCAACCCCCGAGTCCGCGAGTGCCATGCGGCAGGGTCCGAGCGTCCGCGCCACGATCGGGCCGATCGTCGCCTCCAGCTCCGTCCGGGTCAGCTCCCGGTGGTACGTGAGACCGTGCTGCGGCAGCGGGAGGGTGAACACCGTCCGCTCCTCGCTGGACAGGAGGATGCGCGCAGCCTCGACGCCGAGCCGGATCTCCTGGAGCGTGTCCCCCTCTCCGGCCACGTCGACGCCGTGTCGGGCACGAAGCTCGTGGATCACCAGGTCGACCAGGGCGCGGTCGAAGTCGTCGCCGCCCAGATGCGTGTCGCCGTTCGTCGCCAGGACCTCGAAGATGCCGTCCCGGATCTTCAGGATCGAGACGTCGAACGTGCCGCCGCCCAGGTCATAGACGGCGATCACGCCTTCCTTCCGCCGCTGGAGCCCGTACGCGAGGCACGCCGCGGTCGGCTCGTTGACGATGCGGAGCACGTCCAGACCGGCGATGCGGCCCGCATCCTTCGTCGCCTGACGCTGGGCGTCGTTGAAGTAGGCGGGCACGGTGATGACCGCCTTCTCCACCGGCCGGCCGAGGTGTTGCTCGGCCCGGGCGCGGAGCTCGCGCAGGATGAGCGCCGAAACCTCCGGCGGTGTGAGCTCGCGGTCGCCGATCCGGATGCGGACGATCTCCTGGCTCGGCGTGACGTCGAACGGGAAGTACCGCAGCTCGTCCCGGACGTCCTCGAAGCCCTTCCCCATGAAGCGCTTGATGGAGTACACCGCGCGCTGGGCGTTCCGCACGAGCATCCGCCGCGCGGCATCGCCGACCACCGAGCCCGCGGGTCCGAACGCGACGATCGAGGGCACGAGGCCCCGGCCCGCCGCGTCCCGGATCACCTGGGGCACGCCCCGGTCCATGTAGGCGACCAGGCTGTTCGTCGTGCCGAGGTCGATCCCGACCACGAGCTCCTTGCTTGCCGCGTCGGCGCGCGCCCCGGGGGCCACGCCGATCGTGAGGTCCGTCATCGATCCGTCAGTCCTCCATCGTTGGGACGGTGAGCGCGACCCCCAGGTCGCGGAGGACCGTCCTCAGGTATGCACGGGTGGCGAGGATGTCCCGCATCCGCCCGAGCTCGCGGCGGCGGGTCGCGTCGTCCCCCGCGTCCCAGGCCGGGAAGTGCGCGGTGAGCTCGGTCTCGGTGCCCGCACGCCGCGCCTGCAGATCCGCCTGCGCCCCCTCGAGGCGGGCACGAAGGGCCGGCGCCGCGTCGGGCTCGGCGGTCTGGAGCTCCATCCGGGCCTCCTGGAGCTCCAAGATCTCCTCGAAGAGATCGGCCGGCGGCTTCGTCTGCCCCGCAGTGCCCAGCCCCATGCCCTCGAGCTCCAGCAGGTACTCCACCCGGCTCACCGGGTCTCGGAGCGCGCGGTAGGCCGCATTCACCGCCGCGGACGCCTCGAGGCTGACGGCCTGCTCCTCGGGCGTCCGGAGACGGAAGTAGTCGGGGTGCAGGCGCCGATTGAGCGCGTGGAAGCGCCGCTCGAGGTCGGAGCGGTCGAGACCCAGCCGACGCTCGAGACCGAGCACGGCCCAGTGGTCGCTCCCCGCCGTAAAGGGCTGGAGTCGTCCGCACTCCGGGCAGACGTCGCCCGGAGGCGCCGCCGCGCCGCAGCTCCAGCACTTCGATCCGTTCCGCTCGCTCATCATCCCGGGCATCGACTCCCCAAACACCGACCGGGCCTCGGAGGAGGCCCGGTCAGATCCCTGTCCCGCTCCGCCTCGCGCTAGGTCGGGATGCCGCTCGCCCCGCCCCCGGTGTGAAGACTCAGGCCGTGAAGGAGGTGCCGCAGCCGCAGCTCGACTTGGCATTTGGATTGACGAAGGTGAACCCCCCCGTCAGGCCCTGCTTCACGTAGTCCAGCGTCGTCCCGTTCAGGTAGAGGTAGCTCTTGACGTCCACGACCACCTTCACCCCCTCGACCTCGAACTGCTTGTCGTGCTTGCGCAGCTCGTTGTCGAACTGGAGATCGTAGGTCATGCCCGAGCACCCGCCTCCCCGTACACCCATCCGCAGGAACGCGCTGTCGAGCTTCTGCTCGGTCATGAGCTCCTTGACCCGGCCCGCGGCCACCGGGGTCATCGAGACCGCCATGTCCCTCTCCGCCTCCTCCGCTTCGCTACTTCGGGACCTGGGCCGTGGCGGCCTGCCGCTCGGCCCACTTCTCCTGGAAGTCGCGGATCGCCGCCTTGATCGCGTCCTCGGCCAGGACCGAGCAGTGGATCTTCACCGGCGGCAGCTTCAGCTCGTTCACGATGTCCGTGTTCTTGATCTTGAGCGCATCGTCAACGCTCTTGCCCTTGAGCCACTCGGTGGCCAGGCTGGAGCTGGCGATGGCCGAGCCGCAGCCGAAGGTCTTGAACTTGGCGTCCTCGATGACGCCGGTGTCCAGGTTGACCTTGATCTGCAGCTTCATCACGTCGCCGCACTCCGGGGCGCCAACGAGTCCCGTTCCCAGGCCGGGCGTGTCCTTGCTGAACGACCCGACGTTCCGAGGATTGCTGTAGTGGTCGATTACCTTGTCGCTGTAGGCCATGCGCGCCGTCTCCTTTACTCAGCCTTCCACTGGATGGACTTGATGTCCACGCCTTCCTTCGCGAGCTCGTAGAGGGGCGACATCTCGCGGAGCTTCTTCACCACGTCGATCGTCCGATCGCCGACGAAATCCACTTCCTCTTCGGTCGTGAAGCGATGCAGCCCGTACCGGATCGAGGAGTGCGCGAGGTCGGCACCCACGCCGAGCGCCTGGATGACGTACGAGGGCTCCAGCGTGGAGGAGGTGCAGGCGGACCCCGACGACAGCGCGACTTCCTTGTTGAGCCCCATCAGGATCGACTCACCCTCGACGTAGGCGAACGAGATGTTGAGGGTATGAGGCAGCCGCCGCTCCGGGTGGCCGTTCAGGTACGCCTCGTCCACCGAGGACAGGATGCGGTCCTGCAGCCGGTCCCGGAGCTGCGCCAGTCGCGCCGCTTCCTGCGGCATCACCTCGCGGCAGATCTCCGCGGCCTTGCCGAAGCCCACTGCGAGGGGGACCGGCACCGTTCCGGAGCGAGCGCCCCGCTCGTGGCCGCCGCCGTCGATCATCGGCGCGAGGCGGACGCGCGGGTTGCGCCGGCGCACGAACAGCGCCCCGATGCCCTTGGGGCCGTACAGCTTGTGGGCCGTGCAGGACAGGAGATCGATGCCCATCTTCTCGACGTCGACCGGGATCTTGCCGACCGCTTCCGTCGCGTCGGTGTGGAAGAGGACACCGCGCTCCTTGGCGACCTTGCTCAGCTCCTGGACGGCCTGGATGGTCCCGATCTCGTTGTTGGCGAGCATGATGGATACCAGGATCGTCTTGTCGGTGATCGCGCTGCGAAGCGCGTCGGGGTCGACGACGCCCATCGCGTCGACCGGCAGGTAGGTCACCTGGGCGACCCCCTGCTTCTCGAGCCGCCGGCAAGGATCGAGCACCGCCCGCTGCTCCGTCACCGTCGTGACGATGTGGTTCCCCTTCTCCCGGTACATCTCGACGATGCCCTTGATCGCCAGGTTGCAGGACTCGGTGCCTCCCGAGGTCCAGACCAGCTCCTTCGGATCACGGGCTCCGATCAGCCGGGCGAGCTGCTCACGCGCACGCTCCATCCCCCCCTCCGCTTCCCAGCCGAAGGAGTGGTTGCGGCTGCCGGGATGCCCGAACTTCTCGGTGAAGTACGGGATCATCGCCTCGAGCACCCGCGGATCGACGGGCGTCGTGGAGTTGCTGTCCATGAAGATCGGGAACTTCACCGCCATGCGCCGTCTCCTCAGTGTCCCGTGGCGACGAGCCTCGAAGCGACGGGCGCCGGCTCGTTCAGGGTATTCATCGTCTCGAGAGTCATGGTCTCCAGGAACCGCTCGATGCCACTCTGGATGGCCAACACCGGCCGCCGGATGTTGCAGCGCTCGAGCTGCGGACACTGCATCGTCCGGTAGCAGCTCACCAGACCGAGCGGCCCCTCGATGGCGCGGAGCACCTCGCTCACGCGGATCTGGCCCGGGTCCCGCGCGAGGACGTACCCGCCCTTGGGTCCGTTCACGCTGGTGATCAGCTTCCCCTTGGCCAGGCGCTGGAGGATCTTCGCCAGGAGCTCGGACGGAATGCCGAGGTCCTCGGCGATCCTCTTCGTGTTGACCACGCCGTCGTGCTGATGGAAGGCGATGTAGTGCACCGCCATCAACCCGTAGTCCGCCTTCTTGCTGAACCTTAGCACCGACCCTCCAGGTCTCCGACCGAATCGGTCGGACTTAACGATGCCACGCAGGTTGGAGCCTGTCAAGACCTCAACAGTGTGGAATCACAGCAGATTAGCGGACTAGGAGCGGCTTCTCGTGCGCGGCAGGACCCGGAGTGTCACTCTAGAGACACGTCAGAGGAACTGCACGCCCTGACGCCCGCGACACGTCCGCAGGGAGTGCGACGGCCGCCCTGCGGCTGGCTCAGCCCCTGGGACGCTCCAGGGATCCCGCCTCCCGGAGGATGCGCGCCGCCTCCTCGGGCAGCATGTCCGTCACCGCGATGCCCGATACGCCTGCGGCGCGCTCCGGCTCGACCAAGATCTCGAGGTGCCAGTGGTAATCCCGCTCGATCGTGTCCCACTCCCCCTGCACGATCTTCACGGCGAGGTTCGGCGCGGTGTGAAGGGTGATCTCGTACGAGGGGTCTCCGAGCCCCTTGACCAGAAGGCCGGAGAGGCTCTTGAGCAGCCGGGCGAGGTCGGCCACCTCGTCGGGGCCAATGCCCTCGAAGGCGCTCGCATGACGCCGCGGGAGGACCCGCACCTCGAAGGGCACCCGGGCGGCATACGGCACGAAGGCTGCGAAGTGGGAGGTGAGCTGGATCAGCCGGTCGCCGCTCGCAATCTCCTCCCGGATCGTGTCGCAGAAGACGCATCGGCGCTTGTAGGCGTAGTACTCGCGGGCTTGGGTCAGCTCGGTTCGGAGGTCATCGAAGACGATCGGCGCCGCCAGGACCCGGGAGTACGGATGTCGGATCCTGGACCCCGGTTTCCCGTGACGTCGGGTCACGACCACGTTCCGGATCTTGAGGTCGCGCTTCAGGTCCTTCACGCGATCCCGATACATCCACAGAACGCGCTCGATCTGCGCCTCGTCGGCGCTCTGGAGGGTCATCCCGTGATCGGGACTCTCCACGACGATCTCGCTGGCACCGCGGGTCGAGATGCGGTCGAACATCCCGATGCCCTCGCGGATCATCTCCTCTTCGATCACGAAGTACGGGTCCCGCTCCGGGATGACCCGCACTTCCCACCCCGCCTGACCTGACTCCCCGGCCGGCGGCCGATAGGCGGCAATCTCCGGAGGCGTGAGGTGTTCGTTCCCCGGACAGAAGGGACAAGCGCCCTGGCCGGATTCCCCGTTACCCACCGCCCGCGGCCGGACAAGTACCCATTTCCCGGTCGCCGGATCCTTCCTCAGCTCACCACGCATGAACGCGCATCCCTCCCATCTCGACAAAAAGACAATGGCAGCAGCAGGATAAGAAGCTGCCGTCAGCCTTGTCAAGGAATCCGGCCCCCGACACGGACGGTCGAGCTTCTTTGCTCTCCCCCAGAGCTGCACGAGCCATGCCGGCACCTGGCGCTTCGGCGGCAACGCCGAGTTACGTCCGCGATCGCGCCTCCTGGATGGCGCGCCAGACCCGCTCCGGTGTCGCGGGCATGTCCAGGTGGCGGACACCCAGAGGAGCGAGCGCGTCCATGATGGCGTTCATGACCGTCGGCAATGCTCCGACGGTCCCCGCTTCTCCCGCGCCCTTGGCGCCCAGCGGGTTCAGGCTTGTGGGGACCGGATTGCTTCCGACCACCACGTCCGGCAGCGTGTCGGCCCGTGGCATCGCGTATTCCATGAAGGACGCGGTCAGGAGCTGGCCGGAGTCCGGATCGTAGACCACCTGCTCCATGAGGATTTGCCCAATGCCCTGGGCTAATCCCCCGTGGATCTGTCCCTCGAGCGTCAGCGGATTGACGACCGTGCCGACGTCGTCAACCACCACGTAGCCGACGACCTCCACTGCCCCCGTGTCCGGATCGATCTCCACCTCGCACACGTGGCAGCCGTTTGGCCAGGTGTCCTGCCGGGGCGCAAACGTCCCCGTCTCGTAGAGGCCTGGCTCCAGGCCCGGCGGCAGCTGCGCCGGCTGGAACGCCGCGCGGGCGACCTCCGTGAGGCTCACCGCTCGATTGGTCCCGGCCACCCGGAACCGTCCCTCCTCGAACGAGAGGTCCGCTTCGGCCGCCTCCAGGAGGTGCGCGGCAATCCGCCGTCCCTTTGCGATCACCTTGTCGGCGGCCAGCCACAGCGCCGACCCGCCGACCACGGTGGAGCGGGAGCCCATGGTGCCGGTGCCGAACGCGACGCGGTCGGTGTCCCCGTCGACGTATCGCACGGTCTCCGGGTCCAGACCAAGCCGCTCGTGGAGCACTTGCTTGAACGTGGTCTCATGGCCTTGCCCCTGGCTCTTCGTGCCCATGAGGAGGGTCGCGCCGCCGCTCGCGTCGAAGCGGATCTCCGCGAACTCGGGCTGGGGCGACGCCGCCCGCTCGATCGCGTTCGCCATGCCCAGGCCACGGAGCCGGCCCCGGAGGCGCGAGGTCTCACGCCGGGCGGCGAACCCTGCGACGTCGGCCAGACGGAGAGCCTGATCCAGGCTCCGCTCGAACTGGCCGCTGTCGTAAGTCACGTTGAGGGCGGTGCGATACGGCATCGCCGACGCCGGGATGAGATTCTTTCGGCGGAGCTCGATTCGATCCCGGCCCAGCTCGCGGGCGGCGTCGTCGATCAGCCGTTCGATCACGTATGTCGACTCCGGACGTCCGGCCCCGCGATACGGCGCGATCGGGTTCACGTTCGCCAGGACGCACGTGACGTGGACGTGAGCAGCGGGAATCGTGTAGACACCGACCAGCGTGGACACGTTCATGAAGGTGGGCAGGAGGTTGCGGTCCGACGACACGTAGGCGCCAACGTTCGCCACGGTCCGGACGCGCAGCGCCAGGAACCGGCCCTGGGCGTCGAGGCCGAGCTCGGCCTCGCTGATGGTGTCACGCGCGTGCTCGTCCGCCAGGATCGCCTCGCGCCGCTCGCACGCCCACTTGACCGGCCGTCCCAGCTTCCGCGACGCCCACAGGACCAGGCGGTGCTCCACGTACTGCGGGCCCTTGATCCCGAAGGCACCGCCGATATCCCCCGCCACGACGCGGATGCGCTGCTCGGGAATCCGGAAGATCGCGCCCGCCAGGATCTGGCGCACGCGATGCGGATACTGAACGTCGGCGTAGAGCGTGTACCGGTCCTCCCCGCGATCGTAGACACCCAGAGCGCCGCGGGGCTCTATGTACTGCGCGTGCACCCGGCTGATCACGTAGCGCCCACGGATCACGTGCGCGGCCCGCGCGAGGCCGGCCTCGACGGCGCGCCGGTCGCCCGTCTCGAAGACATTCGACACGTTGTCGAGGCACTCGTCCCAGACCGCCGGCCTGCCGGGCTGGCCGGCCTCGCTCGTCTCGGTGACCGAGGGAAGCGGCTCGTACTCGATGTGAACCAGGTCGGCGGCGTCCTCGGCCTGGGCCACCGTCTCCGCGACCAGGAGGGCGATCGGATCGCCGACGCACCGGACGCGATCGCGAACGAGCCCGGGGTGCGCGGGAGCGAACATCGGCGAGCCGTCGGGCCGGGTTCGCGTCAGGGTCGTCCGCGTGGAGCCGAGCCCCGCCTGGGAGAGATCTTCGCCGGTGAAGACCCCCAGCACACCCGGAGCCCGGCGCGCCGCTGCCACGTCGAGGCGCACGATGCGGGCGTGCGCGTGCACCGACCGGACGACCACCGCATGAGCCTGGCCTGGTAGGCGCACGTCGTCGTGGAAATGTCCGCCGCCCCGCAGCAGCCGGACATCCTCGAACCGCTTGACTGCCTGGCCGATACCGAACGGACCCATCACGCCCCGCCGACGGTCGACGTGAGTCCGGAAGCCACGGTCGACGGGCCCCTTGCTGCGCCGGTCCGGGATGCCAGCGTGTGTCGCCGCCCCTAGCGCGGTTCCAGGGTCGCGACGGCGCAACCGGTGGACCACGCCGGCACCGGCTGATAGGCGAGAAGGGTGCCTCGGCCATCCCCGGCGGCGGCCGCGACGGCGATCCACGTGCGGATCTCGTGCCCCCCCGGCCCGGCCTCCGCCTCGAGCGCCTCGCGTGAATATCGGAGGAACGTGCCGACACGGCCGCCGACGAACGCGTCGATGAAGCGCCGGTCGAAGTCCGTCCCGATCCGTCCGGATTCCGGCATCGCCGGCCAGTGAGACAGGCCGCCGGTTCCGAGGACCGCCACCCGCTCTGGCCAGCGGTCCACCGTGCGCCGGATCGCGACCCCGAGGGCGTGGCACCGGTGAAGTGGCGCCGGCAGCCCGGCGAGACAGTTGACGATGATCGGGATGATGGGCAGTGCCGTGTCGAGCAAGTGTAGCGGCACCATCACCCCGTGATCGAGCGCCAGCTCCTCGGACGAGGACAGATCGACGTCCTCGGCGATACCCGCGGCCAGCGTCCGCCCGAGCCGCGCGTGCCCCCGTACCCGACGCCGCGGGATCTTCACGAACTCCTCGTCGGTCGGCCCCCAGTACTCGTCGGCGAGCCCGATGCAGAACGACGGCATGTGGTCGAGGAAAAAATTGGCCCAGTGCTCGGGAGACACGACGACCAGGACGTCCGGTCGGGCCGCCTCGAGCCTCGCGCGGAGCTCGCGGTACGCGCGGAGCACGGGCTCCGAGTCGGACGGCGGGGGAAGCGCGGGCCGTCCAGTGATCCCGGGCGCGTGGCTCGCGGCGAACGCGGCGACGAGGCTCACCGGGGTGATCCGCGAAGCATCGCCAGGTAGTCCGGGAAGCTGACGCCGAGGGTCGCCGCGAGCGGTCCCAGGAGGAGCGAGTGCACTCCCATCCGGTAAAGCGCGTGAAAATCCGTCTCGAGGACCGCCCGTCGCTCGTCCAGCGTGAGGTCGTAGTCCCCCACCAGGAGCTCCCGAGCGGCAAGGAATCGGCCGCGCACCTCTCGGTCGCGATTCACGTGGAAGAGAAGCTTCTGAACCTGGTAGAGGCTCACACCCAGGCGAAGCTGCCCCGGTTGGGTGATCTTGTCAAGCTGGGCGGCGCGCGGCAATCACCTCGCTGGCAACGGCGCACGCGCTGCGATCACGGCCGAGCGCCGGGCTGGCCCCGCATTCACGATCCCGGACGCGGGGCCGTCTGGTGGAGCTCCGACATGAACACGTGCACCTGCTTCGTGAGATCGAGAATGCTGCGAGACAGATCCAAGAGCTGCTGGTTCTGGCGCTCCTCGATCTGGATCAGCTCCCACTGGTGATCGGCGAGGATCTGGCGCTTCTCGTCCGCCCGGTTCTGGCTGATCATGACGAACGTGCTGAGGAAGATCGCTTCCAGCGAGACGATCATCGTGAGCAAGCCGTATGGGAACCCGTCCTTGAATGGCTCGAACTTGAGCCACAGGATGAACCAGATCACGTGCAGGTACGCGAATGACATCGATCCGGCGAACGCGGTGATCCAGTCCGCCAGTCGGTGCTGGAAGCTGGCGGCTCGCAGCTCCGCGTGACGGATCAGGCTCGGGTGCTTCGGCTGGGTGATTCCGCTCGTCTCAGCCATCCGTGACTCCTCCGTTCGGCCGGTGTCCTGCACGGAAGCGACGACCGTCGCTTCGCTTCGCGGTAGCCGAGCCAGGCGGGCAAGCCACGTCTCGGCCGGAGTCATCTAGAGCACGAATGGTGCCGCGAGAGCGAGCGTGATACCCCCGCCAAGGCCGGGGAGAACACGGATGGACTCCCGACGGCAGCGCCCGAGCCCGACACCGCTTCGAGCACGGGCCCGCGTGGAACACCGGGTGTCCGTTCGACGCGGCCCGCTAGCGGTCGGTCAGGCCGGTCTGCTCCCGCCGCACGCCCGGTGCCCGAGGCGCGGGGAACGCCCTATCGGCAGACGAACGTGCCGCCGACCTGGGCGCAGTTCCGGAGGGGCGGCTGCTGCGAGAGCGGGATCTGCTGCTGCTGGAGCTTGAACTGCAGGCTCTGATCCTGCTGCTGCTGGAGATTCTCCCGCTGGCGCTCGAGCTCCCGCCGGTTCTGTTCCTGCTGGGTGGCGAGATCCCGCTGTTGGCGGTCGATGGCCCCCGACAGGCCATCCGACTGGGCCATCGCCGGCCCGGCAAGGATGACTAGGAGGAAGGCGCTTGCGATCGCTCTCATACCCTCATTGTCGCGCCTCGATGCCGGGCGTCAAGCAACGGGGCATTCCCGACCGCACGCGGTGCGCCAGAGTGACAGCTGCGCCGGAACTCGCCGGAAAGCTGGGCTAGAATCAGGCCCATGACGACCGAGCGCGCTCGTAACATGCGGCTGCTCGCCCACGATCAGCTGAACGGGTTCGGGAACTGCGGCGAGGGCATGGCCATTCAGCTCGCCCGGGGCGGTCGGCGGGTGCTGTGGCTCGCCCACGAATCGGCGCCCAAGAACGTCACGGCGGTGGATGTGACGGACCCCCGAAAGCCCGCAGTCATCTTCCAGAGCGACCTCCCCCATCGCGAGATGCGCTCCAACTCGCTCGACCTCGTGGGAGACCTGCTGGTCGTCGCCTACCAGACGAGCCGTCCAGGGCTGATGCCGGCGGGCTTCGAGATCCTCGACGTGGCCGATCCCGTTCACCCGCGAAGCGTGGCCCTCTTCGACGCCTCCGGACCCGCCTCCCGAGGCGTTCACCATCTCTGGTTCGTTGACGGCAGCTACGTGCACCTGAGCGCCGGCGCGCCCGACTTCACGCCGCGAAACCGGAAGGACGATCAGTGCTACCGGATCGTGGACGTCCGGGATCCGGTTCGCCCTCGCGAGGTCGGACGCTGGTGGCTGCCGGGAACCCGTGAGGGCGACGCGGATCCTGCGCCCCCGAGGCACCCGGTCTTCGACACCGGCTTCCGCGCCCACAACACGAACGTCTATCCTCGCCGCCCCAATCGCGCCTACATCGGCTACATCGACGGAGGGGCGATCGTTCTCGACGTCTCCGACCTGGCCCATCCGCGGCTGATCAGCCGCTGGGACTATCACCCGCCCTTCCCGGGGTTCACTCACACCGTGCTGCCGCTCTTCGACCGGGACCTCCTGGTCGTCTCCGACGAGGCGATCGCCGACGGCGGCGCCGACTGGCCCAAGCTCATCTGGGTCGTCGACGCGCGCGACGAGGCCAACCTGGTGCCGATCAGCACCTGCCCGGCTCCGCCACTCGCCGAGTTCGCCGCCCCCGGCGGCCGCTACGGCGCCCACAACCTCCACGAGAATCGCCCGGCCCCCGGCTCCTGGGTTTCGGAGACAGTGGTCGTCGGAACGTTCTTCAACGGCGGCGTCCGAGCCTTCGATCTCTCCGATCCCTTCCGGCCGGAAGAGGTGGCGTGCTTCGTGCCGCCCGCGCCCAACGGCTCGCCGCGCGGCGCCCAGCTGAACGACGTCTTCGTCGACGAGCGCGGCGTGGTCTACGCGGTGGATCGCTACACCGGCGGGCTCTACATCCTGGAGATGTGCCTCTAGACGTCCCGGACGCGGCGCGTCCGCGCCGCCTGGACTCAGAGACCCAGGAAGCGCGCGGCCGTGCCCCCTTCGACGAGCGCCCGGGCGCCCGGATCGAGGCCGGCCTCGCCAATCTCGGACACCGGATCGGCGCTCCCCATGTCGAACGGGTAGTCGCTGCCCATCGCCACCCGGCCCGCGCCGAACTGGGCAACCAGAAAGCGGAGGTTCGCCGCGCTGTGCGTGAGCGAGTCGAAGTGAAGGAGCCGCGCATACTCGCGCGGCGGCTTCGGGATCGCCTCCGGCCCTTCCGGGCGTACCGACCAGCCGTGGTCGAGCCGGCCGAGCGTGAACGGGAACGCGCCGCCGCCGTGCGCGAAGCACAGGCGCAGGTCCGGCAGGCGTTCGAGCACGCCGCCGAAGATCAGCTTCGAGACGGCGACCGCCGTCTCGAGCGGATTGCCCACGATCAGCGGAAAGTACCACTTCGCGAGCCGCTCCTGACCCACGAGCGGCGCCGCCGGGTGCACGAACACCGCGACGTCGAGATCCCGGCACGCGGCGAAGAAGGGAAACAGCGCGGGGTCGTCGAAGTCGCGGCCTCCCGGACACGTGCCGATCTCCACCGCGCGCAGGGCGAGCCGCTCGCGCGCGTGCCGCAGCTCCTCGATGGCGAGGCCCGGATCCTGGAGCGGCACGGTCGCCATGCCGACGAAACGCCGGGGATGCCGCGCCACGATGGCCGCCACGCTCTCGTTCTGCATCCGCGCGAAGGCCTGACCGGCCCGCGCCTCCGCCCAATAACAGAACATCACGGGCGGCGGCGAGAGCGCCTGACGATCGATGCCGAGCCGGTCCATGTCCTCGATCCGCCGCCCCGGATCCCAGGACCGATCGGTGACCTCGCGGAAGACGGCCTCGCCCGTCATGATGGTGGCGCGGCACGCGTCGCGACGGGCCAGCCTCGGCCAGCGGCCGGCGCCGTAGCGGGCGGCAAAGTCCTCCCACTGCTCGGGGACGATGTGCGTGTGGAGGTCGATTCGCATCAGCGCCGGCTCAGCATAGGGCACCGCCGTCGCCGCTCGCAACGGCGGGGGACAGCCAGGGATTGACACCATCCGGAGCCCGCTCGTAGGGTGGACCAATCTTCGTGGACCGGGCGAAGGGAACGAAGGGGGCCACATGAAGATCAGCGCGTTCCATCTGATGCCGCACCGGGAGCTCCCGCCGGATTTCGAGCAGCGCTACGAGTCCGTCTGGGTCACGCCGCCCTGGTGGGAGCTCGCCGACGCCCGCCGGGTTGGCCAGTACTACAACTGGACCCTCGACGAGCTGCTGCACGCGGCCCGCTCCGGCTTCGACGGGATCTGCACCAACGAGCATCATCAGAACGCCTACGGCTTCATGCCGAGCCCGAACCTCATGGGCAGCGCGCTCGCCAAGCTGACCCAGGGGCTGGACGTCGCCATCGTCCAGATGGGATCGACGCTCCCCACGTCGAACCCGCCGATCCGCGTCGCCGAGGAGTACGGGATGCTCGACTGCATCAGCGGAGGGCGCCTCATCGCCGGAATGCCGCTGGGCAGCCCGATGGACGTGAACCTCTGCTACGGCATCACGCCGATGGAGCAGCGGGAGCGATACCGGGAAGCGTTCGCCCTCGTCCTGAAGGCGTGGCAGGCCCGCGAGATCTTCGCCTGGAACGGCCGCTACTACCAGCTTGCCAACGTGAACCTGTGGCCGCGGCCGATCCAGACGCCGCATCCGCCGGTCTGGGTGCCGGGCTCGGGAAGCGTCAGCACATTCGACTTCGCCGTCGAGCACGATGTCTGCTACTGCTTCCTGAGCTACTCGGGGGCCGGACCAGCGAAGACGCTGATGGACGGCTACTGGGACGTGGTGGCCCGGAAGGGACGCGACCCCAATCCCTATCGCGCGGGATTCCTCCAGCTGGTCGCGGTCTCGGAGACGGACGCGCGCGCGGAGGAAGAGTACGCGCGGCACGTCGAGTACTTCTACCACAAGTGTCTGCATGTCCCCGGCCCGTGGTTCTCGCCGCCGGGCAACCAGGACTACCGGAGTCTCGTCTCCGCCGCGCGCAATCCCGTGCGGCGAACGGAGGACCCGAAGACGCTCCGCTACCGGGACTTCGCCGAGCGCGGCTACGTCATCGCCGGCAGTCCGGCCACCGTGCGCCAGCGACTCGAGGAAGAGGTCGTGAAGGGGCTCCGCGTGGGGAACCTGATGCTGCTGGTGCAGATCGGCTCCATGCCGCACGAGCTGACCCTCAAGAACATCTCTCTCCTCGCCCGGGAAGTCCTGCCGCACCTCCGTGGCCTCTGGGAGGACGAGGGCTGGGAGAATCGCTGGTGGCCCGAGCGGCTGCGCGGGACCACGACGCCCCCCGTGGCCATCGCCACCGCCCGATGACCGACGACCTCCGGACGATCCCCGTCTGGCAGGGTCAGGTCCACATGCGCGTGCGGTCCAAGGGCCGCGGGCCGGCCCTGGTCTTCCTGCACGGGCCATGGGGTCCCACGTGGGACCCGTTCCTCGACGAGTTGGCCGGGGCCTTCACCGTGTATGCGCCCGAGCACCCCGGCACCTCGCCGGGACGGCCCGACGACGCCTACGCGCTCGACGGATTCTGGGATCTGGTCCTGTGCTACGACGAGCTCCTGACGGGCCTCGGCCTCTCGCGCGCGGCTTTCGTCGGCCACTCCTTCGGAGCGATGGTGGCCTGCGAGATCGCGGCGGCCTGTCCGGGACACGTCGACCGGCTGGTCCTGATCGACGCCCTCGGCCTCTGGCGTGAGGACCTGCCCATCCCGAACTGGATGCTCCTCCCCCACACCGACCTCCCGGGCCGGGTGTTCCGGGACGCCGACGGCGAGGCGGCGCGGCGGATGTTCGCGGCGCCCGAGGATCCGGAGGCGCGGGTGATGGCACGGGTCGCCCTCCAGTGGGCCATGGGCGCGACCGGGAAGTTCCTCTGGCCGATCCCCGACAAGGGACTCAAGAAGCGGATCCACCGCGTGCAGGCGCCGACCCTCGTCATCTGGGGACAGGACGACCGGATCGTGCCGAGCGGGTACGCGGAAGAGTTCGCGAAGCGTCTCGGCGGCGCGCGCGTGGAGACCATCGCGGAGGCCGGACACGCGCCCCACCTGGAGCAACCGGCCAGGGTGGCGGGGCTCGTCCGCGCCTTCCTCGCCGGCTAGCGTCCGCGGGGCGCGGCCCGACGACGTCGGCCCCCCGGGCCGTTCCACCGTCGCCGAGCCGGCGCCGCCCGCCATCCGACCGGCGCTCGGCAGATCGTTCGACGTTGTCCCGCCCGGGAGACCGCGCTAAGCTGAGGCCGGACGGCAGGCCCGAACGGGCGGGAGGCGAACCGATGGCCACCACCACGTACGACCGGACCACGCAGGATGTCGGGAACATCGTGGCGCTGGAGCACGTGAACGTCAAAGTCCCCGACCAGCCACTCGCCACCGTCTTCTACGTGGTGGGGCTCGGGCTCACCCGCGATCCGTACCTGATGACGGGCCTCCAGAACATGTGGGTCAACATCGGACAGCAGCAGTTCCACCTGCCGACCGGAGCGGCCCAGGTCCTGCGAGGCGATGTCGGGCTGGTGATCCCCGACTTCGACGAGCTGCCGTCTCGCCTCGCCATGGTGAAGGGGCCGCTCGAGGCCACGCAGTTCGCCTACTCGGTCGAGGACAAGCACGTGCGAGTGATCTCGCCCTGGGGCAACGTGCTCCGCTGCCACCCACCGAGCCCGGCGTTCGGCGACATGACGCTCGGCATGCCTTACGTCGAGTTCGGTGTGGAGCGGGGCGCGGCCGATGGCATCGCGCGGTTCTACCGGGACGCCTTCGGCGCGCCGGCGGCGGTGGTCCGGAACGGGAGCGGAGACACAGCCCGCGTGACGGTCGGGCCGCACCAGGAGCTGGTCTTCCGGGAGACCGGAGATCCGATCCGGTCCTACGACGGGCACCACATCCAGATCTACATCACGAGCTTCTCGGAGCCGCACCGCTGGCTGAGCGAGCGGGGGCTCGTCACCGAGGAAAGCAACTGGTACCAGTACCGGTTCCAGGACATCATCGATCCGGACACCGGGCGCGTGCTCTTCACCATCGAGCACGAGGTCCGAAGCCTCCGGAGCCCTCTCTACCTTCGCCCGCTGGTCAACCGCAACGCGGGACAGCGGCAGCCGACGTACCAGCGCGGCCGGGACGCCTTCGTTCCGGGGATGGGCTAGCGCCGATCTCCCCGTCCTATCCGGTGTCGCCGGCCAGCGCGGCCGCGGCGATCCCGGCGAGCGCGCACGCTTCGTCCTTGTCCGACGTGTCGCCCGAGATGCCGACCGCGCCCAGCAGGCTTCCGCCGCCGTCCTTGATCAGCACGCCGCCGGCGGCCGGCACCACGCGGCCCCCTGACATCGCGTTCAGCGCGTCGAAGAACGCCAGCTGCGGCGCCTCGCCGGTGACGCGACGGGCCAGCGCCCGCGAGCCCATGCCCATGCCGAGCGCGCCCCAGGCCTTCCCCATCGCGATCTGGGGGCGGATGATGCCGGCTCCGTCTTCCCGCGCGAACGCCTTCAGGTGACCGCCGTCATCCAGCACGGCGACGGCGAGTGGCGCGCAGCCCGTCTCCCGAGCTTTCCGTAGCGCCGCCTCCACGATCGTCATCGCCTGCCCCAAGCCGATCCCGGCCATGACGTTTCTCCCTCTCGTCTCAGATGTAGACGCCCTTCATCTGGGGCTCAGGGTAGCGAGTGCCGGCTCCCGCGCCGGGTGGCATCGCCTCCTCGATCCGGCGGAGATCCTCCGCGTCCAACCGAAGGTGGGCGGCGCCGACGTTCTCCTCGAGTCGGTCGACCCGCTTGGTACCGGGAATGGGAACGATGTCCGGGCCGCGGGCCAAGAGCCACGCAAGCGCGATCCGGGCGGGTGTCGTGCCCTTGCCTCGCGCGATATCGCCCAGACGCCGCGCGAGGCGAGCGTTGTGATCGAGGTTGGCCCCCTGGAAACGCGGGTGCTGGCGGCGGCGATCGTCGGCCGGAATGTCCTCGACGCGCTCCACCCCGCCCGCCAGCAAGCTCCGGCCGAGCGGCGAATAGGCCACGAACGCGGTGCCCAGCTCCCGGCACACCGCGAGGGCGTCCTCCGCCGGCTGGCGGTAGAGCAGCGAGTACTCCATCTGGAGCGCCGCAATGGGGTGCACGGCGTGCGCGCGGCGAAGGGTCGCCGGGGCGGTCTCGCAAAGGCCGAGCGCCCGGATCTTCCCCTCCTCGCGAAGCCGCGCCATCGCGCCCACGGTCTCCTCGATCGGCACCTTGGGATCCACGCGGTGCTGATAGTAGAGGTCGATCGTATCGACACCGAGCCGCGCGAGGCTCGCCTCGCAGGCCCGCCGGACGTACGCGGCGCTCCCGTCCACCAGATTGCCGCCACCGTCGGGGCTCCGGACCTGCCCGAACTTCGTGGCGAGCACGACGCTGCCCCGGCGGCCGACGAGGGCTCGCCGGACCAGCTCCTCGTTGTGCCCCCACCCGTACATGTCGGAGGAATCCAGGAAGTCGACACCCACGTCGAGCGCGCGATGGATCACCGCGATCGACGCGTCATCGTCACTCTTGCCGTAGGCGCCGGACATCGACATGCAACCGAGTCCGATCGCCGACACGCTGAGCCCGCTACGTCCCAGCCGCCGATGCTCCATCGAGATCCCCCCGAGGTCCGATCGTATGAAACGACGCCCAGCCTACGCGAACGGCGCGAACGAGATCAAGGTCGCGGCGGCGGGGCCGGTCGGTCCGAGCGGAGGTCAAGACCGATGACGCCCGGAGCGATACGGGACTCGCCGTCGCCCGGGCCGGGGGAACACCCGCCCAGCCTTCGCAAGGCGTGCGACGCGGGACGGTCGGAACGACCGCGGGGGTGAAGCGCCGCGCTCAGGTGTCCTGGAGCACGCCGGCGAGCGCGCCGGCCACGGCCTTGCGAATGTCCTCGATGCGGTAGGGCTTGGCCACCACCCCGACGACACCGGCGGCTCGGACCCGGTCCGGGTCGAGCTGGTGCCCCCAGCCGGTGACCAGTACCACGGGCAGACCCGGGTGAAGCGTCCGGGCCTGGGCCGCCAGCTCCCAGCCCGACAGCACCGGCATGCCGAGGTCCGTGAACAGGAGGTCGGGGGGATCGGCCGCCACGCGGTCCAGCGCCGCACGCGCGTCCGTCATGACCTCGACGACATGCCCTGCCTCGAGCCGCAGGATGTCCGCCAGCATCTGGGCCAGGACCTCCTCGTCGTCCACGACGAGGATCCGCGCGCTGCCAACCTCCGCGGTCACCGGCTCCGGCAACGGCGGCGACGGCCGCCCCGAGAACACCGGCAGGTGCACCGTGACCGTCGTGCCCACGTTCTCGCGGCTGTCGATCCGCACCCGGCCGCCGTGACGCGACACGATGCCGTACACGACCGAGAGTCCGAGGCCGGTGCCACGGGCCCCCTTGGTCGTGAAGAAGGGATCGAAGGCGCGGCGCCGCACCTCGGCCGACATCCCGACGCCGGTGTCCCGGACAAAGCACTCGACTCCGGGGTGGAGGTGGTCCCCGTTGTCGTCCCCCGTCTTGATGCCGTGTACGCCCAGGGTGAGCGTCCCGCCGCCCGGCATCGCGTCCACCGCGTTGAGGAGGAGGTTCAGGAACACCTCGCGAAGCTCGGCCGCATTGCCGCGGACGGGAGGTGCCGGCTCCAGCGCGAGCGTCACGTTGATGAGGGCGCCCCGCGCCTGTGCCTCGTCCTTCCAGCGCGGCCGGGCGATCTCCACGACCTGCTGCAGCAGCGGCGCGATGTCGACCGGCTCCACCTGCTCCTCGCCCTTCGCTCGCGCGAACCCGAGGATCCGGCGCACCGTCTCCGCTCCGTCCAGGGCCGCTCCCTGGATGATCTTGAGGCCTTGCACGACGAGGGGATCCGACGTCCGCCGCTGGAGCAGCTCGGCCCGCCCGAGGATCGCCGCGAGAAGGTTGTTGAAGTCGTGCGCGACGCCACCCGCCATCTGTCCCAGGGCCCCGAGCTTCGCGGTCTGCACGGCCTGCTCCTGCGCGGCCTCGAGCTGCGCATAGGCGGACCGGAGATCCGCGTACAGCTTCGCGTTGCCGATCGCGATCGCGGCCTGCTGGGCCACCGCGCCCGCGAACCGGACCTCCTCGGGACTGAACTTGTACTGGTGCCGGATGCCGATTCCGAGGATGCCCCAGACGTCTTCGCCCAGGATGACCGGCGCGGCGAGCACGGCGCGGATCCCCTGCGTCTCGAACAGGGCGAGCGCGTGGCGGCTTCCGCCGAACCGCGGGTCGGTCGACATGTCCGAGGTCCACACCGGCGCCCGCATGAGCGCCACGTCCCCGCCGAATTCCTCCCCGGCCTTCAGGGGCAGCGCGGAATCGCGATCGGGCGACAGTCCCTGGGCTCGGAGGTAGTGCAGCGTGTCCCCGTCCCGGCGCAGGATGCTCACCGC
>CAYXBJ010000053.1:0-13333 GCA_964463175.1 uncultured bacterium
CAAGATCCCCATCCACGTCTGAACGGCGTGCTCCCGGGCCCGGGGGGTCCTGGACACGGATCTCAGTGACAAGAACGCGACGTTCGCGGTGCCTCCGACGCTGGTCGCCCTCGCGGTGTGGGCGGACAAGATCCTGAGCGAATGACACCGGCGCCTCGCCGAACGACACCGTCCAAGCGTTCGCGAGGGCCCGGCGAGCCGAGCCAGCCGGGCTCGGCGGGGCCTACCTGACGACGAGAGCCCTCGCCGTCTGCAGCGGCTCGCGGTAGGCGCCGTCCTTCCACGCCCGCCGGCCGCTCAGCGGGCGAAGGTCGCGCGGACCTCCCCCAGGCCCTCGAGCGCCACCACGACGTCGTCGCCGGCCGAGACCCAGCGCGTCTCCACCACGCTCCCCAGGAGGACGAACTCCCCCGCCCGGAGCGCGAGCCCCAGGCTGGCACGGAGGCTCGCGAGCCAGGCCAGCGCCTCGAGCGGATGCCCCATGACGGCGCGGCCCTGCCCGCGGCCCACTTCGCCGCCGTTCAGCCGCGTCATGCCCGTCAGCGCCGGGAGGTCGAGGTCGCGCCAGCGCGCGGTCGGCGGCCCGAGCACGCAGCCGGCATTGAAGAAGTCGTCGGCGATCAGCGTGGGCACGTCGAGCGTGCGGTAATCGCGGTAGCGGTCGTCGACGATCTCCATCGCCGGGAGCACCGCATCCACCGCGCCTGCCACGCCCGCGCGGTCGAACGGCGCGCCGGCCGGGCCGAGGTCGGCGCCGAGCCGCACCGCGATCTCGCACTCGACGCCGACCCGGACGTAGTCCGCGTGCCGCACGCGAGCGTGACCGCGGTGGACCGTCGCCGCATGCACCCCGCCGGCGCACGGATGGTCGATGCCGAGATAGGCTTGCATCACCGGCGTCGTGCACCCGATCTTGTGGCCGGCGACCGGCCCGAGGCCTGCCTCGGCGAGGAGCGCATGGAGCGACTCCTGGATGGCGTACCCGTCGCGCTCGTCGCCCGGCCGCGAGTCTGCTGGCAAGGGCCCGATCGGCGTCCGGGCGAGGCGCTGGTCGCGGAGCAGCACGGCGGCTCGACGGTGACGCTCCGTGACCGTGTTCATCGTGCCTCCGGTCGGATCGGCGGCAACGCAGTCACTGACTGCCGGGTAAGTCACGCGGGATCAGTGACTCGAGTAGGGCGCGCAGTCGGTCGAGCGTGCCGCGGTCATCGGCCCGAAGCGTGACGTGGCCCAGCTTGCGGCCGGCGCGCGGCGCCTTGCCGTAGAGATGAAGATGCGCGCCGGGGACCGCGAGGATCGCGGTAGGGTCCGGCAGCGTGCCGATCAGGTTCAGCATCGCGCTGACACCGCGGGGCGCTGTCCCGCCGAGCGGCAGGCCCGCGACAGCCCGCAGGTGGTTCTCGAACTGGCTGGTCTCCGCGCCCTCGATCGTCCAGTGCCCGGAGTTGTGGACGCGCGGCGCCATCTCGTTCGCGAGCAGCCGGTCGCCCACCTGGAACAGCTCGATCGCGAGGACGCCCACGTAGCCCAGGGTCTCGAGGACGCGCCGCGCGTGGCCCTCGGCCGCGGTCTGGAGGACCGGCGACACGGCCGGAGCGGGTGCCAGGCTCCGCCTCAGGATGCCGCCGGCGTGAAGGTTCTCGACGAGGGGATAGCAGGCGGTCGCGCCGTCTTGGCCCCGGACCGCCAGGATCGAGAGCTCGCGGTCGAAGCGGACGAAGCCCTCGAGGATCAACGGCGCGGCGCCGAGTCGCATCCACGCCCGCTCACCTTCGGCCGGCTCCCGGATCACCTGCTGACCCTTCCCGTCGTAGCCGAGGCGCCGCGTCTTGAGGACCGCCGGGCATCCGAGCTCCGACAGGGCGCGGTCGAGCTCCACCCGGCTTCCGACCGGACGCCACGGCGCGACCGGGACCCCGGCGGACTCGAGAAACTGCTTCTCGACGACGCGGTCCTGCGAGACCTCCAGCGCGCGCGGCGGAGGCCACACCGGGACACGATCCGCGAGATGCCGCGCCGAGGCGACGGGAACGTTCTCGAACTCGTAGGTGACGAGCGCGAGGCCATCAGCGAGACGATCGAGGGCCGCTCGGTCCTCGTACCCGCCCACGATCAGCTCGCCGACGCGGCCGGCGGGCGCCTCCGGCGCTGGGTCCAGGAACCGGCACCGGATGCCGAGCGGGTCGCCGGCGAGCGCCAGCATCCAGCCGAGCTGGCCCCCGCCGAGAACGCCGACCCTCACGAGCGCGGCGGAGCGGTCGGCGACGCCGGGGCGACGCGCGGATCGGGCGCGTCCAGCACCGCGCGGGTCTGCCGCTGCCGGAAGCGGTCGACCGCCTCGCGGAAGCGCGGGTGCTTCGTGCCCAGGATGGACGCGGCGAGGAGCGCGGCGTTGATCGCGCCGGCGCGGCCGATCGCCAGCGTGCCGACCGGGACGCCGGGCGGCATCTGGACGATGGAGAGCAAGGAGTCCAGCCCGCTCAGCGCGCGCGACTCCACGGGGACCCCGAGCACGGGGACCGACGTCTTGGCCGCCGTCATGCCCGGCAGGTGTGCGGCACCGCCCGCCGCGGCGATGATGACGAGAAGCCCGCGCCTCGCCGCCGACTCCGCGTACTCGAAGAGGAGGTCGGGGGTCCGGTGCGCCGAGACGACGCGCACCTCGTACGGCACCCCCAGCACCTCGAGGGTCGCGACCGCGTGCGTCATCGTCTCCCAGTCGGACCGGGAGCCCATGATCACGCCGACCAGGGGGCGCGCGTCGCCGCGCTTCTTCGCCATCGGAGCGCTCCGCGCCGTAGTATAGCGCGGGATGGGGGCCCTCCTGATCGTCGCGGCCGCCGTCACGTGGGGCACGACCGGGGCGACGATGAAGCTCGTCGCGGCGGGCTCGCCGATGTCCCCGCTGCTGGTCGGTCTCCTGCGCGTTGGCTTTGCCGCGCCGTGTCTCTGGCTGGCGGCGCGCTGGCTGGGTGGCCCGGTCCGGCTCCCCGAGCGCGGGGACGCCGCGCGGGTGCTCGTCGCGGGGGTCGCGATGGGCGCGTTTCAGGCCTGCTACTTCTTTGGCGTGGCGAAGACGTCCGTCGCGGTGGGCTCGCTGATCGCGATCTGCAGCGCGCCGCTCCTCATCACGGTGCTGGCGGCCCTGTTCCTCGGCGAGCGCATCGACCGCCGCACGTGGGCAGCCCTGCTGGTCGGAATCGCGGGCACCGCGCTCCTGACCGCCGGGCCCCACGGGGCCTCGGAGCTTCCGCCCGGCTTCGCAGCGGGCGTGGCGCTCGCGCTGGGCGCCGGCCTCGCGTACGCGATCTACGCGGTGTCCGTGAAGAGCCTCGTCCACCGGGTGCCGCCCCTGGCGATCGCGGCGCTCACCTTCTCTGTCGCGGCGCTGTCGCTCCTGCCCTCACTCCTGTTCGAGCGGCCGATCGCCGACACGCGCGCCTGGGTGCTCCTGGCCTATCTCGGCGTCGTGCCGACCGCGGCCGCGTACATCATCTACATGATCGGGCTCCGCACCACGCGGGTGACCGTGTCGGGCGTGCTGACCCTGGTCGAGCCGCTGACCGCGACGACGCTCGGCGTGCTCTTCTTCGGGGACCGGCTCGGTCTGATCGGCGGCGTCGGCGCGACGCTGCTGATTTCGGCGGTGCTGAGCCTCACGACTCGTCGCTGACGGGCACCGCCGCGTCCGCCGCCGGAGAGCGGAGCGACTCGACCGCCGCGCCGGTCACACCGGCTTCCACCAGCCGCGCCACGTCGAGCCGGCGCTCCGCAGCCTCGACGGCCTCCGCGCTCGCCCGCGTCTCCGGATGCTTCGGGACGAAGAGCGTGCAGCAGTCCTGGTCCGGCTCGATGGAGATCTCGTACGTCCCGATCGCCCGCGCCTCGCGGATGATCTCCTCCTTGTCGGTCCCGATCAGCGGCCGCAGGATCGGCATGCCGACGACCTCGGTCGTGCGCGCGATGTTCTCGAGCGTCTGCGAGGCCACCTGACCCAGGCTCTCCCCCGTCACCAGCGCGAGGGCGCCCGTCTTCCGCGCGATCGCCTCGGCGATCCGGGTCATGAGGCGCCGGTAGATGACGACGCGGAGCGAGCCGGGCACGCCGAGCACGACTTCCCGCTGGATCTCGCCGAACGGGACGAGCCAGAGCCGCGCCGCGAACTGGTGGCGCACCAGGCGCTCGACGAGCAACCGCGCCTTCCGCTGCGAGGTGTCCGACAGGTACGGGAACGAGTGGAAGTGGACGAACTCGACCTCGCAGCCGCGCTTCTGGAGGCGGCAGGCCGCCACCGGCGAGTCGATGCCGCCCGACAGGAGGGCGGCCACGCGGCCGGAGACGCCGACCGGCAGGCCGCCCGGCCCCGACACGCGATCCACGAAGACGAAGGCCTCGCGCGGAAGCAGGTCCACGCGCACGGTGAGGGCCGGCTCGCTCAGGTTCACCCGCGTTGGGAAGTGCCGGAGGACCAGCGCGCCGAGCTCCCGGTTGATCTCGTCCGACGGCATCGGGAACACCTTGAACGTCCGGCGCGCGGTGATCCGGAACGACTCGAAGCTCCGCCCCTCGAGGAGCTGGAGCACCGCCGCCTGCACCGTGGCCCAGTCCGGTGGGATCGAAAGTGCCGGCGCGAAGTACGCGATCCCGAACACGGTGGCGATCCGCTCCCGGAGGGCCGGGAGATCCGCACCCGGCTCGAGGTCCAGGACCAGCCGGCCCGGAAGCTGGCGCGCCCCCCTCACCCCGCACCCGGCCGTCGCCTGGAGAAGATTCCGGCCGAGCCGGCGGAGGAACAGCGGACGATTGCCGCCCTTCAGACTGATCTCGTGGTAGTGGACGACGATACAGGGGGACGGCGATCTCACGCCCACGACGTTATGCCTCGGGCTCGGGCCGCGTGCGGTGCTTCGGACGACGCCGGTACACGGTCGGGGGGATCTCGACCTTGGGCGGCTTCCGCGGCATGGGCTTCCGCGGTCGCGCCGAGCTTGGTCCGCGCTTCTTTGCCATGATCTGCGGTGAGGACGGAGGAGCCAGGGCGGCGGGAGTCCCGCCGCGTCCCCGGCTAGTATGCCGCGTCGGGGAACGTCGAGACGCTCGCGGGTCGTCCCACCTGCCGGTACATCTTTACGCCGCCCCAGGCCGTGCCGTCGAGCGTGCCGAGGATACCATCATGGATGGCCCAGCTTCGCCCGCGGATCGTCCGGTCGAAGCCGGGCTGCCGGAACGCCGTGGATCCGTCGAGGGCGCGCCGGAGGGCTCCGCCGGGAGCAAACTCCCCGTGGACGGTGTCCATCAGATCCCGGCCGAGCAGGTAGTCGCAGCCGTGGCGCTCGTAGAGCAGCGCCGAGTGATAGAAGAGCGGCTCGATCAGGAACAGCTCCTTCCCGAACAGCCGGCAGAAGTCCTCCATGGCGTCGAGCACCCGGCCGAGGAGCCGGAGCCCCGGCCGGACCTGCCCGGGGGCGAGCCCGGCCACGACCGCCCGGCGCTCCTCGGGAAGATTCCGCGTCAGCGTGCCGAAGAGCGTGTCCTGTCCGTCATCGTCACGGTCGATGCCGAAGCGTGGCGAGGCCGGATCGGCGACCTGGACGAAGGAGAGCTCGGGCACACCGAACGGTCCCACCTCGACGTCCACGAGCACGATCGGGTCGCGATCGTCGCGTGACGCCCGGAGCTCGACGCGCGCCCAGCTCTGCTCGGGCGGTGCGTAGATGCGGAGGAGGCGATGCCCGGCCCGGTTGAGGCCGGTCGTCCGGTCGATGCCGAAGCGCACGCACACGTCGGCCGGGATGAGTCGCCCGTAGAGCCCTTCCCGAAGAGGCGCCGGCAGCCCGTTCAGCTCCTGGAGGGAGCCGAGCTCCAGGGCGGCGCCGCGCGTGTCCCTCAACAACCCGCCCCGTCCGCGCCCGGCTCGGACGACGACCCTGGCGAGGATCCGGCCGGCCGCGGGCCCCAGCGGGCGCGCGCCCGCTCGAGATCCTCGGGCGTGTTCAGGTTCATGAAGGCCGCGTCGGGGTCCGCGAAGCGCGCGACCTCGTCCGTGGGCACCCGCACCACCTGGACATCATCGAACAAGCGCGCGATCTTCAGCTGCCCCGCCTGGAGGCGTCGCTCCATGGCCGGTAGACACGTCCTGGCGTAGACGGCGTGGAGCGCTTGCAGCTTGCCCTCGGCGTCGGGAATCACGACGTCGGCCTCGCCAGCGCGTCCGGCGAGGTGAGCCAGGAGGGGGGCCGACACGAAGGGCATGTCGCACGCGACGCACAGCGCGTGGTCGCCGGGCACGGCGCGAAGGCCGGAATAGATGCCCCCGAGCGAGCCGCCATGCGGGAAGACGTCACCCACCATCGGGAGCCCGAGAAAGGCGTAGAGATCGGGGCTGTTCGTAACGACCAGGCAGTCCGGCAATACCGATCGCAGCGTCTCCGCTATATGCTCGATCAACGGGCGGCCACCGAACGGAAGCAGCGCCTTCGGGGAGCCGCCCATCCGCCGGCTCTTACCACCGGCGAGGATCACGCCGCTCACGCGGGACATCAATGCTATCGGCGGCATGATAGCACCCGCCTCTTTACACCCACGCATTTCTGTGGCGATCAGATCGGGCGTGCGCACTGCCCGCTTGCAGCTCGGCTTGTTGCGCAACAGGTCCGACTCGTCCACCCGCTCTGACCGACCCCTTTTGGATGGGGCCGGGCCCGCGATGGATGCCGGAGTCCGGCGCCGCGGCTCAGCCCTCGAGGTCCTCCCGGGTAGGCACGATGGCCCCTGTCCGTAGGACGACAGCGGGTGTACGTGTGAGATCGAGCAGCGTGGACGGCGGCCCGCCGGGCGTCGGCCCGCCGTCGAGGACCAGGTCGACGCGCCCGCCGAGGCTCGCCACCACCTCGTCGGCCGTGCGCGGACTCAGGGCCCCGTGCGGGTTCGCGCTCGGCGCCGTGATCGCCGCGCCGAGCGCGGTGACGAGGGCGCGGGCAACCGGGTGACCCGACAGCCGGACGCCGATCGTCCCCGTCCCGGCGGTGAGCGCCACCGGGAGACCGGGATGCGCGGCGAGGACGAGCGTCAGCGGCCCGGGCCAGTAGCGGTCCATCAGCCGGCGGGCGAGGGCCGGCACGTCGCGCGCCACCCGCGCCACCATCTCGACGGAGTCGACGAGCACCAGCAACGGCTTGTCGGCCGGCCGGCCCTTGGCCTGGAAGACGCGGCCGACCGCCGCCTGGTCGAGCGCGTGGGCGCCGAGCCCGTAGAACGTCTCGGTCGGGAACGCCACGAGCCCGCCGGCCCGGAGGACCCGCGCCGCCTCGTCGAGGGTCGCCGGGAGCGGACGGCCCGCGTCGACGGCGAGCCGGGCCACGCGGCTCACCGAGATCCGAAGCTTCTCACGCGGTGCGGGTCCAGACGCTGGAGCGCGCGGTACCCGATGTCGCGCCGGTAGTGGAGCCCGTCGAACCGAATCTCCTCCGCCCCGGCGTAGGCAGCGGTCACCGCGGCGGGGATGTCGGCGCCGACCGCCGTCACACCGAGAACCCGGCCGCCCGCCGTCGTGAGCCGGCCGTCGCGCCGCGCGGTGCCGGCGTGGAAGACAGTGACGCCCGCATGAGCCTCGGCCCGCTCGATCCCCTCGATGGGCACGCCGGTCCGGTACTCGCCCGGATATCCGCCCGACGCGATGACGACGCACACGGCAGCGTCCGAGCGCCACCTCACCGACCGCGGCAATCCGTGGCCGGCGGCGACCGCTTCGCAGAGCGGCAGGAGGTCATCGGCCAGCCGGGGCATGAGGACCTGGCATTCGGGGTCGCCGAATCGCACGTTGTACTCGAGGAGCCGCGGGCCGTTCGCGGTGAGCATGAGCCCGCCGTAGAGGACGCCGCGATACGGGCGATCCTCTGCCGACATGGCGCGGATGGTCGGCTCGAGAACCGTTCGAAGAATCTCGTCCGCGAGCGCTGGGGCGAGCACGGGAGCGGGCGAGTAGGCTCCCATCCCTCCCGTGTTCGGTCCCTCGTCGCCGTCGAAGACGGTCTTGTGGTCCTGCGCCGACGCGAGCGGGCAGACGGTATGGCCGTCGGTCAGCGCGAAGACCGAGACCTCCTCGCCCTCGAGGTACTCCTCCACCACCACGCGCGCGCCGGCGTCGCCGAACACGCGGCCCTCGAGCATGTCGTCGATGGCGCGCTCGGCCTCCGCGGCCTCCCGGCACACGATCGCCCCCTTGCCGGCGGCAAGGCCGTCGGTCTTGACCACCGCGCGGCCGCCAAGCTCCCGGACGAAGGCGCGGGCCGGACCGGTCGCGTCGAAGATCCCGAAGCGCGCGGTCGGGATGCCATGGCGGGCGAACAGGTCCTTCGCGAACGCCTTGGAGCTCTCCAGCGCCGCCGCGCGGCGCGTGGGTCCGAAAGCCCGCCGACCACGCGCCTCGAGCGCGTTCACCACCCCGAGGGCGAGCGGCACCTCGGGTCCGACTACCGTCAGGTCGATCCGCTCCCGCTCGGCGAGGTCGGCGATCGCCGGAACGTCGTCGGCCCGGACCGAGACGCACTCGGCCACCCGCGCGATGCCCGGATTGCCCGGCGCAGCGTAGAGCGTCCCGAGCCGCGGGCTCTGGGCGAGCTTCCACGCGAGCGCGTGCTCGCGGCCTCCGCTCCCAATCAGGAGAACCCGGAGCCCGCTCACGTCCCGTCGCCACTCACCCACCCGCGGGCGATCTCGGCCCAGCGGCTGTCGGGATCGAGCTCGAGATAGCGCGTCCAGTGCCGCCGCGCGGCCACACCGTCGCCGGCCCGCTCGAGCGCGGAGGCGAGATTGAAGTGGGCATCCGCGTAGTCGGGGCGGATCTCGAGGGCGCGGCGATACCAGTGGGCCGCCTGTGTCGGGTCGCCGAGATCGTCGTGCAGCGAGCCGAGGTTGTAGGCCGCCTCGGCCAGCGTGGGATCGGCGGCGAGGGCGACCTCGTAGTGCCGCCGAGCGTCCTCGTGGCGCCCCATCCGGTGCTGGAGGAGCCCCAGGTTGTTCCACGCCGCGCCGTGGTCGGGCGCAAGCGTCGTCACGCGCTGGTAGGCGTCCACCGCCTGGGCCCACTGGGCCGGATCGCCGTCGAGCTCCGACGCCAGCTCGAACCAGCGCTCCGCCTCACCACCGCCCGGGCGCGTGAGCGGCCGCACCAGGCCCCGGAGGGCGGAGACGCGCGCGTCCTCGGCCAGGCCCTTCTCCGAGAATTCCATCACCAGCTGACCGGACGGCTCGAGGAGCTGGGCGTCGCGCTCGATGAAGATCTCGCCGTCACGCGCGGTGACCCGGAGCTCGGCGAGCGGCGCCTCGGATCCCGGGCTCAGCCGCCGGAGCGTCTCGAGCGCCCGCCGGATCTGGCGCACGGTCACGCCCTGGTCGAGCAGCGTCCGGGCGACGCGCAGCGCCACGAGGTCCCGAAAGGAGTACTGATCGGCCCGAGCCGGCGGGTGGAGCAGCTCGAGCCGGCGGAGCTGCTCCGACCGGCGCCGGTTCAGCGCGAGCAGCCTGACGATGTCCCGTTCCGTGAAGATCCAGCCGGGCGCGGTCAATGCTTGAAGTGCCGGATCCCGGTCGTGACCATGGTCATGCCGTGCTCGTCGGCCGCAGCCACGATCTCGTCGTCGCGGATCGAGCCTCCCGGATGGATCACCGCCGTCGCGCCGGCCTCGGCCACGACGTCGAGCCCGTCCCGGAACGGAAAGAACGCGTCCGAGGCGGCCGCGGCGCCCGGCAGCTTGTGGCCGTGCTCGCGCGCCCGCATGACGGCGAGGCGGGCCGCGTCGACCCGGCTCATCTGCCCCGCCCCGACCCCCAGCACCTGCTCCTCCGACGTCAGCACGATCGCGTTGGACTTGACGTGCTTGGCGACCGTCCAGGCGAAGCGGAGCGCGCGCCACTCGGACGGCGTCGGCTGGCGCCGGCTCACGACGCGGGCGGCGTCCGAATCGAGGCCGACCAGGTCCGCTTCCTGGACCAGAAGCCCGCCGGGCACGCTGCGCAGCTCGAGCGGCGGGGCGCCGGCCGGCGGGCGCCCGACGGGCAGCTCGATCGCCCGGAGCTTCTTCTTGGTGGCGCGGAGCTCGGCGAGCGCGTCGGGCTCGAACGCGGGGGCGAAGAGGATCTCGAGCAGGATCCCGGACAGGGCCGCGACCAGGCGTCGATCGACGGGGCGGTTGATCCCGACGATCCCGCCGTAGATCGACACGGGATCCGAGGCGCGTGCCCGCTCGAAAGCCGTCACGACGTCGGGTCCCACCCCGGCTCCGCAGGGATTGGTGTGCTTGACGACGACGGCCGCCGGCTCGTCGAGCTCGACGAGGAGGCCCAGGGCCCCCGCGAGGTCGAGGAGGTTGTTGTACGAGAGCTCGGGCCCGTGGAGCTGGCGGAGCATGCCGAGGCCGCCGGTCCCCAGCCACGACCCGGCCGGCCGGTAGAAGGCGGCGCGCTGGTGCGGGTTCTCGCCGTAGCGAAGCGCGTCCACGCGCTCCGCATCGACATGAAGGACCGGTGGGAAGCGAAGCGCCTCGCCTGCCGCGGGCGTCGCGGTGGGCGCGGGCGCCCGGAGCCACGCGGCGATGGCGGCGTCGTACTGGGCCGTGCGCCGGAACGCCTCGAGCGCGAGGCGCTGTCGCGTCTCGGCCGACACGATGCCGCCGGATCGGCGCAGCTCCGCGAGGAGCGGCGCGTACTGGGTCGGATCGACCAGCACCACGACCGCGGCATGGTTCTTGGCGGCCGCGCGGATCATCGCGGGGCCGCCGACGTCGATCTGCTCGATGGCGTCGTCGAAGGCGACGCCAGGCTTGGCCACGGTCGCCTCGAACGGATAGAGATTGACGGCCACCAGGTCGATCGGGCCGATGCCGTGGCGCTCGAGGGCGGCGCCGTGCTCGGGCAGGTCGCGCCGCGCGAGGATCCCGCCATGGATCGCGGGGTGGAGCGTCTTCACCCGGCCGTCCAGCATCTCGGGGAAGCCGGTGACGTCGGCCACCTCGCGCACGGTCAGGCCCGCCCCCGTGAGCGTCCGCGCGGTTCCGCCGGTCGAGAGGAGCTCGACGCCCAGCTCGGCGAGTCCCCGGGCCAGGTCCACGAGCCCCGTCTTGTCGGACACCGAGAAGAGCGCGCGGCGAATCTGGTTCATCGGACTAGCCCGGCCCGGCGCCCGGATGCTTCGAAGGGCCCTCGGTCCCGGGCGCGCGACCGGCACTCGGACGTATCGACACCCGGCGTCCCGCCACCTCGAGGCGATCCTCGGCGTAGAGGCGAATCGCCTCCGGATAGAGACGGTGCTCCTCGGCCAGGATCCGGTCCGCGAGCGTGGCCTCGGTGTCCTGGTCCAGCACCGGGACGGCGGCCTGCAACACGATGGGACCGGTGTCCACGCCCTCGTCCACGAGGTGCACGGTCGCGCCCGCCACCTTGACGCCGTGCTCGAGGGCCTGGCGCTGGGCGTGGAGCCCGGGGAACGCCGGCAGGAGCGCGGGGTGGACGTTCAGGATGCGCCGCCGGTAGCGGCGCACGAACTCGCCGGAGAGCACGCGCATGTAGCCGGCCAGGCAGATCAGCTGGACCGCGTGTTCGTCGAGCACACGCGCGACGGCGTCGTCGAACGCGACCCGATCCGGATAGGCGCGTGGATCGAGATGGACCGCCCGGACGCCCACCGCCCGCGCGCGCTCGAGCGCGGCCGCGTCCTTCCGGTCGCTCACGACGACGGCAACGCGTGCCGGGCAGCGGCCCGCCGCAATCGCGTCGAGGATGGCCTGGAGGTTCGACCCCCGACCCGAGGCGAGCACGCCGAGGACGAGGGGCTCCGATCCCATCGCGGCCACATTCTACCGCAAGCCCTTCACGCGTCTGCGCCCCACGCCCACCGCCGCGGGCCGGGTTGACGCCGGACCCCTCCGCCCCCGGTGCCGCGCCGCGCACGCCCCATTCCGACGGTGCCGGGAGGAGTCAATTCGGAGTATCCTTTGGCGCGGCACCCGCCGGCGGGTGCCGCGTTCTCCCCACTCCTATCCCAGCGAGGTGGCGATGGACGGCTCCGCAACGCAGGGTCCCGTGTCGACCTCCTGATGCCCCACCCACGCCGGCCCGAACCGGCCCGCCATCGCGCGCCGCTCGATCGGATGCAGCCGAATGCGCCACAGGCTGAGCTCGCCCACCCCGCCCACCCTCCAGGACGTGAGGAGAACAGCGTGAACACTGGACGACGGCGTTTCCTCGTAACGGCGAGCGGCACCCTCGCCGCGGCCGCCGCGGCTGCGATCGTCGAGGCCCCGAGCGTCATTGCCCAGCCGAAGGTCCAGTGGCGCCTGTCCACGGCGTGGCCGCCACAGCTCGACAGCCTGCAGGGGTCGGCCGAGCAGCTCGGGAGACTGGTGAACGAGATGAGTGGCGGGCGGTTCCAGATCCAGGTCTATCCGGGCGGTCAGATCATGCCGCCATTCGCCTGCTTCGACGCGACCTCCAAGGGAGAGATCGAGGCCTTCATGGCGGCCGCGAGCTACTGGGTCGACAAGGAGCCAGCGGCAGCCTGGTTTCTGTCCGTCCCGTTCGGCATGGACCCGCAAGGTATGGGCGCCTGGTACTACCACGGTGACGGGCTCAAGCTCTGGGAAGAAACCTATGCGCCGTTCAACGTCCTCCCCCGACTCGGACCTGGCTTCGCACCTCAAATGGGTGGATGGTTCCGGAAGAAGATCAACACGGTCGCGGACTATAAGGGGCTCAAGATGCGCATCGCGGGCCTCGGCGGCCAGGTCATCGCGAAGGCGGGGGCGACGGCGGTGCTGACACCCGCTGCCGAGATCTACGCCACGCTCGAGCGAGGCGTGATCGATGCCTGCGAGTGGGTCGGACCGTACGACGACATGAAGCTCGGGTTCCACAAGGCTGCCCGCTACTACTACTATCCCGGGTGGCACGAGCCCGGGACCGTGAGCGAGTTCGGCTTCAACAAGAAGGCGTACGAGGGCTTGCCGGCGGATCTCAGACGAATCCTCGACCTCGCGGCAACTGCGATCCAAATCCAGGGCCTCCTGGATTTCCACGCGAAGAACGCCGTCGCGCTCGAGCGGATCAAAACGGAGTTCAAGGACAGCGTTGAGCTCGTCCAGTTCCCGGTGCCGGTTCTCCGCGAGCTGCGGAAGATCGCCACCCCGGTGATCAAGGAGTACTCGGAAAAGAGCCCCATGGCTCGGAAGGTGCACGCGTCGTTCACGAAGTTCCAGGCGCTCGTCGGCCCCTGGGATCGCGTCGCCGAAGGCGCCTATCATCAGCTCGTCGCGGGGTAACCAAGTCTCGATGGATCGGA
>CAYXBJ010000054.1:0-16678 GCA_964463175.1 uncultured bacterium
GCGACTCCGAGAGCGGCCTCGGCACCGCCCAGGAGCAGGCGTTCCATCCGGGCTACCACCTCGACCTCGGCGGGACCTGCTCTGGCCACACTACTCGCCTAGCCGGCTACACATTCGGCGACTCACTCCGTTCCGAAAGGCTACGGGCCTTCCGGCTGATGACAACGGTCCGGGACCGGGGGCTCCTCACGTATCCAGCGCGGTGCGTACGGACGCGCGGGACGACAAGCACCGCGCACACGAATGCTCGACTGCGAATCCGGGATACCCAGGCGATGAATCGCCTGGCACTAGAGAACGGAGGCGGTCAGACGCCGAACGGAGGGCCGCGCGGCTCGAACGGAAGGACGTCGATCGGCGAGTCCCCTGGCGACGCGGGGCACACGGCGAGATCGATCGCGGGCAACGCCTGGGTCAGGTCGACGCGCCGGGTCAGGCCGGCCTCGCTCCCGCTCGCGGCGAGCTGAGAGAGCGGGCACGCTTCGTCGTAGATGGCGGGGGCGTCGCCGCCATGCCGATGGAGGACCGGCGCCTCCGCGGCCATCAGGATCAGCGAGAGGCTTACCACCAGAGCCTGCCGCAACGCCGTCCAACCCATCGCCGCGGGCAGTATAGCACCGCCTCCGCGTGCGAGCTTCAACACCCTCCCTTCGGCTCCAGTTCGGATAGCAACTCGCGAGCCTAGGATGTCGCTTGACTCGGTTGTCAGTCCAAGCTTAGACTGCAACTCAACTAAATATGCAAGTAAGTTGCGACAGAGAGCGCCACTGGCCCTCGTCAAAATGGCTGCGACGGGCCGCTCTGAACACGTGTGTTCGGGCTCTGCCGCCGATGCGCACGGTGATCATGCTGCCAGACCTGCATCTCGATTGCAGAAGATCCTCGCCTCGGGTTCGCAACTGGCGGGCCGGTACGGTGGTGGGCTTCATCCTCGCGCTCCTCATTGTCGGGGATTTGCCCGTCGTCCATGACCACGACGCCCCCGGCCTCTACGACGAGGACTGCCCGCTCGCTCGACTCGGTGCGGTTGGGCCGAGGGCCTCGCTCGCTTCCGGCCCAGACCTGAGCCCGCCGGCCTGTGCGCCGGAGGCCGGGTCCGTCGTCCCCCGTGCGCTACCGAGCGTCGTCAGCCCGGCATCGTTCGACCCGCGCGCGCCACCTCTTACTCCCCCGCCCTCCTCCCGCGCAGTGATTGGTTAATCGCTGACCCGCCGTGACCTCCCAGGAGGACACGCGGATCGGTATCTCCCTCATCTTCCGGGAGGATCGTCATGCGCGTGTGCATGGTGGTGTGTCTGGCCCCGGTGCTCGGACTGGCCATCAGTCCGGCCGGGGCACCGGAGGCGGAGGTCCTCCGCCGAGACCCTAAGCAACGGAAGCAACAGCTCCTCCGGGCGACGCAGGAGCAAGACCAGAAGATGATTCAGGAGATGCGGGACGGGCCGCAGCGCCTCGAAGCGCAGCCACTGGCCTCCTATCCCCCATCAGCCACGGCCAGCGCGGCGACTGTCGCGCCACGCCCGTCAGTCGCGCCACGCCCGTCAGTTGCCGTTCAGCCCTGCATCCTCTCCGATCTCGCTCCTGAAGCTGGGTCGCTCACGCGAGCTGTTCGCGCCATACGAGCGGCGCGGGGGGGCCGGCTCGCTCCTCTTCGACTCTCGGTCGGCGCCCCGACGTACGAATTCATCCCTAGCGCGCCGTCGTTTCGCTACCGCAGCGCGCCCGCCGACGATCACGGGACCGGCCGCACTCTAATCGACATTCTCTGCACGGGAAGACCACGCCCATGAACGGGAGAGCCGTGTATCGATCCTTCGTCGGATCCGGCTTCCACAGGATCGGCGCTTGTGGCGCCGACTGGATCGTCTGCGCCATCTGCCTCGCACTGGCGCTAGGCGCGACCGTGCCGCCTGCGGCGGCACAAGGCGGCACAGTGATGGGCATCGCCAAGGACGCGTTAGAGCGACCGCTGCCAGGCGCGGACTTGCGGCTCGAGACCACTGACGGGCAGGTGGTAGGGCGAACGACGACCGACGATCAGGGGCGGTTCACGTTCACCGACGTCGCGTCTGGCACCTATGCCGTCGTCGGCGAGAAGGAGGGCTTCGAGACGGCGAGCGCGGTGGTCACGATCTCGGACGGCGTCGGGGCAACGACAGAGCTCACGCTCGCATCCAAGGAGCCGTTGAGCGTGCGGGTGATGGCCCAGCGTTTGGAAGAGGCACGCATCAGCATCCAACCGCGGATCGGCGCCTCGACCTACGAGATCACCCGCGAGGTCATCGAGAAACAGCCCGGCGGCGACAACAACACCCTGACCCAGGTCCTGCTCCAGGCACCGGGCGTCACCCAGGACTCCAGTCAGAGTGGCTACCTCCACGTCCGCAACGAGCATGCGAATGTCCAGTACCGGATCAACGGAGTGGCGCTGCCGGAGGGCGTGAGCCTCTTCGGCCAGAGCGGCGGGCTGAGCCCCCGCTTTGCAAGCAAGGTCGACCTGATTACCGGCGCCCTCCCTGCCGAATATGGCCTCCGGACGGCCGGGATCGTCGACGTGCAAACGAAGAGCGGCACCTTTGAGCCCGGCGGGTACGTCGGCATATATGGCGGCAGCCAGTCGTGGCTTCAGCCAAGCTTCGAATATGGCGGCTCGTACGGCCGGTTCAACTATTTCGTGGCCGGGGACTACCTCCAGAACAGCATCGGCCTCTCCCCGGCGACGCCCAACGGCCCCATTCATGACGACACCCAGCAGGGGCACGGCTTCGGCTACGCCGAATACCTGCTGGATCCAAGCAGCAAAGTCAGCGCGATCGCCGGGGCCTTTGTCGGGCACTTCCAGATCCCGACCAGCCCAGGTGGGACGCCCGCGTTCACGGTCGACGGCATCTCTGATTTCCCCTCCGCGAAGATCGACCAAACCCAGCTCGAGCAGAACTACTACGCGGTCCTGTCGTATCTCAAGACGATGCCGGACCTCGTGTACCAGATTTCGGCGTTTACCCGCTACAGCGGCCTCACCTTCCACCCCGACCCCCTCCCCGACGTCATCTTCAACGGCATTGCCCAGCACTATGACCGCACCAGCATCGCGGGGGGTCTTCAAGCAGAGGGTAGCTACACGCTGACGCCGAACCATACCCTGCGCGCCGGCGTGCTCGTATCGGTCGAGCGAGCCACGGTCACGACCACCTCGTCCGTGTTGCCGGCTATGGACGGGATGCAGACCGCGGAGACCCCCGTCACGATCTTCGACACCACGGACAAGACGGGCGTCACGGAGAGCTTCTACCTCCAGGACGCATGGCGCATCTTGCCCAGCGTCACCATCAACGGCGGGCTCCGCCTCGACCTGCTGCAAGCCTTCACCGACGACTGGCAGCTCAGCCCGCGGCTCAACGTGGTCTGGACGGCGACGCCCACCACGACGATCCACGCCGGCTATGCGCGCTACTTCACGCCGCCGCCGCTGATCTTCACCTCCACCACCACGCTAAACAAATTCGCCGACACCACGGCTGCGCCAGAGGTCCCGCAGAATACGACCATCAAGCCCGAGCGGGCTCACTATATCGACGTCGGCCTCACGCAGAGGATCGTTCCCGGCCTCACGGTCGGCCTCGACAGCTACTACAAACAGGCGGACCACCTGCTCGACGACGGCCAGTTCGGCGCCCCGGTCCTCCTGACCCCATTCAACTACACGAAGGGGTACAACTGGGGCGTCGAGCTCACGAGTAGCTACGCGGCCGGCAACTTCACCGGCTACATCAACCTGGCGTTCGGCCAGCAACGTGCGACGCGGGTCGAGGCCGCGCAGGCGCTCTTCTCGGCGGACGACCTGGCCTTCATCGCCGATCATTACATCTCCACGGACCACGCCCAGCTCATCACCGCGTCTGGTGGACTGTCCTACCTGTGGAATCGGACGCGCTTCAGCGTCGATTTCCTCGCGGGGAGCGGGCTCCGGCGCACCGTCACCACGCCCAATGACTCGACCGTGCCGGGCTACACACAGGTCAACCTGGGCGTCACGCACAGCTTCACGCTCGGGGCCCTGGGGCCCTTCGAGGCACGCTTTGACGTGATCAACCTCCTCGACAACAACTACGAGATTCGGGATGGCACCGGCGTCGGGGTCTTCGCCAAGCAGTTCGGTCCCCCCCGGGGGTTCTTTGTGGGGTTGAAGAAGGTGTTCTGACCGGGTGGACGGACCCGTCAATTCGCTCCGCCCTCACGCGGCGGGCCCGACAGCGCACGCGAGTCTCGGTGGAAAGGAGTTCCGGGGAATGCCCAATGTGCAGGATTTGATCGTGGCCCTCCGGGTGGGCGGCGCGATGATCTATCCGTTGCTGGCCCTGGCGGTCGTCGCCGTCCTAGTCATCCTCGAGAAGGGGTTCGTGTTGGCCGCACGCACGCGGCTTCCGACTGCGCTGCTCCGGGTCGTAGAGGCCCCCAGCGTCGCGTGGGATGCGCTGGAGGAGCAACTCACGCGCGTGGAGGCCCGCAATTACTTTGGCCGATGTTTTCGGGTGGTTCTCGACAACCGGACACGGCCCGTGTGGTGGGTGGAGTCGCGGGTGGTCGAGGAGGCCAGCCTGATCGAGCAGGCGCTCGGGCGATGGCTGTGGATCCTAGAGACGACCGTCACCGCCGCCCCACTTCTGGGCCTCCTCGGCACCATTACCGGCATGATCCGCGCCTTCAAGCTCTTTGGCACGGAGGGGATCGTCGATCCGCGGGGTGTCACCGGCGGCGTCGCGGAAGCGCTAATCGCCACCGCCCTCGGCCTGTTCGTCGCGCTCATCGCCCTCTTCGCTTTCAACTTCTTCTCGTATCGTCAAGCCCAGGTCATGGATGGGATGGAGCAGCTCGGCACTCGGCTCATCGACTCCCTGCGCTTGGATACGCCCGGGGAGGGACGATGAAGCTGCGGCCGCTCCGACAGCGCCGGCGCGGGCGCATCGAGATCATTCCGATGATCGATGTCATGTTCTTCCTGCTGGCGACCTTTATGCTGGCGTCCTTGGCACTGCAGAACCTGAACTCGCTGAGCGTCAACCTGCCGCAGGGGCACGCGCCCCCCCTGCAGGCGGCAAACCCGGTGACCCTGACAGTGACCCGCGAGGGTGCGATCCTGCTCAACCACACCGCGGTGACCCTCGACACCCTCACCGCGATCTTGCGGTCCACACTTGCCCGACCTGACACGAATGTCATCGTCGCGGCCGATCAGGCCGCGCCGAGCGGGGTCGTCGTGCAGGCGATGCTCAAGGCCCGGGACGCGGGCGCCGCGCACTTTTTGGTCGCGATCACGCCACGATAGGATGGTGAACGCGGTCCGATTCCGCGATGATCCCTGGCCACGGTTGCCGTGGCTGGCCCCGATCGCACTTCTCCTGACGTTCGTGACGCTCCTCGGCTTCGTGCGACTGCTGGAAGCTCCAAACCCGCCACCCGGCCCGAACACGGTCGACGTCCAAGTCGTCGAGGTCTCCGGTCCGGTGCCGACGCCGGCGCTGGCACCAGCGCATCCACCACTTCGTCAGGTGACCCGTCCGCTGGCTCGGGCGAATCCGACCGCGCCACCGCCCCCGCCGGCTCAACCGAAACCGGAACCGCAGCCGCCGCCAACGCCGCGTGCCTCGATGACCCCGACCACACTGCCGCCCCCTCCGGCTCCGCCGGAACCGGAGCCGCCACTCCCGCCGCGTACTCGGGCTAATCCCGCCGCGCCACCCCCTTCCCCACCGCCCCAGTCGGCCCGACCGGAACCGGAGCGAGAGCTTGGACCAACAGTCTCGGATTCCGTATCCGCCCCGCCGGCGGAGATCGCCGCGCGACCTCCGCAGCGCCTTGAGACTCCGACGGGGCCGCAATCGATCGCGCCGCCCACCCTAAGCCGCCGTCCCGGGGAGGCGACCGGCGAACCAACCTCACAAGGCCTGGAACGGCAGCGGACCGGATCGGCGACGTCCCTCGGACCAGAACAGGCCATCTCGGGCGCACCCGGAGGGGTGTCCGACGGAGTCCTTGGGGGGAGTGGGGGGAAGATGGGGGCTCGAGCCATCTACAAGCCATTGCCGGAGATCCCGGAGACACTGCGGCGCCGGGCGCTCGAGGTGGTCGCCGTCGCGCGCTTTCAGGTCGCGGCCAACGGCAGTGCTCAGGTCGAATTGATCGAACCGACCAGCGACCCCGACCTCAACCGCACGCTCCTAGAGTCGCTCAAACGCTGGCGGTTTTTCCCCAGCATGCAAGACGGGAAGCCGGTCGCGTCAATCGTCGACATCCGCATCCCGATTTCGGTGAAGTAGGGTTCACGGTGACGGGTGCCGCGGCTAAAGGGGGCCGGGCGAATGTTGCTTGACTAGCCTGCCAGCCCGAGCTTAAGATGCCAAGTAGATGCAAGTAAGTTGCGTATGAGTTCTGGAGCATCCGTCCCCGTCAGAGAGGCGCTGCCGCACATCCTCGCTCGTCGAGGGCTGCGGCTGACCGGCCCGCGGCGGGCCGTCTTGGACGTCCTCGCCGACAGCCGAATGCCGCTCACGGTGCCAGAGATCCACGCGAGGCTCGGTGGTCACCGCGCGCATATCGTATCCGTCTACCGAACGGTCCACATGCTCGTGCGGCTGCAGCTCGTTCGACCAACGGCGTCCTTGCGCCTCGGAGCGGCCCTCCGGGGGAGTCAGCGGTTTGAGCTGGCCGAGGAGTTCACGGGACACCATCACCACCTGATCTGCCAAGGGTGTGGGGCCATCGAGGACCTCGAGGGATGCCTGCTAGCTGATGCGCCCCTGACGAAGCTTGCCCGCTACGTCCGTCGAACGCGACGGTTCCAGGTGACGGAGCACGAGGTGCGCCTCTTCGGGCTCTGCCGCCGATGCACAAGGTGATCATGCGACCAGGCCCGCAGCTCGGTTGCAGGAGATCCTGGCCTCGGGTTCGCAACTGGCGGGCTGGCACGTTGGTGGGCTTCTTCCTCGCCCTCCTCATTGCCGGGGATTTGCCCGTCGTCCACGGCCACGACGCACCGGGTCTCTACGACGAGAACTGTCCGCTCGCGCGGCTCGGCGCCGGCGGGCCCAGGGCTTCGCTGGCCTTACGGCCAGACCTGAACTCGCCGGTCCGCGCGCCGGAATCTGCACCAGTCGTCACTCGTGGCCTGCTGAGCGTTGGCACCCCGGCGTCATTCGATCCGCGTGCGCCGCCTCCCGTTTCCCCGCTCTCTTCCCGCGCAGTGGTGGGCTAATCGCCGATCCGGCGTGACCTCCCGGAGGGACCCGTGGATCGGTGTCCCTCTCATCGAGGAGTCTCGACATGACGTCCCTCGCATATGTCCGCGCAATTCTCGCCGCTGCGCTGATTGCCCTCGTCCTCGTTGTGGCCGCTGGGCCGTCCAGGGCGGCGGACCGGCCCAGGGTCGTCGCGACCACCGTGCAAATCACGGCCCTGACGACTGCGGTGGCCGGTGATCTCATCGAGCTCAAGGGCATCATCCCGGCCGGTGTCGATCCCCACGAGTTCGAGCCGGTCGCGAGCGACCTGGTGGCACTCGAAGGCGCGACGCTGATCCTCCGGCACGGGATCGGCCTCGACGACTGGCTGGACCGGACGCTCAAGGCGGGAAAGCGCGCGACCATCGTGACAGTGACGCGGGGCGTGCGCCTCCAAAAAGGGGAAGAGGACGGCAAGATGGTCGACGATCCACACGTCTGGCACGATCCCGCCAATGCCAAGAAGATGGTCGACAATATTGCGGCCGCCTTGGACCGAGTCGACCCCGGGCACAAGGCAACCTACGACGCCAACGCCACGGCCTACAAGACGCGGCTCGACGAGGCGCGCGCTCAGGTGCAGGCGATCATCAACGAGATCCCGCCGGGCAGCCGGAAGCTCGTGACGAATCACGATGCCCTCGGGTATTTTGCCAAGACATTTGGCCTCAAGATCGTCGGCGCGGTCATCCCGAGCGTGTCGACCCAGGCCGAGCCATCCGCGGGCGAGACGGCCAAGCTGCTCGAGACCATCCGGCGCGAGAAGGTCAAGGCGATCTTCGCGGAGTCGAATGTCAATCCCAAGCTGGCCGCGACGCTCGCCAAGGAGGCCGGTGTGAAGATCGTAGAGGACCTCTATGGTGACTCGCTGGGCCCGGCCGGGAGCGGGGCGGAGACCGTAGAGGGCATGTGGCTGGCGAATGCCCGGAAGATCGCCGACGCCCTGAAGTAGGTGATGACCATGGAAGCCATGCCGACGGACCATCTCTCGCCCGAGAGCGTCAAGGACGGGACCGATGAGGCGCTCGTCATCCGCAACTTGACCGTCGCCTACCAACAGAAGGTCGTCCTGCGCGGCGTCAATGCCCGCATCGAACGGGGCCAGGTCATCGGCATCATTGGGCCGAATGGGGGCGGCAAGAGCACGCTCCTCAAGGCCATCCTCGGCGTCGTCCCGATCGTGCAGGGGTCGGTGACACTGTTCGGTCGTCCGTCAGCCACCCTGCGGCATCGCATCGCCTATGTCCCTCAGCGTGAGGTGATTGATTGGGACTTCCCCGTGACGGTGTGGGATGTCGTGATGATGGGCCGCTACCCGCATGTCGGGTGGCTCCGTCGGCCGGGCGCCGACGACGCCCGCGCCGTGGCGCAGGTGCTGCGCCAGGTGGGGATGTGGGAGTTGCGTCGCACACAGATCGGCCAGCTCTCAGGCGGGCAGCAACAGCGGGTCTTCATCGCGCGGGCCCTCGCGCAGGCTGCGGACGTCCTCCTTCTCGACGAGCCGTTCAACGGGATCGATTCCCAGACGCAGGAGGTGATTCGGACGATCATCGACAGCGGGCGCCAGGAGGGAAAGATCGTCCTCCTCGCCACGCATGACCTCGTCAGCGCGTCCTGCGCCTGCGACTGCCTCTGCTGTCTGAACCAGCGGTTGGTCTCCTACGGGCCGACGCAGGAGACGTACACGGCCGCGGTCCTGGCCGAAACGTACGGCGGTCCGGTGATCATGCTGGGGCCGGGTGGAGCCGCCCAGACCGTGATTCCTGACCGCCCAGCCGCCCATCCGATTCCCGTTTCGCCTCACCCGGTCGAGCACCCGCATCATCGTCACGTCCACGACCCCCTCGGGCGCGAGCACGAATGATGGAGACCGTGGTCCACTGGCTCGTGGAGCCGTTCGCCCACGCGTTCATGCAACGCGCCCTGATCGAGGTGATCCTCATGGGGGCGGTCACCGGCGCGATCGGCACCTACGTGGTCCTGCGGGGGCTCTCGTTCATCGGGGACGCTCTGTCGCATGCGATCTTCCCGGGCGTGGTCATTGCCTTCCTCCTGGGACGCAGCGTGTTCCTGGGAGCGCTCGCGTTTGGACTGTTGACCTCGGCGTCGATCGTAGTCCTGGCGACCACGCGCCGGGTCAAGGAAGACTCGGCCATCGGCGTCCTGTTCGCCGGGTCGTTCGCGCTCGGGGTGGTCCTCATCAGCACGACCCGGAACTACTCGCGGGACCTCGCCGCCTTTCTATTCGGCAACATCCTGGGCGTGACCACGACCGACATCGCGCTGTCGGCAGCCGTGGGTGGCCTCGTACTCCTGCTCCTCGTCCTCCTGCACAAGGAGCTGCTGCTGGTCGCCTTCGACCGGGAGGCCGCGCAGGCCATGGGCGTGCCGGTGTTCTGGGTGAATCTCCTCCTGCTGGCGATGATCTCGCTCACGATCGTCGTGTCGCTGAGCGCGGTTGGGAACATCCTCGTGGTGGCCATGCTCGTCACCCCCGCGGCGGCCGCTCGGCTGCTGACGAACCGTCTGCCGATCATGCTCGGCCTGAGCGCCGCCATCGGCGCGGCGTGCGGCGTCGTGGGGCTGGTGATCTCCTATCACGCGAACGTGGCGGCGGGCGGGACCATCGTCTTGGTGGCCACCGTCGTCTTCGGTCTGGTCTGGCTTCTGGCCCCGAGTCATGGGCTGATCGCGAGCATCCTGGCCCGGCGGCGAGCAACCCCGATGGAATCAGGTTCGCCAGTCGTTCTCGAGGGGCGCGAGGCGCACATCCCGGACGGCCGATAGCGACACTGCAAGGGCGGAAGGCGCGCTCAGGGCACGAGCCGAATGCTAGTCTAACGAATCGCCTGGTCCACGAGCCGCGCCAACCAACTGAGACACGTCACGGTCTGCAGCGCCTCCGTTGGGGCCTCGACGTCACGACGCTAATCGTGATGGTTCCCAGGAACAGCTGCAGGTTCGTAGCGGCCTTCTCACCGACATGTCCGGGACAGCGTTGACCTGCCATCCCGTGGCTGCGCCTCTCGGGACGCGTCACTCAGGGTCAGCGGGGTGGGAACTCCGCCTCGCTCCGGGGCCGTGGGCACCCAAAGCTCCCGCGCAGGCCCTTCCGGCTCACGTCGGGGCTGACCTTGACCACGGTCTTGTCCTCAGTCGCCACGTGCCCCGCGGGACTGCAGGCGAACGTCACGTCGAAGGGCGCGCCGTTCAGCGTCCCGAAAATGCGGTAGGTGTACGTGGTCGCCACGGTCGGGTAGAACACCGCGTCGTACTTGCCGGGCTCGCGGAACCGCGGCTCGAGCTCGAACACCCGCGCGTGCGGGCCGGCCTTGATCTCCACCTTGAGCGTCTTCTCCAGCCCCTCGACGGGCTTCACCTGGGGCGCGCGCGAATCCATCGGGTCCGCGGCGTCGGGCACCAGTACGGTCAGATCCACGCCGGTCTTGTCACCCGTGTACACCGGCTCGTTCAACGACCCGACGACAAACAGATAGTCTGCCACGCCGACGCGAAGGAGCTGGCGCTGGTGGCTTTCCGCCCCGCCTGGCCACAAGACCAGGCTGGCCAACGCGAGGCCAAGGAGTGCGGGCATCCGAATCAGTCGCCTCATGGGGATCCTCCGTGGGGGCGGCCGGGTTGGACGCGGTCGGCATCGGCGACCAGACGTCGGATGGCCCGCCGCGCGCGCCGGCTCACCACCCAGAGAGCGGCGGTGGCCAGCGTGATACCGGCGGTACTCCAGATGGTAACCGCATCGAGCGGGATGGTGCGGCCATGCGCGTGGTGGGTGGCGGAGCTCGGCCGGTCCGGCAGCGTCAGCTCGAACCGGTCGTTGACATCGTAGGCCCCCTCGCGCTGGACGACGAGCCGGCCGTCCCAGCGGCCCACGATCCCCAGGACCGCCTCGGCCGCCGCGAACACCCCCGGGCCCGTTTTGGTCAACGAGAAAGTCACGGGACCGATGCCACCGACGGTGGGGACGAGTTGCACCAGCGCGCCCGTTGCCTCGGCCAGGGGGTGTCCGGCCGCATCGGTCACCGTCAGCTGAATCGTGTTAGGCCCCGGGAGAAGCGGCGTCACGTCGAGTCGGACGCGGGTGTCGTCGAGCATCCGCTCGTGGTGAAAGGCCGCATCCGCATCGGGCACCGCCAGGTGGGTCGGTGAGGTGCTCGCCAGGGCGGCGGCGAAGAGCAGCGCGACGAGGCCTAGGCCCGCCTCTGTCCGAAGGCTTCGCCGGAAGCGGGCCAGGATCGCGGCGTCGCTCCGGCCGGCGGCAACCGCGCTTCGCAGCCAGTAGCGGACTCGCTGGTGGTAGGCGGCAACGGTGAGCATCGCGGCGAAGACGACGAGCTTGGCCGTGAGCCATCGCCCATAGGGCGTTCGAACCAGCTCATCCCAGGCGGTCAGATGCTGACGGGCCAACAGGAGTCCACTGAGGGCGAGCGCGCCGACGGCGGGGATCGCGAGCTGGGAGAATGCCGGGATGGCCAGGGCCAGCGCGCTCGTCGCGGTCGGGGCCGTCGGTGTCGCGATGGCCGGCCGGAGCATCAGGGCGAAGCCCACCAGACCGCCGACCCACAGCGCCACGGCGACGAGATGGACGGCCTCGACTCCGAGCGCCAGCGTGCGGCCCTCGACGAGCGTCGCACTGTGGGTCACCAGCCCGCCGCTGATCACCACGGCGGTCGCGAGCCCAAGTGCGAGCACGCGCCGCCAGCGATTGCCGGAGCCAGCTCGCGATCCGGCCCACAGCGCCGCCAGCCCGAGGAGCAGGCCGCTTCGGCACAACCACAGGCTACCGGATCGCGTGGTGAGGAGTGCTCCGAGCACTTCCGCCATCGGACGTTCGCCGGCGAGGTCCCAGGCTTGCAAGCCGAGGTCCAGCGCGCCGCCGACGAGGATCATCGCCCCGCCGAGCCAGGCGAGCGAGGACCCGGGCGCTCGCCCGCCAAGATCGTGGCGGAGCCAGAACCCCACGACAGGGATGCCGAGCAGGAATGCGCTCCCGACGACCACCAGCCACCGGGCAATCGGCCGGAACCCCGGGCCCTCAGGCACCACCGGGGGCGCCGGGCCCGGGGCGGATCCGGCCCCCACCACGAACACGTGAGCGCCGCTGGTGACGTGCCCGTCGTCCGCGGAGAGCACGCGCCAGGTCACGGTATAGGCGCCATCCGTCAGCGCATGCACACCGACGCGAAATCGCCAGGGATCGGCGCGATCGACCGTGGCGTCGCCGTGATCAACGCGCTCCCCGCGCCCGTCGAGCACCTCCAGCGTGCTGGCCTTCGCGTCAACCCGCTCACTGAAGCGGATGACCACCTCGGGAGGTGCCTCGGACAGCACGGCGTTCGCCGCCGGGACCATGGTGACGGGCACGGCATGGGCGGCGGCTTCGCGAATCGCCCCCATGGACAGCACAACGCTCGCGGCGAGGGCCAACCCCGTCCACGTCGACCGTGGTGAGCGCCCACGATTCACCGCGAACACCGTCCACCAACGCACGGCAGGCGCATCCCTCTGACCCCGCTCAGGGCGACACCCGGACGGTGAAGCCAAGGGAGCCCTCCACCCTACGTGGCCGTCGACCGAGAGCACATACGGTAGCGGCCCGTGCCGTTTCGGGGCCGAGCGTCGGAATGCCCACCGACTGCCGCGGCCCGGGCGATCCTCGCGAGCACTCCGCCCCTGGGACGACGTCACGGCGCCCAGGATTCGGCGTGGACCGACGCACCGCGCTCGGCCGGGCGATCATTCCATGGGAATGTCGCCACAGAACACGGTCACCGTGGACTGGGCCGACTTGTGCCCGTTGATCGCGTAGTGCTCGGCCTGGAGCGTGTCGAGGGGCACATCGATCACCGCCGTTGCCTTGCCATTCTCGAGCGCGGGGAGCCCATGGGAGACCATCGACATCGGTCCAAGCTTGGCGCACGTCCCCTTGTGGATGTGCATGGGCTGGGCAACACCGGCCGGCTGGCCTTTCACCGTGACCTCGACCTTGGTCTGCTTGTCATCCTCGGTCTCGGTGAGGATGACCGTGCCGGACTCGCCGGACTTGTTCACCGGATGCAGCGTGACCTTCACCTCGTGGGCGTTGCCCCGGCCCGGCACCGCCAAGAGCCCGAGCATGGAACACAGCGCGGCAACACGAATGGCAGTCCGCATGACATTGGCCTCCTTGGCCTCGGAGTTCGCGCCCCGGGATGCTCCGGCTGGCCCGATCACGGCAGGTCAGCCCCGCCGTGGTCAGGGCGCGCGCAGCGTGAAGGGAAACTCCCGCTCCACCACGTGGCCGTCCACCGACAGCACGCGGTACTTGACCGTGTAGTGGCCAGGCGGGAGGGGCTGCAAGCCGACGCTGAGATGCTTCGGGTCATCCAGGGCCACTGCGGCATCCCCTCTGTCCACCTGGGCCCCGTCGGCGCTCCACACGGAGACGCGCGCGAACGCAGGCTCCAGGTTCTCATTGAACCAGAGCTGCACCCGATCTGGGGCAGCCGTCAGGACCCCACGGGCCGCCGGCGTCGACCGCACCAGCTGAGCATGCGCCCCCGCCAGTGTGGGGACGGTCAGCACGATCAGGCCCGCGACGAACCACGCCCAGGGCACTCGGCCGTTGGATCGATTCATGGTGTGCGCCCCTTCTTGATCCCGCTCCGTTGCACGGAGGTGGAACGGTGTCGATGCGGTCGTACTCATCTGCTCGCCTTGACCGGTCGTCGTCCTCTACGGAGAGAAGAGCGGCTTGAAGACCTTCGGGAAAAGATCGTCCAGGAAAATGTCGAGGAGCGCTCGGACGCCGACGGTCCGGCCCGACGCCCCATTCATGGGCACGATCGCTTCGGCGCCGATTTGAAAGTACTTGCCGACCCAGACGAGGCCAGGATTGATCGTCCCGGTGGTGGGACCCTTGTCCGGGCCGTCCAGCGGCGTGTCGAACGCAAACTCCACCAGCGGGATCATCCGGTTGAACGGCGCCGGCAGACCGACGTCCTTCACATAGCTCTGCAGGTACACGAGGCTGTACTGGATGGTGAACCCGTAGGTCAGGTGGTTGCCTTCCCCGCTCTTCGTCGGGACATCGGCGCCGACCGTGCCCGTCACCGCGAGCGGCCGGAGCCAGGACACGGCCTCCGGCAGGACGCCCAGTCCCTGCCCGAAGAAGAGGGCCGGACTCAGGGTGGAGAAGGAGGCGGCGTCGATCTTCGAGCTTCCGACCCCGCCGATCTCCCAGTTCAAGCCGACGGAGATCAGCGTCTCGCTGGGGTCGTGCCGGAACAGGAGGTACTTCAACCCGACCTCCGGGTTGTCGAAGCCCGACGTGCTCCCCTCTTCACTGTCGGACGGCTCGAGCCACACATAGGTCCCGCCGATGCTGAACTGGAAGTTCGGCGTGATCGTCTTCGCGAGCTCCATCCCGAAATCAGTCTCCGTCGTCTTGTCCGAGTCTTTGGCGCGCGAGAACGAGGGGAACGCCAGTTCGTCGGCGACGAAGGGATCGTCGATGGCGAGAGTCGCCGGGAACAGTCGGTTTCCGGCAAGCCCGTGGGCCCATGCCGGCTCGGCGGTCAGGGTAGTGAGCCCGAGCAGGACGACGAGGATCCACGCCCCCGGTCGGCGCGCTCCCGTGCCACACGGCGCGGGAGGCGCCCGGAACGGGCTGGGTCGTTCGTAATCACCGGCGACGATGCGGCAGTGGGGCGCAGTGCGAGCCCCTCGAGTCATGCGAGTCCCTCCCGCGTGAGAGCGTAGGCGCCGGCTGGGCGCAGCTCGCCGGATTCAGTCCGGCGGAGCGCCCAGCGCCAGGGATGTCCGGGGGGACGACGCCCCCGGCCGGCCATCGCCAGCTGGAAAATGCGCTGCGAGTTGCGGCGCGACGAGGAGGGTTACGCGGGGGGAGCGCGGGGCTGCTGGCCGTCGAGGACGACGGGGATCACCCAGACGGCTGATCCCAGCGGCGCCGTGACGCCAGAGGGAATCCGGAGCGAAGGATCAGGGCCGTCGGGCTGGGGACTCGCCCCCGAGAGGTGCTGAGAGGCTGAACACACCGCGCAGTGCTCGGCCTGATCGGGGTCGCCCCGGTGCCCCACGGAGTGGGCGGTGGCCTGCCCGACGAACCAGACCAGGAGCGCAGCGAGCACCAGTCTACTCGGCCGCGGCCACCGACGAACGGCCAGGACGGCCGTCAGAGCCAGGAGCGCCACCCACACCCACCCGACGATCTCGGCCGCACTCGGTCCGGCGAGGGAGAGGAGGGTATCGAGCTCGCTGGACTCTGTGGCAGAGCGCGCGCCGATTCCGACGGGATGCGCGGCCGCGGGCACCGCGGCGAGGGTGCTCAGAAGCGCGACAAGCAGGGCCGCCCAGATCCACCGCATCGGTACGGACGACCCGCGTCGCATACGCTCGACCCCGGGCGAAGAATAGCACGGCTTCCCGGGAGAGAGGGAGAGCCGGCCAGCGGGGCAACTGCCTGAACCGCGGCGCGTCCTCCCGCCCCCCCAACCCCTCGGAAGATGTTCAAGCGGACTCCCTGCGTGTAGGACGAGTTTGCCAAGCTTCTGCATGGGCTGGCGGGAGAGACGCGCCGACAGCACGAACGGGGCTGCCTCTTGCTCAGCGCCAACCTGCAGCGTGACTCAGAAGAGGCGTCTTGCGGGACTTCCTGCGGGACAACCAGGCTGCGCGTCAGACGGACGGCGTCGCAGCGATTCCGGCTCTCGGCTGGGTCACCCTTCCTAGCCGGATCACGTTGCCCGTTTGAAAAGTGATCCCACTAAGGCGAGGGCAAGGCAGGACCGGCTCCGCGCGCGCCGCAGTCAGGCGGTCGGCACCGTCCCCCCGTCGATGACGTACTCCGTCCCGGTGATGGAGGACGCGTGGGGAGACACCAGGAAGGCGATGAGATCCGCGACCTCCCGCGGCTTCGCTGGGCGCCCGATCGGGATCCCGCCGAGGGACGCCATCAGCGCCTGACGGGCCCCCTCGTAGTCGGTGCCCCGAGTCTTGGCAAGCTCGTTGACCAAGCCCACCGCCGCGTCGGTCTCGACCCAGCCCGGCGAGACACGAACCACGCGAATGCCCTTCGGACTGACCTCCTTCGACAGGCCCTTGCTGTAGTTGGCGAGCGCCGCCTTCGCTGCGGCATAGGCCAGGGTGGCGTCGGGCAACGGTAACTGCCGTTGAATCGACGTGACATGGACGATGACGCCCGCCCCCTGGCGCAGCATCGTCGGCAGGAGCGCACGGTCGAGCCGCACGGCGGGCATCAGATTCAAGTCGAGGGCCCGGCGCCATTCGGCATCATCGAGAACCGCGAAGCCGCCTCCGGGCGCCGAGGAGCCGCCCACGACATGGACGAGGATGTCGATCCCACCGAGTCGCTCGTGGACGGC
>CAYXBJ010000055.1:0-30938 GCA_964463175.1 uncultured bacterium
TCCGGTTCAAGGAGCAGGAGCAGCTCCACGAGGAGATCATCGACACCGGGCTGGCCAAGATCTACCAGTCGCACCTCGAGATCGGCCGGAAGCTCGCCGCCGACGAGGGCGTCGACCTCGCGATCACGCTGCTGGACGGCAAGTGCTTCGAGAAGGTGCTCCAGTTCTGCCGGAAGGAGCATCCGTGGCTCCTGATCCTCGGACGCATCGGCGTCCACTCGGACGAGCGCGAGGCGGACCTCGGCTCGAACACCGAGAACCTCCTGCGTCTGGCGCCGTGCAACGTGCTCCTGGTCGGCGGCAAGTTCTACCCGCCGCTGGACGTCAAGGCCGAGGAGATCATCGCCTGGACCGACGAGGCGCGCGAGCGCATGAAGCGCGTGCCGGAGCAGGTCGCCGGGGTGGCACGGACGGCGCTCCTCCGCTACGCGATCGAGCAGGGACACACGGTCATCACCTCCAAGGTCATCGACGAGGCGATGGCGATCTTCATGCCGGGCCGCATGGCGGAGAAGATGCAGATCCTCGCCGAGGATCTGGCAGTGGCCAAGCTGCGCGCCGAGAACGCCGCGGTGACGGCCATCTGCTCGGTGTGCGGCTACGTGGTGAAGGGACCGAACGCGGTGGTGAAGTGCCCGGTGTGCGGCGGCGGGCCCGAGGCGTTCACGCACGTCGACCGCAAGGCGGTGGAGCAGATCGCGACCGCCGAGGGCGGGATCGCCGAGGAGGAGGTCATGCCCGGCGTGACCGTCCGCTGGGCGAACGACGCGCGGGATGGCCTCCGCGAGGTCACCGACGCGTACCTCCGGCGGCGCGCCAAGGCGCGGATCGAGAAGTACGCGCGCACGCGCAAGCTCCCGGTCATCACCAAGGAGATCGCGTTCCCGCTGATCGAGGAGACGGTCGGCCGCGACAAGCTCGGGGACGGCTGGGACACGCTGATCGCCAACACGAAGTTCGCCGAGGCGACCCTCAAGGACGTCACCGATCCGAACGGCGCGTTTACCTGGACCGAGGACGCGGTCGCGCGCCTGAACCGCGTGCCCGCCGGGTTCATGCGCGACATGACCCGCGAGGCCATCGAGAAGGTCGCGCGCGAGAAGCAGGTCGGCTTCATCGATCTCGAGGTGGCTGAGGAAGGGATCGGCCACGCCCGCGCCACGATGAACGAGGTCATCGCCGGCTACATCAAGAACAAGCCCCAGGGCTGAGAGCGGACTTTCCGGGCCGGCGCCCGCGTAGGTGCTGGCCCGGAGCGCGGTCGTCGTGACGTACAAGGCGTACGCGGTCTCGTGGAATCTCACCCAGCGCTGTAATCTCTTCTGCGCCCACTGCTACATCAGCGGCGCGCCGAGCGCCTCGGCGGCGGGCGAGCTCTCGACGGACGAATGCCGCCGCGTGATGGCGGACATCGCCCGGGTCAATCCGGGGACGTTCCTGATCCTGACCGGCGGGGAGCCCCTCCTTCGCCCCGACATCTTCGAGCTCGCCGCGGAGGGGCGCGAGCACGGCTTCACGGTCGTTCTCGGGACCAACGGCGTGCTGCTGCGGCCGAAGCAGGCGCGCCTCATGAAGACCCACGGGGTTCAGGGCGCGTCCCTGTCGCTCGACTCGGTCGATCCCGCGCGCCACGACGAGTTCCGGCACCTCTCCGGGGCGTGGAAGGGCGCGATCCGGGCGACCGAGGCCCTCCGGGCGGAGTCGATCGACTTCTCCCTCCACATGAGCGTCACCGACTGGAACGTCGGCGAGATCCCCGCGATGATCGACCTCGCGCAGGAGCTCGGCGCGCGGGTGCTGAACTTCTTCTTCCTCGTGCGAACGGGGCGCGGCGAGGGCCTCACGGACATCACGCCGGCCCAGTACGAGGAGATCCTGACCTACCTGGCCCGCGCGCAGGGCGCCGGCGGCGCCGGAGACGGGAGTGCCGCCGAATCCGTATTCGAGCGGCGCGAGGATCCCTGGAGCGCGCCGGTCGGGCGGGCCGGCGGGCTCCTGATCCGCGCCAAGTGCGCGCCCCACTTCCGGCGCATCCTCTACGAGCTGGACCCGGCGTCGCCGCTGCTCGCCAACTACGCGCACGGCTCGTGCCCTGCCGGGAAGTACTACTGCCGGATCACGCCGACGGGTGACGTCACGCCGTGCCCCTACATGCCGGTCGCCGCCGGCAACCTGCGCGAGACCGGCTTCGAAGCGCTGTGGGAGCACGCCCAGGTCTTCACGGACCTTCGCACGCGTCCGCTCGGCGGCCGCTGCGGGGCCTGCGAGTTTCGTGAGCTGTGCGGCGGCTGCCGGTGCCGCGCCTACGCGACCTACGGCGACTATCTCGCCGAGGATCCGGCGTGCGGCTATCAGCCCGGCGCTCACGGGGGCGCGCTGATCCGGCTCGGCGTCGAGCAGACGTTCGGGCTCGAGGTGCGCTTCGCGCTCGCCTGGGAACCGGCGGCGCGGGCCCGCCTCGACGCGATCCCGGGCTTCGCGCGCGCGATGGTCGTCCAGGCGGTCGAGGCCTACGCGCGCGCCCAGGGCGTGACGACGGTCACGCCGGCGCTCCTGGCGGACGTGCGGAGCCGCTGGGGCATCTCGCCCGGGCGGCCCTTCACGCCGGCGACCGGCCCGCGCCTGGCGGCCGACGACCGCTGACGTCGGATGGAGGGAGAGACGCGCTACCGGCAGGCGGCCTGGACCTACCTGGCGTACGGCATCGTCTACTGGCTCGGCGGCCTCGCTCTGGCTGAGAGCGGCCTCGGCCCTCGAGGCATGGAGCGGGGGGGCGCGGCCTGGTTCGTCGTCGGGGCCCTCTTCATCATCGTGTTCCCATGGCTGCTGATCCGGGAGCGCGGCTGGTTCGACCGCTGGGTCCTGTCGCGTCGCGACTTCGCCCGGATCCTGTCGCTCCTGGTCGCGGTGCGCGCGATCGAGATGGTGCGCATCGCCCGCGGGCCGCGGGCCGAGGCGGTGGCCGTCCTCGGGATCGCGGTGCCCATGGCGCTGGGCGCGTGGGTATTCTGTGCCCTCACCGTGGTGACCGCGGCGATGCTCGCGCGAGCGGCGTGGAGTCGCGGCGCGTGAGCGCGGCGCCGCCGCCCGAGCGCTCGCCGGGCCCCGCCCCGCCGCCGGGCGAAGTCCGCTGGACGCCGGAGGCCGAGGCGCGGGTCGCGCGGGCGCCGTTCTTCCTCCGGGGCATGGTGCGACGCCTGGCCGAGCGCCGCGCGCGGGCGGAGGGCGTCGCCGTGATCACGCCGGAGCTCATGACCCGCTACAAGAGCGAGATGATGGGCATGGCCGAGAGCGGCGCCTACAAGGTGCCGCAGGCGGCCCCGCCGTGGACTCCGGAGGCCCTCGCGCTCCTCGACGCGGTGCCGGCATTCATGCGCCCGATGACGCGCCGGATCTGCGAGGAGCTGGCCGCCGAGCACGGCGCGACCGCGGTCACGCCGAGCCTCATCCGGGAAGCGGAGGCCGAGGCGGAGACCGAATCGGCGGCGGCGCCGCTCCCATGGACGGCCGACGCGGAAGCCCGAATGGTCGGCCGGCTCGGCCAGGCGCCGGCCATGATGGCGGACTTCGTCCTCCGGCTCTTCCAGCGCGACATCGAGGTCGAGGCACGGCGGGCCGGGCTGGACCGGATCACGGCGGAGGTCGTGGACCGGCTCTGGCAGGCGACCCCCGAGACACCGGTGCGGTGGGAGCCCGAGGCCTGGACGCGACTTCAGACCGCGCCGGAATTCGTGCGGGAGGGCATCCGGAAGGCGGCCGAGCGGCGGGCGCGTCGGATGGGCGTGGCCGACATCACGTCACCCCTCCTGACGCGGTTCCGCAACCAGGCGATGATGAAGGCGGTGAAGCGCATCCGCGAGCTGGGCTTCACCGAGCTCACGTTCGATGCCTTCGACGCGGCCAAGGCCGAGATCCGCACGGTGAGCCTCAATCCGGAAGCGCAGGCGCGGCTCGATCGGATCCGCCAGTACTTCGAAACGGAGCGGCACGGCCAGTCCGGAGACTTCCTCGGCGAGGATCTGATGCGCCGCTTCCGCGCGCATCTCCGGGATCCCGCCGCGACGCCGCTCGATACGAGCGACCAAGGCCCCGGCACCTAGCGAGGGACGGCCCGCGCCGCCCGCGGCGGTGAAAGTGGACGGGACGTGGGCCGCGTCGTACGATGAATCCCGGCGGGGTCGCCGTCGCGCGGCGGGGCGGGGCCCGTCGCCCCCGGCGCGACGCGACCGTGCTCCGGCCGACGGTGGTTCCCCCAGGAACGAATCGTGGAGTGAGTCGACCGCTCGTGCCCTGCGACGCGCGGCCTGACCTGGAGATGATCGGAACGTGAAGGGCTACCGCGACATCCCTGGAGACGGCGGCTCGAACATCGTCGAGCAGGTCGTCGCGCAGCAGACGCGGCTTGCCGCGAGGATGGCGACGATCCGCGCCAGCGTGGCCGTCGTGTCCGGGAAGGGCGGGGTCGGGAAGAGCTCGATCACCGCGAACCTTGCCGGGGCGCTCGCCGGGCGGGGACTCGCGGTGGGCGTGCTCGACGCCGACCTGAACGGCCCGTCGATGGGCAAGATGCTCGGCGTGCGGGGCCAGGCGCTCCGGGTGGAGCCGGGGGGCGTCCGCCCCGCGGTGTCCGCCGACGGCATCCGCGTCGTGTCGATGGACCTGCTGCTACCCGGCGACGACGCGCCGGTCGTATGGAGCGCGCCGACCCAGGCCGAGGCGCACACCTGGCGCGGCACGATGGAGGGCACGGCGCTCCGGGAGTTCCTCGCCGACACCGCCTGGGGCGCGCTCGATCTGCTGCTCATCGATCTGCCCCCGGGCGCCGAGCGGCTGCCGACGCTCCTCGATCTCCTGCCTGGCCTGACCGGCGCGGTCGCGGTCACGATTCCCTCCGAGGTGTCGCACCTGGTCGTGCGGCGGGCGCTCACCCTCGCGCGCGAGCGCGGCGCGCGACTCCTCGGGCTGATCGAGAACATGGCCGGCTACGCGTGCCCGACGTGCGGGACGGTGGGGCCGCTCTTCGAGGGTCCCGGTGGGGAGGCCACCGCCGCCCAGCACGGGCTGCCGTTCCTCGGCCGCGTGCCGTTCGATCCAAGGCTCGCCGCCGCCGCGGATCGCGGTCGCCCGTTCGTCCTCGCGCACGGCGCCACGCCCGCCGGGCGGGCCCTGGCCGGGATCGCGGCCGCGCTGGCCGAGAGTCTCACGCCCGCATGACGACTCCGCGCCGGGCCGAGGGTCGGGCCGGCTGGTGAGCGAGGTCCTCCGCCGGGCCGACGCGCCCCTCGACGGAGCGGAGCGGTTCGCCGCGGACCTCGGCGTCACGCGCCGATCCGCCGCTCGCCGGGACGGGGTGAGCGTGGCCCGCGCGCGACACGTCCGGCATACCCTCCTGGTCGGCCTGTTCTTCCTCGGCGTGACGACCGTCTACACGTATCCCTTGGTGCTGAACCCGCGGAACGTCCTGCGCGGCGGCCATGGCGACTACCTGACCGAGACCAGCATGGTGACCTGGAACGCGCTCCGGACCTTCGGCGCGCCGGCGCGGCTCTTCCAGGTGCCCTTCTACTACCCCTATTCGAACGGGGTCGCGTACCAGCAGTCCGCGTTCTTCACGGGGCTGCTGGCCTCGCCGCTCCTGGCGCTGGGCATCGAGCCCATCGTGGCCGTCAATCTCCTCCTCATCGCGGAGCTGACGGCGAGCGGGATGCTGACGTACCTGCTGATGTATGGGATCACCCGACAGGTGATCCCGAGTCTCGTGGCGGGCGCACTCTTCGCATTTCACCCGAACCGCATGGATCACCTCGGGCAGTTCACCTACCAGCAGGCGGTGCTCTTTCCCCTGATCGTCTGGGCCGTGTACCGGTTCGTGGTGGAGGGGGCGCGCCGCTATCTGTGGTTGGCGGTCGCCGGGCTCTGGGCGCAGGTGCTCTCGTCGATCTACAACGGCTACGCGCTCGTGATGCTCCTCGCCGGCCTGACGGTCGGACTGCTGGTGCTTCGCCCCGACCGCCTGACGCGGACCTTGGCGTGGCGCGTGAGCGCGGCGACGCTGGTGCTGGGCCTGACCCTGGCGCCGTTCATGTGGCCCTACTTCGGCGTGCACCAGGAGCTGGGCTTCCAGCGGACCCTGGCCGAGGGGGACGTGTTCGGCATGGACCTCCTGTCCATCCTGGATCCCGCGGAGTTCAGCCGCTTCTACCGGCACCGCCTCATGTCATTCGGCCGCCCCGAGGGCGGCCTGTTCCCCGGCTTCGTGGCGCTTGCGCTCGCCGGTGCGGCGATCGTGCTGTACGGCCGCGGCGACCGGGACCAGCCCCCGCTCGCCCCGTGGGCCCGATGGGCGCGATGGGGGGTGCTCGGCCTCGCCGCCCTGGCCGTCGGCTCGATCGCCTTCGCGCTGACGTTCGGCCGGCATCGGCCGCCGATCCCGGTGCTCCACGGGCTGCGGGTCCGGGATCTCACCGTGGCGGTGAACGCGCTCCCGGTGCTGGCTCTCGCCTGGATTGCTCTCGAGGCGCGCCGCCGCGTGTCGGGCGCGCTCCGTCCGCGCGAGTGGATGCTCGTGCTCCTGTTCCTGAGCCTGCTCGCGTACCTCCTGTGCCTGGCGCCGACCCTCATCCTGTACCGGCAGGCCTGGGGCGTGACCGTCTTCCGCTGGGTCTATCTCTACCTGCCAGGGGGCAGCGCGTTCCGTGCCCCGGGACGCTGGAGTCTCGTGTTCGTGCTGCCGTTCGCCCTGCTGGCGGGCCTCGGCGTCCGCGCACTGGCCGACCGATTGCCGCGGCGGTGGAGCCAGGTCGTGCCGGCTGTCGTGCTCGTCGTCGTGCTGGTCGAGCTCTCGCTGGTCCCGCTGCCGTGGCATCTCTTCCCCCGGACGCCCGAGGTGTATGACTGGCTCCGCGCGGAGCCGGGCGACTTCGCCATCCTGCAGCTCCCGATCCACGAGAAGGGCGCGGATGCGTGGGCCATGCTGTGGGCGACCTACCACGGCAAGCGCCTGGTCAACGGTCACGGCGGCTTCGCGCTCCCCAACTGGGAGGAGCTGGTGGCGGCGGCGGACGCGCGCGACGTCGAGCGACTCGCGTCGGCCATCCGGACCATCTATCCCGTCCGGTATGTCGTCGTGCATCGGAATCTCGGCCTCGGCCGGACCTGGGAGCCCATGTGGGAGCTCATGCACGCCGGTCTCGTGCCGACCCTCGCTCTCGCCCACGCGTTCGGACCCGACGAGGTGTACCAGGTGACGCCGACGCCGGAGACGGGCGTGCTCGTCCGCCGCCACTTCTCCTCGGACTTCGTCCGGCGTCACCCCCAGGCCCGGTACACGATGCGTCTCGCGGGTGAGGACGCCGACGTGGAGCGCCGCGTGGAGGTCCGGTTCAACGGGCGGCTCCTCGAGACGCCGCGCGAGTCGACGCGGGGACAGGTGGTCCTGGCGCCGCCCTTCCCGATGGCCGACCGGAACGAGCTGACCTTCCGGCACGTGTACACCGTGCCGGCCGCCCTGTCGCGGACGGCTCCGTACCGGATCGGTGACACCGGTCGCTTCTCGCCGGTCGATCTCGCGGTCCGCAGCGCGGGGCACGCCGGCGGCGGCGGGGTCTCGGTCCGGGTCAACGGGCTCGAGCTGACCCCGCTGGAGGGACGCGGCTACTGGGTGGCGGCGCTGGACCCGGCGGACGGCCACGTGCTGGACGCGCGGCGGTTCGACATCGCGGCGACCAGCGCGGAGCCCGAGCGGCTCGCAGCGTTCATCGAGGAGTGGCCGGCCGGGACGATCGTGGTGGCCGCCGCGATGGACGCGCCGGAGTCCCAGCTCACGCCGCGCGTGGTAGGGGCGCTGCGATCGATCGGCGGGCACGCGGATCTTCGGGGCACGAAGGGCTGGTCGCACGTCTTGGTCGGCGCGCGGGGGGCGAAGCCCGGCCAGGCCGTCGAGGCGGTCGGTCCCAATGAGACGCGTGTCGTCATCGGCAGGGAGCGTCCGCTCGGCATCACGCTGGAAAGCTTCGAGCTGCTCTGACGGTGCATCGCCGGGCGGACCAGGGCCGTGCCTTGACGGTCGGGAAGCCCCGCCGGTAGGCTGCGGGCGGGTGAGTGCCGTGGACGACAGCGTGTCCCGGACCGGGGGCGAATGGGTGGTGGCCGCGCTCGCGGCCGAGGGCGTGCGTCACGTGTTCGGCATCCCCGGCGTCCACAACCTCGGGATCTACGACGTGCTCCTCCGTCAGGATCGGATCACGCACATCCTCGCGCGCCACGAGCAGGGCGCCGGCTTCATGGCGGACGGCTATGCCCGGGCGTCGGGGCGGCCCGGCGTGGTGGTGGTCACGACCGGACCGGGCGCGACCAATGCGCTCACGCCCTTGGTCGAGGCCCACGCGAGCTCGCAGCCCGTCCTCCTCGTCATGTCCGACGTGCCGAAGGCGCTCGTCGGCCGTGACATGGGCGCGCTCCACGAGGTGCCGAATCAGATCGAGTGCTTCCGGCCCGTCAGCCGGTGGGCGGACGCCCTCCAGCAGGGAGCGGAGATCCCCGGCGCGGTCCAGGGCGCCTTCCATCTCTTCCGGACCGGCCGGCCCGGTCCGGTGTCGCTGTCGATCCCGACCGACCTCCTGACCGCGCCCGTGACCGCGCGCCTCACGCCCGCCGGCGAGGGCCGGCGGCCGCCGTGCGACGTGGGCCTCGTGGAGGAGGCCGCCCGGTATCTCGCCCGGGCGCGCCGCCCGCTGCTGGTCGCCGGCGGCGGCGTGATCGCGGCCGACGCGACGGCGGAGCTGGCGGCGCTCGCCCGGCGGCTGGGGGCGCCGGTGATCACGTCGGTGATGGGGCGCGGCGCGATCCCCGAGACCGATCCGTCCTGGCTCGGCGTGCTGCCGAACCAGCTCGCGACCAAGGACGCCCTGGAATCCGCCGACGTGATCCTCGCCGTGGGGTGCCGGCTGACTCACCGCTCCACCCGGGGCTTGCTCCTCGATCTCGCGCTCCGGCCCGATCAGAGCCTCGTGCAGATCGACCTCGACCCGCGCGCGATCGGACGCATCCACGTGCCGGCGCTCGGCATTGTCGGGGACGCCCGGGATGGCCTGGCGGGGATCCTGGCGGCGGTGCCGGCCGCGGCGTCGACCGCCGAGTGGGACTGGACGGCGCTCGCGCGGGCGCGCGCGGCGCGGAGCCCCCGCTACACCGCGGTGATCGACGGCCTCCTGCGGGCGCTCCGCGAGGCGCTGCCGGCCGACGGCATCGTGGTGGCGGACCAGACCGGTCTCAACTACTGGATGGAGTGGCACCTTCCCGTTCTGGCGCCGCGCACGTTCCTCTACCCGATCGGCTCGGCGACGCTCGGCTATGGCGTCCCCGCGGCGATCGGCGCGAAGATCGCACATCCCGACCGGCCGGTCGTCGCGGTCGTCGGCGACGGGGGCCTCCTCTTCACGGCCCAGGAGCTGGCCACGGCCGCGAAGTATCGGCTCCCGATCGTCTTCGTGGTCATGAACGACCAGGACTACGGCGCGATCCGCTACCTGCAGGCGCGCCTCTTCGGCCGGACGGGCGAGCACGCGCTCGGCGGCCCGGATGTCCTCGCGCTGGCCCGGGCGTTCGGGCTGGAGGCCTATCAGGCCCTCGATGCGGGCGGCCTCCGATCCGCGCTCGACAAGGCACTCTCCCAGTCCGGCCCGGTGCTCGTCGAGGTGCCGCTCGCTGTCGATCCCCCCTGGGAGCTCTAGCCGCGCGCGCCGGCCGCCCCCGCGGCGCGGAATCTCGGCCGGAGGGCTGACCGGCGCCCGCCCGTCACCGCGGGTCGGTCCCGTCGACCGGCCCGATCTAGGGGCGGCGGTCCTCGCCTGCGGGATGCTTGATGAAGCTGCCGGTGAAGGCGACCGAGTTCGGGAAGACCAGCGTTCCCCCGGTCGGCTGCAGGGGAGTGCCGGCGAGCTCCCGCAGGCGAGTCCGGACGACGCCGATCTCGATCACCTCGCCATGGACGTAGCCGAACGGGCCCTGCAGGCTCACCCGATCGCCGACGCGGATGCCGTTCGGGGCCATCATCGAGAAGTAGCCCGCGACCGCCAGGATCACGTTCTGTAGCGCGAAGGCGATGCCCGCCGCGGCGAACCCCAGCGCCGTTACCAGGGCCGTGAGCTCGCTCGCGAAGTGGAAGACGAGCACGAGCGCCACGGCGATGACGACGACGATGTGGCGGGCCGTCAGGAGCAGCCGCCGCTGGTAGTCGCTGGTGACGTACCGGACGACGGCGATGCGCCAGAGGACGGAGCCCGCCAGGATCGCCGCGAGTGCCAGACCCACGCCCAGGAGCTCGAGGGCGAGGCCTCGGAGCACGTGTCCGATCTCCCGGTCGAGGGCGCGCGTCCAGACCTGGACGTCGCTGGCGTAGCGTTGCAGGAGCGCCGACTCCTCGCGGAGAGACAGCACCACGGCGCCGGAGAGCTTGCTCCGCTCCAGGAGATCGCGAAACTCCGCCTGATCGGCCGTCAGCGTCGCGCCGTCGGCGGACGGCGCCGCGGCCAGCGTCTCGAGCCGGGCCATCATCGGCCGGACCGCCTGCTGGCTGTCGTGGAGCTCGGCCCGGGTCGCCCGGGTCAGCTCGCTCGTCGCCCGCGCGAGCTCGGTCGACGCGCGTCGATTGCGCTGCAAGGCCAGCAGGCGGTAGATGAGGGCCTGGGCGCCGGATGACCACACCGGAGGCTGGGATCCCGTGGTCACCACCGTGGCCGGGGCCGTCGTCGCGCTGAGCTCGGGCACGGCATCCTGCAGGGCGCGGATCTGGTCCGCGAGGTCGACCTCGTCGTCCGCGAGCGCGGCGTCGACCTGACGCAGCTTCGTCAGGAAGTCGAGGCGTGTCCGCGCGAGCTCGAGGCGATTGCTGGCGGCGGCCAGCTGACGCTCGAGAGAGGGCCGGGCGGTCGCCGTCGCCGTGGACAGGCGCGGCCGGAGCTCGGCCATGCCCCGCTCTTCGCGCGCGATGGCGGCCTGGAGCTTTGCGACGCGGGCGGCCCGAGTCTGTCGGGTCGGGGCGTTCGGGCTTTCGTCCTGATCCGGGCGGTCCATCAGCGCGGCCCGCGCGCGGGCGGCGTCGAAGGCGCGCTGGAGCACGCGCTGCGCGGTCTGCTGCTCGCCGCGCGTGAAGTCCGCGTCGAGGACGCCGTCGATCGACTGCATGGCGACTCGCGCGCCCTCGTACCATGCGAGCGTTCGCTGGAGGGGCGCCAGCACGGACTGCGCCGTCGCCGTCGCGGACGTGCTGTCGGGCGGAGCCTTCTCTTCCGTGTCGGGTGGCGCCCCCGCGCCGTCGATGACGGCGCCCATCAGGATCAGGGCGATGACGAGCGCGCCCACCGAACGTCGCGTGGGGGGACCCCCTTCCATGCGCGTCACCCGCGTGTGGTCTCGGGCCGAGGCATCCGGGCGACGTGCGACGCCTCCCCCGTCTCGATCAGAATGCAATGGCATTGCCAGGGAGCTGCGCCGGCGGGACGGTTTGTCACGGCGACGACACCGTGTCGGAGTACGTGAGCGAGCGTGCGGAGGATCCCGAGGCACGTCGCTTGCTTGATTCGACGTCGTCATGAGGCGGCGCATCTTCGGCCTGGAGAGCGAGTACGGCCTGACGTGCATGGACAAGGGAAACGTCGTGCTGGGCGCCGATGCGCTCGCGCGCCATCTCTTCGAGGACATCGCGGCCTTTGCGATGGTGCCGAACCTGTTTCTCCAGAACGGCGCGCGACTCTACGTCGATACCGGATTTCACCCGGAGTACGCGACACCGGAGTGCGATGACCTCCGGGACCTGGTGGCGGCCGACCGGGCCGGCGAGCGGATCATCGAGGGGCTCGTCCGGGACGCTCAGCGGCGGCTGCCGGAGCGCGGGGTGACCGGACAGATCCAGGCGTTCAAGAACAACACGGACTATGCCGGCAACTCGTACGGGTGCCACGAGAACTACCTCGTGTCGCGCGAGACCGACTACGTGTCGATGGTGGACGCCCTGGTCCCCTTCCTGGTGAGTCGCCAGGTCTTTGCCGGGGCGGGCAAGATCGAGTGCGGCCCGCGGGGCGTCGAGTATCACCTGAGTCAGCGGGCCCAGCACATCGCCGAGGAGGTATCCGGGGCGACGGTATCCGGTCGGCCCATCATCAACACCCGGGACGAGCCGCACGCCGACGCCAGTCGCTTCCGGCGCCTCCACGTCATCGTCGGGGACTCCAACATGTCGGAAGTGGCCACCTTCCTCAAGGTCGGCGCGACCACGCTCGTGCTCGACATGATCGAGGATGGGTTCCTTCGCGAGGACCTCCGGCTGCAGTCGTCGGTGACCGCGCTGCGGGCCATCTCGAGCGATCCGACCCTGACGTGCCGCGTGCCTCTTCGGAACGGCCGCGCCTACACGGCCCTCGAGCTCCAGCTGAGCTACCTCGATGCCAGCGAGGAGTACGTCCGCCGCGCGGGGGGCGACGCCCTCGCGGCGGCGGTCCTGGCGCGATGGCGCGACGTGCTGGCGCGGCTGGCGAAGGACCCGATGACCGCGGCCGCCGACGTGGATTGGGTGACCAAGAGAGCGCTGATCGAGCGGTATCGGGAGCGGCACGGCTGCGCGCTGGACGACCCGCGCGTGGCGTTGCTCGATCTCCGGTACCACGACGTCGCATCCGAGCGCGGGCTCCACCGCCTGCTCGCCCGGCAGGGCCAGGTCGCCACGGTGGTCACGGAGCAGGACATCGCCCGCGCGATCGCCCGGCCGCCGCAGACGACGCGGGCTCGCCTGCGCGGTGAGTTCATCCGCCGCGCGCGGCTCCGGGGCTCGGAGTACCAGGTCGACTGGGCCTTCGTCCGGACGATCGTCGAGGGTCAGAGCGAGACCGTCTTCTGCCCGGATCCCTTCGTGGCGCACGACGAGCGGGTCGAGCGCCTCGTCGCCTGACCGACCCTGCCGACTCTCGCGGGTCCCTCCGCGCGACTCGTGGACGTTCTCCGACGGCGCCGAGTGCCCGGCGCGGGATGGCCTCGCGCCCATCCAGGCCATGGAGTAGACGCGAGGCCATCGGGCGGGCCGCGGATGGCTCAGCCCTGCCGCCAGGCCCCTTCGATCCACCGGTTGCCGGTTGGGCTGGTCTCCCAGTGGCCGGGGACCCAGACCTGGCCGGCCGGGGGCACCGTCCAGTGCCCGGGGACCCACACGTACGTGCGCGACGCCGGCTGCCACGTGTAGCTGCCGGGCACCCAGACGTATGCCGGCGAGGGCTGGGCCGTCATCGTCTCCTGGGGCGCCGGCGGCGGTGCCGGCGGGGACTGCGCGCTCGGGAAGTAGCCTTGCCCGGCGCAGGCGGCCAGGAGCAGTGAGGTCGAGACGAGAAGGGTTCGAGTCGCGTATCGCATCATGTCCTCCGCGTGAGCCGGTCGGCGGGGTCGCCGATGCGGCGTGAGTCAACTCATCGGGATGCGGTGATGCCGATCAGCCGTCAATGGCCCACCCCGAGCAGGAACAGGAGGATGATCAGACCGAGCGGGACCCCGAGTAGCCAGAGCAGGATCAGGACCATACCCAGATCTCCTTCCTACGCAGCTCGCCGCGCGCGCGTTCGGTGGTGCGTGAAGGTCATCGGCTCCCCGCAGGCCATCCAGCCGCCCACGACCGCCCCGGTGAGGCCGAGGAGGAGCACGGCCACGCCGCCGAGGGCGGCATTCCGCGCGGCCCGTGCGGCATCGGGATCCTCGACGATCACTGGGACGCCGGGCGCGCGCAGCGAGAGGCCGCGATACCACGGGCCGAACGTGGCTCCGCTGAAGGAGCCGGCGGCCACGATCAGGCTGACGCCGAGCAGCCAGGCGATGGCGGCATGCAGGATGGCCGGTTCCGCGCGATCGAAGCCCGCAATGCGAGCGGTCACCCAGCCGCCGGCGACGAAGGACAGGAACGCCCCGAATACCGTGAAGATCAGGCTGCCGAGCCCGAAGTCCTTCCAGTGGACGATCCGACTGGCTGCCGTCTGGTGCGCGCCCACGGCAACGCCGATGAGCGCGATGACGAGGCCGATCACCATGGCCCCGAGCGCTCCGACCCAGATGGCGCTCCAGTCCACCGGCCACCGGGCGATCACGGGACGCGATACCATACGCTCCGGGGGCGTCACTGCCATGACGATCTCCTCCTTCACCGCGACGACATTCCAGACGTCTTGCATGACTGCGTTCCTCTGCCGCCCAGAGGAGCAAGGGCAATGCCAGCGACGCCGGCGCTCGCGCGACGGCGACGATCTGTCGCGTGCGCGGCGTCCCGTCGACCGTGTGGAGGCGCCGCCCTGGCACTGGCGTTGCGCGTGACGCTCGTCATGAGCAATGCCGAGGTCGCGCGCGCCCTCCGGGAGATTGCGACACTACTCGGCCTCGAGGGCGCGGCGCGCTTCAAGGTGCGCGCCTACGAGCGGGGGGCCGACGCGATCGAGAGCTTGGCGGAGGATGTCGCCGAGCTCGTACGGGCCGGCCGTCTCCGCGGAGTGCCCGGGATCGGGCCGACCCTCGCCCGGACGATCGGCGAGCTGACCGAGACGGGCCGGAGCGAGCTGCTGCATCGCCTGCGCGAGGGCGCCCCGCCCGGCGCGGCCGAGCTCGCCGCGGTGCTGACGCGCCGACAGATGATCGCGCTTCACGACGCGCTCGGTGTCGCAAGCCTCGAGGATCTGAGGGCCGCCGGCGAGGCGGGCCGCATCCGCGGGGTCCCACGGTTCGGGGCGCGCACGGAGCGGCGGATCCTCACGGCGATCGCGGCACTCCAGACCCAGGATCCGCGGGTGGGACTGGCGGAGGCGGCGGAGCAGGCCGAGCGGCTGATCGGACAGCTCGGCCGTATCGAGCTCGTCCATCGGGTGGCGCTGGCCGGGGATCTCCGCCGCCGCGTGGAGCTGATCGGCGAGCTGGACGCGGTCGTCGCGAGCCCGGATCCGGCGGCTGCCCTCGAGCGGGTCGTCCGGATCCCTCTCGCGCGGTCCGTCAGCCCCCTGAGCGCCTCGGAGGCACGGCTCCGGCTCGTCACCGGCCTGGACGCGCGCGTGCGGGCCGTGTCGCCGGAGTCCCACGCGGTGGCGCTTCATCGCGCGACCGGCTCCGTCGCGCACCTGGCCAAGCTCGAGAGCCTCGGGGCCGCCCGCGGCGTGCGCTGGGAGGCGGATGCCCTGTATCGAGGGGCCGAGCGGCTGGTGACTCACACGGAGGCCGAGCTCTATCAGCATCTCGGACTGCCGGAGATTCCGCCCGAGCTGCGGGAGGACACCGGCGAGATCGAGGCGGCCATCGCCGGATCCCTTCCGGCGGACCTCGTTCGCGTGGAGGACCTGCGCGGGCTCGTCCACTGTCACACGCGGTATTCAGATGGCCGCCACACGGTCGAGGAGATGGCCCGCGCCGCGGACGCGCGGGGCATGGCGTACCTGACGATCACCGATCACTCCCCCACCGCGAGCTACGCACGGGGGCTCGACGTCGAACGGCTGCGGCGTCAGTGGGCCGAGATCGCGTCGGTGCAGGACCGGGTTCGGGTGCGACTCCTTCGCGGAACGGAATGCGACATCCTGAAGGACGGCGCGCTGGACTATCCGGACGACGTGCTCGCGCAGCTCGACATCGTGATCGCGAGCGTCCATCAGCGGCACCGGCTGGAGCCGGCGGAGATGACGCGACGCTTGGTTCGCGCGATGCGGCACCCCCTGTTCAAGGTCTGGGGCCATCCCCTCGGCCGGTACGTCGCCAGCCGCCCGCCGCTCGAGTGCGACATGGGCGCCGTCCTGGACGCGATCGCCGACGCGCGCGCCGCGATCGAGATCAACGGAGACCCGCATCGACTGGATCTTCCGCCGCCATGGATCCACGAGGCGCGGCAGCGGGGCCTCCGGTTCGTGATCTCGACCGATGCCCACTCCACGGGCGCGCTCGACCACCTTCGCTGGGGCGTCGACATGGCGCGCCGCGGCTGGGTGCGGCGCGGCGAGGTGCTGAACACCCTGGACGTCGACGCGTTCCGCAACGCAGTTCGGCCCTGACCGGACGACTCGCCGGTCCACGGGCCTCTCCATTCCCTGGAATCCCACCGAGTCCACAGCCCGTGCCGATCCCGCCATTGCCGACAGTCTGTCGTGAGCCGGACGCGCTGTCGGGCCATGCGGCATGCGCGCGACCGTGGGCGTCGAGCCGTGCCGGAGCGACCGGCAAGCGCCTTGCACCTTCACCTCGGCGAGGGTGTCCATGGCATCGCGCAAGACCGCCGCCGCCCGCTGGCGACGCCGGGTCGGATGGGGTGGGCTCATCGCCATCGGCCTCGTGATCGTCGCGATCGCGGGCTCCTACATGGCCGACGGGCCGCTGCGGCGCGGACTGGTTCGCCAGATGAACCAGCGCTTGAAGGGATACACGGCGACGCTCGGCGGGGCGAGCTTTCATCCGGTGGGGCTGTCGATCACGCTGTACGATCTGGCGTTCGCCCAGGATGCGCAGCCGGATCCGCCAGTGTTTCACGTGCGACGCCTCGATGCGAGCGTGCAGTGGAAGGCGCTCCTCCACGGTCGGCTGGTCGCCGACTTCGACTTCGCCGATCCGACGCTGTACGTGAACCTCGCGCAGCTCCGGGCCGAGGCCGCCGACCCGACGCCGCTCGACCAGCACGGCTGGCAGGAAGCCTTTGAGGCCATCTACCCGCTCAAGATCAACGAGATCAACGTCTCGAACGGGAGGGTGACCTACGTGGACGACGGACCGTTCAAGCCGCTCGAGATCAGCCGGCTCGCCGTCCGGGCGGAGAACATCCGGAACATTCGCTCGAAGGAGCGAACCTATCCGTCCGATCTTCATCTCGAGGCGGTCGTCTTCGAGACGGGCCGCATCGTGGTCGATGGCCATGCCGACTTCCTGGCCGAGCCCATCCCCGGCCTTCAGGGGGACGTCACGCTGGAGGGGGTGGAGCTCGACTACTTCAAGCCCGTCCTGAATCACGGGAACGTGGCAATCCAGGGCGGCCTGCTGGCGGCCGCCGGCTCGTTCGAGTGGGGGCCGACGGTGCGGACCGCCGACCTGAAGCAGGCGACGATCAGTGGCATGTCGGTCGAGTACGTCCAGACTCCGCAGGCCGCCGGGGTCCCGCAGAAGGCCGCGCGCAAGACGGAGAAGGCGGTCGAGCAGGCGAACAACGCGCCGGACCTTCACCTCCGGGCGCGCCAGGTCGAGCTCGTCAACAGCCGGGTGGGGTTCCGCAACACGCGGACGACGCCCGACTATCGTGCCTTCGTCGACGTCGGTCGGCTGCGCGTCGAGAATTTCACGAACCACGCCACCGAGGGGCAGATGACCGCCACCCTGACCGGCCGGTTCATGGGCAATGGGCCGACGCAGGTTCTCGCCCACTTCCGCCCGGAGGTGGACGGGCCCGACTTCGACATGCGGATCGCGATCGACGCGACGGACCTCCGGACGATGAACGACATGCTGCGGGCGTACGGCAAGTTCGACGTGGTCAGTGGAGTCTTCTCCTTCTATTCCGAGCTGACGGTCAAATCGGGGCAGATTCACGGGTACGTGAAACCGCTGTTCCGGGACGTGCAGGCCTACGATCCGACTCAGGATCGGCACAAGAGCGCCGGCCAGAAGCTCTACGAGCACCTCGTGACCGGCGTCGCGAAGATCATGAAGAACGTCCCGCGAAAGGAGGTCGCCACGCAGGTCGACATCTCGGGGCGGCTGGACGACCCGAAGGGGAGCACCGTTCAGGCGGTCTTGAAGCTGATCCAGAACGCCTTCTTCCGCGCCATCCTTCCCGGTTTCGACCGCGAGGCCCGGCAGCCCGGCTGATCCGGGCCCGCCGTCCCTGCTCCCCGCTGCCGCGCCGCCGTCAGGCGGTGCCGGACCGGGGGGCGGGCAGAGGGGTCACGTTCGGGCGCCGCGGGATCACGGACTCGAGCACCACCGCGCGCGACGGTCGCTCTGCGCCCCACGCCGCGGCGACGCCACGCAGCGCGATGCCGTGCGCTCTCAGCTGGGCGAGCGCGAGATCGGGCGAGGCGACGCCGAGCCGCAAGGGCGTGATCTGCTCGACCAGACGGGTCTTTTCGACCGCTAGCGCGTGCTGCCGCGTCGAGATCTCGGCGAGCCGGTGCTCGATCGCTTCCAGCAGGGTCTCGGTCTTCGTCTGGGTGTCCATGACGCTACCTCCTCTGGTCGGCGCGCGCCGACCGGTCGGTCGAACAGGGAGGATCGAGGGGCGGGTCTTCGGTTACCACGCGGGGGGACAGGCCAGATGCGCGCGCGCGCCGTCCCGGATCACCACCGGGGCTTCCGCGAGGAGGGGACCCTCGCACGACATGCAGCGCGGGCCCGGTAGTGACCGGACGTCCAGCGCCGTGAAGTAGGCGGTCAGGGGAGTGGGCGCGCTCGCCCGGTGGCCGCGGAGCGTCTCGATCGCCATCCGGAGGAGCTGGCGCACCCGGGCACGGGCCTGCGGCTCGCTGAGCGCGCGCTCCAGCGGGCGGCGGGGCAGCAGGACGGCCGGGCCCTCGACGGCCTCACCCAGACGGATCGCGTACTGGTCATCGGACGGCAACAGCGTGCATGGAAGGCCGGCCTCCGGCGCCGACTGATCCCGGAGGAGGGAGGCGACGAGGTCGAGGAGGGGTGGAGGCTCCGCGAGGATCTGCTCGTGCACCAACGGCGAGAGTGTCATCAGCCGCGAGTCCTTTCTTCGGACGGGCTGACTGAAATGCAAGCCCCACGCCGCGCGGATGGAGATCGGGCGCGCGAGCGCCGAGTAGCGGAGGAGTCACGAACCCGCCCGGAGATCCGGGATGCGGCTCTTTGCTCGGGGGGATCCGGTCGAGCGAGCGCCGGCCATCCTGTCGCCGCGACGTCATCCTGACGGCGTGAGAGACGCCCGGCTGGGCCGCCCGGCATGGCAACGCCCTTGCTCCCGCATCACGACATGTGTCCTCGAGCCGATCGGCATCGCGCGAGGGGCCGGCGAGACATCCAGCAGGGGACGACGTCATGAGGCTCGTGCGGGCCCCGCTCCCCCCGCCGGCGGTGAATCCGGGGGCGCGGCCGTCGATCCCGCCGCTTGCCGCCGTCGAGGCGGCCGAAGCGGCGGCGCTCCGGTATGTCAGCGACCAGACACCAGGCATCAGCCGCGTGGGCAAGGGGCCGCGCTTTCGCTACCATGCCGCCGACGGCTCGCCCGTGCGGGACCTCGCGACACGACGTCGGATCCGGGCGCTCGCGATTCCGGCGGCCTGGACACAGGTCTGGATCTGCGCGACCCCCGCCGGTCATATCCAAGCCATCGGCCGCGACGCCCGCGGGCGGAAGCAGTACCGCTATCACCCGCGGTGGCGACAGGTCCGCGATGCAACCAAGTATGCGCGGCTGCGCCTGTTCGCCCGCCGGCTGCCGCAAATCCGGCGACAGGTCCGCCGCGACCTGGCGCGGCCGGGGCTGTCCCGGGAGAAGGTGCTCGCCTCGGTGGTCCGGCTCCTCGAGACCTCGCTGATTCGGGTCGGCAACGCCGAATACGCCGCCACGAACGGCTCGTTCGGGTTGACGACCCTTCGGGACCGGCACGTCACCGTGGCGGGCCGGACCCTCCGCTTCGAGTTCCGTGGAAAGGGCGGGAAGGACCACGTCGTCGACGTCGCGGACCAGCGGCTGGCCCGGATCGTGCGCCAGTGCCAGGAGCTTCCGGGCCACGAGCTGTTCCAGTACGTCGACGACGGCGGCGCGCGGCACACCATCGGCTCGGGGGACGTGAACGCCTACCTGCGGACGATCGCGGGGGACGACTTCACGGCCAAGGACTTCCGGACGTGGTCAGGGACGGTGCTGGCCGCCGGCGCGCTCCGGGGCGCGACGTTCCGGTCGGGGCCGGAGGCGAAGCGCCGCGTGGCGGATGCCATCCGGCGCGTCGCGACCCGGCTCGGCAACACGCCGGCCGTGTGTCGCCAGTGCTACGTGCATCCGGCGGTCATCGACGCCTACGTTGCCGGAACGCTCGATGACACCGCGCGGCGCGCCGTGGCGCGCAACGCCCCGCCGGGGCTCAGCGCGGGCGAGCGCGCCGTCTTGCCGCTCCTCAGAACGCGGGCGCGAGGAAGCCGGTCTCGACCGGTGGGCCCTACATCGGCAGGCGCGTGCCGTTCACCCCGACCGTGAGGCGCGACGCGCTCAGCGAGCCGTCGGTCGCCCGGAGCGCGCGGAACACCGTCACGCTGGCGCCCGGCAGCAGGAGGCTCGGATCCCCGGGCCCGAACCGCACGATCGGCGTGTCGGGCGGGACGAGGACCTGCGTGACGCCGTCCTTGTGCTTGAGGGTGAGGAGCGGTCCGTCGGCCTTCTGCACGACCGCATCGACGGCGGCGTTGGTCATCGTCGTGCCGGGCGCATCCATCGGCCGGTGGCCCTCGCCCGTGCCCCGCATGGACTCGTCGAAGATGTGGACCTCGAGCGCGCGGAACGTGCCGTCCGGCTGCGCGCGGGCCGCCGTCCCGAGGAACGTGCCCGGGCCGATGTCGGCCAGGCTGGCGCGGGTCGCCCCGGTGACCGTGAGAGGCGGGACCAGCGTGACGGTCTCCGCGCCCCCGGGGGTCGCCACCCGGAGGTGATCCCCCTCGACGGCCACGATGGTGCCCCGGATCGTGGTCGGGCGCTCCACCGGCGGCGTCCCGGTCGCCTGGGCGAGACGCGCGGCGCCGGGCCCGCCCGCAGCCAGCGCAGCCGGGCCTCCCCCGAGGCTGAGCGTCGCTGCCAACCCGAGCGTGGCCAGCTGGAGCGGTCGGCGGCGGCAGTGGAGGCCGTGGGCCGAATCGTGCGCGTCGCGATGTGCCATGCGTGTGTCCGTCCGTTTCCGAGGGGCTTCGATCCCTCCACTCTAGGATGCCACAGCGGCGGGCGGGCACAGGATATCGGCCAGCTCGGTCATGCTGGCGACGATGAGGTCCGGCTGGTGGGGGGTCGCGCCGAAGGGCCGCCGGCGGCGATCCACGAAGGCGGTGCGCATGCCGGCGGACTTGGCCCCGATGCAGTCGAACGCGTGATTGGCGACGAAGAGCACGGCGTCCCGCGGCACGCCCATGATCTCGGCCGCCCGCGTGTAAGTCGCGACGTGGGGCTTGAACGCGTTGGCGGCCGCCGCGGAGATGACGGCGTCGAAGGGGATCCCGTGATGGGCCTTCGCCGCCTCCAGCATGTCCGGGTCGCCGTTCGAGAGCACGACGATCTTGAACCGCGTGTGGAGGCGGGCGAGCGCCGCCGGAACCTCCGGAAACGGGCGGAGCCGCTCGATCTGCGCGACCAGCCGGCGGACCTCGTCCACGGTGTGGGGAATGCCCGCCCGCTCGAGCACCCACGCGACGGACCGGTGGCCGATCTCCCGGTAAGGCGTGTGTTCGCGCTGCAGGAGCGCGTCGATCATCGAGTTCTCGAAATGCGTGCGGCGCCACCAGGTCACGAACGCGTGCGGATCGCCGGTCCAGCCCTTCTCCCGGAGGTAGGGGGCGGCCACCTCGGTGAGACCGGTCTGCATGTCGACCACCGTGCCGTACTGATCGAACATGCACACCGTGACGCGCGCGCGCAGCTCGGCGGCGCTCGCTGCTGGCATCGACGTCCCTCCCGGGTCCGCTACCCCGCCACGATCCCGCCGTACTTCGCGACGAAGCGCCGCCAGGCCGCGGTCGCGGCGTCCTGGGCGGCGTCGACGAGCGCGGTGGCGTCGGCGTGGACCAGCCGGCGGTCGTCGACGACGACGCGGCCGTCCACGAGCACGGTCTCCACGTCCTTCGCGTGCGCATGATAGACGAGGTTCTGGATCGGGTCGAGCGTCGGGACGAGGCCGAAGGCCCGGTAGTCGAGGACCACCAGGTCCGCGCGCTTCCCCGTCTCGATGGAGCCGATCTCGCGCTCGAGGCCGAGGGCGCGCGCGCCGCCCATCGTGGCCAGCTCCAGCGCGTCGGGGGTGAGCATCGTCCGCGCGTTCTGTTCCTTGATGCGGGCCATCAGCACGCACGCGCGGACCACGTCGAAGTAGTCGGCGAACATGTTGTCGATGCCGAGGCCCACCGTGATGCCGCGGCGCCGGAACTCGCCGACCGGCGCGATCAGACCGCGGACCGCGTTCATGAGGGGACAGTGAGCGACCGCCGTGCCGGTCTCGGCCAGGAGCGCGATCTCCGGATCCTCGATGACGTAGCAGTGCGCGGCCAGCACGTCGGAGGCGAGAAGCCCGTTCGCCCGCGCGTACTCGAACGCGCCGACGCCGTGCAGCCGGCGGATGGCGACGCCCTCGGCCGGCCCCCACCCGAGGTGGATGCTGAGGCGCAGCCCCAGTCGATCCGCGGCGGCGCGTGTCTCCCGGAGCAGCTCCGGCGAGGAGCTGATCGTCATGTTGGGCGCCATGATGACGGAGATCCGGCCGTCCGCCTTGCCGTGCCAGGTCTCGGCGAACTGGACGGCCTGGCGGAGCTGGGCCTGCCGGAGTGCGGGGTCGTAGCGGTAGCGGTCGTGGCGGAGCCCGTCCACGTCGACGTCGAGGGTCATGACGCCCATCAGGCTCCGGATCCCGAGCCGCTCGACGAACGGTGCGTAGACGTCGGCGTCCTCCTCCATTTCGAGCACGGTGGTGACGCCGCTCTGGAGGAGCTCCGCGTACGTCAGGGAGCCCACCGCGAGACGCTCCGGACGCGTGACGACGGTGGTCATCGGGAAGTACATGCCGGTGACGCAGCCGAGCCCGGCGTCCTCGGCCCGGCCGCGGAAGAGCGTGTAGCCGACGTGGTTGTGGGCGCTCACGAATCCGGGAATGACCACCTTTCGTCGGCCGTCCAGGACTCGCGTGGCGGCCGGGTGGCGGCGCGCGACCTCCTCGCTCGGGCCCACGTCGGCGATGCGCGCGCCCTCGATGTAGACGGCGCCGGGCTCGAGGATGCGCCGCTGGGAATCCACGGTGATCACCGTCGCGTCGCGGATCAGGAGGCTCATGCGTTGGCTCGTCGATCTCCGGCTCGCCCCCCGGCGGGCGGCGGCGCGGCGCTGGATTTCGAGGGAGAGGGCGGGCCCGGCCACGCCAGGTGGGCGCCGCCGGGCCCGCGACGGTTCGCTGGGTCGAGCGGTCGGTCTAGCCGGGCGCGGCCCCCTGGGTGGCGGTGTACACCGCGTAGAGGGACTGGCTGGCGGCCATGAACAGGCGGTTCCGCTTGGGGCCGCCGAAGCACACGTTGCCGACGATCTCCGGGATCCGGATGCGGCCGATGAGCTTGCCCTCGGGCGTCCAGACGGTCACGCCGCTGTAGCCGACCGCGCGCCCCGCGTTGCTCGACACCCACAGGTTGCCGTCGACGTCGGCGCGGACGCCGTCGGGGCCGCACTTCACGCCATCGACCATGAAATCGGAGAAGAGCTTCTGGTTGGACAGCTTGTTGTCGCTGCCGACGTCGAAGGCGTACATGTTGCCCTGGCCGCCGGGCCCGCTGTCGCCGGGCCCCTTGCCGGTGCTGATGACGTAGAGCTTCTTGTAGTCCGGGGAGAAGCAGAGCCCGTTCGGGTCGGGCACCTGCGCCTCGGTGACGACGAGATCGATGCGCCCGCTCGGATCGATCCGGTAGCAGTTGGTCGGCAGCTCCCGCTTGGCCCCGCCGATCTCCGCCGCCTGGCCGAGCCGGTTCTTGAGCCGGCCCTTCGCGTTGCTCGCCCCGCCCGCCGCGTCCGGCGCGCCCTCGTACAGCTGGCCGCCGTACGGCGGATCGGTGAACCAGTAGCTGCCGTCCGGATGCGGCACCACGTCGTTCGGCGAGTTCAGGCGCTTGCCCTCGAACGAGTCGGCGAGGACCGTGATCGAGCCGTCGTGATCGTAGCGGACCACGCGGCGGGTGAGATGCTCGCACGAGAGCTGTCGGCCCTGGAAGTCGAACGTGTTGCCGTTGCTGTTGTTCGACGGCAGGCGGAAGACGCTCACCTGGCCGTTGTCCTCCAGCCAGCGGAGCTGGCGGTTGTTCGGGATGTCGCTCCACACGAGGTAGCGTCCCTGGGCGCTCCACGCCGGCCCTTCCGACCACAGCGCCCCGGTCCAGAGCCGCTGAATCGGCGCGTTCGGCTGGCGCAGATCGTCGAACAGGGGGTCGATCGTGAGGACGTCCGGGTCCGTGAAGTACGTCGTGGGCGCCCCACCCGGACCGAAGTCCCGCGGCGGGGTCGTGACGGTGCTCGGCGGCGCCATCGGCACCTGAGCCGAGGCGAGCCGAGGCGCGAGGACCGCCGCGCCGGCGGCCAAGCCGACCTTCGTCATGAGGGCGCGGCGCGAGATGCTACCGCTGACTAGCCCCAACGTTTCGGCCATGAGGGTCCTCCCTGAGCATGGTGTCACGGCTGGTGGCCCTGTCGCCCCCGGGCGCCGACGCCATCCGGGGTGGGCCACGAGAATCGTCCGAAGGGCACATGGCGTCAAGTGGGCTTTCCCGGACTGGACGCGACGGCGGCCGCGATGCTCGTCCCGGAGACCCGACCGCGCGACGCCACGGATGAAGGCGCGCTGGAAGCAGAGGAACACCCGCGCGTGTGCTCGCCCGCGCGCGCCGCGCCCGTGCCGCCGTCGTGCGATGATCAGACCGCCGGGCGAGAGAGCCCGGAAGCGGATCGACGAGCCGAGGGGGAGCGACGCATGACGCCAGGCAAACCGCTCGCGGGCCAGAAGGCGCTCGTCACCGGGGCCAACTCGGGGATCGGCGAGGGGGTCGCGCGGGCGCTCGCCGCCGCGGGCGCGGACGTCGTCGTCAACTACGTCGCGCGGCCGGAGGACGCCGAGCGCGTGGTGACCGACCTCCGGACCGGAGGCGTCGCGGCCATGGCGCTCCGCGCCGACGTGTCGCGCGAGGCCGAGGTGCAGGCGATGTTCCGCGACATGATCGCGGCCTGGGGCACCATCGACATCCTCGTGTCGAACGCGGGGCTCCAGCGTGACGCCACGCTGGTCGACATGACGCTCGAGCAGTGGAACACGGTCCTCGGGGTCAACCTCACCGGCACCTTCCTCTGCGTCCGCGAGGCCGCGCGGGAGATGATCCGCCGGGGCCCCCGTCCCGACGTTTCGCGCGCCACCGGCAAGATCATCTGCATGTCCTCGGTCCACGAGCGTATCCCGTGGGCCGGCCACGTCAACTACGCGGCGTCCAAGGGCGGCATGATGCTGTTCATGCAATCGGTGGCGCAGGAGCTGGCGCCCCACCACATCCGCGTGAACTCCATTGGCCCCGGGGCCATCCAGACGCCGATCAACACCGCAGCCTGGTCGACTCCCGAGGCCCTCAAGAGCCTGCTCACCATGATTCCGTACGGGCGGATCGGGCAGCCGGCGGACATCGGCCAGGTGGCGGCGTGGCTCGCGTCGGACGACGCCGACTATATCCACGGGCAGACCCTCTTCGTCGACGGCGGCATGACGCTCTATCCGGAATTCGCGCGTGGCGGCTAGCGAGCCGTCCGGCGGCGCCGAGCGCGAGCGCCTCGCCGCCGCGGAGGCCCGGACGGCCTACTGGAAGCGCTGGGGCCCGTATCTGGCCGAGCGCCAGTGGGGCACGGTCCGCGAGGATTACTCGCCGCAGGGGACGGCCTGGGAATACTTCCCGCACGCGCACGCGCGCTCCCGCGCGTATCGCTGGGGCGAGGACGGTCTCCTCGGGATCTCCGACAACCACCAGCGCCTCTGCTTCGCCCTCGCCCTCTGGAACGGGCGCGACCCGATCCTGAAGGAGCGGCTCTTCGGCCTCTCGGGGCCCGAAGGGAACCACGGCGAGGACGTGAAGGAGTGCTACTTCTACCTCGACGCCACGCCGACCCACTCCTACATGCGAGGGCTCTACAAGTACCCGCAGGCGGTGTTTCCGTACGAGGCCCTCCGCGACGAGAGCGCGCGCCGCGGGCGGGACGAGCCGGAGTACGAGCTGCTCGACACCGGGATCTTCGACGACGATCGCTACTTCGACGTCCTCGTGGAGTACGCGAAGGCGAGCCCCAACGACCTCCTGATCCGGGTGATGGTCGACAACCGGGGCCCGGAGGCGGCGGGACTGCACCTCCTGCCGACGCTCTGGCTCCGCAACAGCTGGTCCTGGGATCCCGGAGCCCGGAAGCCGCGCCTCGTCCGGGACGACGCCCCGGGTGACGTCTCGGTCGTCCGCGTGGAGCATCCGGAGCTCTCGCCGGAGTTTCGTCTCTACGTCGAGGGGGCGCCGCGTCTCCTCTTCACCGACAACGAGACCAACGCCCGCCGCGTATTCGGCGACGGCCAACCGGACCCCGGGCGGAAGGACGCCTTCCACGACGCGATCGTTCATGGGCGGGAGGATCTCCTGCTCTCCGACGGCGTGGGCACGAAGGTCGCGGCCCAGCACCGTCTGACCATCCCGGCCGGCGGCCGGGCGGTGCTCCGGCTCCGCCTCGTCGACGGGATGCTCCCCGCGCCCTTCGGGGCGGAGTTCGACCGCATCACCGCGGAGCGCCAGCGGGAGGCCGACGAGTTCTACGCGACCGTGGTCCCCGCGCATCTCGGGGACGACGCGCGCAACGTGATGCGCCAGGCCCTGGCCGGCATGCTCTGGTCGAAGCAGTGGTACCACTACGACGTCCGACGCTGGCTGGCGGGGGATCCGGGTCAGCCGCCCCCTCCGCCGGAGCGGCTGCACGGCCGGAATTCGGAGTGGACGCACCTGTACAACGACGACGTCGTGTCGATGCCGGACAAGTGGGAATATCCGTGGTACGCCGCCTGGGATCTCGCGTTCCACACGATCGCGCTCGCCCTCGTCGATCCCGACTACGCGAAAGAGCAGCTGATCCTCTTCCTCCGCGAGTGGTACATGCATCCGAACGGGCAGATTCCGGCCTACGAGTGGGCGTTCGGGGACGTGAACCCGCCGGTCCACGCGTGGGCGGCGTGGCGCGTCTACAAGATCGAGAAGCGACACCGGGGGGTCGCGGACCGGCGCTTCCTCGAGCGCGTCTTCCAGAAGCTGCTGCTGAACTTCACCTGGTGGGTGAATCGGAAGGACCCCGAGGGGAACAACGTGTTCGAGGGCGGCTTCCTCGGCCTCGACAACATCGGTGTCTTCGATCGCTCGGGGCCGCTCCCCGGCGGTGGCCATCTCGAGCAGTCGGACGGCACGGCCTGGGTCGGGATGTACTGCCTCAACATGCTGGCGATCGCGCTGGAGCTCGCCGTCGACAACCCGGCGTACGAGGACATGGCGTCGAAGTTCCTCGAGCACTTCGTCTACATCTCGTACGCGATGAACGACATGGGCGGCGAGGGGGTCGAGCTCTGGAGCGAGACCGACGGCTTCTTCTACGACGCCCTCCACCTGCCGGACGGGACGGTCGTGCCCCTCCGCGTCCGATCGATGGTGGGCCTGGCGCCGCTCTTCGCGGTGCAGGTCCTCGAGTCGGAGAACATCAGCGCGCTGCCCCAGTTCCAGCGCCGGATGAAGTGGTTCCTCGCCAACCGTCCGGATCTCCGGGACCAGTTCGTGCGACAGCGGAGCCCGGACGGACGCTCGCGGCGCCTGCTGTCCCTGGTGAGCGGGGACCGGCTGCGCCGGGTGCTGCGCTACATGCTGGACGAGAGCGAGTTCCTCTCCCCGCACGGCATCCGGGCGCTGTCCCGCTACCACCTCGACCATCCGTATGTCCTCCGCCTGGACGGGACCGAGCACCGGGTCGCCTACGAGCCGGCGGAGTCGAAGACGGGGCTCTTCGGCGGCAACTCCAACTGGCGCGGCCCGGTCTGGTTCCCGATGAACTTTCTCCTGATCGAGGCGCTGCAGCGCTTCGACTACTTCTACGGGCCCGACTTCAAGGTCGAGTTCCCGACGGGCTCCGGCCAGTCCATGGCGCTGTGCGACGTCGCGACCGCGCTCTCGCGGCGCCTCACGCGGATCTTCCTGCGAGACCCATCGGGCCGCCGCCCGGTTCACGGGGCCGCTCGGCCCTTCCAGCGGGATCCCCGGTGGCAAGACCTGCTCCTCTTCTACGAGTACTTCCACGGCGACACCGGGGCCGGCATCGGCGCGAGCCACCAGACGGGCTGGACCGGAATCGTGGCCAAGCTCCTCCAGCAGAGCGGGGAGTAGTCGCTGCGGGCCACGTCCCGTCCGGCCGAGGCTCACTCCGCCCGACTCGCGGTCGGGACGGTGTTCTTCCTGAACGGCTTCGTCCTCGCGAGCTGGGTGCCGTACATCCCGCTCGTCAAGGCGGCGCACGGGCTCGGCGACGGCGGGCTGGGGACCGTGCTCCTGGTGATGGCCGTCGGGTCGGTGAGTGTGCTACCCGTGGCCGCCTGGCTCGTCTCGCGCGCCGGCAGCCGGCGCGTCACGCTCGGGGCGGCCGCCACGCTCGCGCTGGCGCTGCCGCTGCCCGTGCTCGCGCCGAGCGTTGGCCTCCTGGCCGGGGCCCTCTGGCTGCTCGGCGCGGCGAACGCGACCCTCGACGTGGCGATGAACGCACAGGGCGTCGCGGTCGAGGCGGCGCTCGGGAAGCCGATTCTCTCGGGCTTCCACGGGTGCTACAGCGCGGGCGGGCTCGTGGGCGCTGCGGTGACGGTCGGCGCGATGGCGGTCGGGATCGCGGGGATGGGGCACGTGGTCGCGGTCGCGCTCGGCAGCCTGGCGGCCCTCGCCGCCGCGCGCGGCGCGCTCCTGCCGACGGCTCCATCGTCGCGGGCGGTGCCGGTCTTCGCGTGGCCTCCTCGCCGGCTCCTCGGGCTCGGGAGCGTGACGTTCTGCGCGTTCCTGGCCGAGGGCGCGATGGGCAACTGGAGCGCTGTGTATCTCCGCGACGAGCTGGGCACGTCCACCGCGCTGGCGGGCGCAGGGTTCGCGACCTTCTCCCTCGCGATGGCGCTCGGCCGGTTCGCCGGGGATCACTTGCGCGCCCGCCTCGGCCCGGTCCGGCTGCTGCGTTTGTCCGGGGGGCTCGCGGCGGCCGGGCTGGCCACCGCGCTGATCATCGGCCGCCCGGCGGCGGGCATCGTGGGGGCGGGCGTGGTCGGACTGGGGCTCGCCAACTCGGTGCCCGTGCTGTTCGGCGCCGCGGGCCGGGTGACGGGGATCCCGACCGGCACCGGCCTGGCGGCGGTCGCGACGACGGGCTACGCGGGGTTCCTTGCCGGCCCGCCGGCGATCGGTCTCGTGGCGGACGCGGCCGGTCTGCCCACGGCGCTCGGGCTGGTGGCGCTGGCGTGCGCCCTCATCGGCGCCGGCGCCGAAGTGGCCGGGCCGTCGCGGGCCCCGCGTGTATGATGATCCGCATGCGACGTCCCGCGCGGTGCCTCGCCCTGGCCGCGCTCCTCGTGGGGGTCCCACTGCTCCTCGCCGACCAGGCCTGGTCGGCGCCGCCCGCCGCACTGCTCGAGGCCTTGCAGCTCGCGCGCCCGACGTCGCGGCTCGAGGCGCCGCCCTTCGACCTGCCGACGCCCGACGGCCGCGCGGTGCGACTCGCCGACCTCCGGGGCCGCGTGGTGCTGCTGTACTTCTGGGCGACGTGGTGACCCTACTGCACGAGGGAGTTGCCCTCGATCAACCAGGTCTCCCGGGAGTGGGAACCAAAGGGCGTCACCGTCGTGCTGGTCGACATTCGCGAGGACCGCGCGAAGGTGGCCCGCTCGGCCGCTGAGCGCGGCTACGTCGCGCCGATCGTGCTGGATCGCGACGGCGCGATCACCGGTGCCTACGGCGTCAACGCGACGCCGACCGCGTTCGTCGTCGCGCGCGACGGGACGATCGTGGGCCGGGCCGTCGGCCCGCGGCCCTGGACCGGCCCCAACGGCACCGCGCTCTTCCAGGCCCTCCTCGCGCCGCCGGCCAGGTAGCGCGGCCGCGGAGCCGCGGCGTCTCGGCTACGCCACGTGGCGGCAGCCGCCGGGTTTGAACACTCGCTCGGTCGACGCGGGATAGCGGGCGAGCCGGTCGGCCGGGCGAATCGGCCGCCGCACGAGCTCCCCGCCGCAGTTCGGGCAGTGGCCGCCCAGCCGGCCCTCGGCGCACGCGCGACAGAACGTGCACTCGAACGAGCAGATCGTCGCGTCGGGGGACTCGGGGGGCAGATCGCGATCGCAGCATTCGCAGCCGGGTCTGAGCTGGAGCACCGGTCCTCCTCCTGGGTGCGCTCGAGTTCGATGGACGTGAGCGTGGGTCCGGGATCGCCGCATCCCAGCGCGCGGGAGCGCGGCCCGACCGCGCGCTGGCGCGATCTGCCGGCAGTGTAGCGCGCGCCCGCCGCCCCCCACCAGCGCACCGCCTTCGCGTGCGGTCCGCGCTCAGAAATTGAACACCGAGACCGCCGTCACGCGCGCCTGCCCGCCCGCGGGGCACCGGACGCCACTGGGGCCGGCGGTGGTGCCCTCGGTCGACACGACCTTGGTATCGCCGGGCGCGGCTTGTTGCACGGCGGTCGAGCGCACGGCCACCCGGCGACCGCCCGCGTCCACGATGTCCACGTCGAAGCCCGCACTGAGGCTCTGGTCGGAGACGTTCGTGAACGTGACGTCGACCTCGCAGCCGCCGGGCGTGCTGCGGAGACGAGCTGACTTCACCTGTACCCGCTTCGGATCGCCGGGCTCGAAGACGGATGGATCGATCTTCGGCGTGGAGGTCGGCGCGGTCAGGTCACTCCAGCCCGACCCGCAGCCGGCGGTGGCCAGGAGATAGCAGCCGGCCAGAACCGCGGGAATCGGTCGCCACGGGGGTCTCGGTCGTCCCTGTGCGCGCATCGCTCGCCTCCGGTGTGAGGGGTCGTGCTGCTAGGCCACCGGGAGGGGCAAGGCGGATGCCTGAGACGAACCGCCGAGAAATCGGCCCGTTACGCACGGGCGTGCTCGCGGGGAGGCGCCGAGGCGGGGGAGACGTCCCCGA
>CAYXBJ010000056.1:0-13933 GCA_964463175.1 uncultured bacterium
TGCGGGCTGCCCGGCGAATCGTCTAGAGCCGCTCGATCTCCACGCGGTTGTCGTGGAACACGGCCCCGCCTCCCATGTCGGAATCGCGCTCGTCGACGGTGGCGTTCACGGTCGCGCCGCCCTTCACGGAGCGCGGCCATCGGCCCTTGGTGCTGGCCACCACACCCCGGCGAACGCGATCGGTGACCTCGACGCACGCGACGAACGCGCCGCGATCGTTGAAGACGCGCGCCTCGTGCCCGGTCTCGAGCCCGCGCGCCGCCGCGTCCGCCGGGTGGATGCGCAGGCGGGGCGGTCCCGACCGCTTCAGCTGGTCGGCGACGTTGGCGAAGAGCGAGTTCAGGAAGTAGTGGTCCGCTCCCGCGATCAGCGCGAGCGGGTACCGCTCCGCGAGCGGGGTGTCTCGCTGCGCGGCCTCGTAGGGCGGCGTGTAGCCGGCGAGCGGGTCCAGTCCCGCCTGCGTCATTCGCTCGGAGTGGAACTCGAGCTTGCCGGAGGTCGTCGGGAAGCCGTTGGCGAACGGCACGAAGGGCTCGGGGTAGTCGAGCCGCATCCAACCGCGCTCCTTCAGCCGCTCGAGCGTGATGCCCCGGAGGGACGGGTGCCCGGAGTCGAGGAGCTGCCGGGCCATCTCGTCGTCGCTGTCGTAGAGGCAGGGGATGTCGAGCCCCAAGCGTCGCGCCAGGCGCCGGAACATCTCGGTCGACGAGAGACACTCGCCAGGCGGCGGGACGGCCGGCTCGTTCCAGGAGACATAGAGGTGTCCGTAGGCGATCTGGAGATCCGCGTGCTCGAGCTGCATGGTCGCCGGGAGCACGATGTCCGCGTACTCGACGGTGTCCGTGCGGAAGTGCTCCACGACCACCGTGAAGAGATCGGGTCGCGCCAGCCCCCGCTGGATCTTCGACTGGTGCGGGACGCTGGCGAGGGGGTTGCTGGCATAGACGAACAGGGTCTTGACGGGCGGGTGCTCGACCTCGAGCAGACCCTCCCCGAGCCGCGTCATGGTCAGCGTGCGGGTGCCCGGCCGCCGGAGATCGTCTCGGTAGAGGGCTGGCCAGTTGAGTCCGAAGAACCCGCGCGTGTCGTATCCGGCGCCGCCGCCCGGATAGCGCCAGTCCCCGGTGACGCCGGGGATGCACGTGATGGTCCGCACGGCCATCCCGCCGCCGCCGTGCCGCTGGAGCCCCATCGTGAGCCGGATCCCGGTGGGGCGGGTCCGGGCGACGCGCTTCCCGAGGTCGATGATGGCCGCCTCCGGGATCCCGCAGATGTCGGCGACGCGGCCCGGCGGATATTCGCGGATGCGCGCTCGAAACGCGTCCCAGCCGAGCGTGTGCCGGGTGATGAAGTCCGTGTCCTCTGCGCCCTCGGCGAGGACGACGTGCAAGAGGCCGAGGGCCAGCGCGGCGTCCGTCCCCGGAATCGGCGCCAGGTGCACGTCGGCGGCATCCGCGGTGCGGGTCCGAATCGGATCGATGACCACCAGGGGGGCGCCTTGCTGGCGCGCGGCGGCGATGCTGCGCCAGAGGTGGTGGTTCGTGCTGAGCGTGTTGCTGCCCCAGAGGATGATGAGCTTCGAGTAGCGCAGGGTCTCGGGGTCCATCCCGACGCGGTTGTCGCCGAGCGTGTAGCCAGTCCCGACGCCGCCCGCGATCGTGCAGATCGTCATGAGGTGCTGCGAGGCCCCGAGCGCATTCCAGAGCCGGCGCCCGGCGGCGTAGCAGCCCTGGAGAAGCCCCATGCTGCCGGACCCGAGATAGGGCCAGATGGCCTGGGGGCCGAAGCTGCGGATGGTGTCGGTGAGCCGCTCGGCGATCTCGTCGAGCGCCTCCTCCCAGGAGATGCGCACGAACGTGCCGCGCCCCTTCGGGCCGACGCGTCGCATCGGGTAGAGGAGCCGGTCCGGCGACTGGCTGTACGCGACGTAGCCATTCACCTTGTTGCACAGCACGCCGCGGGTGAAGGGATGCGCCGGATCACCCTGGAGCTTCACCGCGCGGCCGTCCTTCACGGTGACGATCCAGCTGCACGTGTCGGGGCAGTCGAGCGCGCACGCGCCCAGGACCTGATGCGTGCCGTCCTCCCTGAGATTGTCGAGACCTGACCGGCCTTCCATGGGTGGTCACCCCCTCTTCTCCAGCGCGCCTGGCCGCCGCGGCTCGCATGGCGCTGAAGGCGGCGGACCGCGTTGACGCGCAGGTCCAGGGACATCGTCGGTGCCGCTCGCGATGGACGCAATTACTCCGGAGGTAATCGCCGTCTGGCCGTGTCGTCCCGCCTGGCGGGGCGGGGGCCGTGGCGCGGTCCCCATGATGTGTGATAGGTGTGCCTGCAGCCGAGGAACGACTCATGCGACGACGTCGATTCATCCAGGCGCTGGGCGGGGGCGTAGTACTGTGGCCGCTCGCGCTCGGGGCGCAGCAAACCGAACGGACGCGGCGGGTCGGCGTGCATCTGAACCTCGAGAAGGGCGACCCAGAGGTAGCACCCTACGCCGCGGCGTTCGAGCAGACGCTTGCCCAGCTGGGCTGGGTAGCGGGACGGAACCTGCAACTCGACTATCGCTGGACTGGGGGGAACGCCGCTCGCGTTCGACAGACCGCCGCGGAGCTGCTCGCGCTCAACCCGGACGTGATCCTCACCGTCGGCGGCTCGCAGGTCGGACCCTTGCAAGAGCTGACGTCCACCGTGCCGATCGTCTTCGTGCAGGTGTCGGATCCCGTCGGCGGTGGCTTCGTGGACAGCCTCGCGCGGCCGGGCCGCAACGCCACCGGCTTCACCGTGTTCGAGTACGGGATCGGTGGGAAGTGGCTCGAGCTCCTCAAGGAGGTGGCTCCTCCCGTCACGCGCGTCGCGATGCTGCGGGATCCGGCCAATCCCTCCGGCACTGGCCTGCTCGGCGCGGCCCAGACCGTGGCGCCGTCCCTCGGCGTCGAGGTGAGCCCGATCGGCCTCCGCACGCCCGCCGAGATCGAGCGCGGGGTGGAGACCTTAGCGCGCCAGCCCAACGGCGGTTTGATCGTGACCCCGAGCAGCCTGTCGATCGTTCATCGCGAGCTGATCATCGCGCTCGCCACCCGTCACCACCTGCCCGCGATCTATCCGTTCCGGTACTTCGTGACGGGAGGCGGCCTGGTCTCCTACGGACCTGACGTGGTCGAGCAGTATCGACAGGCGGCCGGCTACGTCGATCGAATCCTCAGAGGCAGGAAACCGGCCGATCTCCCGGTGCAGGCGGCGAGCAAATATCAGCTCGTCATCAACCTCAAGAGCGCCAAGGCGCTGGGCCTCGTCGTGCCCGCGAAGCTGCTCGCCCGCGCCGACGAGGCGATCCAATGACACCCCGAGGGCGGGGCCGGGCCCGCTGATCGAGCCGCTCCCGAATCACCGTGCGTCTCGGTGGCCCGGGCATGTCGCGGGACCGGGTCGACGGAAGCGTCGCCGCGCGTCGGATGGCGCCCGGACGCGGCGCTCGGACGCTCCGGGCTCGGGGGAGCGAGTTGGCGAGGGAGGCGACGAGCCAGACCGGCCGGCGTGAGCCGGAGCCGGATTCGGGAGCCCTCCTCGCTCTGCTGACGGCGCTGACCGTCACGACGGGGCTGGTCGACGCGGTGAGCGTGCTGGGGTTGGGGCGGGTGTTCACCGCGAACATGACCGGGAACGTCGTGTTCCTGGGATTCGCGCTGGCCGGAATCCCCGGGTTCTCCGCGCTGCGCTCGCTGGCGTCGGTGGGGGCCTTTCTCCTGGGCGCGTTGCTCGGCGGAGGCCTGGCGACCCGGCTCGGGCGCACCCGCTCGCGCTGGCTCCTCACGGTGGCATTCGTCGAGGCCGGCCTCTTCGTCGCCGCGGCGGTGACCTGTGGTCCCTATGACTACACCTATGACTACGACCGCATGGTCGCCGTTGGGCGCCTCTATGCCCTGATCGGGCTCACGGCGCTGGCGATGGGTCTCCGGACCGCGACGGTGCGACGCCTGGGGGTACTCGATCTCTCCACCACCGTGCTGACGTTGACGCTGGCGGGCCTGGGCGCGGACTCGAGCGTGGCCGGCGGCGCCAACACGCGCTGGGGCCGTCGACTGGCGTCGGTCCTCGCGATGCTCCTCGGCGCCGCGGTCGGCGCCGTGCTCGTGCGGCGCCATGGGCTCGTCGTCCCGCTGGTGCTGTCGGGTGCGATCACGCTCGTGGCGACCATCGCCTACACGAGGCACACCGGGTCGCAAGCGGACGGAGCTCCGTCACGCCTGTGATAAGATGCTCTCTGTCCCCGAGGAGCGTTGCAACGGGCGCCGGTGGCGCCCCGCCAGGCTCGGGTTCGACGAAACGGCGCTCGCGAGTCTTTTGCTTGTAGAGAAAGGAGACGCGATGAGCGCCGCCCCGACCGCCACGCGACAGCCCCGTGCCGGATTCCAGGTCGCCGATCTCTCCCTCGCCGAGTGGGGACGCAAGGAAATGGTCATCGCCGAGAGCGAGATGCCCGCGCTCATGGCGATCCGCGAAGAGTACGCGCCGCAACAGCCCCTCCGGGGAGCCCGGATCGCGGGCTCGCTCCACATGACGATCCAGACCGCCGTGCTCATCGAGACGCTCCATGCCCTCGGGGCGGAGGTCCGGTGGGCGTCGTGCAACATCCTCTCGACGCAAGACCACGCGGCGGCGGCCATCGCGGTCAGCGGCATTCCGGTCTTCGCGCGGAAGGGCGAGTCCCTCGAGGAGTACTGGGACTTCACTCACCGGATCTTCGAATTCGGTGAGTCCGGCGAACGCGGGCCGAACATGATTCTCGACGATGGCGGAGACGCGACGCTGCTCGTGCACCTGGGGATCCGCGCGGAGAAGGACCCGTCCGTCCTTGCCCATCCGACGAACGAGGAGGAGACGGTCCTCTTCGCCGCCATTCGCGAGCGCCTGGCCCGCCGCTCGGACTGGTATTCGACGATGGGCCGGGAGATCCGCGGCGTGACCGAAGAGACCACCGCCGGCGTCCACCGTCTCTACCGGATGGCCAAGGAGAACCAGCTCCTGTTCCCCGCCATCAACGTCAACGATTCGGTCACCAAGTCGAAGTTCGACAACATATACGGCTGTCGCGAATCGCTCGTGGACGCGATCAAGCGGGCCACCGACGTCATGGTCGCCGGCAAGGTCGCGGTCGTCGCGGGATATGGCGAGGTGGGCAAGGGCTCGGCCCAGGCCCTCCGGGGTCTCCAGGCCCAGGTGTGGGTGACCGAGATCGACCCGATCTGCGCGCTCCAGGCGGCGATGGAGGGCTACCGGGGCGTGACCATGGACTATGCCGCGTCGCGGGCCGACATCTTCGTCACCGCGACGGGGAACTGCCGCATCATCACGCACGAGCACATGACGCGGATGAAGCACAACGCGATCGTCTGCAACATCGGCCACTTCGACAACGAGATCGATGTCGCGTCGCTCCGCCCGTACCGGTGGGAGAACATCAAGCCGCAGGTCGATCACATCGTCTTCCCCGACGGCAAGCGGATCATCCTGCTGGCCCAGGGGCGACTGGTGAACCTGGGGTGCGGCACCGGTCACCCGAGCTTCGTGATGAGCTCGTCGTTCGCCAACCAGGTGCTGGCCCAGATCGAGCTGTTCAACCATGCGACGAAGTACCCGATCGGCGTCTACATCCTCCCCAAGGGGCTCGACGAGAAGGTGGCGCGGCTCCAGCTCTCGAAGCTGGGTGCGATGCTCACCGAGCTGACCGACGAGCAGGTGGCGTACATCGGCGTGCCGAAGCACGGACCGTACAAGGCCGAGCACTACCGCTACTAGCGCCCGGAGGGGAGACCGCCACCGGGGCGTGTCCGCGCCGGTCGCCGAGCTCGACTGCACGTAGACGAGTAGAAGGCAGCCTCCCCCCCGGCGAGGAGGCTGCCTTCCGTCGCATCACGTGTGGTTGCCACGGATGCTGCCCGTGCCTTCAAGCCGGGGAGCTCGCCTCGGGCCGCGCGTTCTACAATCGAGAGTACGGGCCCGGGCTCGAGATGTGTCCGGCGACCGCGTCGTCGTCAAGGGCGAGGCCGGCCGATGGGGGGAGCTCCTCGGAGTCGACCGGCACCTCGATGCCGCGTCGACGAGACGGCGCATCGGCGAGCCACGGGATCACGCCCGAAAACGACCCAGGAGACGATGACATGAGCGACAAGGCGACCGGCAAGACCACCGGGACCGTGCAGCTGCACCGGGTCCTCAAGGCGCCACCCGAGCGCGTGTACAAGGCCTTCATCGACCCCGAAGCGATGGTGAAGTGGCTGCCGCCGCACGGCTTCACGGCCAAAGTGGACCGCATGGACGCGACCGTGGGCGGCAAGTACCACATGAGCTTCACGAACTTCGGCACCGGGCAGGCGCACGCCTTCGGTGGCACCTTCATCGAGCTCACGCCCCATCAGCGGCTGCGCTACACGGACGAGTTCGACGACCCCAGGCTGCCGGGCACGATCCACGTCACCATCGACCTCAAGAAGGTCATGGTGGGCACCGAGCTCAACATCGTGCAGGAGGGACTGCCGCCTCAGATTCCCGTTGAGGCGTGCTACCTCGGGTGGCAGGAATCCCTGTCGCTCCTGGCTCACGTGGTGGAGCCGGACATCCCGTCCGCGCCATAGCGCCGGAAGGCGCGACGTCACATTGATGTCACGGGACGTCAGCCCGGAGCTGCAGCGACGGAGCCCGGCCCGGTGATCAGTGTTGGATCGGCTCGAGTGTGCGGGACGCATGGCGCGGGGCGCATGGAGAAGACCCCGCAACGGTTGCGGTGCGCACCGGCTCCGGCGCCCCGCTCGTGTCCGGCGCCTGCGCACGAGGCGAGGTTGAGCTCATGGGACACCCATCGAGTCGCCCTCGCCGACTTGCTGCACATAGCTCGTCGTGCGGAGGGGGAGCTCCTTCAAGGCCAGTGCGGCGATGAGGGCAAGCCCCATCAGCGGAAGACCTATCAAGAATGCCGTGTGCAACGATGCCCCTAAGGCCAGTCGCACCGCCTGCACGGTGTGCGGAGGCAGGTCCGTTGGGCCGATGGTGCCCGCGAGGAGCGCGGATGAGCTGATGTCGTGCGCGGACCCCCCCAGCTGCACGGCGAGCTCAGCGGTGAGCCGCCAGGTCAGGAGGCTCCCGAACATGGCAGTCCCGAACGTGGCCCCGATCGTGCGAAAGAACTGGATCGACGCCGTCGCGATGCCGAGCTCGGAACGCGGGACGGCGTTCTGCGTGGCGACCACGTAGGTCTGGAACATCTGGCCCATCCCCAAGCCGATGACGGCCATGCTGACGACGGCATCGCGCGGGGTCGAGTAGACGTTCAGCCTACTGAGGAGCGCGAACCCGGCCAGGCACGTCAGAGACCCGCTGATCGGCCAGATCCGATAGCGCCCCGTCCGCGTGATGATCTGGCCGGCGGTGACGCTCGCCACGGTCCAGCTGATCAGCAAGGGGATCAGGACGGCTCCCGAGTGCGTGGCCGACGTCCCCATCACGCCTTGCATGAAGACCGGCAGATAGATGGTGACCCCGAGCCGGGCCGCTCCGATCAGCAAGGCCGCCCCGCTCGCCACGACGAAGATCGAGTTGCTGAAGAGCCTCAGCGGGAGGATTGGATCGTGCGCTCGCCGCTCGACGACCACGAAGACGCCGGCCATGACGAGGCCAGTGAGGAGGAGCCCGGTCATCGTCGGCCAATCCGCCGCCGTGGCGCCTCCGGCCCAGACGGTCACGAGCAGCAGGGGGGTCACGGTCGCCATCAGCAGGATCGAGCCGACGATGTCGACCGGATGCTCCCGTCGCTGGACCGGGAGACGCATCGTGGTCACGATGACGAACAGGGCGAGGGCGCCGAGCGGCAGATTGATGTAGAAGATCGCGCGCCACGACAGGGTGTCGGTCAGGTAGCCGCCCAGCAGGGGGCCGATGATCGAGCTCGAGGCGAAGACCGCCCCGGAGTACCCCTGATAGCGGAAGCGCTCGCGCGGGGAGAAGATCTCGCCGATGATCGCCTGAGCGACCGGGATCACGCCCCCGGCCCCTAGGCCCTGAATGCCACGGAAGATGATCAGCTGGGTCATGCTCCGCGAGAGGCCGGAGAGCGCCGAGCCCGCCAGAAAGATGCTGATGGCCACCAGAAAGAGCGCCTTCCGCCCGAAGATGTCCGAGAGCTTCCCGTAGAGCGGAACGGTGAGCGTCGACGCTAGGAGATACGCCGTGACGACCCACGAGAGGTGCGCGAGCCCGTGGAGATCGCTCACGATGCGGGGCAGCGCGGTCGCCACGATGGTCTCGTCGAGCGAGGCCAGCACCATGCCGAGCAAGACGCCGGCATAGACGAGCAGGACCTGACGGCGCGTCATGGGGGCGCCAGTGGCCAGCGACGCGTCAATCCGAACCCGTCGGTCGTCCGCGATCTATGGGACGGCACTCGATCGAGGAGCCCGCGGACCCGGAGCTGCGCCCCGACCGGGATCTGCGGTCCGGCGAGAGGGCCGCAGACCGGGGCGATGACGCGGAACGACGTCATGCTCTCTCCTCGATCGAGATGCTGACACTTCAGGATACGCTGACGTGGGCGGTCCGGCGCAGTTTACAAGCAAGAAGAGGGAGAAACCGGACCGTCCGAACGATCGCGTGGCGTGCGAGACAAACCTCGCGACGTCGCGCTGCGGTCACGTGCGGTGGCCCGTCTGGTCAGAGCACTCAGAGTGGTGCGAGCGACCGGCCCCGCCGTCACCCGACGATGTGCTAGCGCGCGGTTTGCATGCCGTCCGGGTGGTGATACACGCGCAGCTCCTGGATGGACCACGGCCGCGAATGGCGGCCGGTCTGGGTCAGCGTGAGGAATCGCGCCTCGACCTCCGGGAATCGCAGCCACGTGCCGCTCACGCCCCGTCGAAGAGCCTGGAAGCCGACCCACGCGAGCCTTCCCGTTCGTAGCACAGTGAGCTCGGGGCGGAGCCAGTGACGTCCATCAACGGACACCGCCAGCTCCAAGCGGAAGGCCGATTCGTGAGGGGCGTCCCCGGTGTCCAGCTCGACCGCACCAATGCGTTCAACTCGACCGAGGTCCACGGCGAACCAGTCGCCCGGCTGCTGCCGCCGTTCGCTCGACCACCGCGAGCTGCGGTTGCCATCGATGGCCAGCCGAGCCATGTCCCCCCGGACGGAGGCCCACGCCGCCCACCCTTGGGTGGGCAGCGGCTGTCCAGACAAGCGAGGCTCGGCAAAGTCAGTGTAGACGACGTAGTCTCCGAGAGTCTCGGTACGGAACGAGTAGCCACTGTCGCGCATGAGTTTCTCGAACGCGGGAATGGCCCCGCTCGACTGCTGGAGGACCACGGCCGTCCGGGAGCTGGGCGCGAACCGGTCCCGCAGTCCGTAGATCGGATTGAGCCGGAATTCGCGATACAGATCGGAGCGGCCGTGGAGATCGATGAACATGTTGACGGGCAGGGCCGGCAGGGCTCCCCGCGAGTCCGCGTGCAGCCGGGCCAGCGTCCAGTCATCGCCGTAGATCTTGGAAAAGTGCCGGCGGCCCAACACCGCGACCACGCGGTCGAGCGACGCCGGATCGGGCCTAGGGGCGGTCGGCGCCGGGCGATAAACGAACAGCTCGCTCATGGACCAGTCGGCCCGGACTTCCCCGTGAGCCGTGGCAAGGCGGATGAACCGCACCCGTGTTGCCGGGGCGGAGGAGAAGCGCACCTCTGCTCGAACACGCCGCGGGCGCATGAACGGATGAGCTCCAGACCAGTAGAGGAAACCGTAGTCTGGAGCTTTCACGAGCCGTTGCCAGATGCGCCCGTCGAGGGACACATCGACCAGGAGTCCGTTCGGCCCAGCGTGGATCACGTCGGGAATCCAGACGATCATCGCAACGGTCTCAGGCTGACCGAGGTCGAGAGTGTATCCGGGCCCCGGAATCTCGTGGTCCTGGGAGCCGCGCCAGTCGGTGTCGATATCGCGATCGAACGCGAGGTCGACGTCGTCGGGTGAGTCCTCGGCGGACCCCGACCACCGGTCCGGCGGCACTTCTTCGTAGGCGACGGGTGGGACGGTGATGGACCGGTACACCCACCAGGGCCCGACGCGATCCACCTGATAGCGGGCGCCCAGGGCGGTGAGACTCTCCTCCAGGCCTTCCTGCCGGTAGGGTTCGGCGAACGCGACCGACACGCTGCTATCCACCGCCTCCGCGCCCACGACGTTCCAGTCCTCCACCGGCCCTGACACGGCGAGACCGAGGAAGGTGAGTCGTCGCTGCGTCGAGTAGACGGCAGACAAGTCGAGGTCGCGGAGGTGTGCGGCGAGTTGCCGGTCCGCGGTCCATTTCGCGAGAACCCTTGGCAACGCGGCGGGCACGCTCGACCACGCTTGGCCCACGGACCAGACGTTCAGGAGGATGACCGTTCCTGTCAACCCGCAGGCCAGCGCTCGCGACCAGCCCCGAACTAGCGCGTAGGTCGCGCCGAACAACAAGGGAACGACGGTGAACATTGGGAACAGATACCGCATGTGCGGATCCGCTCCGAACGTGCTCGCCACGATGGGGAGCGCCAGGAGCGCGAAGGTGAGCGGCACCAGGGCTGCAGCGTGCTCCCGGCGGCTGCGCTCCAGGATTGCCACCATCCCCAGGGCGAGCACCCCGGCGATCAGGGCTGCGGGCCAGGAGCCATCGACAGGGCCCGCTCCAACCAGTGCCGTCAGGAGTCTCCAGGTGAAGCCACGCAAGTTCGAGAGGTACCGTCCCCAGTCGTCCCAGAAGTGGTCGGTTCCCGCCCCTCCGGGCGTGACGAACAGCCGGCGCGTCTCGAGGTTGTAGAGCCAGATCGGCGCGCTACCGACGACGAACCCAGGCAGAAGCCACCGGGGGCCGCCCCGGATTGCCCGTCGCCAGTCACTGATGAGGAGGAGCGCTCCGACGGCAGCGAAGTAGGCGACCCCCGTGTAATTGGTCCAGAAAGACACTCCGCCGACCAGCCCGGTCACAAACCAGCGAGCTCGGCCGCCGGGCCCGGGGTCACGCCAGGCCGCAAGAGCGAGCAGCAAGACCAGGGTCCCCAGAACCGGGACGAGCGAATAGTAGTAGCGGCCGTTGATGCTCCAGTCGAGGAAGGGACCGGAAGGAAAGGCGGCTATCAGGCCGGCCGCCCATCCTACCTCTTGATCCCGGAAGAGCCGGGTGGTCAGAAGAAAGGTGAGCGCGACGAAGAGAAGACTACAGAGAAGCGGGACGATCCGCACGATCCAGGGCGTCGCGCCGGTGACCTGGAGAACCACAGCCTGCAGGAGCAACCCCAGGCTCCCCTGGTAGGGAGTGCCGTAGATGAACGGCGGGATGATGCCTTTGAGAACGTTGACGGACGCGACCCCGACCCACTCCTCGTCCCCGTCGAGCACGGGGGCGATCACACCCGGTAAGCGCACGAGCGTAGCTCCCAGCATCAGGAGCAGGCATGCGATCCACGTCATGTGACGATCAGTGGAGCTTCTGACCATCGCCCGAGCTAACGTGTCAGACGGGTTGCATCGCCCCGACTGCGGCGCCGGCGCTCGCACGACAGCCCGCGCCGGGTTCGGGAGGCTGACGGGCCCCATGGCCGTTTGCACGGCCGCGGCCGGTTTGACGGAATCGAGGCTCGTCCAGACCGTTCGAGATAGCATCGCCCGGGACTGGAGACGCGAGAGCAGGCGATGAAGGCGGTGCTCCGCAACGTCGGCCGGCTAGTCAGCGGGGACATCCGCGGACCGATTCTCGACGCCGCCGTGGTCATCGGCGCCAAGGGCTCGACCGCCATCCCCGGCCTGATCGATTCACGGTAGGTCAGGTCTGTCTCGGCGGGGACCGCTCCGGGAACGCTCACTCGATTCACTCCCTAGAGGCTCCCGCCGGCATGGCGGCAGCTCGCGCCGCCGGATAGCGGGAACAGCGTCGACCGCAGCAGGCCCCATCTCGCGAGCCGGAACCGCACCGCGACCACAAGGCACCCGACGCCGTACCTGATGCTCCGTCGGAGGTTGATCGACGACGCCTCCGCGAAGTATTTCGTCGGACAGGTGATCTCGGCTACCGTGTAGCCGTACCATAGGATCTGCGCCAGCATCTGATTGTCGAATACGAAGTCGTCGGAGTTCCCGTCGAGCGGCAGGCGCTCGAGCAGCTCCCTGGAGAACGCCCGGTAGCCAGTGTGGTATTCGGACAGCTTGGCGCCGAGGAGGATATTCTCGATCAGCGTCAACACTCGATTCGCAACGTACTTCCACGCCGGCATCCCGCCCCGCAACGCATAGTTACCGAGGATGCGGCTGCCCAGCACGCACGGGTACAATCCATTGGCGATCATCGACACCATGGCCGGAATCAGCTTCGGCGTGTACTGGTAGTCAGGGTGCACCATGATGACGATGTCGGCTCCGGCCTCGAGGGCCAGACGATAGCATGTCTTCTGATTGCCGCCGTAGCCGAGATTCCTTGGGTGGGTGACCAGCAGCGTGCTCGGCAATCCTTCGGCGATGAGGGTCGTCTCGTCCTGACTGGCGTCGTCGACAATGACCACGAGGTCGACGAGCCCCTGATCCATCACCTCATCGTACGTTTGTCGCAACGTTCGGGCGGCGTTGTAAGCCGGCATGACGACGACGACCTTCTTGCCTCTGAACATGCGCTCTCTAGGTCGGTGTCATCGAGGACGCTCGTCAGGCACCACGATGAATCGCTCGATGACCTCCCGCACTCCCTCCTCCTCTGCGTGACCGCCCACGACATCGGCGCGAGCGCGCTCCCCGGCCGGCGCATGGCTCGTCGCGACGCCGAGGCCCGAGGTCTCGATCATCTCGACGGCGTTCCAGCTGTCGCCCACCGCGCTCGTCTCCGACGGAGCAATTCCCAGCATCTCGAGCATCGACTCGCGGGATGTCCCCTTCGAGACGCCGGGTGGCAGAATCTCACGTGGCCGCCGAAGGGTCTAGGTCTACGTAAGAGTCGAGAGGGACAAGAGATGAAAGAGAGTCGCAGTCATTCACGGGTGCTGCCGGCGTGACGTGCCCAATCTGATGCGCCTCATTGAGACTGAACGGAAGAATCTCGGCCTGGCGCCTCTAAATCCCCCGTGAAGGAGGGCGAAGCCTTGACGCATGCGTGGCGCTACCTCTCGGCGCCGGGATCTTCATAGCCGGCCTGGGCCGTTGATGGCGGCGTCCCCCCGGCGCCCCCAGCGCGGCTTTCCCTCCGGGGGGGATGCACGGGAACCGGGAGCCCGAGCGGCGAGCCGTCGAGCGACTCGCGCGCGAGGAGTCCCCACGCGCCAGCGCTACTGACCCCGTTACCACACCGGCAGCATCAGTCGTCGGAGGCAGTGGATGATGTAACTACGGGAGAAAAATGGTGGACAGGGAGGGAGTTGAACCCCCGACACCGGGATTTTCAGTCATGCGAGGGGCCCGGTCGTATCGGCCCCTATTTGATCCTATCGCATTCCTGCCGCGCACTTAGCGCCATTCCTGGCCCTACAGGTAGGGCCGATGAGAACCGATGGCGCCCGATAGATAGGTACAAGTTGGGTACAAGTCAGGGGTGTCGGTCGGACTCGGGTACGGCGACGGAGCGAACGCGCCTCGCGGGGCATCCCAATGACCACCGAGCCGCCCACGGCCCCTCCTGTGGCCGTGGGCAGCCGTGTTAGGGCGGATGGCCGCCAGCCTCGCCTTGGCCCGCTGGGCGACCGAGTCACGCTCGATCTCCGCCGGCATGGCGAAGACGTGCAGAGTCTGTCGCCCCGGCATGATGCTGAGATCGGCCGGACCGGTCGGGGCTCCACACCACCACGGCCCCGAAACCGCCAGCGTGGTTGCGCGGGCCGAATACGACCCGGGCCTGCCCGGCGCGGCGGCCCCCCCGGGGAGATGACGAATGGCCCTCTGC
>CAYXBJ010000057.1:0-18325 GCA_964463175.1 uncultured bacterium
GGGCTGCTCGTGCTCACCGCCATGGTCGTGGCTGTCGTGATCGGACCGTTCGTCTACCACGTGCCGATCGACGAGATCGACTTCCGGGCCAAGCTGAAGGGGCCCTCGGCCGCCCATCCGTTCGGCACCGACGACCTCGGACAGGACATCCTGGCCCGCATCCTCTATGGCGGCCGGATCTCGCTGGCGGTGGGGGTCGTCGCCATGCTGATCGGAATCTGCGCGGGGACCACCGTCGGGTCGATCGCGGGGCAGTTCGGCGGCGCGATCGACAGCGTCCTCATGCGGGTGACCGACCTCTTCCTCTCGCTGCCGCAGCTGCCGATCTTCCTGCTCGTGGTCTACCTGTTCCGCGACTCGATCAAGAAGGTGTTCGGCCCCGAGATGGGCGCGTTCGTGCTGATCGTCGCGGTCATCGGCTGTCTCCGCTGGATGCCGGTCGCGCGGCTCGTGCGCGCGCAGTTCCTCTCGCTTCGCGAGAAGGAGTTCGTGGAGGCCGCTCGCGCGCTCGGCGTGCCGACCGCGCGTCAGGTCGTTCGCCACGTCCTCCCGAACGCGGTCGGTCCGGTGATCGTGGCCGGCTCGCTCGAAGTGGCGGCGGCGATCATCCTGGAGTCGACGCTGTCGTTCCTCGGGCTCGGCTTCCCGCCCGACATCCCGACCTGGGGGCGCATCCTTTTCGACGCGAAGGACAACCGCGACTTCGCGCCGCACTGGGCGATCTTCCCGGGCACGGCGATCTTCCTGGCGGTGCTCTCCATCAACTTCATCGGGGACGGCCTGCGGGACGCGCTGGACCCGCGGAAGGTGCTGTGAGCGGCCGTCGCCGCTGAGGCTGATCAACCCGACCGGGCTGGCGCCCGGCCTCGACGGTCAGAAGCTCGGCAGGGCGCTCTGGCTGCGCGGCAGGAGGGCGCGACCCTGTCGGCGGTTCTCGATCACCTGGACCCAGGGACACTCCCGGAAGATCACCTGAAGCTCCGCCACGAGACGGGCATGTCCCCGCGCCACCACGAGGAGCCAGGGCGCTCCAGCGGCCGTCCCGCCCTCGACGGGGCCGTGGATCCGGCCCGTCCGCTCGGGATCAGGGTGCACGGCGTCGTGCTCCCAGTGCTCGCGCGACGGTCAGGCCGCGGCGGTCGGCGTGCTGACCGCGCTGTCGATCGCGGGCCGCGCCGGCACGCTCCCCAGCCGCCCGATGACGGCCGCCACCCGTCGGCGTCTCTGCTCGCCGTCGACCTGCAGCTCGACCAGCCCCGCGCACTCCTCGACCACCTCGCGATCGCCGAGATTGGCGAACGCCTCTGCGGTCCGGAGGATGCCCTCGAAGGAGTTCTCCCGGCACGCCCGGTAGAGCGCGGCGAAGTACGCTCGGCGCGCCACGGGTTCCGCGGCGGCCCGCCCGTCAGTGCCGGTGCCGCCGACCCGGAGCCACGCCTCGCCGGCCGCGAGCAAGCCCTCCCAGCTGAGGCTCTCGACCGCGGCGAGGTGAGCGCTTTCCCAGGCCCGCCGCGCGCCGTCGACGTCCTGCTTGCCGAGCGCCCGGTCCACGGCCCGCAGGTGGTCCCGCCAGGTTGCAGGGAGAACCGGATCGTGCCGCTCGACTCCGTTCATCCGGAAGGTCTCGCTGGCGGCTCGCCGCGGGACCATCAGCGGAGCTCCCCGACCGGCCGCGTGTCGGCGAGGCGGGCGCGGAAGGTCTTGATGTCGGCCTGAGCCTCGGGATCGCCCGCCGCGAGCCGCTGAGCCACGCGGAGGCCGAGCCCGACCATCTGGGTGTCGCCGAGCGCGGCGTAGCCTTCGGTCGCGCGCAGGATGCCCTCGACCGACGACTGCTGACGCGCGCGGAAGAAGGCCTTCTGGTAGGCCTCGCGAGCCTTGGACTCGAAGGACCGCCGGAGTCCCGTGGCCTCGCCGATCCGCCGGTAAAGATCGCCAGCGGCGACCATCCCGTCCCAGCGCGTGGTCCCGAGCGCGAGGCTGTAGGCGTCGTTGGCGGCGCGGAGCGCCGCGCTGTACTCCTTCCGCGCGAGCGCACTGTCCACCTGCCGGACCGCCGGGCTCCAGGGCTCGTCGGGCATCGCCAAGGCCGCCACGTTCCCGGCCAGGGCCAGGATCGCCAGGCACCCCGTCACCACCGCGCGAAGGTATCGTCCCGTCTTCATGGCTTGCTCCTTCTTCCGGTCGGGTTGCATCTCCATGTTGTCTTGCCCAAGAGACAAGGCAACCGGAATGCCAGCCACCAAGACGCATGAAAACGCATACTTACGACGATGTCGCCGACTGGTGGCGGGTGGTGGTGGTGGAAGCTTGACCACCACCAGCGACCGGGGCAGGATGGGCGACGTACCATGACGGTCCTGCCTGAGCTGGTCGGAGAGAGTCCCGGCATCCTCGCGGTTCGGGATCGGATCGCCCGCCTGGTGGCGCGGGCGTCGGATGTCCGGCGTCTCCCGCCCGTCCTCATCCAGGGCGAGACCGGCACCGGGAAGGGGCTCGTGGCCCGGGCCCTCCATCGCGCGGGTCCGCGATCGTCGGGGCCGTTCGTCGACGTCAACTGCGCGGCCATTCCCGACACTCTGCTCGAGGCGGAGATGTTCGGCTTCGAGCGGGGCGCGTTCACTGACGCCCGCCAGGCGAAGCGAGGGCTGTTCCAGACCGCCCACCGGGGCACGCTCTTTCTCGATGAGATCGGCCTCTTGCCCGACGGGCTCCAGGCCAAGCTGCTCACGGTGCTGGAGGAGCGCACGGTCCGGCGCCTGGGCGCGACCCAGAGCGAGCCAGTGGATGTGTGGATCATCGCCGCGACCAACCTCGATCTCCAGGCCGCGACGCGCGCCGGGCGCTTCCGCGAGGATCTCTATCATCGGCTCGCGGTTCTGACCCTGGCCTTGCCCCCGCTCCGGGAGCGGCAGCGCGACATCCTGCTCCTCGCCGAGCACTTCCTGGCCCGGGCGTGCGCCGACTTCGGTCTGCCGGCGAGGACGCTGGGGCCCGATGCCCGCGCGGCCCTGGTCGCCTACCGGTGGCCGGGGAACGTTCGCGAGCTGATCAACACGATGGAGCGAGTGGCGCTGCTGGGCGAGACGCCCGTCGTGACCGCCGACCTTCTCGGGCTGTCCGATCGCGGATCGAGCGCTGGTGGCGGCGCCGACGCGACCCCCGAGCCAGCCAGCCGGCCCACGCTGACCGCGGTCGTGGATCGCGCCGAGCGGGCCCACCTTCAGGAGGCGCTCGAGGCCACCGGGTGGAACGTCAGCCGCGCGGCGGCGCGGCTCGGCATCTCCCGTAATACGATCCGCTACCGCATCGAGAAGCACGGGCTCCGCGCCGATGCGCCGGCGCCACCGCGGCGGCCCCGCCAGGGCTCACCGCCGCCGGCGGCCTCGCCGCCGCCTCCGCCCCCGCCCGCGCCGATCGAGGAGGTGCCGGCGCGCGCGGGGATTCGGTGGGAGCGCCGGCGCCTGGCGGTCCTTCTCGCACGACTCCCGGCCGTGCCGGAAGCCGGCCCGCTCGACACCGGCCGGGTGATCGAGGCGCTCCTCGAGCGCGCGCGGTCCTTCGGGGGCCGCGTCGAGGAGCTGGCCGCCAGCGGCTTCGTGGCGCTCTTCGGGCTCGAGCCGATGGAGGATCCGGTGCGTCGTGCGGCTCTGGCGGCGCTCGCGATGCAGCGGGCCGCCGACCGCACGTCGGATGGGCCCGGCCCACGGCCGCGCGTCGTCATCGACCTCGGGTCCTTCCTCCTCGGGCGCCTTCCGGACGCGTCGATGGTGGACGCCGAGGACAAGCGGGCGCTGGTCGGCGCCGCCGGCGCGCTGCTGGATGGCGCGGAGCCGGGGATGGTCGTCGTCAGCGCCGCGTGCGCGCCGTTCCTGGCCCGTGGATTCGACCTGTTCCCGCTCAGCGCCGCGCCCGGCCGGCGGGCGGCGTTCCGGCTCGATGGACTCGAGCGCGCCGGGTCCGCCAGCGGGCGCCACACGCGCTTCGTCGGGCGCGACCACGAGCTCGATCTGCTCCGGAGCCGGCTGGCCGCGGCCGTGCGCGGCCAGGGCCAGGTGGTCGCGATCACCGGCGAGGCGGGCATCGGCAAGTCGCGGCTGGTCGGAGAGCTGCGGCACGGCCTCGCCGACGGGCAGATCCTGTGCCTCGAAGGACACTGCCTTCCGTACGCGACCCCGATCCCGTATCTGCCGCTCGTGGAGCTGCTCCGCACCGCGTGCGCCATCGTCGACACCGACGGCCCGGACGGCATCCGCGACAAGCTGCGCCGGACCCTGGACCGCGCCGGGATGCAGGCCCTCGACGTGACCCCCTATCTCTTGCACCTCCTGGATCCCGGCGAGGGCACGGAGCCCCTGGGGAGCCTCAGCCCGGAGGTCGTGAAGGCCCGGACCTTCGAGACCCTGCGCGAGCTGAGCCGGCGGCTGGCCGGCCTGGCGCCGCTCGTCCTCGTGGTAGAGGATCTGCACTGGGTCGACCGGACCTCGGAGGAGTACCTCGGGACGCTCGTCGACGTGGTCGCGGGGGCCCGGATCCTCCTGGTGACGACGCATCGCCCCGGCTACCGGCCGCCCTGGATCGACAAGTCCTACGCGACGCAGATCGCGCTCCAGCCGCTGTCGGCCCGCGAGACCATGAGCCTGGCCCGGGACGTGATCGGCCCCGCCGACGTCGACGAGCCCACCGTGGAGATGATCGTCGCCAAGGCCGAGGGCAATCCGTTCTTCACGGAAGAGCTCGCGCGAGCCGTAGCCGAAGGCGGCAGCCCGGCCCCGGGCTCGGCGGTGCCGGACACTGTCGAGGGCGTGCTCATGGCCCGGATCGACCGCCTGGCCGCGGACGACAAGCGCGTCCTCCAGGCCGCGGCCGTGATCGGCCGGAACCTGCCCTTCCTCCTGCTCCAAGCGATCCTGGATCCTGCGGACGGGCTCCTGCGCGAGCGGCTCGCGCGGCTCCAGAGCGCCGAGTTCCTCTACGAGACGCGGGCGGCCTCGGAGCTCGAGTACACGTTCAAGCACGCGCTGACGCACGAGGTCGCCTACGCGAGCCTTCTCCCCGCCCAGCGCCGCTCGCTCCACGCCCGCATCGTCGACGTCCTGGAGAGCTGGCAGCGGGAGGGACGCGAGGAGCTCGTCGAGCGTCTCGCCCATCACGCGATCCAGGCCGAGGCGTGGGAGAAGGCCGTCGACTACGCTCGGCGCGCCGGGCGCCACGCCCTGACGCGGTCGGCGCATCGCGACGCGGCGGCCTGGTTCGACCAGGCGGTGGCGGCGCTGGATCATCTCCCCCAGCGCCGGGAGCTGCTGGAGCGGGCGGTCGACCTGCAGTTCGACCTGCGGAACGCGCTGTGGCCGCTGGCCGAGTTCCGCCGGGTGTTCGACTGTCTCAAGCGCGCGGAGCAGCTCGCGACCACGCTGGGCGATCAGGGGAGGCTGGCGATGACGTTCGCCCTCCTGACGCCCATGTTCTCGACGCGCGAGGACCGCGCGCGAGGCATCGAGTACGGGCGGCGCGCGCTGGACCTCGGCACCGAGCTCGGCGACACGACCGTCCAGGTGGTGGCCACCCTCTACCTGGCCATGGCGTACCTCACGCTCGGCAACTACACGCGCGCCACGAAGTTCGCCCGGAAGAACATGACGCTGCTCCGGGGTGACGTGCGCCTCGAGGCCTTCGGCCCGCACGGTCTGCACGCGGAGCCCTCGATCCTGCCGCGCGCGCTTTTACTCTGGAGTCTCGGCGAGCTGGGCGAGTTCGGAGAGGCGCAGCCGGTGCTCGAGGAGAGCCTCCGCATCGTCGAGACGATCAATCACCCGTGGTCGCAGACGTTCCTCGCCTTCGGGGAGGGCGTGCTCCGGCTCCGCCAGGGCGATCTGCCGAAGGCGACCGCCACCCTCGAGCGGAGCCTGGGACTCTGCCGGCAATGGCAGCTGATGGCGCTGTTCGACGTGATCGCGGGGCACCTCGGCGCCGCGTACACGCTGGCGGGCCGGGCGGCGGACGCGATTCCGCTCCTGGAAGAGGCGCGCGCCCGGGGCCAGCGGCACTGGCTCGAGCCGGTCCCGTCGCTGTCGCTGGCCGAGGCCTATCTCCGAAGCGGCCGGATGCTCGACGCGAGCCAGCTGGCGGAGCGCGCGCTCGTCCAGGCCCGGCAGCGGGGACAGCGGGGGCACGAGGCCTGGCTCCGCTGGCTGCTCGGCGAGATCGCCGCGCGGGATCCGGCCGCCGCCGCGCCTTCGGCCGAGGAGCACTACCGGGAGGCGCTCGCCCTCGCGACCGAGCTCGGGATGCGGCCGCTGATCGCCCACTGTCACCGGGGCGTCGGAGAATGGCACCGTCGGGCCGGTGACCGCATCCGGGCCGAGGAGCACCTCGGGATCGCGCGGGGGCTCTATCAGGCGCTGAGCGTGACGCTCTGGCTCCCCGAGGTCGAGGCGGAGCTTGCGGGGACGGCCTAGGGCGTTGCCCGGAGCGGATCGCCCCGAGGGACCGGGGCGATCCGCGTCACCGGGTCAGGGACGCGCGTCGAGGAGGGCCAGGAGCAGCTGACGCGCAGCGGGCTGTGACCAGTCCCGCGCGCCCACGCCGCGGGCGATCAGCTGCCCGTGGCGGTCGACCACGTACACAGTGGGCGGACCCCACACCCCGTAGAGCCTGCCGGTCACGTCCCCGGCGCGGTCGACGAGGACCGGCGCGACGTAGCCGCGCTCGTGCACGACCTTCTCCACGACGGCCGGATCTTCACGGAAGTTCACGAGCAGCACCTCGAGACCCCGGTCCTTCAGGTCCGAGTAGAGCTGGTTGACGGGAGGCAACTCCTCCCGGCAGTCGGGTCACCATGTCGCCCAGAAGAAGAGGAGGACGACCTTGCCCCGCAGTTCGGCGAGGCTCCGCGTGTGCCCGGCGAGATCGGGTAGGCCGAAGGCGGGCGCCGGCTTCGGCGATTCGTACGGCTGGAGCTGCAGCATGCTGAAGTCGGGACTCGCGGCGGACGCGGTGAGCGCGAGGCCCGCGATCAGGAGCGCCCCGAGACCGGCGATGCCGCGCCGACGGATCACGATGCCCCGCTCTCGCGGAGGGCCTTGAGTACGTCGTCCGGCTCCAGGAGGTCGAGCGGATTGTCCTGGATCTTGACGAATCGCACGACCCCTTCGTGGTCGATGATGAAGTAGGCCCGCTTCGCGTAGCGGTAGATCGGGCTCTTCTCGTCCGTGATCATGGCGCCGTAGGCCGGCAGCATCTGGCGTCGCTGGTCCGAGAGGAGCGGGTGATGGATCGCGATCTGCTTCTGGAAGGCATCGAGGGCGGAGGCGAAGTCGACGCTCACGCCGACGAGCTGCGCGTTCAGGGCCTGGAAGTCGGCCATCCGGGCGTCCAGCCCGGCGATTTCCTTGGCTCAAAGGCCGTTGAACGCCCCGATGAACGTGTACAGCACGATCGGCCCCTTGCCGAGCAGGTCGGCAAGCTTGACCTGCTTGCCGCCGGGGGCGTTCAGGACAAAGTCCGGAGCCTTCTCGCCGACATCGAGCGCCGCAGCGGGGCCGGCGAGCGCCAGCCCAGCCAGGACGACCATCGGTAAGACTCGGGTGAGTCCGCGTCGGAACATGGCGACCTCCTCCACTCGGGTGAGTAGCGGGCTCCGGGGCCCGGTGTGGTAGTCCCTGCCGGAGGAACGCGGCGGAGCCGGCCCGGGGTTCCCGGGTGACGCGCCGCGTGAGCCGCCGGCCCCCTCACTCGAGACATTCTATCTCCGCGATGGTCCACGGGTCTCGGAGGGGCATGACGGGGCTGAGCCGGAGATAGCGGAGGCTCGTCCGCGGGAAGGCCGTCGCCCACTTGGGGCCGCCGTTCCTGAGCAGCTCCGTGCCAGTCCAGAACAGGGACCCGGCCCAGGTGAGCTGCTCGATCGGTTGCCAGGTCGTGCCGTCGAGGGAGGCCGAGAGGCGGAGAGTGCGGCCGGGAAGGCCTGGGCGCACCTCGACGCCGCGGATGTCGCGGGGACGCCCGAGGTCGAGTGTGACAGCCAGGCCGGGACCGCCCAGGCCGCTGGACACCCACCGCGTGTCGCGGTTTCCGTCGATCGTGCGCCCTGCCTGCTCGGGATTCTCGCTCGCCCGAACCGTCCACCCGGTCTTGTCGAGGCGGCGCGGCGCCGGTGTCGGCGTGAAGACGAGCAGCCGGTAGGGCCCCGCGGTGGCCTGGCGCACCGCCACGGGCTGGCCTTCGAGGGCGGCCGTGACCGCGTCCGCGTCAGAGTCGGCACCGAGGAGGATGCCATAGCCCTTCCCGAGTCGGAGGGGCGAGAGCTCCGTGGGATCCAGGTCCATGCGGGACCCGTCGCCCTGGTTGATGTTCGACTCCTGCGTGCCGATGGCGCCCCGCGACTCGACGCCGATCCAGGCCGCCAGCCAATGACTCGTGTAGATGGAGTGCACTCCCTCGCGCCGGAGAGCAGTCGTGAGCTCGCCCGGGCGGGGCACCGGCGGACGAGGCCCGCCGAGCGCGTAGGCGAACAGCTCGCGCGCGGCCCACGTGTGGGAGCGGACCGACGCGGTCTGGACGATTCGCACGTGCCGGGCCCGGACGGGAGAGAAGACCGCCTGCATCCGTCCTCGACGGACCTTGAGGAAGGGGTGATGCTCCGAGAAGAAGAGCGGGCCCCAGTACTCGGGTACCGTGACGACTGTCTCCCACTGCTGGCCGTCGGGCGAGACCTCGACGCGGACGCCGCCCGGCATCTCGTCCCAGTCGATGGAGAGCAGATCGACGCGGGCGAGGGTCTGCGGCGCGCCCAGGTCGACGGCCAGCCATTGCCCGGGCAACTGCTCGCCGCCCGTGTCCCACGATGTGGCGGCGTCGCCGTCGAGGAGATCGGCGGATCGGTCGGTCCGGTGACTGGCGGCGACGGTCCAGCCATCCCGGCGAAGCGGCACGAAGGTCGTCGTGAAGCGGGGCTCGGCATCGAGGACCCGGAAGCCCTCGACCTGAGTCTCGCGGACGTCCATGCCGATCCCCTTCAGGTTGTCGCGCAGCTGGCGCGCTTCCGTCTCCGTCGCGACGATCGGCGGGTTCACCGCCGCGTCGACGAGCCGGCCGAAGTCCACGAACTGCTCGCGCCAGAGATCGGCCATGACGACGCGCCCTCCCGACAGATAGGTCATGCCGGAGGGCGAGAGGTGGAACGCCTCGGCCATGTAGGCCCGCGTGATTCCGTGCTCCTCGAGCCAGCGAAGCAAGGGATCGACGCGCCGGCTCAGAATCGACCAGCGCGGGGCGCCCGGGTCCGTGGTCAGGACGCTGTCCAGCGTGTTGGTCCAGCCGTTGAGCGCGAGCAGCGCCACGAGCGCGGCGGCGGCCACCCGGGGCCACCGGCGGCGCAGCCAGTTGAGGAGCTCGCCCATCCAGCAGGGCAGGACGGAGTACAGCGGGAGCAGATAGTAGTGGTCGACCGCGCGCTTGGTGACGAGCACCAGGCCCAGGTTCGTCGCGGCCACGATCCAGAGAATGATCTGCCCGCGATCGATTGGGCCGCGCCCTCCGAGCGTCCAGGCGAGCTGGGCTCGATCCCGGACCGCCGCCCTCGCCACGGCGACGATCCACAGCGGCAGGGCGACGAGGAAGAACGCCAGGATCCAGGCGCGTCCCGCCGGGAGATGGAGGCCGACCAGCCTGGGAAGGAAGTCGCCCACGACGGCGGCGAGTCGCTCCCGGAGCGGCGCCACCGGGACCCCGCCCGCCTGGTGCAGGAGGAACTTCGTGGAGGGAAAGTGCCACAGCTCGTACAGCCACTGCGGGAGCCCGCCGAGGAGCAGTCCCACTGGGAACCAGGCGATCCGAGGTCGCCAGACCAGACCGGTCCGCAGCGCGAGGATCGCGAAGGGCGCGAGGTAGACGACGATCAGCGGACTGGTCCACCATCCGAGACCCACGAGCAGCCCGAGCGCGAGGATGGCCCGGCTGCGGCCGGGATCGGCGACGAAGATCGTGTGGGTGGCAAGCAGGCACAGGTTGCCGAGGAGCACGTTCGGCACGTGATTCGCGGACATGAGGCTCCACTGGGCGAGGAACAGGGGCGGCACGGCGAGGACGGCGAGGCCGAGGAGAGCCGCGGGTCGCTCGACGAACCGCCGGAGCAGGAGCCAGCCCGTCCAGAAGATCAGGAGCCCGGTCGCGTACGCGAAGAGGTCGAGCGCGAGCGTCGACGTGCCCGCGAGCCAGAACCAGGCCGCCAGCGGATACCACGGGGCGGCGCCGAAGTACTCGGGGCCAGCCGTGACGGGGAGACCTCCGCCCAGGGTCAGGAGCGCCGGGATGGCCGGGACCGTTTCGTCCCAGTGGAAGGGCCAGTGGAACGGGGCGACGAAGCGGAGGGCGCGCACGGCCGCGCCCAGGAGCAAGAGACCGGGGACGAGGAGCGAGGCCGACCGACCGGCTTCCGATACCGGCTGGGCGCCAGCCGATGCGGGATGGCGGGCGCCGCCCGTCAGAGGGATCCCCGCCGCGCGGTCCCCCGATGGGCGCCTTCCAAGCGTGCGCGGATCGCGAGCGATGTGTCCGGCATGGCGGCGCGTCGGGCCTCGATCGCGTACACGGTATCACAGCGGTGCGAGAGCGGCCGCGAGGCGGGCGCCGGGCTATCCTGGGCTTCCAGGGAGGGATCGCGCATGCCGCACTCGCAGACGGTCACGCTGGAGCCGTATCGCGGCCAGTGGCCGCCCGAAGACCCCGACGCCGGCTTCCGGCAGATGGTGCGGGAGTACTCGGCCATCGACCCCCTGCCGACGCTCGAGGAGCTCGGACGCCGCAAGGAGATTCCGGTCGGCGCGCTCGTGGCGTTCGTGCTGTCCCGCTACTGTGCCTCGGGAAGCGAGGCGCTCCTCTATGCGGGCCCGGTCGTCGTGCGCCAGATGGACGAGATCGTCCGGACGGCCGAGACCGCCGGCACCGATGCCGCCCGGCTGGACGCCTATCGAGCGCTGGCGGCCTTCGTCTCGTGGCTCAAGGTGCCGCTGGAGGACCCGCGCGGGCAGCCTGGGCGATGATCCACTCGTCCGAGATTCCGACGTGACCCGTGCTGAATGCCCGGCGCCGCCGCTGGCGCGTCTCGCCGGCGGTGGGGTATCGTCGGGTGGGCTCGAGCCCGGAAAGAGAGTGGAGGGGCGCTCGCCGATGAGCCAGACGGACTTCGACCGGTACGCGACCGACTACCGCGCGGCCGTCAACGAGGCCGTGCGTGTCGGCGCCGTCGACGTCGAGCGGATGGCGGGCAGCAAGGTTCAGCTGCTCTGTCGGCTCATGCGCCAGCACCTTGGCGACCCGCGGACGCTCAAGGTGCTGGACGTCGGCTGCGGGATCGGTCTCATCGACGCGGAGCTCACCCCCCAGGTCGCCGAGCTCCACGGGATCGACACCAGCCGGAAATCGCTGGAGGCGGCCGCCCTCGCGGCGCCGGCCGCTCGCTTCCAGCACTTCGACGGGGAGTCGATGCCCTATCCGGAGACGGCGTTCGACCTGGTCTTCGCGGTGTGCGTCCTCCATCACATCGCGCCGGCCAGGCGCGACAGCTTCGTCCGCGAGATGGCGCGCGTGGCCCGCCCCGGCGGCATGGTGCTCATCCTCGAGCACAACCCTTTCAATCCGGTGACCCGCTGGATGGTCTCCCGCTGCGAGTTCGACCGGGACGCGATTCTGCTGCGCCGCGCGTCGGCGATGCGGCTCCTGACGGCGGCGGGACTGCGATCCGGGGCCTCGGGGTATATTTCCTTCTGGCCGTGGCGGTCGGAGCCGGTCGAGCGGCTGGAGCGGACCATCGCCTGGTTGCCGGCCGGCGGCCAGTACTACGCGTGGGCGATGAAGACGCGCCATGCCGCTCGGCCCGGGTCGAGTGGCCCGCGCCGCCTGCCCTGAGCGAGGAGGATCGAGCCGCGCCATGGAGAGTCGCTACCAGGACGAGCCCCTGAGCGGGCGCGATCTCGTCGACCAGCTCGTCCAGGTGTCGCGCTGGGTGGGCGCCGAGACGTCGCTCGCGGTCTGGGGCGGCGGCAACACGTCCGTCAAGGTCACCGAGCCCGATCTCCTCGGTCGGCCCGTGCGCGTTCTGCGGGTCAAGGGGAGCGGATCCGATCTGAAGAGCGTCACGCGCCGTGACTTCCCCGGAGTGCGTCTGCCCGAGGTGCTGGCGCTCCTCGAGCGCGACGACATGGGCGACCAGGAGATGGTCGACTATCTGGCGCGCTGCCTCCAGGAGCCGGGCTCGCCGCGGCCGTCGATCGAGACGCTCCTCCACGGCTTCCTCGACGCGGAGGCGGTGATTCACACGCACGCGGATGCCATCGTCGGGCTCACGAACACCGAGCGCGGGCACGACGTCGTCCAGGACCTGTTCGGGAAGGATGTGGTCTGGGTGCCGTATCGCCGGCCCGGGTTCCGGCTGTCGAGGGAGGTCTGGGCGGCCATCCGCGCGCACCCCGAGGCGCGGGCCATCGTCCTCGAGAAGCACGGGCTCAGCACCTGGGGCTCGTCGCTCAAGGACGCGTACCTGGCGACGATCGAGCTCGTGACGCGGGCCGAGGAACGGCTTCGCGACGCCGCCCGCGCCCGGCGAGCGTTCGGGCCGGCTACCGTGGCCGCTCCCGACAGGGAGACCCGCGGCCGCGTGGCCCGCGAGGTCGCCCCGATCCTGCGCGGGATCCTCGGGCGCGACCGGCGCGTCGTGCTCCGCTTCGACGACGGCGAAGACATCCGCGAGCTGGCCGGCGCCCCCGAGGCGGCGCGCCTCACCCAGATCGGTCCGGCGACGCCCGATCACACCATCTACTCGAAGCGGCTGGCCTGCTTCGTGCCGCTCGGAGACCCGGCGTCGCCCGCCGCCGTGATCGACGCGCTCCGCGGCGCGGTGCCGCGGTTCGTCCAGGACTACACGGGCTACTTCGAGGCCCACCGGCACGGCGAGCTGATGAAGCCGGGGGCCGGTGGACTGGCCGCGTCGGCGGTGACTCCGACGCTGTCCGATCCGTATCCGCGCGTGGTCCTCCTCCCCGGGCTCGGGATGTTCACGAGCGGGAAGGACGCCCGGACGGCCGGGATCGTCGCCGACATCTACCATCACACCGCCTGGGTCATCCGGGCGGCGTCCGCGCTCGGTCCGTACGCCTCCCTCACCGCGCAGGACGCGTTCAACGTCGAGTTCTGGCCGCTCGAGCTCTACAAGCTCCAGATGGCGCCGCCCGAGAAGGAGCTGGCGCGGCGGATCGCTCTCGTCACCGGCGGCGCGAGTGGCATCGGCCGGGCGGTGGCGCGGCGGCTCGCGCGAGAGGGCGCGCACGTCGTCGTGACCGACCTCGACGGCGACGGGGCGCGCCGGGTGGCCGAGGAGATCGCGACCGACGCGGGCCCCGCGCGCCCACTCGGCGTCCGGATGGACGTGACCTCGGAGGCGTCGGTGGAGGCGGCGGTCGCGGCCGCAGTCGAGGGATACGGTGGGCTCGACATCGTCGTGTCGAACGCGGGGATCGCCCACGCGTCGGCGATCGACCGGATGGCGCTGGCCGACTGGGAGAAGAGCTTCGCCGTCAACGCGACCGGCCACTTCCTGGTGGCCCGCGCGGCGCTGCGGGTGATGAAGGCCCAGGACCTCGGCGGGACGCTCGTCTTCGTCGCGACCAAGAACGTGATGTCGCCCGGCAAGGACTTCTCGGCCTACAGCGCCTCGAAGGCCGCCGAGGCGCAGCTGGCCAAGGTGGCCGCGCTGGAGGGCGGACCGCACGGGATCCGCGTGAACATCGTGAACCCGGACGCCGTCTTCCGGGACTCGGGCCTCTGGTCCCCCGAGGTGCGCGTCGAACGGGCGCGCGCGCAGGGGATCGCCGTCGACCAGATCGAGGAGTTCTACCGGAAGCGCAACCTCCTCGGCGTCTCCGTCCTGCCGGAGGACGTCGCCGAGGCGGTGCTGTTCCTGGCGTCGGACCGGGCCGCCAAGACCACCGGCTGCACGCTGACCGTCGACGGCGGCGTCCGCGACGCCTTCCCGCGGTGAGCGGGGCCGCCGCGCGGCTCGGCTAGCCCGGCGGATGCCCATCCGCGTCGGCATCGAGCTCCAGCACCGTCCCGAGCTCCTCGGGCCCGTGGCGATGCGCGCGGAAGCGCTCGGCTTCGACTCGGTGTGGATCGGCGACCACGTGGCGATCCACCGGCCAACGCTCGACTCGCTGGCGGCGCTCTGCTACCTGGCGGCCGTGACCCGCCGCGTCTGGCTGGGCCCGTGCGTGTACCTCCTCGCGCTCCGGCACCCGACGATTGCCGCCAAGCTGGTCGCCACCCTCGATGCCCTCTCGGGCGGGCGCGTCGTGTTCGGCGTCGGTGTCGGCGGCGAGTTCCCGAAGGAGTTCGAGGCGAGCGGCGTTCCCCATCGGGAGCGCGGCGCGCGAGTGGACGAAGGGATCGCCGTGTGCCGGGCGCTCTGGGGGCCGTCGCCCGCGTCGTTCGAGGGCCGGTTCACGCGGTTCACCGACGTCGTGCTCGAGCCGAAGCCCGTCCAGCCGGGGGGGCCGCCGATCTGGATCGGCGGGCGGTCCGACGCCGCGCTCCGCCGCGCCGCGCGGGTCGGTGACGGCTGGATCGCGTACCTGGTCACACCCGGGCGCTTCCGGGCGAGCGTCGAGAAGATCGAGGGCTTCGCCCGGGAGGTCGGCCGGCCGCTGGATCCCGGCGGACGCTTCGAGACCGCGCTCGTCCTGTTCACGGTCGTCGACGACGACCCCGAGTCGGCGAGGGCGACCGCGGCGCGCTATCTCGCGCACCAGTACCGCCAGCCCTTCGATGACCTCGCCCGCAAGTACTGCCTGCTCGGCCCGCCCGCGGCGTGCCTCGAGCAGCTGGCCGGGTTCGTGGCCGCCGGCGTCCGGACGTTCGTCATCTACTTCACGGTGCCGGGCGAGCGCGTCCTGGAGCAGCTCGAGCGCTTCGCGACCGAGATCCTGCCCCACGTGCCCGACCGCGCCGGACCGCACCCCCCCGCGTCGGGTTCACGGCGGTCTGCGTCGTCGGCAACGACGGCGGATGGGGGATGATCCGCTCGGTGCAGCAAACCTTCTACGGGCGCGAGCGGACCATCGCGACGTCGCTCCCGTTCAGCCGCTACGACCGGCTCGTGGAGGCGATGGGCGGCGGGGGCGAGACGATCGAGGACCCGCGGCGCCTCCGCCCCGCGCTCGAGCGCGCCCTCGCGTCCGGGCGGGTCGCGTGCCTGAATGTTATCCTGGATCCCGACGCCTACCGCCGCGAGGGCGGCGGCAGCCTGGCCATCTGATCGCCGGACGCCCCGGGAGACGCCGCATGGAGCCGACCGCTCACGAGCACCGCCCGGCCGGGCCGACCCGGACCGAGCGCGACACCATGGGGCCCGTCGAGGTCCCGGCCGACCGCTACTGGGGCGCCCAGACGCAGCGCTCCCTCCAGCACTTCCGGATCGGCGGGGAGCGGTTCCCCCGCGAGATGATCCGCGCCTTCGGCATCCTCAAGAAGGCCTGCGCCCTGGTGAACCGGGACCTCGGGCTCCTCGCCGCGGACAAGGCGCGCGCGATCGTGGAGGCCGCGGACGAGGTGATCGCCGGACGGCTCGACGATCAGTTCCCCCTCGTGGTCTGGCAGACGGGAAGCGGCACCCAGACGAACATGAACGCCAACGAGGTGATCGCGAACCGCGCCGCCGAGATCCTCGGAGGCAAGCTCGGGTCGCGGCTCGTCCATCCGAACGACGACGTCAACAAGAGCCAGTCGTCGAACGACACGTTCCCGACCGCGATGCACGTCGCGGCGGTCGAGCAGATCCGCGGCCGCCTGTTCCCCGCCGTCCGCCGTCTCCGGGACACGCTCGCGGGGAAGGCCGAGGCCTACCGCGACGTCGTGAAGATCGGCCGGACCCACCTCCAGGACGCGGTGCCGCTCACGCTCGGCCAGGAGATCTCGGGCTGGGTGAGCCAGTTGGACCACGCGCTCGGGCATCTCGAGGCGGCGATGCCGCACCTCCACGAGCTCGCCATCGGGGGCACCGCGGTCGGGACCGGGCTCAATGCGCCCGCCGGCTTCGGCCAGGCCACCGCGAAGCGAATCGCGGAGCTGACGGGCCAGCCGTTCGTCGCGGCGGAGAACCCGTTCGAAGCGCTGGCGGCCCACGACGCCCTGGTTGCGGCCCACGGCGCCTTGAAGACGCTGGCGGCCGGGCTCATGAAGATCGCCAACGACGTTCGCTGGCTCGCGTCGGGTCCGCGCTCGGGACTTGGCGAGATCACGATTCCCGAGAACGAGCCGGGCAGCTCGATCATGCCCGGCAAGGTCAACCCGACCCAGTCCGAGGCGCTGACCATGGTCTGCGCCCAGGTGCTGGGCAACGACGTGACGGTCAACATCGGCGGCGCGTCCGGCAACTTCGAGCTCAACGTCTTCAAGCCGGTGATCATCCACAACGTACTGCAGTCGGTGCGCCTGCTCGCGGACGCGTGCGAGTCGTTCGAGGAGCACTGTGTCCGTGGCCTCGAGCCGAACCTTCCGCGCATCCAGGAGCAGCTCGGGCGCTCGCTCATGCTCGTGACGGCGCTCGCGCCCCGGCTCGGCTACGACCGCGCCGCGGAGATCGCCAAGAAGGCGCACAAGGACGGCACGACCCTCCGGGAAGCCGCCGTGGCGCTTGGCTACCTCACGGCGGACGAGTTCGACCGGGAAGTCCGGCCCGAGCGCATGACCCGTCCCTGAGGAGTCGTTCCGGCCCACTTCGCCCCCCGCCTCGGCCGCGCGCGCTCGCGGATCCCGGCCGGCCGCGTCAGAGCGCGGTGATCAGGTAGACCCCGAGAACGATCAGCAGCGTCCCCACGACCAGTCGACGACTGAGCCGCTCCACGTCGCGGAGAAAGACGGTGGAGAGGGCGAGCACGAAGAGGGGCATCGTGCCGACGAGCGGCGCCACCACGGTGACCGTGCCGACGCCCAGCGCGGCCACTCCGAGCAGCACGCCGGCGTTCTCGGCGACGCCGGCGGCGATCAGGTAGCCGAGGCTTCCCGCGGCACAGCGCGCCCGCCGCCGATGGCCGGTGGCGGCGAGGAACGCGGTCACCGCCACGAGCGCGGTCGTGACGTTCACCGAGAATCCGACCAGCGGTCCCGCGCCGCCGAGGCCGAGCTTTCGCAGGATCGCGACGGCGCCGAAGGCCAGCGCGGACAGGAACGGGAACACGAGCTGCGCGGGCCGGAAGCCCTGCATGCGGCCGCTCGCGGAGAGCAGGATCGTGCCGGCGACGATGACCACCGTGCCGCCGACGATGCGCGCCGTCACGGTCTCCCCGAGGAGCAGGATCGCGAGCCCCGCGGAGATGAACGGATGGAGGTTGATGAGGGCGGCGGCGACCGAGGCCCCGACGCGGTCGATGCTCACGAAGCGGAGCAGGCGGCCCGCTGTCGTGCCCACGAGCCCGGCCAGGACGAAGTAGAGGACGCCCCGGAGGCGCACGGGCTCCGGTGGCGCCAGCGCCAGGACCGCGATCCAGAGGCCCGCCGTGCCGACGACCAGGTTGATCCAGTAGGCGGTGAGCGCGTCGGCGCCGCGAAGACCCTGGCGGATCAGGATGGTGGCGGTCGCGGTGAGCGCGGCGCTCCCGAGTGCATACAGGTACACGGGCGGTGGCAGGGCGTCGTCCCTCGAGTCCGCTCAGGCCTGCGCATGTCGACTCATCGGGGCGCTCGGTCGCTGAGCAGGAAGTCCGGGCTCCCAGGCGCTCGATCGGCGACTGCCCGAGCGGTCGGTGGCCCCGCAAAGGATACAGCGGGGATCCTCGATCAGGGCGAGCCTCTGCCGGCCCTCCCGCGGCGATCTCCGGAGACCACCCCCGCGGGATGGGTGGGGCAGGTGACGGTTTCCGGCTTGGGGGTGCCCGGTTACATGCGGTCCGCGCGGGATTTGCCCGGGCGACCGCCTCATCGCCTCACCCCCCGCAACCCCGTGTCGAATTGGATGGACTGGCCTCAGCGTCCGCGGATTACCTGGCTGAAGACGCTCTGGCACAACGGTTGCTCCGTTCAGGGCGTGGCCGAGTCCCGGCTGGAGACGCGAGTCTCGACCGGCGGGAGGAGGTGGCCGCCATGGGAGGTCCTTGGAGAGAGCGGGGGTTCGACGCGGCATCCTTGCCGCTGGCCCAGCCGCGCAGAGGGCACCGCGACGCGGTGCTGGTGCGGGGTCGGGATCAGGACGGGCTCGTGAAGATTGTACTGGTGTACATCGCGGCTGTGGTGACGTCCTTCGGGGTGATGCTGAGCCTCTTGCAGCAAGGATGGTGAC
>CAYXBJ010000058.1:0-3170 GCA_964463175.1 uncultured bacterium
CGCGCGTGCATCTGCGTGGGTAGTTCTCCCCCGGCCTACGTCCGATCCAGGCGGACGGCCGCTTCCTCAAGCCTCTCTCACGTTCTCTTGGTCCTCGCGGTCGTTGGTGATCGTGATTCGCCTCCTTCAAGGTCGAAGGTCCTTGGGATGATCCTACTCAGGACGGGGCCGAACAGGGTGGCCCTTTGTGGCGGGCGCCTCGCGGGGCTGCCAGCTCGCAAGCAGGGTCCGATCGTCCGCCCATACGTAAGACGTGCGTCCCCCGAAGGCCTTCTTCAGCTCGTGGACGATCCGGTGCGCGAGCTTCTGCGAGGTGGTGAGCACCTCGAGGACGTCCCCGCGGCGCTCGACCGACACGATCTGCCGCTCGGGCTGCGTGAAGCCCGCGCGTGCTGCAACGTTCTGGATGCGCCGGCGGATGGCGTCCTCGTCCGCCGCGGCACCGCCGCGGATGAGGACCCTCCCGAAGTACTCCTCGCGCCCCGTCTGCTGGCACGCGGGACACACCACCCACGCGGCCCGGGCCAGGAGGGAATGGCTCACCGCGTGGTCGCGCCGCCACGTCCGGTGCGAGAACATCGCACCGCAGCGCTCGCAAACCGCGCCCTCCCGCGGGCGCCCCGCCCTTGCCTCGACGGGACGTACCTTCGCGCTTCGCGAGCCGCGGCGATTGAGACTCCGGATGAGGCCCTTGCCCTTATCCATGTCCATTCCGCCTATCTGAAGCCTCCGCGAGAGCCTCAGCGCGTGGCCGTGTGGTGCCTGGCGCTCGCCTCGGCTCGCGCGCCTCTCCGCTTGGTCGCCTCGGCCAGCAGCTCCGATGCGAGGGTTCCGACCTGCTGGTTGATCCCCCGGATCACATCGTAGATCACCCCGATCGTGTGATCCTGCACGCGGCGCACTTCCTTGGCCGGGCCTTTCAGCAGCTCGCTCTCTTCGAGCATCTTGAGCGGCATATCGGCGATCGCCTTGTGAATCTCCTCGACCGTCGTCGCGCCCTTGTCGATGGCGTCCTGGATGAAGCTGGCCAGCGCCTTCCGTTTTTCGGTCCCCCCTTCGCTAGTCATCGCAGGTCCTCCCGGCGGCTGAGGGAGCAACCGCCATGCCGCCCGCCGGCGTGAGGCGCCCGACCCCTTCCCCGGCTCGAGCGCTTCGTTGTATCGCGACGATCCGCACGCCGTCCCGTGACGGTTTGGCAATGTCAACAACGTGAGGCTGGTAGTTTGCCATCCGCGCGAAGCGCGGGGGGGCCCCGGGTCGCTGCGACGGCCCACGGCTTTTCTGTCCGAGGCCCCGGACACGAAGTGACCCGGGCACGCGCCTTGCTGGTCCCCTACCGCCAGGCACGCGCATCATGGGCGGTCACGGGACGACGAAGGTCCGGCTCGTTCCGGAAGCCATCGACTCTGGGGCGACGACGGTTGAGGAGATTCACAAGTCGATCGCGGGCTGGCGTGTGTCCCTCAACCGCCTGATCTGGCGGGCGCACGTCTTCACCGCAGGCGAGCTCGTCGTCTGGGTGGAGCGGCTCCGCCCCAACCGCGGTCATGGACGGCGGATCTTCTCCGCGTCCGCCAGGCTCACGAACCGGTTGCTCGGCGTTCGGGTCGAGGTGATCGGGCTGGACAGACTCGACCCTGGGCAGACATACGTCTTCACCCCCAACCATCGGAGCCATGTGGACATCACTGCGCTCATGGCGGCGCTCCCGGCGGCACGCTTCGCCGCCAAGCGGCAGCTGTTCGACGAGCCGGTGCTCGGCAGAGCGATGCGCGCCCTCGGCATGATCCCGATCGATCGGGACGACCCGGCGCTCGCCAAGCGGACTCTCGACGAGGCCGCGACGAAGCTCGGGAGGACGGTGTCGGTCGTGATCTTCCCCGAGGGTACGCGCGCGCCCGCCGGCCATATGCTCCCGTTCAAGGGAGGAGCCTTCGTGTTTGCCATCCAGGAGCAGGTTGCGGTGGTCCCGATCGCCCTCCACAACACCGCGCAGGTGATGCCCGCCCACGGATACCTCACCATCCTCGGGGGACGCGTCGTGGTGGAGATACTCGACCCGATCCCGACCGCGGGGCTCGGGTTCGAGGACCGCCATGGCCTGAAGGAGCAGGTTCGCGGCTCGTTGCTACGAGCTCTTCGCCCCGAGGACGGCGGAGTCGCCGATCGACGGGACCTGGGCCCGTTTGCCAGCCGCGCCTTCGGCGTGCGCGCCGCTGCCGTGACGGCCCCGATCCCACAGGCCAACCCGCGGCCGGGGAACGATCAGCGGGCAGCGCTCGAGTGCTTCGCGAGCCACCCGGCAACGACGGGAAACACCTCGGTCGGAGCGGCACGGCCGAGGATCAGATCCACGTGGCCGTAGTCCATCGCGTCACCGTGAGCGCGTCCGAACTCGCGGTAGGTCGCTGACGGCAGCCGGTCGAGCGCAAGACGGACGGCGGCGGGAGTGGCGAGGCGATCGGCGCTTCCCGCGACGACGAGGAGCGGGGTCGCCACCGCGGCAAGCGCGTCCAGGTAGTCGACGCGCCCGTCCGCGGACGTGAACGTCCCCTCGAACGCCCAGCGCGAGAACTGTCGGAGCTTGAACCGCGAAACGTTGCCGAGCGACAGCCGCAACGCGCGGCCGACGTCGCGCCGGTCGATGTTCGCCGTGTTCATCCCGACCTCGATCCCCGAGGTCGGCGCGAGTATCCACCACAGGGCGCCCAGGAACAGGCGCTGCCGCACGATGTCGCCGAGGGGAACGCTCAGCATTGCCTCGCCGATGCGTTGCAGCAGCACGGAGCCCCCGACCGAGAAGCGCACCGGGGACGCGATGGTGACACCCGCGCGGACCGGCGCTCCCGGCCGCGTGCCGAGGTACGCGTAGAGAACCATCCCCCCCATGCTGTGCCCGACCCAGGCCACCTCCCGGCCCGTCTCACGCACCACATGATCTACGGCGGCCGGAACGTCGATCGTCGCGAGGTCGTCGAACGTCCAGCGCCCCGGTCTGCGACAGGCTTCCGTAGGGCGCGAGAGGCCACGACCGCGGAGCTCGAGCACCCAGGCGTCGAAGCCGGCGCGCGCGAGGAAGCGCGCAAGTGAGTAACGCTCGTCGTAGTCGACGAAGTGGCGGTTGCAGGAGAAACCCCCGCACAGGAGAACCGGTAGCCCCGCGGACCGAT
>CAYXBJ010000059.1:0-88741 GCA_964463175.1 uncultured bacterium
GTCGGCGGCGCCTGCTGCGGCGACCCCCGCTGCCACGCCCTCCACCGGACCCGCGGCGGCCACGCCCGGGCAGACGGGCATCGTGAACGGGTTGCCCACCGTTGCCGCCTACCAGCAGGACGCATCCGCCACGAACGGGCGTTCGACCAACGGCGCGCCGCCGGTGACGGTGCAGAGCGCGGTCCTCACGAAAGAGTCTCCGACAACGTCCGCGAGCCGGACGTACGAGGTTGTCGGCGAGAGCGTGATGTATCGCGACGCGCTCTTCAGCTCGTCGAAGATCGGGCGCGTGGCCGCCGGACAGCAGGTGAGGTACGTGGATTCGATCGATCGCCGCCTCCGGATCCTGAACCTGCTCGTGTTCGACGGCGGTCACTGGGTGAAGATCCGCCTGTCCGACGGTACCGAGGGCTGGGTCCCGGCCGACACCGTGCGCGAGGTGCGGTGAGCGGAATCCGGGCCTGGCTCGCGGCGCTTCCCGCGCTGATTCGCTGGATCGCGCTGGCCGTCGCCGTCATCATCGTCGTCACGGTGATCGCGGCCGGCGTCTGGACCTGGGTCGGACATCGCGAGGAGCTCGCCCAGCGTGAGCTCGGCACGGCCCTGGTCACGGCCCAGCGGGCCGTGGGGTCGGGCCAGGCGCCGGACCTGGAAGCCGCGTCGACCGCCCTCCATCAGTACCTGACGAACCACCCGAGCGCGCGGGTCAGCACGCAAGCGTGGTATGTCCTCGGTCAGGTCGAGTTCCGGCGGGGCCAGTGGGATGCCGCGGCCGCGGCCTTCGGCGAGGCGGCCCGCCGCGACCGTGGCAGCATCGGGCGGCTGAGCCGCCTCGGACAGGGCTACGCCTACGAGTCCAAGAACGACCTGACCAAGGCGATCGAGGCCTACCAGCAAGCCCTGAGCGGGCTCGGCCCGAAGGACTTCCTTTACGGCGATCTGCTCCTGGCCAAGGCTCGCGCCCATGAGTTGGCCAAGGATTCGCCCGCCGCGATCGCGACCTACAAGCTCTACCTGAAGGACCTGCCCACGTCGGACCGGGGCCAGGACGTCCGGATCCGGCTCGCGCTCCTCGGCAGCGCCGGCTAAGCGCACCTCTGCGGTCCAGTCGGCCGGCGCCCGGCCGGCCTGTCGCCTCTCGAACCCGTGCTTTTGCGGGTCTCATTTCGGGCCCCGCGAACGACAGCCTGGCTTTCAAGGACTCCCGAGGCGCTGGCCCTGAATCGCACCCCACACGATTGAACTCGCGCGACATGCGCGTCCAACGCGCACGGGATCGCGCGAGCGACCCGGCCAAATGATCCCGTCCGGCGCCGCGTGGGACGTATGCGCGGGGGCTGCGCGGGAGCCGGCGGGAAGCCTGGGGGCGAGGGAGTTGACGGTCTCGGGGGACGCCCTGGGCGAGGATTTTCGAGTACGCAACAGAATCCCTCTTATCGGACATTACCTAGAGACCAAGAGGGTCGCCCACGTCGCAGAGGGATGAGGGTCTGTGCCTCTTTCTAGGTTCCGCCGAGGACACCGTGTTTCGGCCGGCCTCGAACACGTCGAGACAAGTCGGCGGACCCTACCGAGCCGGGCTGGGTCGCGATCGGCGCTTCGCGCTCAGCCCGGGATCTGCGCCTCTTCCGGGAGGGTTTCCCAGGCCGGCTTCCAGTCGGGCATTCGCCAGCCGAGGCCTTCGACGATGCCCCGGACCTCGTCGGAGAAGGTCCGGCGGACCTCGTCGTTGTCGCGGTGCTTCAAACCGAGGTCCCGGTAGAGGCGGTTCTTGGGTGTGCCGGGGCGTCCGAAGATGTTCATGGTCCGGACGTACCACTTGTGAAAGGTCCGCTCGGCCTCGTCGCGGCGGTCGGCGCTCTCGGCGAGCCGCTTGACCCAGAGCTCGCCGTGGCGGATGTGCATCCGCTCTTCCTTGAAGATCCCCTCGACGCCGCGCCGCCAGGGGCCGTAGGACGAGTGGCGCACGTCCTCGAGCTGGTGCCCGGCGCCCCGGTCCATGCAGAAGTTGAACATCACGAAGTCCGCCCACGTGTCGATCGGATAGTAGAAAATGTTGACCCGCTTGTCCGACGCGACGCGAGCGGTCCCGATGTCCGCCTCGGAGTCGGAGAGGCGTCGCGCGAAGCTCTGGTCGTGGGTGCCGACGTGGGTCCCGACGTCGACGCCCAGCTCCTCGAGGAGGTCGTACATGACCTTGGCGTGGCGCGTCTCGTCCTTGACGATCTGGGCGACCACGAGCTTCTCCTCGACGCCGGGCGCCTTCATGATCCACGGCACGTATCCGTACGCGCCGGCCAGCTCGGAATCGGCCTGCATGGTCATGAGGTGGACCAGGCTGTCCCGGTAGGTCGCGCTCATCTCGTCCTGGGCCTCGATGCCTTCGCCCCGCGCGATCCGGGCGAGCAGGCGATCGTGGCGTGCGCGGTCCTCGGTCATGGTGTCCTCCCTCGATCGCCGGCGGCGGATCCGGAGAGACGCCGGCGGTCGGGGACAGGGTAACACTGCTCGACGGGCCCCTGGCGCGGGAAGCCGACGGCCTCTCGCTGGATGATCAGCTGCTGGCGCCCGCGGAGTGCCTCGTCGCGCAGCCGGTTGCGGGCGTCGAGCTCCGAGTGGAGGGATTCCGAGGTGGAGGACGTGCCGGACTCGGCGAGCAGCGCGTCGAGGCGGCGGTCCGCGCCGGCGAGCCGATCGAGCAGGCCCTGGAGCCGCTCTCCGGTGCGCCCGAGCGCCTCCGCCCGAGCCCGCTGGAGCTCCCGCTCCACGCTCGCGAGGCGATCGGCCCGCCCGTGGATCCCGCCGCCTCCGGGGAGGACGAGGTCGTCGCTGGTCAGGTCCACGCGCGCGCTCCCCTGGCCCGCCGGTACGCGGCCTCGAGTCGACCGGCGACGGTTGCGGCCCCGAACGCGGACGCCGCCTCGCGGCCACCGGTCGCGAGCTTCGCTCCGAGGTCAGCATCGGCCAGGATCTGGTCGACGGCGGCGGCAAAGGCCTCCGCGTCCTCGGGCACGAGAAGACCCGAAACGCCGTCGGTGACGACTTCCTCGATGCCGCTCGCCCGGACGGCCACCACCGGCAGTCCACAGGCCATCGCCTCGAGAACGGCGAGGCCCTGCGTCTCGGTCGTCGAGGCGAACACGAACACGTTCGCCGCGCGGTAGTACGCGGGGAGTCGGTTCGGCGCCACGCCACCACGGAATTCGACCCGGTCACCGAGCCCCCGAACGCTCGCCAGCCGGCGGAGCGACTCCGCCTGGGTCCCCCGCCCCACCAGGACGAACCGGACTCCGGGCTCGCGCACGCGCGCGACCGCGTCGGTGAGGAACTCGAGGTTCTTCTCCCGATCCAGGCGCCCGACGTAGAGCAGCAGGCGCTCGTCGGGCCCGAAGCCGAGCAGCCGGCGCGCGGCGGCGCATCCGCCCGGCCGGAACTGGTCGAGATCGATTCCCGTGGGGATCACCTCGATGGGCGGTCGGACCCCCTGCGCGCGGAGTCGATGCGCCACGAAATCGGATGGCGTCAGGACGAGGTCCGCGGTGTCCGCGAACCGCACGCTCCACCGGAGCGCGCCCCGGGCGACCATGCCCCGCGGCAGCGGGACGTAGTGGGCGTACCGGTCGTAGAGAGTGTGGTTGGTGAAGACGAACGGACGGCCCGATGTCCGGGCCAGGCGCCGGGCGGACGCGCCGAGAAGGAACGGATGGTGCGCATGCAGCACGTCGAGATCGAGCGCGAGCAGCCGTCGGGTCAGTGCCGAGCCGAGCGGCATCGGGAGGGCGAAGTCCGGGTACGTGGGGGCCGGGACCGCGGGCACCCGCACGACGGCGCGCCCCTCGTCGGACGCCCCGCCCATCCGGGGCGCGACGATGACGACGTGGTGGCCGAGGATCTCGAGGCTCCGCCGGATCGTCTCGACGGCGGTCGGCACGCCGCCGAGCATCGGGAAGTAGTTGTTCGTGAAGAGACCGATCCGGAGGCGCGGCAGCGCCGGATCGGCTACATCTTGTAGCGGCCGAAGTCCTCCGGCTTCAGGTTCTCGAGCCACTCTTTGAGCTTCTCCTGATCGTCGGCTTCCTTCGGCGCGGTCTCGACGGTCTTGGCGCGCCGCACGACGTCGTCGTCGACGAAGATCGGCGCGCCGGCCCGGAGCGCGAGGGCGATGGCATCGGACGGCCGCGAGTCGACGGTGATCTCCTCCTCACCCATGCGGAGATGGATGAGGGCGAAGAACGTGTTCTCGCGGAGGTCGTTCACCACGATCTTCTCGACCTTGGCGTCGACCGCTTCCAGGACGTTCTTGATGAGATCGTGGGTCATCGGCCGCGGCGTCGCGATCTTCTCGAGCTCAAGCGCGATCGCGTTGGCCTCGAAGATGCCCACCCAGATCGGGAGCGCGCGCTTCTCCTCCTCGTCGCGGAGGATGATGATGGGCATGTTCGACACGGGATCCAGGGCGAGCCCCCGGACCTTCATCTCGACCCACATCGAGGCGACCCCCTAGTGCGATACGTCGGGATTCAAGGCCACCGTAGCATCGGCCTCCGGGGTTGTCAAACCACCGACGGCGCGATGCACGTCGCGGCGCGCGTCGACCCGCAGCTTCTCAACCCACGCGGCGCCGACTTCGCGCGTTCCCGATCAGGTTCGCGCCGGACTCCTGCTCGGCGCGGGCTTCGGACGCTTCCCGTTGCCGTTCCACACGATTGGCGGCTTGATGTCGAACCGGCCGTCGAGCCGGCGCCTCCGCTCCTTCCACCCGTCCTGGTACTCGAGCTCCTCTTCGGGCAGCGTGGCCGGCTGGCGTACGCCGTGCGCGCCGCGGAACTGGATCGCCAGCTCGGACGCGCGCGTGCGAACCCAGTCCCACGGCGTGCCGAGCGCGAACTGGTCGGAGATCGCGCCGATGCGACCCGTGTTGATGTTGATGGAGAGCGTCACGCACGAGAGGATCGGCCCCGACCAGTAGGACGTCTGCCAGTTGAGCGGGACGGGGAGAATGTGGAGGTTGTGGCTCCCCCGGCAATCGCCCGCCACCATCGGGCACGTGGCCCACGGCGAGGACAGCTCGCCGGGCGCCGGCCAGTCGCCCTGGGCGAACGCCAGCATCACCGGGTCGTCCTTTCCGCCGTAGGTGAAGCCCTTCTTCGTCTTGATGTTGTGGAGCCGCTCGGCGGAGACGATGTAGCCGAGCTGGGCGGCCTGATCGTTCTCGTCCCGGCTCCAGATTCGGGCCACCACGAAGCGCGAGGAGCGCGTGAGCCCCTCGATGTCGAAGAGGTCCTCGGGGGCGCGCAGGGTGAGGACGCGCTCCTGGAAGCCCTTGGCCAGCTCCTCCATCTTGCCGTCGAGCGCCTTCTGATCGCGCGGGTGCGCGCCGGCCTCGACCGCCTGGGCCTTGGTGTCGAGGTCGACGATCTCGAAGAGGTAGCCGCGCTTCATCCGCGACGACGCGATGACCAGGCCGCTGTTGAAGCGGGGGTTCAGGTAGGCGCCGGTGGCGTAGTAGTTGAACGCCATGGGCTCGGTCTTGTCGGCGAAGGAGACGACCACCGTCTGGGACGGATTCTCCGGACGGATCGGCAGCGGCAGGGCCACGCTGGCGGGCCCGGCGCCCCGGAGATTGCCGGTGAACGCGTCGGCGATCAGGTCCTGCCCCGGGCCGTAGAGCCCGAGCTCGGAAGCCTTGTGCGCCCCCTCGGTGAGGGCGTCCCACATGAGCTCGTCGATGACCTCGTGCGGCACCTTCTCCGTGGTGATCCCGGTCACCGCGACGTCGTCGCCGGTGTGGGTGACCATGAGGGACGTGAACATCGGCTCGCCCTGGTAGGAGTTGTTGTCCAGGACGAACTTCGTGATGATCCCCTTGACCTCCTCGGCGGCGACCACGTGGCCCCCCACCCCACCCACGTCGGCCTTGGTGGCCTTGATGTAGCGCTGCACCAGTTCCGGCTTCTTGGCGAAGACGTAGGACCGGTACGAGAAGATGTTCGGGATGTTGGTGGTGATGACCTTCTCGGTGGTGGTCGGCGGATACTCCGCGGCGTTGTCGCGCGACTGATGGTAGTCGGCGAGGGGGACCGCTCGCCCGTTCCTGGGACCATACCGTTTCGCCTGCGCCATGTCGTCGCCTCCGTCGCGATCGAGTGGGTCACGCGCGACACCGTCCCTCGGCGCCGCCTCACGGCTCTTGATAAAATGACCGTAGCCTGAGGCCCGAGGCGAAGTCAAGACGCCCCTTGCACGGTCTGCAATTTCTTGCAGGGGCTCCAGGAGGCCGCCAGAGTTGACGCGACGCGAGCGCGGCGTGCAGCCGGATGAGATCCGGCAGATGGTGCGGTGCGTGCAGCTCCACTATCGCGCCCAGCGGCACCAGAAGGAGATCGCGCGGGAGCTGGGCCTTTCCTCGTCCAAGGTGTCGCGGCTTCTCAAGCGCGCCTTCGCCGAGGGCCTGGTGCGGGTCGAGATCGAGCTGCCGAAGCGGCCGCGCCTCGAGGCCGCCCTGGTCGAGCGCTTCCGGCTGCGCGACGCCGTCGTGATCCCGCTCGGCGAGGCGCGGGACCTCAAGGAGGACCTCGGCACGGCGGGCGCCCGCTATTTCGAGAAGGTCGCGGCCGACGGGGCGCGCGTCGGGCTCTCGTGCGGCTACACTCTCTACCAGCTGATCCACGCGCTTCGCGAGCGACGGTTCCGCGACCTCGAGATCTACCCGCTGTCGGGGGAAAGCACGCTTCAGCTGGTGGACCTCTTCCCGAACACGCTGGTCGGCATGATGGCCGCCAAGTACCGGCCGCACGTCCGCGCCTACGCCCTGCCCGTCCAGGTCCTGAGATCATTCGCGGCCGCCCAGCGGGAGCGCCGCCGGCTGCTCCAGAAGGGCGAGGTGCGGCGGATCTACCAGGCCGCGGGGAACGTCGACATCGTCCTCGTCGGGATCGGCATGATCGGCGAGGCCACCGCGGGCTTTTGCTCCCTGGCGGCCTTCTACGGCGTGAGCGTCCGGCGGCTCCGCGCCCTGGGCGTGGTCGGCGAGATCAACTACCACCCGTTCGATCGTGACGGCAAGCTGATCGACCGGAAGGAGCTGCGTCCCCTCACCCAGCGGGTTCTCGCCGTGCCGCCGAGCCGACTCCGCGAGCTGTCCGCGCAGTACGGGAAGCTCGTCATCGCCGTCGCCGGCGGGTCCGACAAGCGGGAGGCGATCCTGGGCGCCCTCCGGGGATGCTTCGCCAACGTTCTGGTGACCGACGAGGACACCGCGGCGGCTCTGCTGGCCGCCACCGAATAGCACCGGTGCGGCGCCGGCGCCGAGGTGCAGGGAGGCTCACGTGGACGGCCTGAAGGACGCCAGCCATCTCTACGACGTCGAGCGCCGGGCCCGACATGCCGAGCGGCCGGGATTCCGGATCACGGAGCTGCAGATCGGCCCCACCCAGCAGGTGCCGTGGCATCTTCATACCCACACGCAGGACACCTTCTACGTCATCGAGGGGCAGCTACGCCTGTTCCTGCGGGATCCGAAGGAGGAGGTGCGCCTCGGCCCGGGCGAGACCTACACGGTGCGGGCAGGCCGGCCCCACCTCGTCACGAACGGCGGGGACCGCTCCGCGACCTTCCTGGTCCTCCAGGGCATTGGCGAGTACGACTACGTGCCGCTGACGAAGACTGGCGGTGCAACCGGCCCGGCGTGAGGTCGGAGGGCCGGCTCTATCCCGGCCGCGAGACCCACTACCCGCCCTCCCTTGCCGGGCGACCCGGGGGTAACTGGGTGTTGCTCCGCGTGACCTTCACCCACTCACCAGATTCGGCCGATCGCCTCAGAATGGATAAGTGTCCATCATGATTGCGTGAATGCGATTGGCAGTCGCATTGCCCTTCCCTGACGCTGACAGGCCGGTGTTGGCAAGCCGGCCTGCGGGGAGGGTCACATCGTGGGGACGTGGCCGCGTCGCGAGCGCTTCGGGCTTCGTACCAGGGTACGGGTGGTCACGGTACTGACGGCAGCGTTCTTCGCGTCCAGCTGCGCTACCTACCGGGCGCCGGCCGCCTCCCAGACGACGGCGGCCGAGGCGCAGCGGGCCACGTGCGACGACTTCGCGCAGGCGGAGGTGAAGCGGCTCGGCGAGTTCGTGCCGGCGGCACTCGCCAGGGGCTTCTTCATCGGGCTGGCGCTCGACGTATCATGGGCGACCGAGGCGTCTCACGTCGGATATAGCGCGTGGCCACGAGAACCGATCGCGGACTGGCCACCCATTCCGGCGACGCCCCCAGCCGGATCGCTGCCCCTGGTCTCGTGGGCCGTCGGGGGATCTCAGCTCGCCCGCGATGCCGAGCGAACGAACGAGGACGTGTACCAGCAAGCGATCGACACCTGCATGGCGCCGGCTCGGCTGGCCGCGGAATTCGGGCGCCGCGACGCGCGAGTGGCTATCGGTCTCGAGATGCTGGCGGACTGCTATGCCTGGCAGCACCGATACGCTCTGGCCGAGCCGCTGAGACGCGAGGCGGTCGCGATCTGGGAAGGCGTCTTCGGGGCGGGGAGCCAGCGGGTGGCGAGGGCTCTCGACGAGCACGCCAGGCTGTTGCGACAGCTCCACCGAAGCGAGGAAGCGGACGCGCTAAGTCACCGCGCCGATGCGATTCGGGCTCGGGTCAGACACGAAACGTCCACGGTGGCTGTCGCCCTCGAGCACGCCCTGACCTTCTCATGTGACTCTCCGTTCAGCGCGACGCTCTTCCTCGTGTGTCGGGGCCCTTCCCGCGACTGGACTGCCGGTCAACCGTGAGCGAACAGCCGTCGGCGCTTGGGCGGGTATGCCAATCACCCCGAAGTCGACCGGGTAGCGCGGCGGTGGTATCAGCTGGACGAGTGGCTGGCCGGCGTTCCTCCAGACACCGCGCGATCATGTCCGCACTTCCGAGGACGCTTCCGATGCGTGATCGGGACGATTCGCCGCTAGCCGTGCTCACGTTTCTTCGAAGATCCCCATCCGCCGGAACTTCGCGTAGCGCTGCTGGACCAGCTCGCTGGGCGTGAGCGGGACGAGCTCCCCGAGCTCGGCGGCGACCGCTCGCTGGATCGCCTGGGCCGCTCCCTGCCAGTGGCGGTGAGCCCCGCCGGGAGGCTCGGGGATGACGCCGTCGATCACCCCGAGCTTCAGGAGATCGGGCGCCGTGATGCGGAGCACCTCGGCGGCGTCCTTGGCCCGACTCGCGTCCTCCCAGAGGATGGCGGCGCAGCCCTCCGGGGAGATGACGGAGTAGATCGCGTGCTCCAGCATGAGGACGCGGTCGGCGACGGCCAGGGCGAGCGCGCCGCCGCTGCCCCCCTCCCCGGTCACCACCGCGATGATGGGCGTCCCCAGCCCGGCCATCTCCCGCAGATTCCGCGCGATCGCCTCGGCCTGACCCCGCTCCTCGGCGCCCACCCCGGGATAGGCGCCGGGGGTGTCGATGAGCGTGAGGATCGGCTTGCGAAACCGTTCGGCGAGCTGCATGAGCCGGAGGGCCTTCCGGTAGCCCTCGGGGTGCGGCATCCCGAAGTTCCGGTGGAGCTTCTCCTCGGTGTCGCGGCCCTTCTGGTGGCCGACCACGACGATGGGACGCCCCTCGAAGCGCGCGAGCCCGCCGACGATGGCGTGATCCTCGCCGAAGAGGCGGTCCCCGTGAAGCTCGAGGAAGTCCTCGGTGATGAGCCGGATGAGGTCCAGCGTGTACGGACGCTTCGGATGGCGCGCGAGCTGGACCCGCTGCCATGCGGTCAGCTTCCCGAACACCTTGCGCTGGAGCCGCTGGAGTCGCTCCTCGAGACGCTCGGCCTCGGTGTCGCTCCCCGGCCGATCGGCGCGGCGGAGCTCGTCGATGCGAGCCTCGAGCGTGATGAGCGGACGCTCGAAGTCGAGGGCCTTCTCGAGATCGGCGGCCTCGGCCAACGGCGTCGCCCGGTCAGCCCTCGACGGTCACGGTGCCCGGCCCGAGCAGCCCTTCGACGGCCTGGATGAAGGCCGGAGACGGGCGGACCCGCAGGGTCCGGGAGCGGACGTCGACCTCGGTGCCGTTCGTCCGGAGCCGAAGCGCGAGCGGCACCGGCCCGCGGTGCGCGTCGCAGATCGCCCGGAGCGCCGGCAAGGGATCCTGCCCGTCGTCCGTCTGGACGGCGACCCGGCAGGCGCGCGGGAGTGGCGAGACGCTGCCGCCTTCGTTCTCCGCCGGGAGCGGGCGCACGTCGTCGGCCAGGAGCTTACGGGCGGTCGCCGTGCCCTCGACCTTGCCGCGAACCAGGAGGGGCGCCCCGCCCCGGAGGTGGGTCACCGTCTGGCGGAACAGCTCGGGGAAGATCGTGACCTCGATCGTGCCCTCGACGTCCTCGATGGTCGCGAAGCCCATCCGATTGCCGCTCTTCGTGTTGATCTCGCGGAGCGCCGACACGAGGCCGCAGAGCAGAACGCGCGCGCCATCCTCGATCAGGGCGAGCTGGCTGGTGCCGACGACGCCGAGCTGCTGGGCGCGTGACCACACGCTCCGGAGCGGGTGGCCCGAGAGATAGAAGCCGAGGACCTCCTTCTCGTTGAGCAGGCGCTGCTCCGTGTCCCACTCCGCGATGGAGGCGTCCAGGAGGTCGGGCTCGACGGCGCTGCCCTCGGCGGCGCCCACCATCAGATCGAACATGGAGACCTGGCCCTGATCGCGCTCGCGCTGGTGACGCTGGCCCGCCTCGAAGGCGCCGTCGAGGCCGGCCATGAGCTGGGCGCGGGGGCGCGACGACGAATCGAAGGCGCCCGCCTTGACCAGGCTCTCCACCACCCGCCGGTTGACCAGCTGGAGGTCGAGCCTCCGGCAAAAGTCGATCAGCGACGTGAAGGCCCCCTGCTCCTCGCGCGACCCCACGATCGCCTCGATCGCCTTCTGGCCGAGGTTCTTGATCGCGCCGAGCCCGAACCGGATCGTCTCCCCGTCGACGCCGAACGAGAAGCGGGAGACGTTGACGTCGGGCGGCAGGACGCCGATGCCCATGGCCCGGCACTCGTCCATGTGCACGACCACCTTGTCGGTATTCCCCATCTCCGACGTGAGGAGGGCCGCCATGAACTCGACCGGGTAGTTCGCCTTGAAGTAGGCCGTCTGATACGCCACGATTCCGTACGCGGTCGCGTGCGCCTTGTTGAACCCGTAGCCCGCGAACTTTTCCATCAGCTCGAAGACTCGCTCGGCAACCTTCTCCTTGACGCCGCGGCCCTTGGCTCCCTGCAGGAACTTGGCGCGCTGCTCGGCCATGAGCGCGGGGATCTTCTTCCCCATGGCCTTCCGGAGGTCGTCGGCCTCGCTCATCGTGAACCCGGCCATGTCGTTGGCGATCTTGAGCACCTGCTCCTGGTAGACCATGATCCCGTAGGTCTCCTGGAGGTGCTTCTCCATGACCGGATGCTCGTAGGTCGGTTTGACTTTCCCGTGGCGCCGCGCCGTGAAGTCCGGGATCATCTCCATGGGCCCGGGCCGGTAGAGCGCGACCATCGCGATGACGTCCTCGAGACGCTCCGGCCGGAGTTGGCGGAGCGCGTTGCGCATCCCGGTCGACTCCAGCTGGAACACGCCGAACGTTCGCGCGTCGGCGAGGAGCTGGTACGTCTTGGCGTCGTCGAGCGGGATTCGCTCCGGATCGATTTGGAGCCCGCGGCTCTCCCGGATGAGCCGGACGGTGTTCGCGATGACGGTGAGCGTCCGGAGCCCCAGGAAGTCCATCTTGAGGAGCCCGAGCTTCTCGATCGGACCCATCGGGTACTGGGTGATGATCTCCTCGCTCTTCGGGTCCCGGTAGAGCGGGACGTGCTCGATGAGCGGCTCGTCGGAGATCACCACGCCGGCGGCGTGCTTTCCGGCGTGACGGGCCAAGCCCTCCAGGCGCTTGGCGGTCTGCCAGAGCTCGGCCACCTCGGGGCGGCTCTTGACCGCCTCCGCGAGCGGCGGGCTCTGCTTGAAGGCGTCGTCCAGGGTGATGTTGAGCGGCATCTCCGGCACGAGCTTCGCGATCTTGTCGACGTCGGCGAACGACATGCCGAGGACTCGGCCGACGTCCCGGAGGACGGCCCTGGCCTTGAGCACGTTGAAGGTGATGATCTGGGCCACGCGCTCGCGCCCGTACCGCTGGACGACGTACTCGATGACCTCGTCGCGACGGTCGTCCGCGAAGTCGATGTCCATGTCGGGCATGGACTTCCGGCCAGGGTTCAAGAATCGCTCGAAGACCAGCCCGTAACGCATCGGATCGACGGTGGTGATGCCGAGGCAGTAGGCGACTAGCGAGGCGGCGGCCGACCCCCGGCCGGGCCCGACCGCGATCCCCCGCTCCTTTGCGTAGCGGATGAAGTCCCAGACCACCAGGAAGTAGCCCGGGAACTGCATCTGCTGGATGACCCCGAGCTCGTAGTCGAAGCGGGCCCGGACCTCCGCCGACGGCTCCGGGAAGTGCCGGTGAAGGCCGGCCTCGGCCACCTCGCGGAGATACGTGTCGAGCGTATGCCCGGCGGGCACCGCGTACTGCGGGAGGTGGAACTGCCCGAATTTCAGCTCGAGGTCGCAGCGCTCGGCGACGGCGAGGGTGTTCGTGCAGGCCTCCGGGATCTCCCCGAAGACCTTCCGCATCTCCTCGGCCGACTTCAGATAGAACTCCTCCGTCGCGAACTTCCACCGGTTGGGATCGGCGATCTTCGCGCTGGTCTGCAGGCACAGCAGCACCTCGTGGGCCCGCGCGTCGGCCGCCTCGAGGTAGTGCGAGTCGTTCGTGCCGCAAACCCCGACCCCGAGGGCGCGGGCGATCCGGAGCGTGCCCTCGGTCACCCGGATCTGGTCGGCGAGCCCGTGCGCCTGGATCTCGGTGAAGTAGTAGTCCTTCCCGAAGACGTCCGCGTACCAGCCGGCGACCTCGAGGGCTTTCCGCTCGTCCCCGGCGAGGAGGAGGCGCGAGACCTCGGAGTTGAGGCAGCCGGACAGGATCAGGAGCCCATCGGAGTGCTGGGCCAGAAGCTCCTTGTCCACCCGGGGCTTGTAGTAGAACCCCTCGAGATATCCCTTCGAGACGAGCTTGATGAGGTTCCGGTACCCCGCCTCGTTCCGGACCAGAGCGGTGACGTGGTTGGCGCCCTCGTACTGCCCGTCCTGCGGCGCGCGCTCGAACCGGCTGCTGGGGGCGACGTAGAGCTCGCAGCCGAGGATCGGCTTGATGCCGGCCGCCCGCCCCTGCTGGTAGAACTCGATGGCGCCGAACATGTTGCCATGGTCGGTCAGCGCGATGGCCGGGAAGCCGAGCCCGGCCGCCCGCTCGACCAGGCGCTTCAGTCGCGCGGCCCCGTCGAGAAGGCTGTACTCCGAGTGAACGTGCAGGTGGACGAAGTCGGCCGTGGTCGTCACGCTGCGCTCAGCCCCGACACCGTGGGACCGATGATCCCGCCACGGGGACTCAGCGTCTCCGGGAGCTGCCGGTGAGAACTCCCAGGATCAACCCGAGGACTCCCGGGATGCCGGAGAGCACCAGCAGGAGGCCGCCGAACCGCGCCAGCCAGGTGACGCTGTCGACCGCGGTCTTGCCGAGGGCCATGCTCGGGAAGAACTTCTGGACCACCGGGTCCGCCTGGAGCAGGATCGGCTGCCCGATGTCGGGTACCGCCGCGGCCAGGAGCAACGCGTACAGAGAGGCGAAGATGCCGGGCGAGGCCAGCTTGAGCCACAGCGGCCCCTCGTCCATGAACGCGTCGCGGAGGAGCATGAGCATGCCGATCGGCGTCACGACGTACGTGAGGAGGGAATAGAGGGTCGACCGGACGCCGGCGCTCATCGCCTTGTCGATGTATGGCGCCCACTCCTCGGGCCGCTCGACGCCGACCATCAGCCAGTATCCGACGATGATGATGCCCCAGATGATGCCCGCGCCGACGCAGAACCGGCCGAGTCGCTCGAGCATCGGGACGCTAGCGCCGGGTCCCGTCGCCCGCCGCGCCGCCGGGCGCGGGGAGCTGGACGAGGGGGACCGCGTTGCCGCCGAATGTGAACTGGGGCAGCCGTCCGTCCCACTTGGAGAGGTACTGCTGCTGGATGAGCGGCTGGGTCAGGGATGCCGCCACGCGCGCGTTGTAGGCCGCCTCGGCGTCGCCCTTGATGCGGGTCGCCTCCGCCACGCCCTTGGCTTCCTCCCGCGCCGCGTCGCCGCGGCCCTTGGCGGCGGCGGCAATGATCTCCGCCTGCCGCTGGGCCTGGATGAGCTCGTAGCGCTTCTGCTCGGCCTTCTGCTCCTCGATCTGCTTGGCCTCGATCGCCTTCTCGTAGTTCTGGTCGAAGCGGATGTTCGCCAGGGAGGCTTCCTTCAGCTCGATCCCGTACTTGGCGAGCCAGACGGTCAGATCGCGCTGGATGTCCGCCTTGATCGCCGGCCGGCGCAGAAGGATCTCGGCTGCGTTGTGCGTCGCGGTGTTGGCCTTCAGCACTTCCTGGGCCGCGGGATCGATGATCACCCCTGAGTAATCGAGGCCGATTGACTTGTAGACCTCGGGGGCGCGGTCGGGGTGGAGCCGGTAGTTCAGGACCATTTCGACGTGGACGGCCTGGAGGTCCTGCGAAGCCGCGTCGTACTTGGCGGAGTGCTTCCCCACCCGTCCGTCCATGACCACGACGTCGTAGAGCGGATTGAGGACGATGTTCAGGCCCTCACGAAGCGGCGCGGGGTCGACCTGACCGAACAGCACCTTCACGCCCACGTGGCCGGCCGGGATGATCCGGAACACCGAGAAGAAGAAGATCAGCGCGGGCACCCCGATCGCGAGCAGGAGCACGACGTGGGGGATGGCGGTGCGCAAGCCGGGCGGCAGCGAGTCCGCGCGCCGCCTCAGCATTCCCTGGAGCAAGAGCCCGACCAGCAGGATCACTCCCGCGAAGATCAGCTTGCTCATGGCACGATCCCCTTCGACCGCGTCGAGGCGCTCACTCCCACTCGATCGTGCTGGGCGGCTTGGAGGAGACGTCGTAGACGACGCGGTTCACGCCTTTGACCTCGTTGATGATGCGGGTCGAGATGCTGGCGAGGACCTCGTACGGGAGCCGAGCCCAGTCGGCCGTCATGGCGTCCTGGCTGACCACCGCGCGGAGGGCGACGACCTGCGCGTAGGTCCGGAAGTCGCCCATGACCCCCACGGTGCGTACCGGGAGGAGCACGGCGAAGGCCTGCCACAGCGCGCGGCCGAGCCCGGCGGCCTCGATCTCCTCCTGCACGATGGCGTCGGCGTCCCGGACCACGCCGAGCCGCTCCTCGGTGACCTCGCCGAGGATACGCACGGCCAGCCCCGGCCCCGGGAAGGGCTGGCGCCAGACGATCTCCGGGGGCAGGCCGAGGATCTCCCCGAGGACCCGTACCTCGTCCTTGAACAGCTCGCGAAGGGGCTCGACGAGCTTGAAGCGGAGATCCTTGGGGAGCCCGCCGACGTTGTGGTGCGTCTTGATGGTCGCCGACGGGCCGCGGAACGACGTGGACTCGATCACATCCGGATAGAGCGTCCCCTGGGCGAGGAACGGGATCGTCCCCAGCCGCTCGGCCTCCTCCTGGAAGACCGCGATGAACTCGGCGCCGATCGCCTTGCGCTTCTGCTCGGGATCGGTCACGCCCCGGAGGCGGTCCAGGAACCGGGCGGCGGCATCGACGTAGAGGAGCCGCATGCCGAAGCGGTCCTGGAAGGTCCGCCGCACCGCCTCCCCTTCCCCCTTGCGGAGGAGCCCGTTGTCGACGAAGACGCACTGGAGCTGGTCCCCGATCGCGCGGTGGACGAGCGCCGCCGTGACCGCGGAGTCGACGCCGCCCGACAGCGCGCACAGGACCCGGTCGCGCCCGACGGTGGCCCGGACCGTCTCGACTGCCTCGTCGACGAAGGAGCTCATCGACCACCCGCGCTTGAGCCCGGCCCCATGGAAGAGGAAGTTCTCGAGCACGCGCTGACCTTGCGGGGTGTGCGCCACCTCCGGATGGAACTGGACGGCGTAGAGTCGCCGATCCGGGGCCACCATCGCCGCGACCGGGGTGTTGGTCGTGGTGGCGAGCGGGCGGAACCCCGGCGGCGGGGCGAGGACGGTGTCCCCGTGGCTCATCCAGACGGTGACCCGTCCGGCGGACGTATCCGGCACGACGCCCTCGAAGAGAAGATCCGCCTCCTGGAGCGCGATCTCGGCGCGGCCGTACTCGCGGTGCGGGCTCGGCTCGACCTTGCCGCCCAGGAGGAGCGCCATCGCCTGCATGCCGTAGCAGATGCCTAGCACGGGCAGACCGGCCTCCAGCAGTGCGACGGGTGGCAGCGGGGCGCCGTCATCGTAGACGCTGTTCGGGCCGCCGGAGAGGATGATCGCCTGGTGCGCGAGGATGCGCTCGAGTGGCGCGGTCGGCGGGAAGATCTCGGAATAGACGCCCGCCTCGCGGATGCGGCGGGCGATCAGCTGCGTGAACTGAGAGCCGTAGTCGACGACCGCGACCTTGTCCATGCGTCGATCGTCTCCCGCGGCGCGGGCAGCGAGGGTCACGGCCCTCGCGCTACTTGCCCATGCCGACGCGCTGTGCCTTCTGGAAGATCTTGCCCTCGGTCTTGATCGCCGGCGCGATGATGAGCTCGGTCATCTGGAGCTCGCGGATCGTCTGGGCGCCGACCGAGCCCATGCACGTCCGGAGGGCGCCCATGAGGTTCATGGTGCCGTCGTCGGTGAATGCGGGCCCGAACAGGATCTGCTCGAGCGGGCCGACGACCCCGACCCGGATGCGGGTGCCGCGCGGCAGGTTCGAGTGTGGCGTGGCCATGCCCCAGTGGTACCCGCGACCCGGCGCCTCCACCGCGCGCGCGAAGGCCGAGCCGATCATGACCGAGTCGGCCCCCGCGGCGAGCGCCTTGCAGATGTCTCCGCCGGTCGACATCCCGCCGTCGGTGATGATCGGGACGTAGCGGCCGCTCTGCTTGTAGTAGAAGTCGCGCGCGGCCGCCGAGTCCGCGGTGGCGGTGATCTGCGGCACGCCGAGCCCGAGGACCTCGCGAGACGTGCACGCCGCGCCCGGCCCGACGCCGATCAGCAGCGCGTCGACCCCGGTCTGCATCAGCTCGAGGGTCGCCTCGTAGGTGACGCAGTTGCCGACGACGAGCGGGATGGAGAGCTCCTGCTTCAGGCGCCGGAAGTCGAGCGGTTCGTACTCGGTCGCGATGTGCCGGGCCGTCGACACGGTCGACTGGACGACGAAGAAGTCGGCGCCCGCCTCCTCGGCGATCTTCGCGAAGCGCATGGCTCGCTGGGGGATGGCCGACACGATGACGGTCGCCCCGCCCTTCTTGATCTCGGAGACACGCCGGTGGACCAGCTCCTCCTTGATCGGCTCGCCATAGATCGACTGGATGATCCGGGTGGACTCTTCCGTCGACGACGAGATGATCTGCTCGACGACCTCCTCGGGGGTTTCGTAGCGGGTCTGGATGCCCTCGAGGTTGAGCACCGCCAGGCCACCGAGGCGGCCCATCTCGATCGCGAACCGCGCATCGGTCACGCCATCCATGGCCGCCGCGATGATCGGGAGCTCGATGCGCCGGCCGCACAGCTCCCAGGCCACGTCGACCTCGTTCGGGTTGACCGTGACGGTGCCCGGAACGAGGGCGATGTCGTCGAACCCGTACGCGATCCGAGCCTTCCGCCCGCGCCCGACCCACATGCCCATCGGCTCCCCCTCCCTCGCCGGTCGTCCTGCGCTACCGGTTGTGACGGCTTCTACGTCTGGCTACTAGATATTGGGACAGTATAGGAGGCCGCTTCGCCGCGTGTCAAGCGGCCGGCCCACCGCGCGTCGCGTGTCGATTCCGCGCGCACGCGATCCGGAGACCCTCGAGCGTCAAGTGCGGATTGACGACGTCGATCGAGCGCGCGAGCCCGTCCATCAGGCCGACGAGGCCGCCGGTCGCCACGACCTTGGGCCTCCCCTGCATCTCGTCGCGCATCCGGTCGACGAGTCCGTCGACCAGCCCCGCGTACCCGTAGACGATTCCCGACTGGATGTTGGTGACGGTGTTCAGGCCGATGGCGCTCGGCGGTCGGACGAGATCGACGCGGAAGAGCCGGGCCGCGCGGGCGGTCAGCGCCTCGGCCGCCGTGGCGATGCCCGGCGCGATGGCGCCGCCGATGAACGCGCCGTCCGGCGAGACGCACTCGAACGTCGTTGCGGTCCCGAAATCGATGATGATGAGGGGGGGGCCGTAGATCTCCAGGGCGCCGACCACCTTCACGACGCGGTCCGGACCGACCTCCCGCGGGTAGTCGACGCGCATCGCGAGGTCCACGTTGACGCCCGGGTCCACCACGAAGGGCGTCGCGCCGAAATACCGGCGGGCCATCTCCTCCATGGTCCGCTGGACGGCGGGCACCGTCGATGAGATGGCGACGTCGGTGACGTGGGACGGCTCGAGCCCGTGGCTCCGGAGCATCGTCCGGGTGAAGACGCCGTACTCGTCCGCGGTCTGCTCGCGCCGGGTCGTGAGGCGCCAGGACGCGACCATGCGCTGGTCGTCGTACACCCCCAGCTTGACGTTGGTGTTGCCGACGTCGACGGCGAGGAGCATCAGGACGCCGCCACGCTCGCCGGCCCGGGCACCGGCTGCGGGCCCGTGACCAGGAATGCGAGGCGTCCGTCGTCGCGGCGGACGACGAGCTCCCCGCGCGGGCCGAGGTCGACGCTGGTCCCCTCGCCGTCCGGCAAGGGAACGCGCGCGCCGAGGAGCCCCCGTCGCCGCCAGGCCGCGCGCACCGGCTCGAAGCCGTCGTGGAGGAGGACCCCGTACCACGCGCTCACGCGCGCGAGGAGGGTCGCGAGCAGCGTCTCGCGCGAGACGGGCGCGCCCAGCGCGGCGAGGGAACTGGCACGGTCCGCGAGATGAGGCGGCCAGTCCGCCTCACGCTGCGACACGTTCACGCCGACGCCCAGGATGACCAAGGGCGGCTCGCCAGCCACGCCCTCGGCGAGCACGCCGGCAACCTTTCGCCCGTCGACGACGACGTCGTTCGGCCACTTGAGCCGGACCGAGAGCGGGCCGGCCGTCTCCACGCTCTCGGCGATCGCGCAGCCGGCGGCCAGCGGAAGCTCGGGCCAGCGCGCCACGGGCAGACTCGGGCGCAGCACCACGGAGACGAGCAGCGCCGTCCCGGCCGGGGCGGTCCAGGAACGACCGTGCTGACCCCGCCCGGCCGTCTGGTGGTCGGCGAGGACCACCGCGCCCTCCGGCGCTCCCTCGGCCGCCCACGCCCGGGCCACCGTCTGGGTCGACGGAAGCGAGGGATACGCGCGGAGCGGCCCGGCGAGACGGCCGCCCGGCAGGCAGTCGGCGAACGCGCGCGTCAGGGCGGGATCGGGCGCGGGCTCAGCGGGAGTCCAGCGCATCGAGTCGTGCCAGGGCCTCGGTGAGCTTGTCCCGCAGCGCGAGGTGCTCCACGCGTCGAGCCTCCTCCCGGGCCACCACCTCGGCCGGCGCGCGCTGGCGGAAGTCCTCCCGGGCGAGCTTGGCCTCGGTGCGGGCGAGCTCCTCGTCGACCTTGCGGAGCTCCCGGCCGAGGCGCTGGCGCTCGGCCGCGACGTCGACGACGCCGGCGAGCGACACGTGGATCTCCGCTCCCTCCACCACCTTCAGGATCTCGTCGGTGGCCCGGGCGGCGCCCGCGTCGATGCGGACCTCCGCCCTCGCCAGCGCCCCGATCGCCGCCGTCTCGCCGCGGAGCGGGACCTCCGCCGCGGGGCCCGGCTTGACGACCGCGGTCAGCGTCCGGGACGGCGGGATCTGGAACTCGCTCCGGAGGTTCCGGATCCCCGAGATGACGGCCATGACCGGCGCGATGTCGGCCTCGGCCTGGGCGTTGCGGTGGCGCTTCTGCACGCGCGGGTAGCGGGCGATCATGATGCTCGCCGGCGCGGTCCGCCCCTTCGGCAGGCGCTGCCAGATCTCCTCGGTGATGAACGGCATGAAGGGATGGAGGAGGCGGAGCGTCGTCTCCAGCACCTCGAGGAGGACCGCCTGCGTCCGGGCCCGGGCCGCGGGGTCCTCTCCGCGGTACAGGGTGAGCTTCGACCACTCGAGGTACCAGTCGCAGTAGTCGTGCCAGAGGAACTGGTAGACGACGCTCGCCGCGTCGTTGAAGCGGTACTTGGTGAGCGCCTGCCGGGTGTCGGCAATCGTCTGGTGGAGGCGGCTCAGGATCCACCGCTCGGCGAGCGTCGGCGGCGCCTTGCGGGCGAGGGCCGGGCGGTAGCCCTCGAGGTTCGACAGGACGAAGCGAGCCGCGTTCCAGAGCTTGTTCGCGAAGTTCCGGTAGCCCTCGATCCGGTCGTTCGACAGGCGGATCTCCCGGCCCTGCGCGGCGAGCGCCGCCAGCGTGAACCGGAGCGCGTCCGTGCCGTACTGCTCCATGACGTCGAGCGGATCGACCACGTTGCCGCGCGACTTGGACATCTTCTGCCCTTCCATGTCGCGCACCAGGGCGTGGATGTAGACGTCGCGGAACGGGATCTCCTCCATGAAGTGGAGGCCGAGCATCATCATCCGCGCGACCCAGAAGAACAGGATGTCGTACGCGGTGACGAGGCAGGAGGTCGGGTAGAACGTCTTGAGCTCGGGCGTGTCCCGGGGCCACCCGAGGGTCGAGAAGGGCCAGAGCCCGGACGAGAACCAGGTGTCGAGGACGTCGTTGTCGCGGCGGAGCGGACCGCGGCACGTCGGGCACTCGGTCAGATCCTCGCGGGACACGTGGATGGACCCGTCCGCGTCGCAGTACCAGACCGGCAGCCGGTGCCCCCACCACAGCTGGCGGGAGATGCACCAGTCGCGGATGTTCGTGAGCCACGCGTTGTAGGTCTTGGTCCAGCTGCGCGGCGTGATCCGGGTCCGGCCGTCGCGGACCGCCTTGAGCGCTCGCTCGGCGAGCGGCTTCGTCCGGACGTACCACTGCTTGGACACGAGCGGCTCGATGACGGTCTTGCAGCGGTAGCAGGTCCCGACCCGGTGCTGGTAGGGCTCGGTGCGCTCGATCAGGCCGAGCGCGGTCATGTCCTCGACGATCCGCCGCCGCGCGTCGAAGCGGTCGAGCCCCGCGTACTTCCCCGCCCGCTGGTTCATCTTGCCGTCGAAGCCGATGACCTGGCGGACCTCGAGGCCGTGACGGCGCCCGATCTCGAAGTCGGTCGGATCGTGCGCGGGCGTGACCTTGATGACGCCGGTCCCGAACTTCGGGTCGACGGCCGTGTCGGCGACGACCTTCATCCGGATCGTCCCCTCGACCGACGGGATCTCGAGCTCCTTGTCCACGTACTTCGCGTAGCGCCGGTCCTTCGGGTGGACGGCGAGCGCGGTGTCGCCGAGCTTCGTCTCCGGGCGCACGGTGGCGAGCACCAGCGGCCCGTACTTGATGTAGTAGAGCTCGGCGGCGCGGTCCTCGTACTCGACCTCGAGATCGGACAGGACCGTCTGGCAGCGCGGGCACCAGTTGACGATGTACTCGCCCTGGTAGACGAGGCCCTCTTCCCAGAGCCGCACGAACACTTCCCGCACGGCGGCGGAGAGCCCGGGGTCCATCGTGAAGCGCTCGCGCTCCCAGTCGCAGGAGGCGCCCAGCCGCTTCAGCTGGCGGATGATCGTCCCGCCCGATTCCTCCTTCCACTTCCAGACCCGCTGGATGAAGGCCTCGCGCCCGACGGCCTGGCGGCTGGTTCCCTCGGCCGCCAGCTGCCGCTCGACGACGACCTGGGTCCCGATCCCCGCGTGATCGGTGCCGGGCTGCCAGAGGACGTTGAACCCGTCCATGCGCTTCCAGCGCACCAGGATGTCCTGGAGCGTGTTGTTGAGCGCGTGGCCGATGTGCAGCGAGCCGGTGACGTTGGGCGGCGGGATGACGATGCAGTACGGCTTGGCCTTGGAGAACGGATCCGCGCGGAAGTAGCCGCGCTCCTCCCACACGCCGTACCAGGTGTCCTCGGCCTGGCGCGGGTCGTAGCGATCCGGGAGGGGCGCCGGCGGGCGCGCGTCGGGCTTCGGGTCGTCCGGCACGGCGTCATCTTAGCATCGGCGCTCGTCGTTTACACCCCGCGAGGCCTCCCGTAGAATGACGGCGAAGGCGTGTGACTTCGTGAGGATCCTCGACCGCTACATCTGGAAGGAGCTCATCGCCCCATTCTTCCTGGGGATGATCATCGGCACCTTCCTGCTTCTGATCGACCGCATCTTCGACCTGATGGACCTGATCATCAACAAGGGCGTGCCGGTCCAACTGGTCACGCTCCTGTTCGTGTATCTCCTGCCCTCCATCCTGGTCCTCACCATTCCGATCGGCGTGCTGTTCTCGATCCTGGTCGCGTTCGGGCGCCTGTCCTCCGACATGGAGATCGTCGCCATGAAGGCGTGCGGCGTGAGCCCGCTCCGGCTGCTCTGGCCGGTGATGGTGTTTGGGCTCGGCGCGACCATGGCGACCGGCTACCTCATGATCGACGCCCTGCCCCGCGCCAACTACGCGTTCAAGTCGCTGGTGTTCGACATCGTCCGGACCACCGCCAGCGCCGGGCTGAAGGAGCACGTCTTCAACGACACCTTCGGGAACTTCGTCATCTACGTCGACGAGATCGCGACGGACCAGGTGGGTCTCCGGAACGTCTTCGTGTCGGACGAGCGCAAGCCGGAGGAGCAGCGGTTCATCACGGCTCGCGACGGGAAGCTGCTCTCCGACGAGGTGAACCGGCGGGTCACCCTGCGGCTCCTGGACGGCGCGATCCACGAGACCAACCCCAACGCGCTCCAGAAGTACCGGGAGGTGCGCTTCCGGCTCTACGACATCACGCTCTCCCTGGAGAACTCCCTGACCAAGCAGGGCAACACGCCGAAGGGCGACCGGGAGATGAGCCTGACGGAGCTGCGCGAGGCCGCCGAGAACGCGGCAAACCTCAAGGGCAATCCGAACCCGTACCGGGTGGAGATCCACAAGAAGTTCGCGATCCCGGCGGCGTGCCTCGTGTTCAGCGTGATCGGGGTGCCGCTGGGGATCCGGGCCCACCGCGGCGGACGAATGGGATCCTTCGTCGCGCTCCTGCCCATCGTGCTCTTCTACTATTTCGCCCTCACCGTCGGCGAGAACATCGGCGACTACGGGCGGATTCCTCCGTGGCTCGCGATGTGGGCGCCCAACATCGTGGTGGGGGCCATCGCGCTCTACTTGTTGCGCGCGACCTTGCGGGAGCGCCCGATTCCGCTGGTGGCGCTGATCCAGCGGGGATTCTGGGCGACGGTCCTGGCGCTCCAGACGCTGCCCCAGACGATCGACGAGCTCACCAAGCGCGGGAAGGCCAAGGGGGCGAGACGCGGGTCGGGGCGCCGGCGAAGCGCCCCTGTCGACGCCGCGTCGTCGCTGAGCGCCGGGGGGTCGTGGACGCCCCTCGTGTACGGCTTCATTCTCTACGCGACGGCGGTGGTGATCCTCGGCTTCGTCCTGCGGGATCGCATCGAGATGTCGGGCCCGATGCTGTTCGTCGCGTTGATCACCGTGCTGCTGCTGTACTGGGCGGTCGGGTGGCTGTGCCTTGGTGTGATGAATCGCTACCTGAGCCTCCAGTTCCTGACGCTGTTCTGCTACGGCCTCGCGCTGGCAAGCGTGGTGGTGATCATCGGCGACCTGATGACCACGCTCGAGCGCTACATTCGCCTCAAGCCCGGATGGAAGCTGATCCTCTTGCACTTCGCATTCCGGACGCCGCCCTTCGTCTACCAAGGTCTCCATCTGGTGATGCTGATGTCCTCGATCCTGCTGTTCGTCGGCCTGTCGCGGAGCAACGAGCTCACCGCGCTCAAGGCCGGCGGTGTGAGCCTCTACCGCGTGAGCCTGCCGATCCTCGTGCTGGCGGGGCTGATCTCGGTGTCCTCTCTGGGCTTCCAGGAATACGTGATGCCGTGGATGAACCGGCGCGGGGTCGAGATCGACGAGGCGCGGATCAAGCGCCGGACGATGCCTGAGCTCCGCAAGCGCACGGAGATCTGGTACCGCGGCCGGGAGGACGGAGCGGCGGAGAGCCGGATCTACCACATCGGGCTGCTCGATCCCGCCAGCCGGCAGATGAACAACGTCACCGTGCTGTCCCTCGGCTCGGATTTCGTGATGCGCCGGCGGTGGGACGCGAAGGACATGCGGTGGGTGGATGCCGAGGAGTCCTGGCGCCTGAGCAACGGCGTCCGGCGCGAGTTCCGGTCGGGGCAGCCCGACCGGGCCGAGACGTTCCAGGACCAGTCGGTGAAGCTGCCCGAGCGATACCAGGATTTCGCACAGGTGCCCCGGGCGCCCGACGTGATGAGCTACCGCGAGCTGCGGGAGTACATCGATCGCCTGCGGGATGCGGGACACCAGGTGGCGAAGTACATCGTCGACCTCCAGTCGAAGATCTCCTTCCCACTGGCGCACCCGATCATGGTCCTGGTGGGCATCCCGTTCGCGCTCACCTCGCCGCGCGGCGGCCGCGTCATCGGGATCGCGCTCTGCCTGGCGCTCGGGCTCGGGTACTTCATCGTCCACTCGGCCGCGCTGGCCCTCGCCCGGGCGGAGATCTTGCCGCCGTTGATCGCGGCCTGGTCGGCGAACGCCCTGTTCGCCACGCTCGGATTCTTTCTCTACCTGCGCGCGCGAACCTGATCGACCGGACGCCGGGGACTGGACCCGGCCGCGCCCGCAACCGTCAGCGGGGTGCGCGCTCCCGGAGCGTCCGGAGGGCGTCCTCGAGCCGGCGCTGCGCGTCCCCGTAGGCGCCCCAGTCGCCGCGCCGGAGCGCGTCCTGACCGCGGCTCCAGGCGTCCCAGGCGCGGCCGATCAGAGCGGCGGGGTGGTTCTCGCCGGACGACTCGTCCGCCTCGGTGGCCGCCGGACGGCCTGGCGGGAGCGCGGGCCGGCCCCCGAAGATCGACCGGAGGGACGCGTCGAGCGTCTCGCCCATCGCGATCTGGCTGCCGTGAGCGACGATGACCCGCTTCAGCTCCGGGATCGACCCCTTCTCGGCGGCGAGATAGAGCGGCTGCACGTAGAGGAGAGACTCCTCCACGGGGATCGCGAGGAGGCTCCCCCGGATCACCGTCGAGCCGCGCTGGCTCCAGAGGGTGAGCTGCTGGGAAATCGTGGCGTCCTGGTCGATCCGGGCGGCGATCTGGCGGGGACCGAAGATCAGCCGCTGCTTCGGAAAGAGGAACGCCACCAGGCGCCCGTAGGCGGCGCCGTCCGAGCGCGCGGCGAGCCAGGCGATCATGTTGTCCCGCCGGAGGGGCGTGAAGGGCATCAGCAGGATGAACTCCTCCCGCGACTCCCCCGGGATGCGCATGATCGTGTAATAGGGATCGAGCTCGCGCTCTCGACCGCCGTCGGCCATGCGCGGCACCGACCACAGGTCTTCCTTGTTGTAGAAGACCCGCGGATCCTGCATGTGGTACGTGGCGTACATCCGCGCCTGGATCGCGAAGAAGCCCGCGGGATAGCGGACGTGCGCGCGCAGGTCGGCCGGGATCGCCTCGATCGGCTCCAGCAGACCCGGGAACGCCGCCGCGTAGGCGCGCACCAGCGGATCCTGCGCGTCGGACACGTAGAAGCGCACGGTGCCGTCGTAGGCGTCGACGACGACCTTGACCGCGTTCCGGACGTAGTTTCCGAGCCCGGGAACGCGCTCGGCGTACGGGAACCGGTCGGTGACCGTGTAGCCGTCGAGTAGCCACGCCAGGCGCCCGTCCGCGCGGATCACCAGGTACGGATCGGCGTCGAACCGGAAGAACGGGGCGATGCGCCGCACCCGGTCCCCGATCTGCCGGTGGAACAGGACGCGGCTCTGCGCGCTGATCTCGGGGCTGAGGAGGATGCGGTACGAGCCGAACCGTATGGCGAGAAGAAGGCGCCGCCAGAGGGAGCCGACCTCGACCCCGCCCTTCCCCTGGTACGTCGTGTAAACGTTTTCGTCGCCGGAGGGATAGTCGATCTCCTGCGAGCGGGTCCGCACGAACACGTACTCGTTGGACACCTCGCCGTAGTAGATCTCGGGCCGCGTGATCCGCAGCGAGGTCCGGGTGGTCACCGGCGGGATGTCCTTGACGTAGAGCTCCGGTAGTCCCTCGCCGGTGATGCGGTTCACCGGCCCCACTACCGCGCCGTACCCGTGCGTGTACTGGAGGTGCTCGTTGATCCAGAGGAGGTCGGCGTCGCGGCCCTGGCTGTCGCGCGGGAGGTTCTGGTACGAGAGCTCGCGCGCCGACAGCATCACCTGCTGATACTCCCCGTCGACGACGTAGCGGTCGTTGTCCACGTCGACGAACCGGTAGTAGGTCCGGATCTCCTGCAGCTGCCCGAACGTCACGAGGAGCGGCGCGTGGTCCCACAGCCGGACGTTCTTCAGCGTGGGGGCGTTGCGGGACAGGTCGGCGGCGGTCAGCGTCTCACGGGCGGGAAAGTCGCGCTCCTCGATGCGGTCGAGAGCGAACGCCCGCCGGGTCATCTGGATGTGGTTGGCGATGTAGGGGCTCTCGGCGACGAGCGCGTTCGGGGCGACACGCAGGCGCTGCACGAGCGCGGGGAACGCCCAGACGCTGCCGAGCCACCACACCGCCAGGGCGACGAGCCCGGCCACGACCGGCCGGGTGTTGCGCCGGAAGATGTGGACCAGCGCGGTGAGTCCGCAGAGCAGCGTGAGAACGGCCAGCCACTTGAGCGCGGGGAGAGTCGCGTGGACGTCCGTGTAGGTGGCGCCGAGAACAGCTCCGCGCTGCGAGTACAGGAGCTCGTACCGGTCGAGCCAGAAGTCTGCAGCCTTCGCGAAGAGGAGAAGCGCGAGAACCCCGAGGAGATGCGCGCGGGCGCGCGCGGTGATCACCGGGCCGCGCGCGGTCAGGACGAGGACGCGACCCAGGAAGTAGACGAGGGTGGTCGCGATCAGCGTCAGCAGCAGGAGCGCCAGGATCCAGCCGAGCGCTCGCTCCCAGAGCGGCAGCAGGAACACGTAGAAGGCGACGTCCTGGTGGAACAGAGGGTCGACGACCCCGAAGGGCTGGGCGTTCCGGTAGAGCAGGACGGACTGCCAGTCGACGCTGGCGGACAGCGCGACCAGGAACGACACGAGAGCGGTCACCGGCTTGATCAGACGCTGGAGAAGCGGCTCCAGCACCACCCGGCTCGGCAGCCCGAGCGGTTCCTCGAGCTCCCAGAACACGTCGGGCGGCCGGGCCCGCACCGCGGCCCGCAGGTTGAGGCTGAGGAACAGGAAGGACACCAGGCCGACGACGATCAGGATCGTGCCGCGAATCGCGGCGATCCGCAGGAAGACCGGCAGGTAGCCGACCTCCTCGAACCAGAGCCAGTCGGTGTAGAACGGCACGGCCTCGAGGGCCAGGACCATCGCCACGCCGGCCAGGAGCAGCAGCGACGCCCAGCGGGTCACCGCGGAGGCTCCTCGATCTCGTAGTCCAGGCGCCGCCGGGCCATCCACCGAACCGCGACGAGGTCGGCCAGCCCCGCCCACATGCGGTTCCAGTTGCCGTACTTCGAGACGCCGGCTTGGCGCGCCCGGTGCGAGACGGGCACTTCCGTTACCCGCCGCCCCTCCATCAGGAGGAGCGCAGGCAGGAACCGATGCATGCCCCGGTAGAGATGGAGGCTCTCGACCGCCTCGCGGCGGAACGCCTTGAGCGTGCACCCCGTGTCGTGCACGCCGTCCTTCGTGAAGCGATCCCGCACCCGGTTGGCGACTTTCGAGGCCATCCGCTTGGTCCAGGGATCCTGGCGATCGACCCGCCAGCCGCAGACCGCGTCGTTTCCCGGGAGGGCCGCGAGGAGCTTCGGGATGTCGTGCGGATCGTTCTGGAGGTCGGCATCCATGGTCACGACCACCGCCCCCCGGGCGGCGCGGAATCCCGCATGGAGCGCCGCGGTCTGCCCCGCATTCCGGCGGAAGCGAAGGACACGGATCCGGCGGTCGGTGCTGGCCAGCCCCTCGAGCACGCCGCTCGTGCCGTCGGTGGACCCGTCGTCGACGAACAGGATCTCGAAGGGCTGGCCGAGCCCGTCCAGTACGTCGACCAGCTCGCGGTAGCAGGGCTCGACGTTCGCCTGCTCGTTGTAGGCGGGGATGACCACGGTGAGCGCGGGTGACGACGACCCGGGCGGCGCCTGCGCCATGCCTGGTCTTCCCCTCTCGCTCAGTAGCGGGTCTGGCCGGCCGGGGCCGGCGGGCCCAGGAACCGGTAGGCGCGGTAGAGACTGAACATGCGGATCACCTGCCCCTCGCGGGTGATCTCCAGCACGATCGGCGGATCGACGCGCGTGAACGCCGCACGGACGCGCGTGTCGATCCGATGGACGCCTTCCTCCACGTACACCGCGTCCCAGCCCAGGCGGGAGTCGGGACCCTCCCAGAAGTCGTACTGGTTCAGCCGGCGCCCCAGGTTGAAATTATACGCGGGCGGGCGACCGGGCACGTAGAAGGCGAGCTCGCTGGTGATCTGGTAGCGACTGGAGACCAGGAAGGTCCGCGCCGGGTCGGGCATCCCGTCGATCGTTGCGCGGACCGCGTGCCCGAGCTCGGCCCAGCCGCGGAGCCTGGTCGTCGGGTCGAGCCGGAGCGGCAGATGGAGGCGATCGGTCACGTGGGCCGCCCCGCTCACGACGATCGCGACCGCCGCCGCGGCGACCAGGAGCCGGGTCTGCCGCCGGCGCGAGGGGTCGGACAGCTGCGCCCGGCGCTCGAGAAGGAGGCCTGCGGTCGCGAGCGCGAGCGGCGGGTAGGCGGCCGCTGCCCAGTTGGCCTGCACTTTCCCCTGCAGCCCGACGGCGAGGTAGGTCCCCAGCACGGGCGCCGTGAACGCCAGCAGGAACCGGTAGGGCTCGCGCCGGCGCACGAGGCCTTCGCGCACTCCGATCCAGAGGCCCCACGCGAGCAGCGCCGCGACGATCGGCGTCAGCACGAGGATCTGGGATCCGAGGAACTCGGGCAGGTAGACCAGCGACAGGCCGCTCCCCCGCCCCTGGCTGGCCACGTGCCTGGCCGACACCCAGCCCACTCGCGCGTTCCAGACGAACACGGGCGCGAGGGTCGCGAGCGCGGCGATCCCGGCCAGAACGGGGCCGCTCCCGCGAAGCGAGGACCGCCGCTCCGGCGCGATCCAGAGATAGAGAAGCAGGCCCGGCAGGGCGAAGAGCATCGCGTACTTCGCGAGACTCCCGACCCCAATTGCCAGCCCGAGGAGGAGCCAGGCGCCCGCGGCGCCCGTGGTCAGCGCCCGGTGGGCGGCCCACAGCCCGAGGGTCCACAGCACGATGAACGGGGGGTCGATCGTCGTGAGGAGGCTCCCCGCCCACACGAGCGGCGTGAGCTGGAGACCGACAACCGCCAGCGCGCCGGGCTGAGGGCGTCCGTAGAGGTCACGCCCGAGCCGATACAGCGACCACGCCCCGAGAAGGCTCAGCAGCACGGCGCCGAGGCGGATCCCGAACGCGGAGGTGCCGAACACGAAGGTCAGCGTGGCGATGAGGTACGCGACCAGCGGGCCCTTCGAGTAGTAGGACAGGTCGAGCCGGCGCGACCACTCCCAGTAGTGCGCCTCGTCGGGCGACAGATCGAGACCGCCCCAGATCAGAAAGGCGAGCCGGAGCGCGGTCAGGATGGCCAGGACCGCGGCGACCTGACATCCGACGCGGCTCCCGGATGTCGGCGCGCTCATGGCCGGGAGGAGATCGGGGCCGGGCGCAGGGTCGGCCGGGACGTCACCGCTCCCCGACTTCCACCGCCGATGCGCGAATCAGCCCGCACGCGAGGCGCGCGCGGCCCTGCCCCGGCGATGATCAGGAGGACGGGGCCTGCCGCGAGGGGGTCGCCCCCGCCCGGCCGGATCCGCGCAGCGAGACACGGCATCCGGCGCGGCGGGGGCCCCGCGGTCCTAGGTCCCGTGAGTCCAGGAGGCCAGGTACTCCTGCTGCTTCGGGGTGAGCTCGTCGATCCTGATCCCCATGGATGCGAGCTTCAGCCGCGCGATCTCCCGATCGATCTGGATCGGGACCCGGTAGACCTTCCGCTCGAGCCGGCCCTTCTCCCGAACGAGGTGCTCGACCGAGAGGGCCTGGTTCGCGAACGACATGTCCATGACCGATGCCGGATGGCCCTCGGCCGACGCCAGGTTGATGAGCCGCCCCTCGCCGAGCACGTAGATCCGGCGGCCGTCCTTCTGGGTGAACTCGTCGACGAGGGGTCTGACGGTCCGACGAGTGGCGCTCCCTCGCTCGAGGGCCTCGAGGTCGATCTCCACGTTGAAGTGGCCCGAGTTCGCGACAATGGCGCCGTCCTTCATCCGCGCGAAGTGCTCATCGCGCACGACGCTCGTGTTTCCCGTCACGGTGACCAGTACGTCCGCCTGGGCGGCCGCCTCCCCCATCGGGAGGACCTGGTAGCCTTCCATCACGGCCTCGAGCGCGCGGACGGGCTCCACCTCGGTCACGATGACGCGGGCGCCCATGCCGTGGGCACGGGCGGCGAGCCCGCGGCCGCACATGCCGAAGCCCGCGACGACGACGGTGCGCCCCGCGAAGAGAATGTTGGTGGCCCGCAGGATGCCGTCGAGGGTGGACTGACCGGTGCCGTAGCGATTGTCGAAGAGGTGCTTGGTGTCGGCGTCGTTGACCGCGATGATCGGGAAGGAGAGCACGCCCTCCTTCTCCATGGCCCGGAGACGGATGACGCCGGTGGTCGTCTCCTCCGTTCCGGCGATGATGTTCGCGATCAGCTCCCGTCGCTTTCCGTGGAGCTCGGAGATCAGGTCGGCCCCGTCGTCCATCGTGACGTTCGGGTGGGTGTCCAGGATGGCCCTGATGTGCCGGTAGTAGCGCTCGTGGTCTTCGCCCTTGACGGCGTAGACCGGGATCCCGTGCTCGCGGACCAGGGCCGACGCCACGTCGTCCTGGGTCGACAAGGGGTTCGAGGCGCACAGCGCGACCGAGGCGCCCCCCGCCTTCAGGGTCAGCATGAGCACCGCCGTCTCCGTGGTGACGTGGAGACAGGCGCCGATGCGCAGCCCTCGCAGCGGCTGCTCCTTCTCGAACCGCTCGCGGACCTGCCGGAGCACGGGCATCGAGAGCTCGGCCCAGTCGATCCGGAGCTGGCCGGCCCCGGCCAGGCCGAGGTCCTTGACGTCGTGTGGCGTGCTCGTCATCGGCTCGGGCCCCCTCTCTAGATCCCCGCGTCCCGGCGGAGGTCCTTCGCGCGGTCGGTGCGCTCCCAGGTGAACTCGGGCTCGCTCCGGCCGAAGTGTCCGAAGGCGGCCGTCTTCCGATAGATCGGACGACGGAGGTCCAGGTACTTGATGATGCCCGCGGGAGTGAGATCGAAGTTCCGCTGGATGAGCTGCTCCAGCTGGGCCTTGGGCAGCTTGCCGGTGCCGAACGTCTCGACCATGACCGACACCGGGTCGACGACGCCGATGGCGTAGGCCACCTGCACCATGCACCGCTCGGCAAGACCGGCCGCCACGATGTTCTTGGCGACGTGGCGGGCCATGTACGCGGCCGACCGGTCGACCTTCGTCGGATCCTTGCCCGAGAACGCGCCGCCGCCGTGTGGGCAGGAGCCCCCATACGTGTCGACGATGATCTTGCGGCCAGTCACCCCGGTGTCGCCCATCGGCCCGCCCGTGACGAAGCGTCCGGTCGGATTGATGTGGAACGTCAGGTGCCGGCGATCGACCATGTGGGGCGGCAGGACCGGCATGACGACGTGCTCGATGATCTCCTCGCGCAGGCGCTCGTGGGGGACCTCGGGCGCGTGCTGGGCGGAGACCACGACCGTCTCCACCCGCACCGGCTTGCCGTCGATGTACCGGACGCTCACCTGCGACTTCCCGTCGGGGCGGAGGTAGGGGAGCTTTCCTGCCCGGCGGACCTCGGAGAGACGGCGGACCAGGCCGTGGGCCAGCGAGATCGGCGCCGGCATCAGCTCCGGCGTCTCGGTGCACGCGTAGCCGAACATGAGGCCCTGGTCGCCGGCGCCCAGCTTGTCGCTGCCCTGGTCCACACCCTGGGCGATGTCGGGCGACTGCTTGTGGACGGCCACCACGACGCCGCACGTCTCGCAGTCGAACCCGAACTTCGCCCGCGTGTACCCGACGTCCCGGACCGTCTGGCGGGCGACCTCCGTGATGTCGACGTTCGCCGTGGTCGTGATCTCGCCCGCGACGACGATGAGGCCGGTGGTGAGGAGCGACTCGCAGGCCACGCGACCGCGCGGATCCTCCGTGAGGATCGCGTCCAGGACCCCGTCCGAGATCTGGTCCGCAATCTTGTCGGGGTGGCCCTCGGTCACCGACTCCGAGGTGAAAATGAACTCGTCGTGCGCCATCTGGCCCTCCTGGCTGGCCTGCCGTGCGGTCGAGCGGGCCGCGAGCGTGCCCGCAACCGGGCCACTTTAGCATGGGGCGCAACGCCTCTCAAGGCGCAGCGCTGCGATTACGGGGTGTGGCGGGCCTTGCTGACCAGGTCGCGGAGGGTTGCGATGTCCACCGCGCCGATGACGAGCTCGCCGCCGATCACGAAGGCGGGCGTGCCGTCGATCCGGAGCGCCTCGGCGAGCGCGAGCTCGCGATGGAGGAGGCCCGCGATCTCCGGCGCATCCATGTCGGTCTTCAGACGCTCGCCGTCGACGCCGACCCCGGCCAGCAGCGCCACAAGGGACTCGGGGCTGAAGGGTCCGCTCGCGGCGATGAGGAGATCGTGCGCCTCCCGGTACTTCCCCTGCCCGCGCGCGGCCAGGGCGGCGCGGGACGCGAGCACCGACTCCGGGCCGAGGATGGGCAGCTCCTTGTACACGTAGCGGATGCCCTGATCCTCGGCGAGGAGCGCCTTGACCAGGGGCTCCATCCGGCGGCAGTAGGGGCACCGGTAGTCGAAGAACTCGACGATGGTCACGTCGCCGGCCGGGTTGCCGCCGACCGGTGACTCCGGGTCCTGGAAGAGCGCCTGGCGGTGGGCCTCGACGGCCTGCCGGGACTGGGCCTTCGCGGCCTCCTGCTCGCGGTCCTGCGCGCGACGGAGGGCCTCCATGATCACTTCCGGATGATTCAGGAGGTACTCGCGGACGATCGATTCGATCGCCTCCGGGGTCACCGCGGGCGCCTGCGCCCGCGCCGGGACCGCGGCGAGACCGAGCGTCATCGCAAGTCCGGCGAGGAGGCCGGCGCCCCACCGCACCCGCGAGCGACGGCGTCGCGGGGGCGGTGCGTTCTCGCCGGCCGCTCGACGGGCTACGCACGCTGCTCGAATCGGGACAGACCTCATGGCACTCCTCTCACCGTTGTCGACGTGGACGACTGAGATGCATGGCCGGCGGCCTCCGAGATCAGGGACGGCTCGTTCCCTCCCGGCCGTACAGATCCTTGAGCCGCACCACGTCGTGGAGCTCCGGCGTGGAGACTTCCAGGATGTCGGAGTCCTCGATCGCCTCGACGGTGTGGATGTCCCCGGGGCGATTGCGCCATGCGTGCCCTTCCCCGATCTCGCTGACCGCGAGGCGGTCCTCGGTCGGGCCCGTGGTGAGGAGGAGACGCCCACGCAGGACGTAGCTCGACTCGTCCTTCTCCCGGTGGTACTGGAGCGACAGCCGGTGCCCGCGGCGGACGTGAAGGATCTTGCCGACGTAGCGGTCGGTCCACGCGTACCAGATCTCGTAGCCCCAGGGCTTGTCGATACGGACCGGCAGGCGATCGGGCGAAACGTCCACGAGCTCCCTCGAACTCCCGCCGGTCAGCCGGCCCGGTCCACGTCCCGGTGGGTTACGCTCACCGCGAGCCCGTGGCCCGCGCCGAAGTCCTTCAGCTCCTCTACCAGCGCGACCGAGCGATGGCGCCCGCCCGTGCACCCGATGGCCACCGTCAGGTAGGCCTTGCCCTCCTTTTGATAGCGAGGCAAGAGGAAGCCGAGGAAGTCACGGAGGCGAGTGATGAGCTCCCGCCCCTCGGGCTGCTCGGTCACGAACTGCCGCACGGCGGCGGTCCGTCCGTCGTGGGCCTTGAGGCTGTCGACGAAGAAGGGGTTCGGCAAGAACCGGCAGTCGAAGACGAGATCCGCCTCGTAGGGTACGCCGAACTTGTAACCGAAGGACAGGAGATTGAGGCTCAGCCCCGGCGGCGCCGCGTCGCCGTACAGCTCCACGAGACGCTGGCGAAGGTCGTGAACCGTGATCTGGGAGGTGTCGATCACCCGGTCGGCCAGCTCGCGCAGGTTCGCCAGGAGCTTCCGCTCCTCGCGGATTCCGTCCAGGAGTGATCCCGACGACACCGGATGCCGGCGTCGGGTCTCGTGGTACCGCCGTACGAGGGACTCCTCCGATGCCTCGAGGAAGAGGATCTCGGTCTGGTACCCGGCGGCCCGGAGCTCCCCCAGGACCTCCACGACCGAGTGGAGGTACTCACGCTCACGGATGTCGACGCCGAGCGCGATGCGGGCGATCCGGCGGGTCGAGTGGGCACAGAGCTCGGCGAAGGTCGGGATCAGCGTGGTCGGCAGGTTGTCCACGCAGTAGTAGCCGAGATCCTCGAAGCACTTGATGGCCCAGCTCTTCCCGGCGCCGGACAGGCCGGTGATGATGATGAGGCGCAGGCGCTCGGCCTGGTCCGGCTCGGCGTGGGCGGCCCTAGCCGGCGGGCTCGACAAGCTCCACCCCGCCGTCGGCACGGCGCCGAAGCACGTTCACCGCCCGGGTTCGCGCATTCCGGAAGACGAGCAGGCCATCGGTCTGGAGGCGCAGCTGATCGACCGCCTCCTCGAGCGACATCGGCTTGACGTTGGTCCGGCGCACCACCAGGGGCGCCGCGCGCTCGTCGCCGGGCTCCGGGGAACCTCCCGCGGTCAGCCGCGGTGCCCGTCGGGCGCGGGCCGCGCGGGGCTTCTTGGCGGTGACGCGCTCCTTCTTCCGGCGGATCTGCGCGCCCAGGGTCGCGAGGGCCTGATCGACCGCGGCGTGGAAGTCGGAGGCCTCCCCCTCGGCGTGGAAGGTCGCCCGCTTGGCCTGGAGCGTGACCTCTGCCCGGTGCCGGTACCGCTCGGTGGCGAGGGTGACGCGCGCCTCGATGAGCTTCGGGAACAGACGCTGCATCTTGGCGATCTTCGCGTCGATCCGGCGCCGGATGTCCGGAGACACGCTCGCGCCGCCGCGGCCGGCCACGTGGAGGACCACGGTCTCAGGCGCGCTTTCGAACGGCCAGCCGGCGCTGATGAGAGGGCAGGATGCCGAGCTCCTCCCGGTACTTCGCCACCGTCCGCCGCGCGATGGTCAGACCCTCCTGGCGGAGCGCCCGGGTGATGTCCTGGTCGGACAGGGGCTTGGCCGATTCTTCCTTTGCCACCAGATCCTCGATCATCTTCTTGACGCTGACCGACGAGACCTCGTCGCCCTGGGCCTTGGCGATGCCGCTGTGGAAGAAGAACTTGAGCGGCAGGACACCTTGCGGCGTCTCCACGAACTTGCTGGTCGTCACCCGGCTCACCGTCGACTCGTGCATCCGGATGTCCTCGGCCACGTCGCGGAGCGACAGCGGTCGGAGGTGCGGCAGGCCCTTGTCCAGGAACGCCTTCTGGAACTGGACGATGGAGTTCGTGACCTTGTAGAGGGTCTTCTGCCGCTGCTGGATGCTCTTGATCAGCCAGACCGCGGACCGCAGGCGGTCCTCGACGTAGCGCCGGGCCTCGTCCCCCTGCCCGATGACGGTCCGGTAGTACGAGTTGATCCGGAGCCGCGGCATGCCGTCCTCGTTGAGGATGATGGCGTAGTCGTCGCCCACCTTCTTCACGAGGACATCGGGAACCACATAGCGCGTCTCCACCGGCGCGAAGCGTCGCCCGGGCTTCGGCTCGAGTGTCGCGATCTCGTGCACCGCCTCGATCACGCGCTCCTGGTCGACCTTCAGCAGGCGCGCGATCTCCGGGTACTTGCAGCGCTGGAGCGCCTCGAAGTGCTGCTCCAGGATCTCGACGGCCAGTGGGTTGGCGGGCTGCGAGCGCGCGGGGTCCCGGAGCTGGATGAGCAGACACTCGCGCAGGTCTCGCGCCGCGATACCGATGGGATCGAATCCCTGGACCAGGGTGAGGCCCTGCGAGATGACCGCCGGCGCGAGGCTCCGCTTCGCGGCGATCTCTTCGATCGTCGCGCGCAGATAGCCGTCGTCGTCCAGATTGCCGATGATCTCCTCGGCTGCGGCCCGCACGTCCGGCTCGACCACCGTGAGGCGGAGCTGCTCGTCGAGGTGATCCGCGAGGGAGGTCGGGGTGCCGACGAAGTTCTCGAAGCGCGTTTCTTCCTGCTCCTCCTGCTGGACCAGGCTGCGCTCCTCGGGCGGCCCGAAGATCACCTCCGAGATGTCGAAGGGCAGATCGGGAGCCGCCTCGCCCGGCTCGGAGGTGGCGGGCGCCGGCGTCGTCTCGACGCGCGGGGCGTCCGGGGCGGCCTCCCCCTGCGTCTCGCCGTCGCCCTCGGGACCGGGCGCCTCGTCGGAGGGCGCCTCCTCGAGGAGGGGGTTCTCCTGGAGCTCCTTCTGGAGCAGTTCCTGGAGCTCGACGGTGGAGAGCTGCAGGAGGTGGATCGCCTGCTGCAGCATGGGCGTCATGACCAGACGCTGGGTCTGACGCAGGGCGAGACGCGCTTCCATCGCCATGATCCGGCGCCCTAGCCCGAGGCCCCGGCGCGAGTCCGGGTCGGCCGACGGCTAGAGGGAGAACTTCTCACCGAGGTAGATCTCCCGTGCCTTCTCGTTGGTGGCCAGCTCGTGGGCCTTTCCGGATACCAGAATCTGGCCGCCGTAGAGGATGTAGGACCGGTCGGTGATCGAGAGCGTCTCGCGCACGTTGTGGTCGGTGATCAGGACCCCGATCCCCTTCTCCTTGAGACGCGCCACGATGCTCTGGATCTCGGCGATTGCGATCGGATCGATCCCGGTGAAGGGCTCGTCGAGCAGGATGTAGTTCGGCGCCGTGATGAGGCACCGGGTGATCTCGAGCCGGCGGCGCTCGCCGCCTGACAGCGTGAACGCCCGCTGCTTGGCCAGATGCTCGAGGCTCAGCTCCCGGAGGAGGCTGTGGAGCCGCTCCTGGCGCTCCCGGGGGCTCAACTCGAGGGTCTCGAGGATGGCCATCAGGTTCTCCTCGACGGTGAGCTTCCGGAAGACGGAGGATTCCTGCGGCAGGTAGCCGATCCCCTGCCGGCACCGGCGGTACATCGGCAGATCGGTGATGTCCCGCCCGTCGAGGAGGATGCGTCCCCGGTCGGGCGTGAGCAGACCGACGACCATGTAGAACGTGGTGGTCTTGCCGGCCCCGTTCGGGCCGAGCAATCCGACCACTTCGCCACGGTCGATGCTGACGTTCACGTCATTCACGACCTTTCGGTGCCGAAACGTCTTCACGAGGCCGTGCGCCTCGAGCCCCATCCAGCCCCTGTCCCGTCTATCCGCAGGAGCCGGGGCGCTTCTCGTCCTTCTTGACGACGGGCGTCGCGGCTCCCGCGGCGCCGGACTTGTCCTCGTCGCGCTTAGGGTAGAACACGGATTTCACTCGTCCCTGCGGCCCCGCCTCGACCTCGCTCCGGTCGTCCGCGAGGTACATCACGATGCGCTCGCCGGTCACCACGTTGTCCTCCTGCCACACCTTGGCGTCGCCGATGAGCAGGAGCTTCTGGTCGTCGTCGTAGTACTCCACGCGCTTCGCGGTGCCCGTCCGGCAGTCCTCGGTCACGATCTTGACGTTGCCCGTCGAGATGATCCGCAGGACCCGCTCGCCCTTGTCGTCGAGGTAGACCTCCATCCGGTCCGCGTTCTGGACGGAGGTGTCCTGCTTGGCGACGACGTTCCCGGTGAACACGACCAGGCCTTCCTTCTTGAAGGCCTCCATCCGGTCCGCGTCGATGACGATGGGCGCATTCGACTTGGGGCCGGCGCTCTTGTCACCGGACTTCGCGGCCGCGGGCTTCGGCGCGGCCGCCGGCGGCGCGTTTCCGGCTTTCGGCGCGGGGGCCGGAGCCTTGGTCTGGGCGACGAGGGGTGGGGCCGTGGCGCCGAGCGCCACCAGCGCGGCCAGGACGATTGCGACGCTCCTCATGACTTGCTCCTCGGGAAGAGAGCGAGGTTCGACTTCGTCTTGTCCGTGATGACGACCCGAACATTCTGCTGGATGGCGGCGGTCTCCTCCTGCATCTGGACCGAGAGCCCCTTCCCGGTGATCGTGGTTCCCTGCCGGTTGATCGTCACCGGGTCGGCGGTGGTGAGCGCCCGCTTCTCGTTGTCCCAGCCGAGGGTCGCCGTGCGCATCTCGAGGCCGTCGCTCGACCGGATGATCACGTTCCCCTTCAGGCTGACATCGCGCCGGTTGTTGTCCAGCGTCCCCTCGTCGCTCGTGACCGTCCAGTCCCCGTCCTTGGAGAAGACCTGGACCGTGACCTTGCGCATCAGGGTGATGCCCTTCTGGTCGTAGACCTCAGCCTGATCCGCGTTGAGCGTCCACCGGAGGTTCCCCTCCAGGGTCTCGTTGATGTGGATCTCTTTGATCTGGTACTCGGCCTGCTGGGCCGGCTGCTGCACAGGCGGCGGCGCCCGCCGGCCGGTGATCCGCCAGGCAATCATCCCCGAGAGGCCGACGAGGACGGCCACGAAGCACACCAGGAACAGCGTCGACAGACGGCGCATGTGCATGTTGATAGTCCGTCAGCCTGCGAGATCTGCAGGCACGGCGCCAACCGTAGCACGAATCGTGCCGAGAGTAAACGTGTAGAGATGGCTTGGGGTTCTAGCTACTACACCGCGGCGTATCTAGCGGCCGTTTCGGGGCTCGATGCGGCACTCGGGTTGGCCGGAGAGACCGACCTGGCCGTACTTTGTCCGTCTGCCGACGGTCGGGAGCCGGGTGCCCCCGCGGCCCCGAGTCTCAGGCGATCTTCGCCCGCAGCAGGTCGTGGAGGTGGAGCACGCCGTCGGGGCGCCCCTCGTCGTCGACGATGAAGAGCTGCGTGATGCTGTGCCGCTCCATCAGCTCGAGCGCCGTCATCGCCAGCTCGGCGCGCCCCACGGTCTTCGGCTGCCGCGTCATGACCGCGGCCGCGGTCGGCGGGAGATGGCTCGCGCCCCGTTCCACGGCTCGTCGGAGATCGCCATCCGTCACGATGCCGGTGAGGCGCCCGTCCCGGTCCACCACGCCCGTGCAGCCGAGTCGCTTCGCGCTCATCGCCCGCACGACCATGTCGAGGGAAGCGGCTTCCTGGACGACCGGCACCTCGTCTCCCCGGTGCATCAGCTCCGCCACCCGGACCAGAGTCCGGCCGATGCTGCCGCCCGGGTGCAGCCGCGCCATGTCGTCGGGCCCGAGTCCCCGCCGGGTCAGGACCGCGATCGCGAGGGCGTCTCCAAGGGCTAGCGCCGCGGCGGCCGACGAGGTGGGCGTGAGGTTCATCGGGCACGCCTCCTCCTTCACCGAGACATCGAGCACCAGATCGGCGTGCTGGGCCAGGCGCGACGCTGGTCGGCCGGTCAGCACCAGGAGCGGCACGGCGAGGCGCTTGATGGCGGGCACGAGCGCGAGGAGCTCTTCGGTCTCCCCGCTGTGCGACAGGGCCACCACGAGGTCCCCCTTCACCAGCATCCCGAGATCCCCGTGGACCCCGTCGGCCGGGTGGAGGAACAGGGCGGGCGTGCCGGTTGCCGCCAGGGTCGCGGCGAGCTTCTTGCCCACGAGCCCCGATTTCCCCATCCCCGTCACCACGACGCGGCCGCGACAGGCCTCCACGAGCGCGACGGCCTGCTCGAAGCGGTGGTCCAGGCGGTCGACGAGGGCGCGCACCGCCTCGGCCTCGGTCTCGAGGACCCGTCGGGCGACCTTGAGGATGTCGCTCGACGCGAACGACTCGGTCACGGGGTCGCCGCCAGCGCGCCGCCGATGGCCCGGAGCTCCCGGAGGAGCCGCGGGAGCCGGGCCAGCGGGAGCATCGTCGGCCCGTCGGACGGGGCCCGGTCGGGGTCCTCGTGCACTTCCATGAACACCGCGTCCACACCGAATGCCACCGCGGCGCGCGCCAGAGGCTCGACGTACTGACGCTCGCCCCCGGAGCGAGTCCCCTCCCCTCCCGGGAGCTGTACGGAGTGCGTCGCATCGAAGACGACCGGCACGCCCAGGCCGCGCATCACGCCGAGGGCCCGGAAGTCGACGACCAGATTGTTGTAGCCGAAGGTCGCCCCGCGCTCGGTCAGGAGCACGTCCTGGCACCCCTCCGCCCGGAGCTTCTCCACGACGTTCCGCATGTCCCACGGCGCCAGGAACTGGCCCTTCTTGACGTTCACCGGGCGCCCGCTGCGGGCGCACGCCACGACCAGGTCCGTCTGGCGGCAGAGGAACGCCGGGATCTGCACGAGATCGAGCACCTCGGCGGCCGCGGGCACCTCCTCGGGGCCGTGGACGTCGGAGAGCACCGGACAGCCGAACGTCTCGCGGACGCGCCGGAGGATCCGGAGACCCTCTCGGAGGCCGGGGCCCCGGTAGGACCGCGCCGACGACCGGTTGGCCTTGTCGTAGGACGACTTGTAGACGAAGGGCACCCCCGCCTCCGCGGCGACCTTCACGAGGGTCTCGGCGGTGCGGAGGGCGTGGGCCTCGTCCTCGATCGCGCAGGGGCCGGCGAGGAGCGCGAGCGGCAGCCCGCCGCCGATCCGCACCGGGCCGACGGCGACGACGCGCGTCGCCGGGTCGCCGCCGTCCGCCTGGCGGTCAGCGGCCGACGAAGTAGTAGTCGAGGCCGATCTTACGTGTGCCATAGAGCTTGTTGCGCGTGGCTTCCTGGCAGACCTCCGCGTTCTTCCCCCGGAGCTCGGCGCACACCCGCTGCGCGGCAGGCTCGTCCAGCTCCGCCAGCTTCTCGACGATGCCTTGGATGCAGAGCCACTGCGCGGGCTCCGGGCCTCGTTCGCACACCTCGTGAACCTTGGTCGGCGTCTGCGCAACGAGGCCCACGCTGGCGTGCCCGATCCCGTGGAAGCACGCCGGCTGGACGCGCGCGGGCAGGCCGAGACACTCCTTGATCACCGCGTCGAGGCCTTCGCCGCGGCTGCCGGCCCGCGCGAGCATGAAGAACACCTTGTACCGGTAGCAGGCGGCGGCGAACTGCTTGGCCTCGTCGCAGGGGTACTGGTCGGTGCGCGCGGCGATCTGACGCTGGTACGTCATGAAGATCTGCATGTAGGCGCCGGACGCGCAGTAGTATTGGTAGGCGCGCTCGCCGACCGCCTCGCAGAGCTTGAGGGCCTTGGGCATGTCGTAGTTGGACACGTAGATGGCGCCGTGCCCGACCCCGTGGACGCAGTCGCCCTTCTTGTGGATCTGGCGGAACGTCGCGCCGTCGCACAGGGTCGCGATCCGCTCCCGCAGCGAGCCCGGGCGCTCGGTGAACGCCTCCATCAGCACGCCGTGCATGCATCCCGACACGCACCGCGTCTGGCAGGCTTGAAGGACCGCGGGCATGTCCTGGGTGACCGCGTACGCGGCCTTGCCCAGCTCGTGGGCGTGGTCGTGGCAGCTCGGGAAGCCGCTCTCCAGCGCGTCCAGGAGACCGGGCACGCCGAGCTTGGGGATCCACGCCTCCAGGACTTTCCGCCGTCCTTCTGGTGGGACGCGCCGGTACTCCGAGAGGAACTGCTCACGGAGCGCGGGGTCGGACTTCCCGACCGGCGCCGGACTCGGACCCCGCTCGTCGAAGACCGAGGGGTTCGGCGTCGGCGACGGCGGCGCCGCCGGAGCCTCCATCACCGTCCCCGCCACGAGGACGATCGAGGCGAGGAGTCGGGCGCCGGACCTCACCGGTTGCCGTGCCGCAGGGCCGCTCCGATGAAGCCGGCGAAGAGGGGGTGCGGTGCCCAGGGGCGCGACCGGAACTCCGGATGAAACTGTCCGGCGACGAACCAGGGGTGATCCGGGAGCTCGACGATCTCGACGAGCTGCTTCTCCGGCCACACGCCCGACACGCGGAAGCCATTCTTCTCGAGGAGCTTCCGGTACTCGTTCGAGACCTCGTAGCGATGCCGGTGGCGCTCCTGGATGTGCGTGCTGCCGTAGACTTTCGCCGCCAGCGAATCCTCGGCCAGCGCGACGGGGTAGAGACCGAGCCGCATGGTCCCGCCCTTGTCGGCGATCGTCCGCTGCTCGGGCAGGATGTCGATCACCGGATGAGGCGTCCCCGCGTCGAACTCGGCGGAGTTGGCCCCGGCGAGCCCGGCGACGTGCCGGGCGAACTCGATCACCGCGCACTGAAGCCCCAGGCAGATGCCGAGGAAGGGCACGTTGTGCTCGCGGGCGTACTGAGTCGCCTCGACCTTGCCGGGGATGCCGCGGTCCCCGAAGCCCCCCGGGATCAGGATGCCGTCCACGTCCGCGAGGTGGGCCTCCGGCCCGTCCTGGACGAGCTGCTCGGCGTCCACCCAGCGGCTCTCCACGCGCGCGTCGTTCGCGATCCCGCCGTGGGTCAGGGCCTCGGCGAGGCTCTTGTAGGAGTCCCGGAGCTCCACGTACTTGCCCACGACGGCGATCCGGACGGTCCGGGCCGGCTGCTTGATCTTCCGGACAATCTCCTCCCAGTTGGAGAGGTCGATCGGGCCATGGGGCAGTCCTAGCAGCTTGACGATGATCTCGTCGAGCCCCTCCTGGTGAAAGACGAGCGGCACCTCGTAGATCGTTTCCACGTCCTTGGCGGTGATCACCGCTTCCTCGTCGACGTCGCAGAAGAGCGCGATCTTCGACTTGATGGAGGGCGGGAGGAAGCGGTCGGTCCGGCAGAGCACGATGTCCGGCTGGATGCCGATCGCGCGTAGCTCCTTCACCGAATGCTGGGTGGCCTTGGTCTTGAGCTCGCCCGAGGCCTTGATGAAGGGTACGAGCGTGAGGTGGATGTAGAGCACGTTCTCGCGCCCGACGTCCTTCTTCAGCTGGCGCACCGCCTCCAGGAAGGGCAGGCTCTCGATGTCGCCCACCGTGCCGCCGATCTCGACGATCTGCACGTCGACGTCCTGGCTCACCCGCCGGACCGAAGCCTTGATCTCATCGGTGATGTGAGGGATCACCTGGACCGTGCGCCCCAGGTAGTCGCCGCGCCGCTCCCGGGAGATGACTGCGTGATAGACCTTGCCCGTGGTGACGTTGTGGTCCCGCGTCATCCGCGCCCGCGTGAACCGCTCGTAGTGGCCGAGGTCGAGGTCGGTCTCGCCGCCGTCGTCGGTGACGAAGACCTCTCCGTGCTGGTACGGGCTCATGGTCCCCGCATCGACGTTGATGTAGGGATCCATCTTCTGGAGGGTGACCCGGAAGCCGCGAGCCTCCAAGAGACAGCCGATGGAGGCTGACGCCAGGCCCTTGCCCAGCGACGACACGACCCCACCGGTGACGAACACGTACTTGGTCGGCACGATCAGCCTCCTTCCTTACCCGGTCGGGTGAGCGACGCGTCCGCGCGCGCGGCTCGGGCCACGGCGCCCGTCAGCCAGCGTAACGCCCCGGTACGGCTACGGACCTGCCCCGCGACCTGCGCGGCGCGGAGCGCGTTCAGGATCTCGCCGGTCGGCGGCCCCGCAGGGAGTCCCAGGGCCGCGACGTCGTCCCCGGTTGCCAGTGGTCGAACCCGGCGCCAGCTCCGGAGATGGCGATCGAGATGGCCTCGCGACCGGCCGTTCTCGGCGAGCACCCGCGTCCAGGCCATGGTCAGCTCCGGCACACCCTGCAGTATGCCGTATGCGCCGCCCCGATCGTGCACTCGCGCGAGCCGGCGGAGGATGCCCGGCGCGTCCCGGCGGGCCTGCCGGATGGCCGCGCGTCTGAACGGCGCGACGGCGAGCCGCTCCAGCCAGCGCTCGAGCGTTCCGCCATCCCCGGCGAGCGCGAGCAGCGCGAGGGCGAGCGGCGCGTCCGGGCCCAGGCCCGCGAGCGCCCGGGGCCCGAGGGCCCGGGTGAGTCGGCGTCGGGCCGTTGGGCCGGGCGCCGACGCCCCTCCGAGGAGGCTCCAGGCTCCCAGCCGGCCCGTTGCAAGCAGCGCGGCGACCGGGCGAGCCTCGGCGAGCATGAGCTCGAGCTCGGCGCGGAGGCGGTCGCCCGACAGCGCCCCGTAGACGTCGAGCCCGGCAGCCTGGCTGGCCAGGCGGCGCGTCGTGGGATCGATGCGGCACCCCAGCCGCGCCGTGAAGCGCGCCGCGCGGAAAATGCGCGTCGGATCCTCGATGAACGAGAGCGGGTGAAGCGCGCGGAGCCTCCGCGCGTGGAGGTCGGGCAGTCCGCCCGTGGCATCGACCAGTCGACCCCAGGCGGCGCCGTCGAGCCGTACCGCGAGCGCATTGATCGAGAAGTCGCGGCGCGCGAGATCCTCGGCGAGCGACGCTCGCTCCACGGCGGGCAGGATCCCCGGCGCGCGGTAGGTCTCGCGTCGCGCGCTCGCCAGATCGACCCGGCGCCCGTCCGGCAGCGCGACGGTCGCCGTCAGGAAGACCGGGTGCTCCAGGGTCTGGCCGCCGAGGGCGGTCGCGAGCTCGCGCGCCAGCGCCGCCGCGCTGCCCTCGACCACCAGATCGAGGTCCGTCCGCTCGTCGACGCGCCCGAGCAGGAGATCGCGGACCAGTCCCCCGACCGCGGCGACGGGAATGCCTCGCGTCTCGCCGCGCTGGCCGGCGGCCCGGAGGATCTCCCCCACCCGACCGGGCAGCTGCTCGAGCTGGCCCGCTACCGAGAGCGGCAGGCCCGCCGGCGACGCGGAGTCGCGGAACACGACGCCTTCCGGTCCCCTGGGTCCTCCGACGAGGAGGAACGGCTGGTGCGGTCCGAGACGGCGCCGGACATCCACCTCGCCCATCGTCGAGCGCACGAGCGGCGCGTCCCAGAGTATCGCCGCGAGCGGCGCCCGCTGAAGCCCCAGCCCGACGGCCCGGGCCAGCGTCTGGCGCGACGCGGCTGCCCAGGCGCTTCCGACCCGAACGGCGACGAGCGGCGCCCGCTGCCGGTCCGCCACGCGGGCGGCCACCGACACGGTGACGCCTCGCGGAACGACGGCGACCGACCGCTCCATCAGACCGCCGGCGCGGAGGTCGACCTGCGGGTAGCTCGTGCGGCGGACGACCACGGCGATGCTCCCGCTCATCCCGCGCGCTCGCCTGCCGAGCGGTCGATGGGGTCCACGGTCACGCTCGCGGGTGGAACGTGCGATAGAGCCGTCGCACGGCATCGGTCGGGAGATGGGTGTAGATCTCGGTCGTCCCGATGTCCGCGTGCCCGAGGAGCGCCTGGACCGACCGGAGATCCGCGCCGCCCTCGAGGAGGTGGCTCGCGAACGAATGGCGGAGAGCGTGTGGGAAGGCGCCGCGCACCCCGAGCCCGCGGGCGCGGCTCCGGACGATCCGCCAGAGCCCCTGACGGCCGAGCGGCCGGCCCTGGGCGTTCACGAAGAGCACGCCGGGATCCGTCCCCCGGACCAGTCGCGGGCGGGCCCGCTCGAGGTACGCGGCCACCGCCCGGCGGGCCGCGTCGCCGATCGGCACGAGTCGCTGGCGATCGCGCTTCCCGCGGCAGATGAGGATCTGAGCCTGGAGGTCCACGTCGGCGGGCCGGAGACCGACCAGCTCGGACGCGCGCAGCCCGGATCCGTAGAGGAGCTCCAGCATCGCGCGGTCGCGGCACGCCCGGGGACTCTCGTCCCGCGGCGACTCCACCAGGGCCGCGGCATCCGACTTGGACAGCGCTCGTGGCAGGCGGCGCGGCAGACGCGGTGTCTCGAGGAGCGCGGCCGGGTTCTCGCGGAGGTGTCCGGCGCGCCGCCCGAACCGGTAGAGGCCCCGCATCGCCGCCAGGCCGCGGGCGAGCGTGCGCGGGCCCCGCCCGCCCCGGCGGAGCGCGTCCAAGTGCGCGATGAGGTCGTCGGGGCGCGCGGTCACGAGCGTGCGCCGCCGCGTCCGGAGGAACGCGACCAGTCGCAAGAGATCGCGGCGGTAGGCCGCGATGGTGAGGGGCGAGCTCCCGTCCTCGACGCGAAGCTGCTCGAGATACTCGTCCACCAAGGGCGCGGTCACCGAGGTCCCCGCGTGGCCCGTCATGCGCGCTCGTGGGAGTCCAAGAGAATCGTCACCGGGCCGTCGTTGGCGAGCCGGACGACCATGTGGGCGCCGAAGCGGCCCTCGACGACCGGGACGCCGCCCTGGCGGAGCCGCTCGGCGACGTCCTTCACCAGCGGGGCGGCCACGTCAGGCGCCGCGGCGCCCAGGAAATCGGGTCGACGCCCGCGCCGGGTGTTGGCGAGCAGCGTGAACTGGGAGACGAGCAGGCAGCCCCCGCCGGTGTCGAGCAGCGAGTGATGGAACTTCCCGCGCTCGTCCTCGAAGATGCGGAGGTGGAGGATCTTGTCGGCGAGATAGCGGGCGTCGTCGGATCCGTCACCGGCCGCAACGCCGAGGAGGGTGACGAGGCCCCGGTCGATGCTGCCGATCACCTGGCGATCCGCCTCGACCGACGCTCCGGTCACGCGCTGCAACAAGGCCCGCATGTGGTCCGGTCTCGGACGAGTATATCAACGCCGCTTCGTGCGGCGCAAGGAAGTCCTGCGCCAGCGGCCCGCGAGCGCGCTGCGCGCGAGCTGCACTTCCTCTGAGCCGAGGGCGGCGTGACAGCCCACGTAGATCGCGGTGGATCCGACGATCACCGCGGCGAGCCAGGCGGACTCGGCGAGGCGGCCGGCGGGCGGCGGCGCGAGTCGCGTCACCGCAACGAGCAAGAGGCACAGACCCACCGAGATTCCCGCGGAACGCAGCCAGGCGCGTCGCGCGCCGGGAACGGGGCCGCCGGGCAACCGCCGGCGCAGGAGGAGCGCCAGCACGACCGCGTTGACGGTGCCGGCCACGGCGATGGCAAGGGCCAGCCCCACGTGCCCCAGGGGGCGCGCCAGCGAGGCGGCGATCGCGCAGTTCAACGCCATCGCGAACACCGACACCTTGACGGGCGACCGCGTGTCGCCGAGGGCGAAGAACGCCTGCGTCAGAATCCGGGCCGCCGACGAGCCCACGAGGCCCAGCGCGTACATGGCGACCGCCGCGGCGGTGCCGGCGGTCTCGTCGGGACCGAAGCGCCCTCGCTCGAAGAGGACCCGGACGATCGGCTCCGACAGGATGAACAGACCGATCGCGGCCGGCATGCTCACGAACGTCACGAGCCGGAGCGAGAACGACACCGTCTCCCGCAGTGCCCTCGTGTCGCGCCGCGCGGCCTGCTCCGAGAGCGTGGGCAGGACCGCGGTCGCGATGGCCACCCCGAAGACGCCGTTGGGGAACTCGATCAGCCGGTCGGCGTAGTAGAGGTACGAGACGCTGCCTTTGGCGAGGTAGGACGCGATGACGGTGTTGATGACGGTGCCGATGTGCACCGCCGACTGGCCGACGATCACCGGCGTCATCAGGCCCAGGACCCGGCGCACCGCGGGGTGACCGAACGCGAGCCGGGGCGGCGCGAGCATGCCCCGGGCCCAGAGCCACGGGACCTGCAGCAGGAGCTGGCCGAGACCGCCGAGCAGGACGCCGAGTGCCAGGCCGACGACGGGCTCCGGCAGCCGCGGCGCGATCACGACCGCCCCGATGATGATGCCGACGTTCAGGGCGACCGGCGCGAGCGCCGGCAGGAGGAATTCGCGATGAGCGTTCAGGATGCCCATCACCAGGGCGGCCAGGCCCACCAGGAGCAGGTACGGGAACATGAGACGCGTCAGGCGCACGGTTAGCTCGCCCGCGGTGGGATTGGCGAAGAAGCCGGGGGCCATGACCCGGACGACCCACGGCGCGGCGAGGACGCCGAGGACGGTGATGGCGCCGAGGAGGAGGAACATGACGCCGGTCACGGCGCGCAGCATGCGCTGCGTCTCGGCCCGGGGGCGCGTCGAGACGTAGTCGGTGAACACCGGCACGAAGGCCGACGAGAGCGCGCCCTCCGCCACGAGCCGCCGGAGGAGGTTCGGCAGGCGGAACGCGACGAAGAACGCGTCGGTGGCAACGCCCGCCCCGAAAGCGCGCGCGACCACGACGTCGCGCAGGAAGCCCAGGACCCGGCTCGCCAAGGTGGCCGCGCTGACCACTACCGCCGCGCGCGCGACGGCCCGGCCCGCGCCGGACACCGGCGGTGCCGGCGGGAATTCGTCGTCGTCGGTTCCGATCGGGAGGTCGGCGCTCATGACGGTCGCCAACCTTGACAGCCCCGACCGGGCACGGTACGCTCCGGAGTCGCGCCATCGTGCGGGGCGTTTAGCCCTCGGATCGACATGCGCGACTTTCGAGTGGAGGAGGTGATCCGATGGCCAATATCAAGTCTGCGATCAAGCGTATCCGGCAGAACGAGAAGCGGCGCGTGCGCAACGCGGCCGTCCGCTCGACCGTCCGCACCTCGGTCAAGACGACCCGCACCGCGCTCGAGGGCGGGCAGGCCGATCAGGCCCGCGAGTCCCTGCAGCGGACCATCCAGGTGCTGGACAAGGCGGCGACGAAGGGCGTCATTCACAAGAACACGGCGGCCCGCAAGAAGTCCCGCCTGATGCGCCAGCTGAACGCCCTCTCGAGCCGCTAGCCCGCCAGGTCGGCGACCAGGCACGTCAGGAGCGCGCGGGGGTTCTGCGCGCCGGTCTTGAGTGCTTGCTCCACTTCGAAGCACTGAGCGGCCGCCCGGGACAGGCCGTGGATCCCCACGGCCTGGGCGCGCGCGGCCAGCCGCTCCACCGCGAAGTCCGGCCGACGCCGCTGCAGGAGCCGCGCGGCCTCGCGCGTGTTCGCTGCCGGGAGCACCCGCCACAGGTCTCGGACGTAGCCGACGACCCACGCGAGCAGGACGAGCGGCTCGTCGCCCGACGCGAAGAGCTGGGACGCGAGGCGCAGCGCGTCGGCCCGACGCGCCTCCTCGAGGGCCTGGGTCAGCTCCCAGTACTGCCGCGTCCGGGTCTCCCCGGCCAGGGCTCGCACGACCTCCTCGGACACGCGGCGGTCCTCCGCGGCGTAGAGGGACGCCTTCTCGATCTCCGCCGCGAGCCGGGTGAGATCCTCCCCGATCAACTCGACCAGGGCCTGCGCCGCGTCTGGCGCGAGATCGAGCCCGGCGGTGCGCGCTCGCTCGCGCACCCAGCCGACGACGGCGCGCCCCGCCGGCCCACGCACGTCGACCCGACTGGCCTCCGGAAGGATTCGGAGACACGCGGCCTTCGGGTCGGCCCCGGCGGCCGCCAGAAGGATGGTCGTGCCCTCGGCGGGCCAGCCCGACGGTTGGGCGCGGGCCTCGGCCAACGCATCGCGGAGCCGATCGGCGGCCTTGGCCGAGATGTCGGCGACGCCCCTCACCAGGACGAGCCGGCGTCCACCGAAGAGCGACAGCGACGCCCCGGCAGCGACGAGCGTCTCGGGCGTCAACGCGTCGGCGTGATGGACCTCGCGATTCCAGCCGGCGGCCTGGTCGTCCGGGAGGAGGGCCCGCGTGATGCGCTCGACCACGTCGTCGACCAGGAGGGGTTCGACGCCGTGCACGAGCAAGAGGGATGGGACACGCCCGCCCGCGGCGTCGCGGAGGAGGGCGGCGACCTCCAGGTCAGAACCCTTCGAAGGCGAAGCTGACGATCGCGCGGGCGACGTCGACGGCGGCCCGCTGGACCGCCACCTGTTCGCGCGCGAGCGTCTGCGTCACCTGGCCGGACACGACGAAGTCGGCTTGCTCCTCGACACGGTCCTGCTTCCAGATGACCTTGTTCTGCTTCAGGTCCTTGAAGGTCAGGGCCAGCGCGATGATCAGCCGGTACGAGGTGACGTTCGCGCTGCTGTCGAAGGACAGCGACACCAGCCGGTACTCGACGATCTGCCCCTCCAGGCTGGCATCCGCCTCGCTGGCGCTTCCGGCGATCCTCGCCCCCGTGCCGACGACGGCCTGGGTGAGCGCGGAGGTGATGAAGTCTTCGATCCCGGGCTCGGCGGTCTTGTTCTCGAGCACCGGCACGAAGACGGACTTGATGCCCGCCGGCATGCTCGTCCGGAGCGAGTACCCGCAACCGCCGAGAGCGATGGTCGCGGCGAGCGGGACGAGGAGGACGCCGAGCGCGCGCCGCCGCCTCACGCCGGGTTCCCGTGGCCGCGGGTGACGATGTTGACGAGTCGACCCGGCACCACGACCACTCGGGCCACCTCGCGCGAGTGGAGCCAGGGTCGCACCTTCTCGTCGGCGAGCGCCTCCGTGCGGAGGCGGTCCTCGGCGATCTCGGGCGACACCGCCAGCCGGGTGCGGACCCGCCCGTCGACCTGCACGACGACCTGGACGACCTCCCGCTCGAGCGCCGTCGGATCGGCGGCGGGCCAGGGCGCGCGGAACACGCTCTCCCGGCGGCCGAGCTGCTCCCACAGCTCCTCGGCGAGGTGCGGCGCGAACGGGGCCAGCAGGCGGACCAGGGTGTCGATCGACTCGGCGAGCAGGCTCGCGCGCTCTTCGGCGGCCGCCCGGTCGAGCGACTCCTGGGCGAAGGCGTGCATGGCGTTGACGAGCTCGTGGAGCGCGCTGATGGCGGTGTTGAAGTGGAACTCGTCGATGTCCGCGGTGACGCGCTGGATCGTTTCGTGGACCGTGCGGCGGAACGCGCGCCCGGGGGCCGAGAGATCCGCGGGCCGTGCCGGCGCGCCGCCGAGCGCGACCCGGTTCGCCTGAAAGAATCGCCACACGCGATTGAGGAAGCGGAAGGCCCCCTCCACTCCCTGGTCGCTCCACTCGAGGTCCTTCTCGGGCGGGGCCATGAAGAGCTCGAACACCCGGCCGGTGTCGGCGCCGTAGGTCATGATGAAGTCGTCGGGGCTCACCACGTTCCCCTTCGACTTCGACATCTTGGCGCCGTCCTTGACGACCATGCCCTGGGTGAACAGGTTCTGGAACGGCTCGTCGAGTTTGAAGTAGCCCAGGTCACGGAGGACCTTCGTGTAGAAGCGCGCGTAGAGGAGGTGCAGGATCGCGTGCTCGATGCCGCCGGTGTACTGGTCGACGGGCATCCAGTAGTGGACGGCGTCCGCGTCGGCGAGGCCGCCCAGGTGCCTCGGCGAGCAGAACCGGAGGAAGTACCACGACGAGTCGACGAAGGTGTCCATCGTGTCCGTCTCGCGCCGGGCCGGCCCGCCGCAGCGCGGGCAGGTCGTGTTCACGAATCCGGGCACGTCGGCGATGGGCGAGCCGCCCTTCCCCGTGATCTGGACGTCCTGGGGCAGCACGACGGGTAGCCGCTCCGGCCGCTCGGCCACCGTGCCGTCCTTCGGACAGTACACGATGGGGATCGGCGCGCCCCAGTAGCGCTGGCGGCTGATCCCCCAGTCGCGGAGCCGGTAGTTCACCTTGCCGGTGCCCAGCCCGCGCTCCACGAGCCAGTCGATCGCCCTTCGCTTCGCCTCGGCGACGGCGAGGCCATCCAGGAAGCCCGAGTTGATCTTCGCCCCGTCGCCGGTGTACGCCTCGCCCGTCCAGCCGGTCGGGCGCTGGACGGTCTCGATGATCGGGAGCCCGTGGGCCCTGGCGAAGTCCCAGTCGCGCTGGTCCTCCCCCGGCACCGCCATGATGGCGCCGGTACCGTAGCCCATGAGGACGTAATCGGCGAGGAACAGCGGCACCTCGACCCCGTTGAACGGATTGACGGCGCGCGCCTTGAGGCGGAGCCCGCGCTTCGGCCGATCGGTCGCGAGTCGCTCGATCTCGCTCTCGCGCGCGACCTCGGCGCGAAACGCCGCGACCGCCGCCTGCTCCTGGGGATCGGTCACGAGCTGGTCGACGAGCGGGTGCTCGGGAGCGAGGACCGCGTAGGTCATCCCGAAGGACGTGTCGGGCCGAGTCGTGAAGACGCGGATCCCGAGGCCGGGCCGGCCGGCCACCGGGAGGTCGAACTCGGCGCCCTCGCTCCGACCGATCCAGTTGCGCTGCATCGTGAGGACCCGCTCGGGCCACCCCGTCAGGCGGTCACACCACTCGAGGAGCTCCTCGGCGTACGCGGTGATCTTGAAGTACCAGCCCTCGATCTCCTTGATGACCACCTCGGAGTCGCAGCGCCAGCACCGACCCGCCTCGACCTGCTCGTTGGCGAGGACGGTCTGGCAGCTCGGGCACCAGTTCACGCGCGCGCTCTTCCGGTAGGCGAGTCCCCGCTCGAACATCTTGACGAAGATGAGCTGCTCCCACCGGTAGTACTCGGGGTCGCACGTGGCGACCTCGCGGTCCCAGTCGTAGGAGATCCCGAGGGTCTTCATCTGCGACTTCATGGTGGCGATGTTCTCGTACGTCCACACCGCCGGGTGCACGCCGTTGTCGATCGCCGCGTTCTCTGCGGGCAGCCCGAAGGCGTCCCACCCCATCGGGTGGAGGACGTTGTACCCGCGCATCCGCTTGTACCGGGTGATCGCGTCGCCGATCGCGTAGTTCCGGACGTGCCCCATGTGGATCCGGCCGGAGGGATACGGGAACATCTCGAGGCAGTAGTACTTCGGCCGGCCCGGTTCCTCCTTCACCCGGAAGAGGCCGGTCTCGTCCCAGACGCGCTGCCACTTCGTCTCGATTTCCCGGAAGGGGTAGTGGTCGGGCCGGTCCTGGGTCACGGGTCGCTCGGGCCTCCTCCGATCAATTTCTATGCATATTTAGCAGAGATCACCCTCCGATGCAAGGCTGGGCGTGCCGGGAGGCGCGGGCACCGGCGGCGGGGTCTCCTCGGGAACCTCAGACTGGTGGAAGAAATCGTAGATCCGCTGCGCGAGCTTCGGGGTCACCTTCGGCACCGCCGCCAGCTCCGCGACCGACGAGGTTCGGACCCGTCGCGCCGAGCCCAGCGACTTGAGGAGGTTGGTGCGGATCGACGGACCTACGCCCGGGATCTGGTCCAGAACGGACACGAGCGTCCGCTTCTGACGGAGCTTCTTGTGGTACGTGATCGCGAAGCGGTGCGCCTCGTCCCGGATCCGCTGGAGGGTCTGGAGCGCGGGCGACGCGAGATCGATCACCAGCGGATGGAGGCTGCCCGGGTGGTAGACCTCCTCGGCGCGCTTCGCCAGGGCGACGATCGGCAGGTAATCGAGCCCGAGCTCCTCCAGGACCCGCATCCCGGCGCTCAGCTGGCCCCGGCCCCCGTCGAGCATGATGAGGTCTGGCAGCGTTCCGCCGTCCTCGAGGGCCTTGCCGTACCGTCGGCGGAGCACCTCGGCCATCATCGCGAAGTCGTCGGCGCCGGGGACGGTCCGGATCTTGAACCGCTTGTAGTCGTCCTTCTTCATCGCGCCGCCTTCCCACACCACCATTGAGCCGACGGCCTCCTGCCCCTGGATGTTCGAGATGTCGAAGCCCTCGATCCGGTGGGGAGCCTCTGGAAGGCTGAGCTCGCGGCGCATTTCCTCGGCGACGACCTGGCGGCGGCTCGACCGGGCGAGGAGGTGCGTCTGGAGCGCGAGCGCGGCGTTCTCCTCCGCCATGGCCACGAGCTCGCGCTTCCGGCCACGCTGCGGGACCAGGATCTCGACCTTGCCCTCGCGGAGCTGCTCGAGCCACTCCCCGACCAGCGGCTCCTCGGGCACCTCGACCGAGAGCAGCACCTCGCGCGGAGGCGAGACGCTCTTCGAGTAGAACTGTCGCAGCAGCGCGGAGAGGAGCTCGCCGTCGGTGGCGCTCCCGAGCTTGTCGAGGAAGAAGGCCTCGCGGCCGAGGAGGCGCCCCCGGCGCACGAAGAAGATCTGGACGCATGCCTCGGAGCCCTGCCGCGCGAGCCCCAGGATGTCCTGGTCCTCGGGCTCGACCGAGATGATCTTCTGGCGCTCGCGGACGGTGTTGAGCGCCTGGACCTGGTCGCGCAGGATGCCGGCGCGCTCGTACTTCTCCTGGGCGGCTGCCTCCTCCATCTCGGCAGTCAGGCGGCGGGCGAGATCCTCGTCGCGGCCCTCGAGGAAGGCCTCGACGTCCTTCACCGTCCGGGCGTAGCCCTCGCGAGTCTCCCACCCGGTGCACGGCGCGTTGCAGCGGTGGATGTAGTACTGGAGGCACGGCCGCTCGGCCTGCCCGTCGATCTTGATGCTGCACGTCCGGAGCGGGAACAGTGCCCGCACGAGACGCAGGGTCTCCCGGAGCGCGGTGGCCGGGTAGAACGGCCCGTAGTAGGTCGCGCCGTCCTTCTGCACCCGTCGGGCGACGAGGAGCCGCGGATACTCCTCGTTCGTCGTGAGCTTGAGGAACGGGTAGTGCTTGTCGTCGCGGAGGATGATGTTGTAGCGAGGCCGGTGGCGCTTGACGAGGTTCGACTCGAGGATGAGGGCCTCGAGCTCGTTGGCGGTGACGATGTAGTCCAGGTCTGCGATGTGGTCGACCAGGGCGTCCGTCTTGGCGTCCCGCGTGCGGGAGGCCTGGAAGTACGAGCGCACGCGGGCGCGGATGGAGGCGGCCTTCCCGACGTAGACCACGTGCCCCTTGGCGTCCTTGTAGAGGTAGACGCCCGGCCGGTCCGGGAGGCGCTCGAGCTTCTCGCTGAGATCCACGGCTCGCTTCCTCGACTCCTGATCTTACGCGTTTCGCGGAGGGGATCAGGCGGACCGATCCCGGTCGCGGACCCCCGGGGGGGGGCCGGCCGGCGGTCAGTCGCGGACGGACAGGTCGCGCTTGCGCAGGGCGCGGAGGCGGTCGCGGAGCTCCGCGGCCCGCTCGAAGTCCAGCCGCTTGGCGGCGTCCTTCATCTCGGCCTCGAGGCGCTTGACCGCCTCGGCCAGGGCCTCGGCGGACTCGATTCCCTCATCGGGCGCTTCCGCCTCGACCGTGTAGTAGTCGCGCTCCTCGACCGAACGCATGACGTCGCGGATCGACCGGTGGATGGACTCCGGGGTGATCCCGTGCTCGGCGTTGTACGCGGCCTGGCGCTCGCGCCGCCGCTCCGTCTCCTGGAGCGCGGTCCGCATCGAGTCGGTCACCTTGTCCGCGTACATGATGACCTCGCCGCGCACGTTCCGGGCCGCCCGACCCGACGTCTGCACGAGCGACGTCGCCGATCGGAGGTATCCCTCCTTGTCCGCGTCGAGGATCGCGACCAGCGACACCTCCGGGATGTCGAGGCCCTCCCGGAGGAGGTTGATGCCGATCAGCGCGTCGAACTTTCCGAGCCGGAGGTCCCGGATCACCTCGACGCGCTCGAGCGTGTCGATGTCGGAGTGGAGGTACCGGACGCGGAGCCCCATCTGGAGGTAGTACTGGCTGAGGTCCTCCGCCATCCGCTTGGTGAGGGTCGTGACCAGGACTCGCTCGCCGCGCTCGGCCCGCCCTCGGATCTCCTCCATGAGGTCGTCGACCTGCTCGCCGGCGGGGCGGACGGTGATCACCGGATCCGTCAGCCCCGTCGGTCGGATGATCTGCTCGGCCACCGCCCCGTCGGCCTGCTCGAGCTCGTACGAGGCGGGCGTCGCCGACACGTAGAGCACCTGGCCGACCGCGGCGGTGAACTCGTCGAAGGTGAGCGGGCGATTGTCGAACGCCGACGGCAGCCGGAACCCGTACTCGATGAGGGCTTCCTTGCGCGAACGGTCGCCGTGGTGCATCCCCCGGAGCTGGGGGACGCCGACGTGGCTCTCGTCGAGCACCACGAGGGTGTCCTTCGGGAGATAGTCGATGAGCGTCGCCGGAGTCTCCCCTGCCCGCCGGCCCGCGAGGTGCCGGGAGTAGTTCTCGATGCCGTGGCAGTAGCCAATCTCCCGGAGCATCTCCAGGTCGAAGAGCGTGCGCTGCTCGAGCCGCTGAGCCTCCAGCAGGCGGTTCCGCGTCCGGAAGAACCGGAGCCGCTCGGCCAGCTCCGACTTGATCGATTCCATGGCCCGCTCGAGCTCCTCGGCGGGCGTCACGTAGTGGCTCGCCGGGTACACCGCGGCGCGATCGACGCGCTCCAGGATCTGCCCCTTCAGGGGGTCGATGCGGTGGATCGCCTCGATCGTGTCCCCGAATAGCTCGACGCGGAGCGCCACGCTCTCCGCGGCCACCGGGAAGATCTCGACGACGTCGCCGCGGACCCGGAACGTCCCCCGGTGGAAGTCGTAGTCGTTCCGCTCGTACTGGAGGGCGACCAGCTGCCGGAGGATGTCGTCGCGCTCGCGCTCCTCACCCTCCACCACCCCGAGGTGCATCCCGTGGTACGTCTCGGGCGACCCGAGGCCGTAGATGCACGAGACCGACGCGACGATGACGACGTCGCGCCGCTCGAAGAGCGACTTCGTCGTCGAGTGACGCATCCGGTCGATCTCGTCGTTGATCAGCGCGTCCTTCTCGATGTACGTGTCCGACTGGGGGATGTACGCCTCGGGCTGGTAGTAGTCGTAGTAGGAGACGAAGTACTCGACCGCATTCTCCGGGAAGAACGCCTTGAACTCGCCGTACAGCTGGGCGGCGAGCGTCTTGTTCGGCGAGATGACCAGCGTCGGACGCTGGAGCCGCTCGATGACCGATGCGACGGTGAACGTCTTGCCGGACCCGGTCACCCCCAGGAGCGCCGTGTGGGGGCGCCCCCCGCCGATCCAGTCGGTCAGCTGGCTGATGGCGGCGGGCTGGTCGCCCTTGGCCGCGTAGTCCGAGATGAGCCGGAATGGTGGCATCGGGTGCTACCAGTGTACGGCCGACGCGGCGCGGCGGTCAGGCGCCCGACGGAAGGGCAGCCGGGACTGCGTGGAGATACTTCCGCCAGGCGTCCAGGAAGAAGGACGCGTGGGGGTGGCGGAGCAGGTGCACCGAGAAGAGGAACTGCGGATGGGCCGGCGTCCGCACCAGCACCATGCCCGCCTCGTCGGTGGTGCGATTCCCCTTGTAGAGGTTGCACCGGAGACACGCCGCGACCACGTTGGTCCAGCTCGTCCCGCCACCGCGCGATCGCGGCAGCACGTGATCCACGGTGAGCCGGTCCCCGCGGCGGCCGCAGTACTGGCACGTGTAGTGGTCGCGCCGGAGGATGTTCTTCTTGTTGAACGCGACCCGCTCCACGAAGGGCTTCCGGATGTACATCATGAGCCGGATCACCGAGGGCAGCGGGAACGTGTGGGACGGAGAGCGCACCACGCGGGGTGAGGGCTCGACGGTCTCGGCTTTGCCACTGAGGAGGAGGGTGATCGCGCGGCGGGCGTTGGTGAAGTGGAGGGGCTCGAAGCTGCCGTTCAGTACTAGTACGGCTACTTCATCCATATCGCTTTCGCATGATACGGAGAGGCCGTCGGGGCTGTCAACCGCGGCGTCCGGCGCCACCGCCGGGGTCCGGGTGGACGCGCCTCTCGCGGCGCCGACTCGTCAGTGCCGGGCGAGCTGCGTGAGGAAGAACCGGAGATTCGCGGGGCGCTCGGCGAGGCGCCGGACGAAATAGCCGTACCAGTCCTCGCCGAACGGCACGAGCACGCGGAGCCGGACTCCGAGGTCGGTCAGCGTCTGGTGGAGCTCGGGGCGGATGCCGTGGAGCATCTGGAACTCGTACCGGTCCGGAGCGAGCCCGAACTCGCGCGCGCGGTCCGCGATGACGCGGATGAGGCGCTCGTCGTGCGTGGCGAACCCGGCGTAGGCCCCGGCGGCCTGCGCTTCCTTGGAGAACAGCATCCCGGCGAGCCGGGCGTAGTTCCGGTCCACGTCTGCCTTCCGGGGGAACGCGAGGTCCCCAGGCTCCCGGTATGCGCCTTTACAGAGACGGAGCCGCACCCCTCCCGGCACGAGCCCACGCAGGTCGCTCTCCGTCCGGTGGAGATACGCCTGCAGCACGCACGCCACGTTGCGCCAGCGCCGCCGCAGCCGGCGATAGACGGCCAGGGTCCGGTCCGTGTACGCCGAGCCCTCCATGTCGATCCACACCCAGGTGTCGCCGGCTCGCTCGAGGACGCGCTCGACGTTCTGGAGGGCGATCTCCTCGCCGAGGTCGAGCCCGAGGTGCGTGAGCTTCAGCGATGGCGTCGTCCGGAGTCGCCGACGCCGCGCCTCCTCGATCAGGTGACAGTAGACGTCGGCCGCCGCCGCGGCGGCCTTCGGCGTCGCGACGTTCTCGCCGAGGTAGGTGACCGCGGTCAGGAGGCCGCTGGCCTCCAGGCCTGCCAGGACGTCGAGCGCCTGGGTCGGGGTCTCCCCGGCGACGAACCGGCGCACCACGCGGCGCGAGATGGGGAACCGTTCGAGGCCTCGACCGATTCCGGGTTTCGTGGAGAGGCGAAGCAGCGTGTCACGGAGCACGATAGGCGACCTCGGGTCCGCAGAGTGCCGCGCGCCACGCGCGCGTCCCGAGCGGAGTCTAACAAGGCGCGAAACAGACGGTCAAGGAATCGCGGCTCCGCCGATCCTCGAGGCCGCCCGGGGCGCGCACGGCGCATCGCGCGGCGCCTGCGACTCGGCGTGCTCCCTCCCCTCGCCCGAACGATCAGCTTGATTCACCCGGACGCCATCCCGCCGCGTCGAGGAGGATGCCCTCGCGGAGCCCTGCGTCGGCGACCCTCGCCTCGGGGAGGCCCAGACCGGCCAGGGCCGAGGCCAGGACGATCGCGCCGGGGACGATGACGTCGGCGCGACGGGGCTCGAGCCCCGGGAGCTGCGCCCGCTCGGCGAGCGGGAGCGCGGCGAGCCGGGCGGTGAGTCGCTCGATGGCCGCGACGGCCAGACGGTGGCCTTGGACGCGCCTCGGGTCGTAAGCCGCGAGACCGAGATCGAGCAGGGCGAGTGTCGTGGGCGTTCCCGCCGTCGCGACGAGGGTTCCCGGCGCGCCGGAGTGGATCCGACTCCATGCTTCGTCGCGGAGGCGCTCGTCCACGTACTGCCGGCACGCCAGCAGCTCGCGTGGCTCGACGGGATCGCCGGTGAAGAATCGCTCCGCCAACTGGACGACCCCGAGAGCCAGGCTCACCACCGTCAGGATCCGTGACCCGCGGGCGACCAGCACCTCGGTGCTGCCGCCCCCGATGTCGAGGAGCGCGAACGTGCCCGCCACGGGACCGAGCCCCCATGCCGCTCCGAGGAGGGTCAGGGCCGCTTCCTCCTCCCCGCTCACGACGCGGGCGGCGATTCCGGGCTCGGCCTGTAATCGGTGGAGGAAGGCCCCGCCGTCCTGCGCTAGTCGGACGGCGGCGGTCGCGACCAGGATGACCTCGGCGGCGCCGAGATCGCGCGCTCGATCCCGGTAGCGGCGGATCGCCGCAAGGGTGCGCTCCACGGCGGCCGGCGCGAGCGTGCCTCGCTCGGCGAGGCCTTCCCCGAGCCGGGTGACGGTCTGGTCGGTCCACACGGGGGCGAGGCCAGTCGCGGCATCGACCTCGGCGACCAGGATGCGGACGGTGTTCGTTCCGAGGTCAATCGCCGCGCGAAGCCGCTTCACCTCGCCCGGGGGACTCCGCGCTGGATCAGGGCGCGGACAGCCGACCGGAGCGTGTCGAGGCCGACCGGCTTCTCGACGATCGCGTCGATCCCCTGGCCTTCGAGGGTCTCCGGGTCCACGCGTCCCGGCCAGCCGGTGATCAGGATCACCGGCGCGTCGGGATGCACGCGCTTCACCGTGCGGGCGACCTCCAGCCCGGAGCCGCCGGGCAGGACCAGGTCCGTCACGACGAGGTCGACCCGGATCCGGCCGAGGAGCGCGACCGCATCGCCGACGTCGCCGGTTGCGTCGACCTCGTACCCGTCGTGCTCCAGCGCCTGCGTCAAGGTCTCGCGGATGGCCTTCTCGTCGTCGACCACGAGGATGCGGCGGCGCGGGCGGGCCGATCGGCTCGCCGCCGGCGGAGGCTGGGGATCACTCGCGGTCGGGAAGCGGAGGCGGACCGTCGTCCCCTGCCCCGGTGAGGTCGTCAGCTCCATGCCGCCGCGATGGCGCTGCGCCATGGCCTGGACGACCGCCAGCCCGACTCCGAGGCGTCCCGACCCCTTGGTCGTGAAGAAGGGCTCGCCGGCCCGGGCCCGCGTCGTGTCGTCCATGCCGTGCCCCTCGTCCGTGACCGAGACCTCGACACGACTGCCCCCGTCCCACCGGAGCCGGACGGCAATCACGCCACCCCGTCCGTCGGCAGTGGCCTCGCGGGCGTTGTCGAGGAGATGCCGGAGGGCCTGGCGGAACTCGTCCGGGTGTACGCGGACCGGAGGCGCGGCGTCGAGGTCGAGGGCGATGGCCGGAGCCCGGCCGTCCTGCGCCCAGAGCGCTTCGCTGGCCTCGGTCGCGTCGCGAACGAGCGCAGCCAGGTCGACCGGCAGGGATGAGGACGTGCCGGAGGCGGGGACGAATCCCAGCACCCGTCGCACCGCTTCCGCCACTCGCCACGCGGCTTCCTCGGCATCGGCGAGATCGCGGGTCGTCGCCGTATCGGCGACGCGCTCCCGCGCGGCCGCGAGGCGAGCCAGCACGATCGCGAGCAGGCTCGCCATGTCCCCCAGCGGCGCGTGGCTCGCATCCGACTGCCCGGCCGCGGACGGAGCGGGCTGGGCGAGCGCCCGGAGGGACTCGCCATGGAGGCGGGCATTCCGGAGCGCGAGCGCCGCCGCGCGCGCGAAGGCAGGCGTGAGCGCGGTGCTGCAGGATCCGGCGATCGCCAGGAGCGCGACCACCTGGTCGTTCGCGGCCAGGGGCAGCACGGCCCGTGGAGCGCGGCCGAGCCAGCCGGCGAGCTCCGAGTCGTCCGGCGCGCCGGGGGTCGAGACCCAGGCCCGCCCCGTCGTCGCGACCTCGTGGAGCGCCGGCGCGCGGCTGAGCGGCGGAATGTCGTCGCCCAGACCGGCGGATCCCGCCAGCGCGAAACCGTCGCCGTCAGGGACGAGAACCGCCACGGCCTCCGCGCCGAGCTGGGTCTTCGCCTCGCTGGCCACCGTCGCCGCGGTCCGCGACGGATCGAGGCTCGTGAAGAGCGTCAACGTCGACGCCTGGTCCCGCTGCGTCCCAGGCCCAGGCCGAATCGCGTCGGGGAGGCGATCCGCCACCATGAGCAGCGTTCCCACGGCATCGGCCTCGAACGGGACCGGCCGCCGCCGCCCCACGAGCAGCACGCCGTTCGCGAGCCCGGTGTCGTCGCGAATCGGAACGGCCACCGCCGCGCCCAGCCCGTGATGCTCCAGCAACGCATCGGGCCCGCCGAGGCCGGGCCCCGCCTGGACGACCTCGGACGCGTCGAGGGCGCGACCGACGATCCCGGCGCCCGCGTCGGGCTCGAGCGGGAGACGGAAGCCTCGCTGAGCGAGCACGGTCAGCGCGCGGTCGCCGGTCCGCTGGAGGATCGCCGCACAGTCGGCGCGCGCCTGGGAGAGCGCGCGGTCGATCCCGAGGATGCAGGTCTCGAACAGAGTCGTCCCGCGGCCGACCGCCAAGACGCTCTGGAGGCCTGCGAGATGACTCCGGGTCGCTTCGTCGAGGAGGGCGCCGGGCGGTGCCGTCGCCGCCGCGACCCCGACGGCATCGGCCAGCGCATCGAGGCGGCGGGTGATGCCGGCGAGGGCCTTGCGGATCTCGCCGAGCGACCGCTCCTCGGCGCTCACGGTCGCGAGTATAGGAAGGCGCCGGAGCGCGGTCAACGGGTCCACAGGGATCGTGGGAACGGTCGGCGGGCCGGGTGGATCCGTGCCGCTCAACCCGGCGAGGCTGGCGGCAGCGCGCCGCCCCGATCACGCCGACGGGCGGACGGGGCGGCGCCGCGCGCGGAGGGTCGGAGCTACTTCTTCAGCGTGCGCAGATACTGGACGAGCTGCCAGCGCTCGGTGTCGGAGAGCGCCGCCCAGGGCGGCATCGCCCCCCGACCGGTGCTGATCTTCCAGAAGATGCACCCGTCGGTCTGGGACTGCACCTTGGCCGACGTCCAGTCCGCGGGCTTGGGATTCAAGGCCGCCGCGCCGGGCCCATCCCCCTTGCCCGAGTCGCCGTGACATGCGGTGCACGCCTTGTCGACGGTCAGCTTCTTGCCGGCCGCGACCGCGGCGTCACTCTTGGGCAGCGCGCTCTTCTTGGCGCTCTCGGCCGCCGGGCAGGTCCACGCGCCCTGCGCCCATGCCGGAGCGGTGACGGACGACACGGCCAGCAGGGTGGCGATCGCCACCGTCCCGCCGAGAATCAGACGACGTGCCATGGAAGCCTCCTCTTTCGGTCCGGACCGGGGCAGGTGACGGAATTCACAAGCACCGACTTCTGTGTAACACCGAAGGCGCGCAGGGGTCAAGCGTGAGCGTCACGCACGGATCCCGACTCGACGCCTGCCGCCGCGGCCCACGGCGCGAGGAGCACGAGCAATCCGGCCAGGGCGCCGTAGCCGCCGGCCAGGAGCCCGGGCCACGGCGACCCGCTGCCGCCCGGCCAGAAGAGACCGCCCGAGCCGAGCGGAGAGTGGATCATCCCGCACAGGGCCCCCAGGCTCGCCACCGCCAGGAACGCGGCCGCGGCCGGAAAGCGACGGTCGATGATCATGGCCGCTGCCGCGGCCCAGAGAAGCGCCGAGAGGATGAAGCCATTCCCGAGAAGGCGGAGGGCTTCCACCGTGGCCGCCGCGTCTCCATGGAGCGCGCCCGGACCGAGCCCCAGGCCGGCCAGAATGGCGCTCAGCTGGATCATCACGAGGGCCGCGGTCGTCGGCACGAAGGCGAGGGCGACCGCCGGAGCATGGCGCGGCGGCGTCGCGAGGAAGGCCTGGGCGGTGATCTCGAGCCCCACGAAGATGAGGATGGGCGCGACGGCCGCCTCCGGGACGAGGCCGACGAGGATCGACACGACGCCGGCCATCGCGCCGAGGCCGATCACGAGACCCGTCGCGAGTGTGTACCCTGCCCTGGCGCCCATCGCCTTGTAGGCGGGGTGGCCCACGTACGGCGTGTTCTGGATGACGCCGCCCGCCAGCCCCGCGACGATCGTGGCCAGAGCCTCGGTCAGGAGGATGTCCCGGGTCCGGTAGTGGTCGCCCGCCGCGATGGCGCTCTCCGTGTTGTCGATGCCTCCGATGACGGTCGCCAGCGCGAACGGCAGCGCGACCGAGAGCGCTCCCCACGTTTCCCCGAGCGCGTCGAGCCAGGCGAGGGTCGGCCACGGGACCGCGAGGCGCCACCCGCCGGCGGCGCCGAGCGCGTGAGTGGCCGGCGCGATGCCTGCCCAGTGCTCGACCGCGTACACCACGCTGCCCACGACGACGGCGGCCAGGGCGCCGGGGACCCGGCCGGGGAGCGCGACCCGGCCGACGAGCGCGACGAGGATCAGCCCGAGCGACAGGAAGCCCACCAGCGGGTCCGTGATGATCCGGAGCATCGGCAGGAAGGCGATCAGGAGGACGGAGACGCCGGCGATCGAGCCGAGGAGGCCCGCCCGGGGGACGAGGCGTCGCACCGATTCGCCGGCGAAGGCCAGACCGAGCTTCGCGACGCCCATCGCCACCGTCACGCCCATGCCGACTTTCCAGGCGAGGACCGGGTCGCGCGTCGCCAGCATCGTCGGGCCCAGAACCCCGAACGTGAGGCCGAACATGGACGGGGTGTCGATCCCGAACGGCATCGCGGTGACGTCCGCTCGCCCGCTCGTGCGCGCGAGGCGCCAGGCGAGCCAGGTGTACCAGAGATCGCCCACGAGGACCCCGAGCGCCGTACCGGGCACGATCCGGCGGAGCACGAGGTCGGACGGAAAACCGAACACGCCGATGAGGAGACCTGCCAGGACGACCAGGTTCGTGAGGTTGTCGACGGCGAGACCGAAGAACGCGTTGACGTCGCCGGCGGCGTACCAGCGACCGGTCGTCTCGCGGCGGGGATCGGAGGGCGTCACCGCGCCCCCCGCCCCGAACGGACGCAGCCCGCCGGAGTTCCGGTTCGGAGACGGCGGTCCTGGAGCGTCAGGCGGTGGCGCGGACCGCGGGGAGCAGCTCCCGCGCGGCGGCCTGCACCCGCGCGGCGAGCGCCGCACACCATGCGAAGCGCGGTCGGCCGTCGACCACCTCCGGGAACGCGAGCTCGATCGGGGGCGAGCCGGGAGGCGGCGCCAGGCGCTCGTCGAGCGACAGCCGTACCCCGTACGACTGCCCTTCTCGCGTTCCGGTGGTGTCGACCAGCGGCTCGATCCGCGGGCTCTCCCGCTTGGCGTGAGAGCGGACGAAGGCCGTCAACCAGATACCGGTCTCGACGTAATCGGTGGGGATGGCTGGATTCATGGGCGACGCGATCATACCCGACCCGCGCCCGCCACGCTCCCCGGCGATGACCGGGGGGGTGGCGGGCAAGCGGGCCGACGCTCAGGAGGCGGGGCTCAGCACTCGTTGAAGCCGCACCCGTAGCACTTCTTGCAGCCTTCCTCGTACACGAAGGTGGCCTGACCGCACTCCGGGCAGATGTCCCCCGCCACCAGCTTCGCCGTCGCCGGCGCGGCCGGTGGCTCTTTCTCCTCGACCCTGGGCTGACCGAGATGCTCGGCCAGGACGCGCGCAATCCCGTCCGGCAGCGAGAGAACCCGCTGCGGACCGAATCCGAGCGGCCGCCCACCGCCGATGCCCGCGAGCTGGGTGACGATCTCCTCGAGCCGACGCTTGGTCGACAGGGGCGACGGCATGCGGAGCGCCAGCGAGATGAGGCGCCCCATCGCCTCCGCGACCGCCATCGTGTCCGATCCGGCCTTTCCGACCGAGACGAAGACCTCGAAGGGCTCGCCGTCACCGTGCTCGTTGACGACGGTGTATGCGGTCCCGAGCGGGGTCTCGACGCGGTACGTCCGCCCGGTGAGGCTCCGGGGTCTCGGCTTGACGACCGCCGGGGCCGGCGCCGCCGCCTGCTCGGCCTTCCGGTCCGCCTTGCCGGCCTTCGTGCCGACGTGCAGCACGCCTTCCTTGCAGCCGTCCCGGAACACGGTGATGCCGAGGCACCCAAGCTCCCACGCGAGGAGATAGGCCCGGGCGACGTCATCGAGCGTCGCCGAGTTGGGCAAGTTGATGGTCTTGGACACCCCGTTGTCCGTCGACTTCTGGAACGCGCCCTGGTGCCGCACGTGCCACTCGAAGGGCACCTCGTGCGCGGTCACGAACACTCGCTGCACCTCCTCCGGCACCCCCGCGAGCCCGTGGACGACGCCGCGCTTGGCGACCTCCTCCATGAGGGCGTCCGAGTAGAACCCGCGCTCGCGGGCCACCTCGGCGAAGATCGGGTTCGTGAACGGCAGGACGCGGTCGCCCACCTTGTGGGTGAAGGCCACCGCGAAGGCTGGCTCGACCCCGGAGGAGCACCCGGCGATCATCGAGATCGTCCCGGTCGGGGCGATGGTCGTGACCGTCGAGTTCCGGAGCGGCCGCCCGTGCTTGTAGATGGACCGTGCCCAGTTCGGAAACGGTCCGCGCTCCTCGGCGAGCTTGGCCGACTGGTCGTGGGCCTTCTCGTTGATGAAGGCCATGAGCCGATCTCCCAGATCGAGAGCCGGCTGGCTGTCATACGAGATCCCCATCCGGAAGAGGAGATCCGCCCAGCCCATGACGCCCAAGCCGATCCGGCGGTTGGCCTTCACGGTCTCGTCGATCTCCGGGAGCGGATACGGGTTGACCTCGATCACGTCGTCGAGGAAGCGCACCGATAGCCGCACCACCCGCTCGAGCTCGGTCCAGTCGACCGCCCACTCGCCATCGGCCTGCCGCCGAGCGAACTGGGCGACGTTGATCGACCCGAGGTTGCACGCCTCGTTCGGCAGGAGCGGCTGCTCCCCGCAGGGATTCGTCGCCTCCACCAGGCCGATCTCGGGCGTCGGATTGGCCGGGCTCGCGTTGATGCGGTCGAGGAAGACCATGCCGGGATCGCCGGTCTGCCAGGCGGCGCGCACGATCCGGTCGAACACCTCGCGGGCGGGCAGGCGGCTGACCACCTCGCCGTTGTGCGGCGCGGTCAGCTCGTACTCCTCGCCCTTCGCGATGGCGTCCATGAAGCGGTCCGTCGCCGCGACGGAGATGTTGAAGTTGACGATCCCGCCGTCCAGTTTGCACTCGATGAACTCGAGGATGTCCGGGTGGTCGATCCGGAGGATGCCCATGTTGGCGCCCCGCCGGGTCCCGCCCTGCTTCACCGCCTCGGTCGCGCCGTTGAAGACCCGGAGGAACGAGACCGGGCCCGAGGCCTTGCCGCCCGTCGACGAGACGACGGCATCCTTCTGGCGGAGGCGGGAGAACGCGAAGCCGGTGCCGCCGCCCGACTTATGGATGATGGCGGCGGACTTGACCGCGTCGAAGATCTCCTCCATGGAGTCCCCGACCGGCAGGACGTAGCAGGCCGAGTACTGGAGCTGGTTCCCCTTCCCGGCGTTCATGAGCGTCGGGGAGTTCGGCAGGAACTTCGAGTCCACCATCATCTCGTAGAAGGCGCCCGCGATCTCGTGGACGACCGCGGGGCTCTTGCCCCAGCGCTCTTCCCCCTGGGCGATGGCGCCGGCCACCCGCCAGCACATCTCCTCGGGGGTCTCCTGCACCCGGTCCCCCTCGCGGGTGAGGTAGCGCTCCCGTAGGACCCGGAGGGCCTGCTCCGTCCACTTTCCGACTCGGGGGGGTCGCGTCGCCGTGATCGCCATGCCCAACCTCCTTGAACTCTGAGCCCTGCCCTACCCGACGGCTACCTGCACCCTGATCCCAACGACCTCGGGGCATACCGTATCTTGTGGGCGGGCGAATCCTGTCATACGAGATTTAGGGCTGTCAACAAAAAATCGGACACCCCATCGAGAAAATGTTCACAAGGTCGCCGTTGCTTGACACCGTCCTACTCCACAGCCTACAGTTTTGCGGACTGACCGGTCAGTTCCACACTGCCGCCGACGGGCCCCCGCTGGCGGCCAAAGCCAGGAGCGAAAGTCCAGGATGTGTGCGCTGAAGGTCGCGACGCGCACGCCGCGACAGACGGCGAAGCGTGAGCACATCGTCGGAGCCGCGTCGCGCGTCTTCGCCGCCCGGCCGTATCACGTCGTCTGCATGGACGACGTGGCGGAAGCCGCGCGCGTGGGCAAGGGCACGCTCTACCGCTACTTCCCGTCCAAGGAGGATCTCTACCTGGGCGTGGTCGCCGGCGCGTTCGATCTCCTGATCCGACGGCTCGAGCGCGTCGAGGCGGAGGACCTTCCGCCGGCGGTGGCGCTGTCGCGGATGATCGAGGCCATCCTGGAGACCTTCGCCCGTTACCTGCCCTTCTTCCGGCTCATGCAGCAGGACGAGGCGCGGCTCTTCCTCCGCAAGCGGCAGGTCGTGCGCGAGCGTCGTGACCGCATCGCCGCCGGGCTCGCCCGGCTGCTCGAGCGCGGGGCCCAGACCGGCGTGTTCCGGAAGGTGGACCGCGAGCTCGGCCCGTCGATGCTGATCGGCCTGGTGTGGGGCACGGTGCTCAACCACGCGGGCGAGACGCCGGCGGAGCTCTTGGCCCAGCGCGTGGCGGATCTCTGCCTCCACGGGATCCTCCAGTCCCCCGGGCAGACCCTCTGATGGCTTTCGTCCGTCGGTACCGAGTCTCGCTCGTGCTGCTGGCGCTCTTGGCAGTCGTCGTCGTCCTGGTCGTCAGTCGCCTCCGGGACCAGCAGGCCCGGGCCGTGCCGCGCGGCCCGCGCGAGACCCAGGTCGGCGTCATCAAGCCCGAGCGCCGGACGCTCGACGTGACCCTGTCCTTCACCGGCGACGTGCTTCCCAACCGGCAGACGTCGATCTTCGCGAAGACCTCGGGGTACATCCGGGCGATCCACGTCGAGAGGGGCGAGTTCGTGAAGGCCGGCGCGCTCCTCGCCGAGATCGAGCCGACCGAGATGGAGAACGCCCTCGACCAGTCGAGGGCGGCCCTGGCGAGCGCGCAGGCCGCCTACCAGGTGGCCCGATCGAACCTCGAGGCGTCGAAGGCCAACCTTCTCAACCAGCAGGCCCTCCTCGTGAAGGCGCAGGCGGTGCTGGCCAACGACAAGCGGCAGGCGGAGCGGATGAACGAGCTCTTCGCCAAGGGCCTGGTGGCCGCCCAGGACCGCGACAACGCCCGCACGACCTACGAGGCGTCGCAGGCCGCGGTGAGCGCCCAGGAGGCCCAGGTCGAGACGGCCCGCGTCCAGATCGCGACGACCGACAGCCAGGTCCGGCTCGCCGAGACGCAGATCGAGCAGCAGCGCTCGGCCCAGCGGATGGCGCAGATGCACCTCGACGACACGCGCATGGTCGCGCCCTTCAGCGGGTACATCTCCCAGCGCAATCTCGAGGTCGGCGCGTCGGTGAGCAACCAGGCGGCGGCGACGAGCAACGCGTCGATCGGCATCCTGACCCTCCAGGAGATCAACCCGGTCAAGGTCCAGCTGGAGGTGCCCGAGCGGGACGTCGCGCGGGTCGGGGTCGGCAACACCGTGCGCCTCACGACCGACGCGTACCCGGGCCGGCAGTTCTCCGGCAAGGTCGCGCGCATCGTCCACGCGCTCGATCCCCGGACCCGGACGATGGGCCTCGAGGTCGACATCCCGAACCCGGAGGACCTCCTCAAGCCCGGGATGTACGCGCGGGTTGACCTGCTCATCGAGAGCCGGAAGGACGCCCTGCTGGTGCCGCTCGAGGCGCTGACCGGCGCGGAGGGCCGACCCACCCTCTTGATCGTGCGCGACGGCAAGGTCGCCTCGACGTCGGTGGATCTCGGGCCGACCGACGGCCCGGTCGTCCAGGTGGTCAAGGGCGTGGGCCCCGACACCGAGATCATCCTGCAGGGCAAGGACCTCGTGCGCGAGGGCATGGCCGTTCGCGCGGTGCCCGCGAAGTCCTACTGAGGTCCGGACCCTCCCATGTGGCTGACGCTCATCGCGGTCCGCAACGCCATCGCCGTGCTGATGGCCGCGCTCGCCATCATCGTCCTGGGGGCGACGTCGTTGAAGCGGCTGTCCATCGATCTGTTCCCCAACATCAACCAGCCGGTGGTCACCGTCGGCACCATCTACACGGGCGCGAACGTCCAGGACATCGAGAAGACGGTCACCTACCCGATCGAGAAGGTGGTGGGCGCTGTCGCCGGCGTCCACCACGTCGAGTCCCGCAGCCGGCAGGGCATCTCGGTCGTCCAGGTCTGGTTCAACTACGACGCGGACCTGAACGCCGGCCAGAACGACATCATCCAGCGCATCCAGCAGATCAGTAACAGCCTTCCCTCGGGCATCAAGCAGCCGTTCATCATCCGGGCGGACCTCTCGAACATCCCGGTATGCCTGCTCACCGTCTCCGGCGGCGGGTTCGACGAGCGGCAGCTTTACGACATCGCCTACAACACGATCGAGCCGCAGATCGAGCGCATCAACGGCGTCGCCGCCGCCAACGTGGACGGCGGCAAGATCCGCCAGATCTCCGTGAACCTCAACCGCGACCTCCTGTACGCCAAGGGGATCTCGGTCCTCGACGTCGTGCGCTCCGTCAACGACTCGAACTTCCTCCTGCCGTCCGGCGACATCAAGATCGGCAGCATCGACTACAACATGTTCACCAACAACCAGTTCCAGCTGGTCAAGCCGATGGAGGACATCGTCGTCCGCAAGGTGGGCGAGGTGCCGGTCCGGGTCCGTGACCTCGGATTCGTGGAGGACTCGTCCGAGCAGCAGACGAGCATCGTCCGGGTCGACGGCGAGCGCGCGGTGTACCTGCGGGTCAACAAGCAGCCGTCCGCCAACACCATCGACGTCGTCGACGGCGTCCGGGCCCTCCTCTCGAAGCTGGATCGCGTGCCGCCCGGGGTGAAGGTCGGGCTCATCTTCGACCAGTCGACGTACATCCGCCAGTCGATCGAGAGCCTCTGGCACGAGTCGATCCAGGGCGCGGCGCTGGCGTTCCTCGTCATCCTGATCTTCCTGCGGAGCGTGCTGTCGACGGTGATCATCTCCGTCGCCATTCCCCTGTCGGTCATGTGCACGCTGATCGCCATGTACTTCCTGGGCCAGACGCTCAACATCTTCACCCTGGGAGGCCTGGCGCTCGCCGTCGGGCGGCTTGTCGACGACTCCATCGTCGAGCTCGAGAACATCAACCGCCACCTGGCCATGCCGGGCAAGGATCGCCGCACCGCGGTGCTCGACGCGGCCCGCGAGGTGGCGATGCCGATCTTCGTGTCCACCATCACGACGATCGTGGTGTTCCTGCCGACGATCTTCCTGGAGGGGCAGGCGAAGCTCCTGTTCATTCCCCTGACCTTCACGATCTCGTTCTCGCTCTTCTCCTCGTTCCTCGTGTCGCGGACGGTCACGCCCCTGATGTGCCTGCGCCTGCTCAAGCCTCCGCAGGCGGTTGCCGGCGGGCGGGGATTCCGGGCCCGGTTCATGTCCTGGAGCCAGGCCCTATTCGATGGCCTCGACAGCGCCTACCAGGACGTCCTCCGCTGGGCGCTCGGCCACCGCAAGGCCGTGGTCCTGGGCGTGCTCGCGGTGTTCGTGGCGACCCTCGGACTCGTGCCCCTGATCGGGACGGAGTTCTTCCCCAACTCGGACGAGAACCAGTTCCGCGTCACCCTGCGGGCGCCGCTTGGGACCCGCGTGGAAGAGACCGAGAAGATGGTCGTCCGGATCGAGGAGCTGGTCCGGCGGAACCTCCAGCCGGGCGAGCTCGCCTCCATCGTGTCGAACGTGGGCATTCCCGGCGGGCGCTCGGCGCTGTTCAGCGGGAACACGGGACCCCACGCGGCGCAGGTGCAGGTCTACCTGAACACGCCGGACAAGCGGACTCGGAGCGACGTCCAGATCGTCAATGCCATCCGGCCGCGCTTCACCGGCGAGTTCCCGGGCTCGCTGACCTATTTCAACCTCGGCGGGATCATCAGCCGGGTGCTGAACCGGGGTTCTCAGAATCCGCTGGAGGTCGAGGTGCTCGGCTACGACCTCGACGACGCCCCGGGCGTGGCTCGCGAGGTGGCCCGGGTCATGCGCGACACGCAGGGAGTGGCCGACGTCCAGGTCAGCCGCGAGGGGAACTATCCGCAGTTCAGCGTCGTCGTGGACCGCGAGAAGGCCGCGTCGGCGGGACTGAGCCAGCGGGACGTGGCGCAGGCGGCGCTCTTCTCCCTCAACTCGAACGTGAGCGTCAACCCGTCCATCTTCACGGACCCCCGCAGCGGGAACCAGTACAACATCGTCGTGCAGCTCGACGAGCCCTTCCGGGTCCGGCCGGAGGACCTCGGGAAGATCTTCGTGACCGCGCCGGCCGGGCGGCCGATCGTGCTCTCGACCATCGCCGACATCCGGCGAAGCGTCTCCCCGGTCGAGATCGAGCGGAAGTACCAGCAGCGCCTGATCCGCGTGTCCGGGAACCCGGCCGGGCGGGACCTGGGCGCGATCTCCGACGACATCGAGCAGCGTCTGGGTACGATACAGATGCCGTCCGGGTTCAGCGTCCAGATGGGCGGGCAGACCGCGCAGCAGCGCGAGGCGTTCTCCAGCCTTGCGTTCATGAGTATTCTGGCCCTGATGCTCGTCTATATGGTCATGGCGTCACAATTCCGTTCGCTGAAGGATCCGTTCATCATCATGTTCTCCGTGCCGATGGGCCTCATCGGCGTGATCCTCGCCCTGTTCCTGACCCGGACGACCCTCTCTACGACCTCGTTCATGGGCATCATCATGATGGTCGGCATCGTGGTCTCGAACGGAGTGCTACTGGTGGAATACACGAACGAGCTGCGGCGGCGGGGCCTGCCGCTCGGTGAGGCCGTGGTGCGGGCCGGGCGGACCCGGCTGCGCCCCATCCTGATGACCAGCCTGGCCACCGTCTTCGGCCTCATGCCGATGGCGCTGGGCTGGCTCGTCGGCGGCGAGGCCAACGCGCCACTGGCGCGGGCGGTCATCGGCGGGTTGATGGTCTCGACCGGGTTCACGCTGGTCCTGATTCCGACGCTCTACACGATCCTCGAGGAGCGGTTCCCGCGGCACCTCGCACTCGAAGAGGAGGGCGCGGCCTGAGCCATCGGCCAGGCGGGCGCACACCCCGGGACATGCACCTCGATCAGGGAGACTCCGAACCGATGGGCACGACACCCCGACGCGCCGCCGTGGGCGTGGTCCTCACGCTGGCGCTGACCCTCGCTTCCGGCGGGTCCGCGTGGGCTCAGACCTCGAGCCCCGCGGCGCCGACCACGCCCCCGCCCGCCACGCCGGTCCCCGCGCCGTCGTCCGCCGCTCCGGCGTCACCCTCCGCTCCGCCGCCGATGGCGCCCGGCGTCGCGTCGACCCCGCTCCACCTCACGCTGAAGGAGGCCACCGACCTCGCCCTCCGGCAGCAACCGACGATCCGCTCGGCTCAGGGCTCGCTGTCGGCGGCGCAGGCCCGGGTGCCTCAGGCCAAGGCCGCCTACTATCCGCGCTTCGACGTCCAGGCCGGCGTCCAGAAGAGCGAGTTCAAGAGCAGCACGACCAACGAGCGGACCCAGAGCAACAACACCTTCGCGACCATTCTCGGCAATCAGCTCATCTACGACTTCGGGAAGACCGCGGCACTCGTGGACCAGGCGAAGTCCGACAGCCGGGTCGCGTCCGGGGAGCTCGAGCGCGTGCGCGAGGTGGTCGTCCAGAACGTGCGCCAGGCGTACTTCAATCTCCTGCAGGCGCGACGGCTCACCGGGGTCGCGGACGCGAACCTCTCGCGCTCCGAGCTGAACCTCCGCAGCGCCCAGGGATTCTACGACGTCGGCACCAAGCCGAAGTCTGACGTGACCAACGCGGAGGTCCAGGTTGCCAACGCGCGTGTCCAGGTGATCCGCGCCCGGAACCTCGTCCGGATCTCGGTGACGACCCTGGCCAACGCCCTCGGGCTCGAGGCCACGGCGCCGATCGAGATCGAGGACAACCTCAACTACGAACCGGTCTCCCTCGATTCGGCGCAGCTCCTGGCCGAGGCGCTCGGGAACCGCCCGGAGCTCCGCCAGGGGCAGGCCCGGCTCGACTCGGCCCGCGCCCAGCTGGCGGGCGCTCGCGCCCGGTATTACCCGGACCTCACCGTCAATGGCAGTGCCGGGACGTCCAGCGGCGATGCCGTGATATCCACGAACGGCATCGCGGGCGTCTCGTTCGCCGACAACTGGTCGATCGCCGGGCAGCTGACGTGGAACCTCTTCGAGGGCTTCTTCACGGTCAACAAGATCAAGGAGACGCAGGCCCTGGTCGACACCGCCCGCGCTGACTACGAGTCCCTCGAGCTCCAGGTCCGACTCGAGGTCGAGCAGGCGTACATCACCGTGGTCGAAGCCGCCGAGCGGATCGGCGCCACGGAGAAGGCCATCGAGGCCGCCCGGGAGAATCTCCGGCTGGCTCAAGGGCGCTACGACGCCGGAGTCGGGACCATTCTCGATCTCACCGATGCCCAGCTGTCCCTGTCCAACGCCGAGGCCGACAATGTCACGGCCCTGACCGACTACCGCGTCGGGCTGGCCGTGCTCGACCGGGTGGTCGGCCGGCCCTAGAGGCCCCGGGAGCGGCGAACACCCCCCTGCCCCTGCACGTCGAACGTCCAGGGCCAAGGGGGGCGGTGCGACAATGAAGATCATGAGACGGCGAGGCGTACTGCTGGTGATCGCCGCGGGGATGCTGGTCGCCCTCGCCACCGCGGGATACGTCTACTCGACGAACCGCACGCCCGCCGGCCGCTACCGCACCGCCGCCGTGGACCGGGGCACCATCGTTGCGACGGTCTCGGCCACCGGCCAGCTCAACGCGGTGACCACCGTCCAGGTGGGCAGCCAGGTATCCGGGCTGGTCAAGGAGGTCCTGGTCGACTTCAACACCCCGGTCCGCAAGGACCAGTTGATCGCCCGCATCGAGACGGACGTCTTCCAGGCCAAGGTGAACGCCGCCATCGCGGACCTCGACAGCACCCAGGCCCAGGTGCTCAATCAGCGCGCGAACGTCGAGAAGGTCCGCGCCGACGTGGAGAACGCCCGAGCCGCCGCCGCGACCGCTGACGCGAACGTGGAGCGCATGAAGGCGGACGTGGAGAACGCTCGGGCGGTCATCGCCACGGCCCAGGCCAACGTCGCCCGGGACAGCGCCACCGCGAGCAATGCTCGACTCGAACTCGACCGCCGCGTCGAGCTCATCAAGCAGGACCTTATCTCGAAGAGCGAGCGGGACCTGGCCCAGACGACCTACGACACGGCCCAGGCCCAGGTGGAGGCAACCCGGGCCCAGGAGCGGGCGGGCGAGTCGGCGCTCCGCTCGTCGCAGGCGCAGCTGACCGCCGGCCAGTCGCAGGTGCGCGCGGCGGTGGCGCAGGTCTCCTCGGCGCAGGCCGCGCTCCAGGTGGCCGAGGCCCAGCAGAAGTCCGCGGAGGCCACGGTGCGCCAGAAGCAGGCCGCCGTCGAGCAAGCGCGGCTCGACCTCGTCCACACGGAGATCCGTGCGCCGGTGGACGGCGTGGTGGTATCGCGCGCGGTCGATCCCGGTCAGACGGTTGCCGCCAGCCTCCAGGCGCCGACGCTCTTCACGATCGCCCAGGACCTCACCCAGATGCAGGTGGAAGCGGCGGTGGACGAGGCCGACGTGGGCCGGTTGCGCGAAGGCATGGGCGCGACCTTCACCGTCGACGCCTTCCCGGGGCGCACCTTCAGCGGCCGGATCTCCCAGATCCGCAAGGCGGCCCAGGTCGTCTCGAACGTCGTGAGCTACACGACCATCATCACCGTGTCGAACGCGGACCTCACGCTGCTGCCCGGCATGACGGCCAACGTGCGGATCCAGACCGACCGGCGGGACGAGGCGCTCCGGGTGGCGAACGCGGCGCTCCGGTTCCGCCCGGTGGACGCCGTCGACGCCGGCAGCGCGGCGCGCCCCCGCACCGGCTCGGATGATGGGAGCGGCCGGGGTCCGGCGGGCGGAGCCGGCCGCCCGGGTGGCGGCGCCGGCGGCGCGGGTGGCGCGGGCGGACGCGGCCCCGGTGGTGGTGGCGCGGGCGGAGGCGGACTCCGCGAGATGCGCACCACGCTCGTGCGGGATCTTGCCCTCACCCCCGATCAGCAGACGAAGCTCGACGCGATCCTGGAAGAGGCGCGCCAGGCGTTCGCCGCCGCACGGAGTCAGGGTGGCAACGACCAGGCGGCCGGCGGCGGCCAGCGGCGCCGCGCGCGCAGCGAGGTGCGGGACAAGATCCGCGCCATCCTGACCCCGGATCAACAGAAGAAGTTCGACGCGTTGCAGCCGGCCCAAGATGGCGGCACCGGCGAGGTGGTCGCGACGGCGGCCCGCGTCTACGTCGCCGGACCGGATGGCAAGCCGCAGGCCGTGGCGATCACGATCGGGCTGTCAGACGGAACGTACTCCGAGGTCGTGTCGGGAGACCTCAAGGCGGGCCAGGAGGTCTTGGTCGGCACGGGAGGCGGCACCGCGGGGCGGGCGTCCGGGACCACCGGCGGGCCACGCCTACGCCTCTGAGGCCATGACTTCCCCCTCGGGCCCGCCGCTCATCGAGGTCCGCGACCTCGTCAAGACGTATCACCTGGGCGAGCATCAGGTCCAAGCCCTCCGCGGGGTGAGCCTCGACATCGCACCCGGCGAGTTCGTCGCGGTGATGGGGCCGTCCGGTTCCGGCAAGTCGACGTTCATGAACCTCCTGGGCTGCCTCGACACGCCGACCAGCGGCCTCTACCGGCTCGACGGGGACGACGTGTCGGAGCTCTCGCGGGACGCCCTGGCGGCCATCCGCAATCGGAAGCTCGGCTTCGTGTTCCAGACCTTCAACCTGCTGCCGCGCGTGTCGGCGCTCGAGAACGTCGAGTTGCCCCTTCTCTACGGCGCCGCGGTCGCGAAGGAGCGGCGCGAGCGGGCGCTGGCGCGGCTTCGGGAAGTCGGTCTCGAGAGCCGGGCGGATCACCGTCCGAGCCAGCTCTCCGGTGGCCAGCAGCAGCGGGTCGCCATCGCCCGGGCGCTCATCAACGAGCCCCGGCTCATCCTGGCGGATGAGCCCACCGGCAATCTCGACTCGCGCACGAGCGTCGAGATCATGGCGATCCTTCAGCGCCTGAACCGCGGCGGGATCACCGTGGTGCTGGTGACCCACGAGGACGACATCGCCCAGTACGCGTCGCGGGTCGTCGTGTTCCGGGACGGGCGCCTCCGCACGGACGCGGCGGTGGCGACGCCGCGGGATGCCGAGGCGATCCTGCCGACGCTGACCGAGGAGGCGGCGGCGTGAAGGCCTGGGCGGCGATGCGGATGGCGCTGGCCTCGCTCCGCGTGAACAAGCTTCGGACCGCGCTCACCATGCTGGGCATCATCATCGGCGTCGCGGCGGTGATCGCGATGGTGTCGGTCGGCGCGGGCGCCCAGGAGCGCATCGCCGAGCAGATCCGGTCCATGGGGTCGAACCTCATCGTGGTGTTCCCCGGCGCCCAGACGTCGGGCGGCATCCGCTGGGGCCTCGGGAGCCAGCAGACCTTGACCGAGGAGGACGGGCGGGCGATCGCGATCGAGGTGCCCGCCGCGGAGGTGGCCGCGCCGTCGGTCCGCGGGACGGCTCAGGTGATCTTCGGCAACCTCAACTGGTCCACGGTCATCCAGGGCGTCACGCCGGACTACGTCGAGGCCCGCGAGTGGCCGATCGTGAACGGCCGCATGCTGGGGCCGCAGGACGTGGACGGCGCCGCCAAGGTCGCGGTTCTGGGCGACACCGTGTGGCACAGCCTGTTCGGTGACAGCGACCCCGTGGGCCAAACGATCCGGATCAAGAAGGTGCCGTTCACGGTGATCGGCGTCCTCGAGCCGAAGGGTCAGTCCGCCTTCGGCCAGGACCAGGACGATCTCGTCCTGGTTCCCCTCTCCACGGCGAAGAAGAAGGTCCTGGGCGTCAACAAGTCGAACCCGCGGGCGGTGGGGCAGATCTCCGTGAAGGTGCGCGGGGCCGACCTGATGGCAGAGGCCGAGGAGCAGATCCGCGGCATCCTCCGACAGCGCCATCGCCTCCAGCCCGGCCAGGACGACGACTTCCAGGTCCGGGTGCTCGCCGAGATGTTCGCGGCCCAGGAAGAGTCCGCCCGCGTGATGACGATGCTGCTGGCCGCGATCGCGTCCGTGTCGCTCCTGGTGGGCGGCATCGGCATCATGAACATCATGCTGGTGTCGGTGACGGAGCGGACGCGCGAGATCGGGCTCCGGATGGCCGTCGGCGCGCGGGGACGGGACATCCTCGCCCAGTTCCTGGTCGAGGCGCTGACGCTCTCGGCAGTGGGCGGGATCATGGGCGTCGGCGTCGGCGTGCTGGTGTCGGTCATCATCGCCAACCTGGCCGAGTGGTCGACCGACGTCTCGATCCAGGCGGTGGCCCTCGCGTTCACGTTCGCGGGGATCATCGGAGTCTTCTTCGGCTTCTACCCCGCGCAGAAGGCGTCGCGGCTGGACCCGATCGAGGCGCTCCGCTACGAGTGAGCCCCCTCGCGGGGCTTGAGCTCGATCCGGTACCCGTCCGGATCCTGGATGTAGATCGATCCGCCGTCACCGAACGCGCCCCGGCGCGCCACAACATCGCCCTCCACGGCCACCCCCCGCTGCCGGAGCCACGCCGCGGCGCGGGCGAGATCGTCGCACCGGACGGAGAGGCAGACGTGATCCATCCGGGCGGTCGGGGCGGCGGTCTCGCCGGGCGCTAGCGGCAGGAGATCGATCAGGTGCCGCCCGGCCCGGAGCTGCACCAGGTGGGCCTTCTCGTTCACGTGATCGAGGGTGAGGCCCAGGACCGTCGTGTAGAAATGCTGCGAGGCCGTCTGGTCCCGCACCCGAAGCACGACGTGATCCAGCTCGAGCACCTCGATCGGCGGCCGATCCGCTCGCTCGTCCATGATCTACAACCCATGCCCTGACGGGACGTTCTGGCCGGCTCCCTGAGAGACCACTCGAGTGCCGGGATCGAGCCGGCCCTCGTGGGTCCGGTCGCCCGCGCCCCCGGCGAGGTGGAGCGCCAGGGCGATCGCGCCGGCGAAGAAGACGGCGATGTTGACCGCGACCGCCAGCCGGTGGAGACGCGAGAACTCCAGCGGGGCGAGGTCTCCGGCCGGCGCGACCTCCGCGCGCAGCCGGGCTGCGTGCGCTTTCGGAAGGAGGATACCCCCGGCATACACGGTGCCGGCGAGGGTGATGCCCAGGAGGACGATCGTGCCCCACCGAAGCGGACTTGGGTCGCGGAGGGCGAGGATCAGGGTGAGGATCAGCGCAAGGCCGACGGTGACCAGGCCGAAGCCGTAGTACCCGGGGAACACGCCCTCCATGATGCGCACCGCCACCGGACGGTCGAGCACGCGGAAGGCCGTGGGCGCCAGGAGGAAGGACAGGAACACCTGCACGCCGAGGGCCGCCCCCAGGATGGCCGTCGCGAGGCCCTGAAGGATCCGCATCTCATCTGGATGATCCGGGTCGGCAGAGCCGGTTGTCAAGGCGCGGGTGGGCCGCCCGGTGTTCGCCGCGGCCGGGATGCCGGACGCCACACGACGCCGGCCGCGGCAGAGTGGCCGCGACCGCGAGGGCCGGGGTACCATCGCGGTCGATGGCCTCCACTCGCTCTGCCGCGCGATCGTCCGCGCGGCCTCGGTGGCTCGCCGACGCGCTCCGGGCCCCGATGTCGGCGCGGGAGATCGGGGTCGTGATTCGCACGCTCCAGCGCCACGCGCCGTCCTGGCGACCCACGGCGGTGGCCGAGGTCGCGGCGGAGCAGCCGGATCCCTTCCGCGTGCTCGTCGCTACCCTCTTGTCGCTCCGTACCCAGGATGCGACGACCCGCGAGGCCTCGGAGCGACTGTTCCCGATCGCGGACACGCCGGAGGCGATGCTGCGGCTCCCGGTGTCCCGGATCGCCCGGCTCATCTTCCCGGTCGGGTTCTACCGGACGAAGGCGCGCGCGATCCGGGCGATCTGCCGGGATCTGATCGACCGCTTCGAGGGCCGGGTGCCCGATGACCTCGACCAGCTCCTCACGCTCCGGGGCGTCGGCCGGAAGACCGCGAACCTCGTGGTCACCGTGGGCTTCGCCAAGCCGGGCATCTGCGTCGACATTCACGTGCATCGCATCTCGAACCGGCTGGGGTTCGTTCGCACGAAGACGCCGGACCAGACGGAGCTGGCGCTGCGGGCGAAGCTCCCTCGCCGCTACTGGATCGGCTACAACGACCTCCTCGTGGCCTTCGGGCAGAACGTCTGCCGGCCGGTCTCGCCTCACTGCTCGCGTTGTCCCGTCGCGCGCCGGTGCCGCCGGGTCGGCGTGAGCCAGGCCCGCTGAGCTCACGCGTCCGGGTCCGCCGAGCGTGACACGCGCGATCGCCCGGGTCGTCCTGCTGGGGCTGCTCCCCGTGGCGCTCGCGGCGGGCCTGTGGCGCGCCGAGCGTGATCGGCCCCTCTGGCTCGATCCCGGCCGGGCCGCCGCCCCGCCGTCGACCGGTCAATCCCTCCCCGTGGAGCCGCGCCTGGTCCTCGCCGTCCACTATCCCTGGTACGGCACCCCGGATGGGCCGACCGGGCGGTGGCGCCACTGGAATCACCCGCGGCTCGGCATGCCGGAGGAGCGCATCCTCGGCTTCCACGATCCGCGGCGCGAGAGCGGGGCCGGGCGTCTCGACGTCGGCGCGACCCACTACCCCGACGGCGGCCCGTATGACAGCCGGGATCCCGTGCGGATCCGATCTCAGCTGGTCATGGCCAGGGACGCCGGCCTGGACGGTTTCCTCGTGTCGTGGTGGGGCCGCGAGAGCGAGGAGGCGCTGGGCCTCGACGCGCTGTTCCGCGAAGCGGCCGGGACGGGCCTCCTGCTGGCGCCCTACTACGAGACGGGGGGACTCTGGCCCCGTGGCGCGCCGGGTGTGGCGGCGGACCTGGCGAGCTTACTCGACCGCCACGGGCGCGACCCCGCGTGGCTCCGCGTCGCCGGCGTGCCGGTCGTGTTTCTCTACGCCTCGCATCGACTGCGAGCCCCGGCCTGGGACGCGATTCGCGCGCGTCTCGCGGCCGAGGGCCGGCGCGTCTTCCTCGTCGGCGATGCGCCGAGCCCGGAGTGGCTGGCGGCGCGACCCGACTGGGCCCGGCGCTTCGACGCGCTGCACACGTACACGCCGATCGTGTTCCTCGCCCGGGGTCGGGACGTGCCCGACGTGTACCGCCGGTATCGTGACCTGGCCCGGGCCGGAGGCCGGGTTTTCGTGCCGGCCGTGGCGCCCGGTTTCGACGACCGCCAGGTGCGGACTCCGGGGACCGTGGTCGATCGCGCCGGGGGCGCGACCTACGACCGGACGTGGGAGGCGGCGCTGACCATCGATCCGCCTTGGGTGCTCGTGTCCAGCTGGAACGAGTGGCACGAGGGCAGCGAGATCGAGCCGAGCGAGGAGTACGGGCGCCGGTATCTCGACGCGACGCGCGCGTGGGCGGACCGGTTCCGTCGCGGATACTCGTCCGGGTCGACGGCTCCGCCGACGCCGACCCCGTGATGTGCCCCGCTCTCTCCGTGATGCGGGAGTTCGAGGCCTCGGACTACGATCGAGAGCTCTGCCGGTAGAACGGGTCGAGCGTCTCGGGGTCGAGCCACCCCTGATAGAAGCGCCGGACATGGGGCATGAGGGCGCGCGACAGACGCCGCCGGTGGTCCTCCTCCGGGGTGAGCGGCTTCCGGAGCGCCGCCGCGAGCTCCTCGAGGGCGGCGGCCTTGTCGATTCGCGTCACCTGCCCGCCACGGACGACGACCTCGCCCGCCACGATGACCGTGTCGATGGAGGCCGCGCGGGCCCGATGGACGACCGCGTCGAGCACCGGAGTGTCGGACTCGAGGTACGGATGGGCGACGTGGCGCCACGGCAGGAGCACGAGATCCGCGGCCCGGCCGACGGACAGGGCGCCGATGCGGTCGGCGAACGGGGTGGTGGCCGCACCGTCCTCGGTTGCCATCCTGAAGACCTGGGCGCTGGTCGGGACGTCGTCGTCCATGCCCGGGACGCGATGGAGCCGGAGCGCCAGGCGCATCTCCTGGAGCATGTCCCGATCGTCGTTGATCCCCGCCTCGTCGAGCCCGAGGCCGACCCGGATTCCGGCCGCCAGGAAGTGATTGACCGGCGCGATGCCGCTCCGAAGCCGGAGGTTAGAGCTCGGATTGGTGCAGATCATGACGCCCCGCCCGGCAACCTGCTCGATGTCCGCGGCGCTGAGCCAGACACCGTGGCCCAGCGTCAGGCGCGGGCCGAGCAGGCCCAGGCGATCGAGATGCCCGGCCGCGGTGCCCCCGGTCCGCCGTCGCGCGTACTCGCGCTGGAAGGCGGTCTCGTTGAGGTGCATGTGCATGCCGACCTCGTGGCGGGCCGAGCAGTCTCGGAGCGCCTCGATCGCTGCGTCGGAGCACCAGTGGAGATTCGCCGGCGCGAGCTGGATGCGCGTCCGCTCCCCCGCGTTCCGGCCGTGCGCGTCCCACAGGCTCCGGAAGAGCTCGATGTGATCGGCCACCGGGATCGCCTGGCCGCGCAGGAAGGCGTCGACGTCGGGCGCGAGGTCCGGCGGCAGGCGACGCACGAAGTCCTGGTCGGCCTCGTAGGCCAGACGATTCTGATCCCGGAGCATGTAGGAGTACGAGACCCGCATGCCGACGTCGCGGTAGGCCTGCAGGATGCGGTCGGCGACCTCTCGAACCCGGGAGGCGGGCGCGCCGCGCCAGCCGTGGATGTGCTGGACGGTGGTGATGCCGGATTCCAGCATCTCGAAGGCCGAGTAGAGCGTGTCGAGGTACGGGTCGACGGTCCGCGCGGCGAGGCGACTCGCGAACCAGAGCTCGAGCGGGTAATCGGGCGACCCGAGCTGGAACGGCGTCAGCCCGACGTGGTGGTGGCTGTTCACCAGGCCGGGCAGCACGACGTGGTCAGGCGACCCCAGTACGTCGTCCCCTGGGTGGCGGTGCCGGAGCGCCTCATAGGGGCCGATCTCACGGATCACGCCGTCTTGCTGGAAGACCGCCGCGTCCTCCAGGACCTCGGCGCCGTCGCGGCCGATCGCTCTGGCCACCACGTACCGCCCACGGATCAGGGACGATCGCATCGTGACCTCCGGCCTACCGTGCCGTCGCGCCGCCGTCGGCGACGACGATCGAGCCGGTCATGAACGACGCCTCGTCCGACACCAGGAATCTGATCAGGCTGGCGATCTCCTCGGGGCGGCCCAGTCGCCCGAGGAGGGTCGAGGCCATCTCCGACCGCAGCTTCGCTTCCGGGTCGCGAGCGCGGGCCACGGAGCCGCGCAGGAGCGGCGTGTCGACCGGACCCGGGCAGACGCAGTTGACGCGGATGTGATCGCCGGCGTGGTCGACGGCGAGCGCCCGCGTGAGCTGGACCACCGCCCCCTTGGTGGCGCCGTACATGGCGCTCCGCGGAGACCCGACCAGGCCGAGCTCGGAGGCGATGTTGACGATGGCGCCGCCGCCTCCCCGCCGCATGGCCGGGATCACGGCCCGGCAGCAGAGGAAGGTGCCGGTCATGTTGACCGCGCAGAGCGCGTCCCACTCGGCGATGGTGGCCTCGTCGATCGTGACGGGACGTGGGGTGCCGATCCCCGCGGCGTTGACCAGGGCGTCGACCCGCTGACCGCGGGCGAGGACGGCCTCCACCATCGCGCGGACCTCGTCCTCGTGGGCGACGTCGACGCGGAACCCCCACGCCTCGCCGCCCGCGGCCACGATGGCCCGCACGGCCTCCGCGGGGTCGGCCCGGTCGACGACCGCGACGCGCCCTCCCTCGCCCGCGAGTCTCTGGGCCGTCGCCAGTCCGATCCCCGAGGCACCGCCCGTGACAATGGTCACCGCGCCCTGCTTCATGGCCTGATCTCCCGTGTGTGGTGCGTGGCCGTCGTCCTATCTCCCGGCAGGAGGAAGTGTCCCGTCAAGCGGCTCAGCGGGACGCCCAGACCGGCTCCTCGAGATGCCGGACGCGCGTCGGACGCCCGTGGAGGACGACCTCGCGCAGCTGGTAGAGGATGGCCGCGGTCGGCGCGTGAATGAGCGTGCCGAGAATCGGCAGCTGGATGATCGGCCGCTCGCGCTCGGGCACCGTCACGAAGCGGGGCACGCCGGGCGCGTCGAGGTCGTCCAGCGCGACGCGATGGATCGAGGCGACCTCGGCCGGGTTCGCGCGGAGCGCGACGTCCGGCCCCGCCCACACGACGACCGGGGTGACGACGAACCCGGATCGCGTCGCATAGTCGTCGAGGCAGCCGATCACGGCTGCGGCGTCGAGCGTGAGCCCGACCTCTTCGGCGAGCTCGCGGAGCGCGGCCGCCGGCGCGCTCTCGCCCGGATCGATCCGCCCGCCCGGGAGGGCCCACTGTCCGGAGTGGGCGCGAAGACCCGCTGCGCGGCGGGTGAGCAGGAAGGACGCGCTGGCGCTTGCCGGGTCCGGCAGCAGCGCCACGGCGACCGCGGCGGGCCGCCGGCCCTCCGGCGGGATGGCCTCGCGCGGGAACGCGGTGAGCCGGGCCGCTACGCGGGAGCGGAACCCCTCGCCCGCCTGCGCGTCCGCTGGCGTCATGCCGTGGGCCTCGTCACCGCGAGCCGATCTCGCCGAGGAAGGCGACGATGGCGCGGGACACGATGCCGGGCTGCTCGCGCTGGGCGAAGTGCCCCGCCTCGGCGATCACGTGGCGGGTGTAGCCGCGAGGGAAGAGGTGCGACTGTCCCTCCGAGGTGTGGACGGGATCGACGGTGTCGTCCCGGCCGTGGAGCACCAGGGTCGGCACGAGGATCGGCGGCGTCGCGGCGAGGCGCGCTTCGTCCGCGTCGAAGCGGGGCTCCCCGGGCGCGTTCCGGTGCCGGTGCCGGTACGAGTGGATCACCACGTCCACGAAGTCCGGGTTCTCCAGGGACGCCGCCGTGCGGTCGAGCGTGGCCTCGTCGAAGCGCCACCCGGGCGACCATGTGCGCCAGAGCTGGCGGCAGATCGCGCGCCGGTTGGCGCCGAGGCCGGCCCTGCCCCGCTCGGTGTTGAAGTACCACTGGTACCAGAGCCGGGCCTCCTGCTCCGGGTCCTCCGGCCTGGTCATCTCCTGGATGTTCTGGATCGTGTAGCCCCCGATGGTGACGAGAGCGCGCACGCGCTCCGGGTGGAGCGCCGCCGCGACGCAGACGGCCCGGGAGCCCCAGTCCTGGCCGACCAGGGCCACCCGATCGAGCGACAGCGCGTCCATGAGATCGACCACGTCGCGGCCGAGAGCCGCCTGCTGAGCCATTCGGACGCTGGGATCGAGGAGCCGCGTGGGCCCGAAGCCGCGGAGGTAGGGGACGATGACGCGATGGCCTGCCGCTACGAGCGGCGGGACCACGCCGTCCCACGCGCGCGCGTCATCCGGGAATCCGTGGAGCAGCATCGCGACCGGCGCGCCGGTCGGTCCGTGCTCCTCGTAGCCGATCTCGAGGCTGTCGGTGCGCGCGTGGCGGATCGGCGGGGTCGGCATGGCTCGTCTCCTGCTCGAGTGACTCGATGGTCGCCGGGGGTCAGGGCAGGCGGTCCGCGACCACGGCCCAGGCGGTCGCCATGCGGCGGATGCCGGGGATCCGCGCGACGGCGGCGTCGAGACGATCGTAGACGGCGCCGGCCCAGGACGGCATCGGACCACCCGTCGAGAGCCGACCCCAGACGTTCCGCGGGAGCATGTGGAACGGGCGGCACCCCTCGACCCGGAAGCCGGCGCGCTCGAACAGCAGAGCCGCCTCGCGCCGGGTGTACGTGCGCTCGTGGTGGAACCGGCCGAGATGCCGGCCGAGCCATTCGGTGTACGCGTGGCGGTTCGGCAGGTGGTACGTGAAGAGCCGGCCGCCGGGGCGAAGTACCCGGTGGAGCTCGCCCAGCGCGGCGCGCTCGTCGTCGACGTGCTCGAGGACGCCGCAGTTGAGGACCGCGTCGAACCCACCGTCGGCGAACGGGAGCCCCGGCCCCGGTGTCACGACGTAGGGCACGTCCGCGGCGTGCAGGAGTCCGTTGGCCGCGCCCTTGTCCTCCACGTCGTAGGCGGTCACCTGGACGCCGTGCGCCCGAAGCAGAAGGCTGGTCTGGCCCCATCCCGCGCCCCAGTCGAGAAGACGCCCCCGCCCCACCCACGCCGCCACCTCCGTCGCGATGGCGAGGTACTGGGCCAGCCCCATCGGGCTCGCGATGTTCGAGCACTCCGGGCGCGTGGCGAGGCCGCGCCGACCGAAGGCGAGGATGCGCGCGGCGGCGACCTCCACCGCGGCGGGCGCGTCGGCGCCCGGCCGCGCGTCAGCCCGCGGCATCATGGGGCGACGGCGCGCGACACGCGCCGGCCGGCGGCCGCGCGGCGGATCGCGGACGGCACGGACGTCAGCCCAGCGTCTTGACCTCGGCGAGGATCTTGTCGGGGTCGGGCAGCTCGCCCCGGCCGTATCGCTCGACGAACCGGATCACGCCGCGGCCGTCGACCACGAACGAGGCCCGGTGGCACGCGTTCAGCTCCGGCCAGTGGACGCCGTAGCGCTTCACCACGTCGCGATGGATGTCGGCCAGGAGTGGATACGAGATCCCGCCGAGCGACTTGGCCCACGCGTCGTGACTGTAGATGGAGTCGCAGGAGATGCCCACGACCTGGGCATTCGCGGCCTCGAAGTCCCGGATACGGGCCTCGAAGGCCGGCATCTCCTTGGTTCAGCCGGGCGTCCAGTCGAGGACGTAGAAGAGGAGCACCACCGATTTGCCTCGTTGCGCGGCGAGGCTCCACTCCTTGCCCCCGATCCCCTGCAGCCGGATGTCCGGCGCGGGATCACCGACTTTCGGCATGTCCGACATGCGTCCTCCTTTCGCGCGCTCAGGGCCCGCCGGTCGCCTCGCGCGCGTCCGGGCGGCCGCGCCGCCGCCGCGCCCAGAGCGCAGCCCGGCGGGCCTCGAGGCACTCGTCGCGGCGCCCCACGAATTCCGCCGCGGTTACTACCCGTCCGGTCTCGAATACCTGTGCGAGGCGCTCTCGGAACCGAGGCTCGCGCACCGCGTGATGGTCCATGATGACACGGCAGCCGGTCTCGCCGACCAGGCGTAGCAGGTTGTCGATCGCCCGCTGCACGACGTCGTGCCCCACCTGGCCCTGGAGGTAGGTCGGCGGCCCCGAGAGGTACACGAGATCCGGGCGCTGCCGCTGGAGGTACGCGGTCGCCACCGGCGAGGCCGGCCCCTGGAGATCCGACGCGTGGACGAAGCGCATGCCGTCGTCCACCACGGTCACCGCCACCACGTGCCCGAACTCCGAGCCGTCGAGCCCGTGTGGCAAGGGGGGCGAGAACTGCACCGTCACGCCGTCGATCTCCGCCTCGCGGCCCTCGGCCGGCTCGAGGCGGCAGTGGCTGCCGATCGCGCGCCAGAAATCGCGAGCCTGGGCGGCCTGGTGCCGATCGATCAGGCGGCGCGGATCCATCGCCCACACCTGACGGCCGACATACAGCACGGGATCCGCGAGGGCGTGGTCCGCGTGGAAGTGGCTCACCGAGACGTGCGTGGCGCGGATCGCGTAGGCCTCGATGCGGAGACGAGCGCGCGCGAGCGCCTCCTCTTCTTCGGGCGCCGGTCCGAGCCCGTACCGGCGCGGGGCGAGGGTCGCGCCGGGGTCGATCAGGAGGCGGAGCCCCCCGGCCTCCACGTACGTGGCCATCGAGCGGACGCCGAGGGAGTCTGCGGCCAGCGGCATCACGCGCATGACGGTGCTCCAGTCGGTCTGGCGGACGAGGTCATGATCTCGCGCCGTCGACCGCGCGCTTGAGGTCCTCCACCGAGCCGCCCGTGACCCGGCACAGGTCGCTCGGCGAGATCGGAAACACCGCGTGCGGCGTGCCGGCGGCGGCGATCACGCGGTCGTACCCGAGGAGATCTCGGTCGATGAACACTCGGAGCGATCGCGGATGACCGACGGGCGGGACGCCGCCGATCGCGTATCCCGTCGCGCCGCGCACGGTGTCCGCGTCGGCGCGCCGGACGGGCTGGCCGCTCAAGGCCGCGAGGCGCTGCTCGTCGGCCTGGTTCGCCCCGGACACCAGCACCAGGATGGGCTCCTCCCCCGCCAGGAACACGAGCGACTTCACGATCTGCCCCACTCCGACACTGCAGGCGGCGGCGGCCTGGGCCGCGGTTCGCGCGCTCTCGGCGAGCACGATGACCTCGGTCTCCACGCCGAGGGTTTGGAGCGCGGTCTGGACGCGGACCGCGGCGGGCGGGATCACGCCAGGAGCTCCGGCCGGAACCGGTTCGGGGATCCGGCCCGGGTGCGAGTCCGCCAGCCATACCGCCGGAGGTCGATCCGGCCGCGCGCGAACCGGATGCCCTCGCCTTCGAGGAGCAGGCGCTGACTCAGCGCCCCGCTGCCGTCGCCCCGGCGGCTCACGGCTCCCTGGCTGTTCACGACCCGGTGCCACGGCACGCTGGCCGGGCACACGCGCATGGCCTGCCCGACGGCGCGGGCGGCACGAGGGGTTCCGACCAGCGTCGCCACCTGCCCGTAGGTCACCACGTGCCCCTTCGGAACCCGGCGAACCAGCGCGTGGATGCGCTTCTGGAGGGTGGCGGTCATGCCCGTGCGGCCGCGTCGGCCGCCCGGCCGTTGCTTGTTCCGTCGGATCCGAACTGGATCTCCCACAGCGTGCGGTAGAGACCGTCTCGACGAAGCAGCTCGGCATGCGGTCCATCGTCGACCAGCTGACCATGCTGGAGCACTACGACGCGATCCGCCCGCTGGATGGTCGAGAATCGATGCGCGATCACCATGCTCGTCCGTCCAGTGAGCAGTTGATTGACGGCGTCCTGGAGCAAGTGCTCCGTCTCGGGGTCGACGCTCGACGTGGCCTCGTCGAGCACGAGAACGGGGGGATTATACAAGAGCGCCCGCGCGACCGAAAGGAGCTGGCGCTGTCCGTGCGACAGATTGGCGCCGCGCTCGAGCAGCGGCGCGTCGTATGCGCCGCCGAGCGCGCGGATGAACGGATCGGCGTGCACACGGCGCGCCACGTCCTCGACCGCGCTCCGGGGAAGCGACCGTCCGAGGGAGAGATTCTGGTCGACGGTACCCGCGAAGAGCACGACGTCTTGCAGCACGAGGCCCACGTGTTGCCGGAGCGCGGTGAGGTCCCACTCCCGGACGTCGACGCCCTCGACGAGGACCGCGCCCAGCTGCACGTCGTACGTCCGGGTGAGAAGGCGCGCGAGCGTCGTCTTCCCCGCGCCGGTCGCGCCGACGATGGCGATCCGCTCTCCGGTCTCGACGCGGAGTGACACCCCGCGGAGCGCCCAGTGCGGCGCCGCGGTGCCGTTGGCCTCGTCGGACGCCGGCGCGTCGTGCCCCGCGCCGGGGTACGCGAACCAGACGTCGCGGAGCTCGATCGCCGGCGCGGGACGTGCGGGCGCCGCGGCCCGGGCTGGAGCGCCGGCGGCCCCGACCGCGGCGTGTCCGCCGACCTCGGAGGGTGTGTCGAGCAGCGCGAACACCCGCTCGGCCGCGATCGTGGCGGCTTGCATGACCGAGAACTTCGCGGAGGCATCGCGGATGGGCAGGTAGAACCGCTGGGTGTACTGCATGAAGGCCACCAGCACGCCGAACGTGAGGGTGCCGGCGAGGATCTCTCCCCCGCCCCACCAGAGGAGCGCCGCGACGACGAAGGCGCCCACCGCCTCGGCCACGGCGTAGATCGTGGTCTCCAGACCCATGCGGCGGAACTGCGCGTGGCGGTACCGGTCGCTGAGGGTGTGGAGCTCGCCGGCCCGG